>JAHBNG010000032.1 GCA_019217005.1 Chloroflexi bacterium TSY
GCTCGCTTTATGGACCAATGCGCTCGTCGAATGTCGCCAGCGAGACGATATCAATGTTGTAATTCTAACGGGAGCAGGCCAAGCTTTTTGCAGCGGTGGCGATATCAAGGATATGGTCGACCGGTTGGATGAGGGAGGCGCGCCGGCACAAAAAGCCTTTTTGGATGAGGTTCACGAGGTAGCCTGGGCCATGGAACGACTGGACAAACCAGTTATTTGCGCCATCAACGGTGCAGCGACTGGTGCGGGTCTCGATATGGCGCTCATGTGCGACCTGCGGTTTTGTTCAGATCAGGCCAAGCTGGCATCGACTTATGCCAAAGTGGGGTTGGTTCCAGGAGATGGCGGCGCATTTTTCCTGCCGCGCTTGATTGGTTTGGCCAAGGCGCTGGAACTCATGTGGACAGGCGATTGGGTTTCAGCCGAAGAAGCAGAACGGATCGGTCTGGTCAACCGAATCGTGCCCCATGACGCATTGATTCCGACCGTCTATGAGTTTGCCCAAAGGCTAGCTGAAGGTCCAAGCGTTGCATTGCGTCTGATCAAGCGGGCGACCTATGAGGGACTACGCTCCGATTTAACAACGCATCTCGATATGATGTCGTCTCACTATGCGGTCGCAGCCGGGACAGAGGATCACAAGAACGCGGTTGCGGCATTTGTGAACAAAGAAAGACCGATCTTTCAGGGTAAATAATATTCCTCTGTAAGGCCAATCCAAAAAATAAAATATACGCGAGAAGGTGTTAAACTAGCTCTCCAAAAGGAGCAAAAATGACAATCTCGCCAGAAATGGTTGAAGTCTTGAAAGAGACGAAGGCCATGTTAAGTGGATACGAAAGAAGGCACTTCATGGCCCAAACGGTCAAAACGATATGCGAAGGGAGTCCGACGAAAGCAGAACGAGAGTTGGGCTGGAATCGGGCGACGATAGCCAAAGCCCTGGAAGAACTAGAAGGCGGCTTCTGTTATGTCGACCAAAGCCACCGACGTGGTCGCAAAAAAGCCGAAGACCATATCCCCACTTTACTGGCCGATATGGTTGAAATCGCCGATCAATTCAGCCAGACCGATCCCACCTTTCGACCCCAATTGTACACTCGACTAACCGCCGCCGAAATGCGTACCCAGCTCATCGAGCAGAAAGGATACACAGATGAGGAATTGCCTGGCGAAGAGGCCATCCGCTTGAAGCTCAATGAGTTAGGCTATGGCTCAAACCGGGTCAAAAAAAGTCAACCAGTGAAAAAGATCCCAGAGACCGATGCGATCTTTGATAGAATTCATCAGATCAATCAAGAAGCGGATGCAGACGAGACGGTTCTGCGCCTCTCTTGGGATGCCAAAGCGACGATTTTACTTGACCGTTTCTCGAGAGAAGGGATAAGTCGAGTGGTTGTCAAAGCGCTCGATCATGACTTTCAAGATAAGAAGACCGAGAAAGTCACCCTTTGGCATTTACCTCCCTTCAACCAAGGAACTCTTTCTTTACTTGACTCAGTCGAAAGTGACGAGTGACTGTATTGTCGACTGCCTGATTGATTTTTGGGAAAGCGTACGTGAACACTTTCCTCACGTCAAGACCCTCGTGATCAATCAGGACAATGGTCCCGAAAATCATACCCGTCGGACTCAGTTTATGTATCGTCTCTCTATTCAGCTCGCCTGCTACCCTCCTTATCACAGTAAATACAACCCCATCGAACGGGTTTGGGGCCATCTTGAAAAACACTGGAACGGTTCTCTTCTCGATTCTCTTGAGACCGTTCTCAATTTTGCCCGTTCTTTTCGCTTTAACCAACTACAACCCTTCGTTCACCTGAATTCCACTCTTTATGAGACCGGCGTCAAACTCACTCAGAAAGAGATGGACCGTTTGGCACAACGCTTCCAACGTTTACCTGGTTTAGAAAAATGGTTTGTCCTTATTCCCCCTCTCCATTCTCTCGTTCGCGTATAATTATTTTTTTGGTTTAGCCTAAGAATCTTTCATCTCGCTTCATCAGAAGTAAGAGGGTGTCTTAGAAGTCCGACGAAAGGGCGAGCAAACGCCGGTTGAGTCACGAAGTGGTATCGAAACTAGCGTTTGCGGGTCAACCCGTTTGGTTTCGATACGTCTCCGGCTACTCAAGCGGCACTGATCGCACCTTTTAAAACCCGCTCTAAGGATGTTTCGTTTTGCAAACTGAGGGTAGAAGAACCTCACTCAATTGATTAAAGCCAGCACACGACGGAGTGTGTCCCAAAGTGTGTAAATGGCGACTACTCAGTCAGAGACATGACTTCATTTACACACTTTGTGGTACACACTCGGACACGAGTTGCACAAGTTCAATACAGTGTGCTGTACTCTGGGTGCAATTGCTGCACCAGAACGGAGAAGAACACATGAAACGATACGATGTCATCTGGATTGGCACGGGGCAGGCCACCGGAACGGTGATTCAACGCCTGGCGCGCGCCGGCAAAACCGTTGCCATTGCGGAAGGAGGTCGCTTTGGTGGCTCTTGTGTGAATTATGGCTGTACACCAACGAAAACCATCGTTGCCAGCGCGCGAGCCGCACACATGGCGCGCCGGGGTGCAGATTTTGGCGTGAATATCGATCACTTTTCCATCGACTTTGACAAAGTGATGGAACGCCAGAACGCGATCCGCAACGGCGGCAGCGGAATGCTAGAAAAGTGGTTGGCAGGCATGGAGAGTGTGGATCTCTACAACGCATACGCCCACTTTGAAGATGACCATACCATCCGCGTTGGTGATGAAACCATCGCTGGAGATACAATTGTGATTCATACAGGTGCCAGAGCCCGCACACCATCGATACCAGGGCTAGACCAAGTCAACTGGTTGGATAACGTACGATTACTCGAGTTGGATAGATTGCCCCAACATCTTGTCATCATCGGCGGTAGCTACATTAGCTTGGAATTCGCGCAAGCGTTTCGCCGCTTTGGCAGCGAAGTGACCATTCTGGAACGCGGTCCCCAACTGATGTTCCGCGAAGACGCAGACATTGCTGAGATTGCCAAAGATATTTTGCGCAAAGAGGGGATCAAGATTGAGTTTAACATGCAGGTCGATCGCGTTGAACCTGCAACTGGTGATGGTGTAAAAGTTTTCTTTACACAAGGGAATGAATCCAAAGCGGTGCAGGGATCTCACTTACTCGTTGCCGCTGGGCGCGTGCCCAATACGGAAAAACTGAATCTGGCTGTAGCCGGTGTGGAAACGAACGAGCGGGGCTTCATTCCGGTTAACGATACGATGCAGACCAACGTCCCGCACATTTACGCTGTGGGTGACGTCAATGGTGAGGCGGCTTTTACCCATACCTCGGTCAACGATGGCGAGATCTTCTGGGATCATTACAACGACGACGTACCCTATGGGGAAGCCCGCAAGCTCTCTGACCGCTTTCCCATTTATGCCATGTTCATCGATCCACCGCTGGGTCGCGTCGGTATGAGTGAAAAAGAGGCGCGCAAAAGCGGTCGCAATGTACTCATGGCCACTCGACCCATGACCCGCATCTCTCGCGCCCGAGAGAAAGATGAGACCGATGGCCTGGTCAAGATTCTGGTCGATGCCGATAGTGAGGAGTTTTTAGGAGCAACAGTCTTGGGCGTAGGTGGTGACGAAGTAATTAACATGTTCGCCCCATTCATGCACACAAAACAATCCTACAAAGTCTTCCGTCGGGCCGTCCTCACTCATCCAACGGTTGCTGAACTCATGCCGTGGATTTTGGATGATCTAAAGCCGCTTACCTAAGACAGCCGCTTGCCTACTAACCTAATAGTCACAATATTTAAACTTCGTACTTTCGTCTGCAATTCTGCCAGAGTAAAAAATGCTGCAAAAGTAGGGGTGGTTCAGAATTAGGTTTACACTTTTGATACATAGACAAAAATCTATATGAGGTCATTTTCTGCCTGAGCATGGCTCAAAGTAGAAAATATAAACATCTTTTCTCTTTGCAAAAATGTAAACCTAATTGTCCGCCTAAAATGAACCACCCCTACTAACTGGCGTTCTATCACAAACGTCCCTTGCCCTGCGACGTTTGCCTGATAGACATATTGCACGGAATCATATTGAAAAAGCCGTCAAAGCGTCCAAACGAGCAGCAGATTTGACGCGCCAATTGTTGGCGTATACGGGGCAAGGTGCTTTTGTTCTTGAAGCAGTTGATATCAACCAACTCATTTTGGACAATTCTGGATTGCTTGATGCTGTATTGCCGAAGAATTCAGAGCTTCAGTTGCAACTTAGCCCAGATCTGTCGACAATTGAAATTGATCGAGGTCATGCTCAACAGATTACAATGAATCTGGTAATTAATGCTGCTGAAGCAATTGAGAATCAAACGGGGCTGATTCGAATAGAAACGGGGGAAGACAACATCCTTGAGAATGAATCACAATCGTATATAGGAATCGAAAGACTTGTGCCTGGTCGTTATGTCTACCTGAAGATTTCAGACAACGGCAGTGGGATGGAGCCAAGTACCATAGATCGCATTTTTGATCCGTATTTCACAACAAAACCCACCGGTAGCGGCTTGGGTTTATCCGCTACACTTGGTATTGTGCAACGCTATGGTGGTGGCCTGAGCGTTGATAGTCAGGTTGGTCAAGGCACAACCTTTAGCCTCTTCTTTCCCGCCCGTGAAGGGACCGAGCAACTTGAGGCGAAAATTGACTATCAATCACCATGTCACATGAATAACCTTGGGTCTGTACTCGTTGTAGACGACGAGGCTCCCGTACGCGAGGCCATTAACGATATTCTAAAAACCGAGGGTCTTAAAGTGATTACAGCCAACAATGGGCAGGATGGGTTAGACAAATTCCAAAAAAATAGAAACGAGATCGATCTGGTTCTGCTCGATATGCAGATGCCAGTTATGAGCGGCGAAGAAACTTTTTATGAATTGCGAAAAATAGATCCCTCTTTGAAAATCATCCTATCGTCTGGCTATAACGAACAGGAAGTGACAAAAAACTTCAGACGAGAAAAACAGACAGGGTTTCTACAGAAACCGTATGATTCACATATCCTGCTATCAACGATTCAAAATGCATTAATGAGTGATTCACTATAATGCATGGAAACGGTTTGGAGAGCCCAAATTGCTTCCATGGAGAAGTCGAAGTCTTCCTGGACACAACTGGAATGAGGAAGTGGGCAAAAGGCTGATTTTCGCCCAGTCAATGCTTGACTGGTCTATTCAAATGTGCCACAATTACTCTCCGTCATATCACCATTAGTGACGCCACTTAAACTTCGTATAATTGGAACATCTTTTGATCGAGGGATGATTGTCCGAAATTTAAGTGATGTGGCTATAAAGATGACGCTTGACATAGATCGTCACAGAACTTTTCGGATAGGCACTAAGAGCTTAGGGATTTAAAACTTTGTATCGCTTGTTTCATCAGCGTCTGAATCAACTGTCGCGCGCCAATCAAATCTTTTCTTTAAGCAATGGTCAAATCGGCATTGAAAAAGAGAGCCTACGTGTCACTCAAGATGGGAGACTCTCGCAGGAATCTCACCCCGTCGCACTGGGTTCGGCACTTACACACTCTGTTATCACAACTGATTTCTCAGAGGCATTATTAGAGCTGATTACCCCTCCCTTTGTATCAATTCATACGACCCTCAACTATCTCCAGCGTATCCATCAGTTTGTTTACCGAAATATCGAAGTGGATGAACTGCTTTGGGCAACCAGTATGCCTTGCTTCGTTACCAAACCAACAGATATCCCCATTGCACAGTATGGCACGTCCAATGTCGGCCAAATGAAACATACCTATCGGCGAGGCTTAGACGTTCGATATGGACGGATGATGCAGGCAATCAGTGGGATTCATTTCAATTACTCGGTACCGACCAGCTTGTGGCCAATTTTTCAAGAAGTGGAGCAGGACAGCCAGACTTTGCGGGATTTTATCTCTGCAAGATATTTAGGGCTGGCACGCAACGTCATGCGGTATGAATGGTTGCTTGCCTATCTTTTTGGTGCATCACCTGCTATATGTAAATCATTTCTCCAAAAGATAAATGCTGATTTTCAGGAATTTGACCCCAATAGCTATTACCAACCTTATGCAACATCGCTACGAATGAGTAATATCGGCTACAAAAATAGTGGCCAAATCAATCTGGGCATATCATACAACCACCTCGATGACTATATTGCCGACCTGACGCGAGCAGTGATCACACCATACGCGCCATATGAAAAATTGGGAATCCAACAAAACGGTGTGTATCAGCAACTCAATGCAAATCTGCTTCAGATTGAGAACGAATTTTACAGTTCTGTGCGTCCAAAACAGATCATGAAATCGGGCGAACCACCCGTTCATGCTCTGCGTACGCGTGGCGTCCATTATATCGAACTGCGTGTTTTAGACGTCAATGCCTTTGAGCCGCTCGGTATTGGGGAAACCGATGCCCATTTCATCGAAGCGTTTCTACTCTTTTGCCTGCTGCAGGAGAGTCCACCAATCGATCAAACTGAGCAGAAAGTAATTGCGTACAATCAAAGTCTGACAGCAAGACATGGTCGCGATCCCGCCATACGTCTTCAACATCATGGTGAACAACGTTCAGTGATGGAGTGGGCCAACAAGGTATTATCTGCAATGGAGGAACTCTGTAGCATTCTTGATTCGGACAAAAGACAACGAGAACAGCGCCAAAGTCCTGTTCCCCATCCATATACAAATGCGCTGCAATCACAGCGAGAAGCAGTATATGATCCAGAGCGCACACCTTCAGCGCGGATGATACGAATTATGAATGAAAATCACGAATCTTTCTCTGATTTTGCCATGCGCATGTCGCGTCAGCATCAAGAGACAATCCGAAGCATTCCTTTTGAAGATGAGGATGCTGTTCAATTTACCCAAATGGCAAATGACTCACTCGAAAAACAAGCACGGTTGGAAGCAACTGATACCATCACATTCCCAGAATACCTTCAGAAATATTACGATCAATTGCCCACTTGACAGAGGTGCCTTTCTCTGCAATCAGCTCTGAGGTAATTAAGCCGTTATTCTTTTAGGGTCTTCGCAACAAAGTGTACAAGCGATGAATTCGTGCTGCGTGGTATGTGATACGTGGTGCGTCAAGCGATCCAGTACGCACCACGTACCACGAATCACGTTGTCAAGTACACTATCTAGCGTAGAGCCTTCTTTTACAAATCCTATGTAAAGAGACCGAGGAATCAGTTCCTCGGTCTCCATTGTTTATTGGGTTAATATAGGAATTCGTTGTAGGGCAATTATGTTTGCTGACCTGGCGCTGTGCGTTGACCACCCGTGCCACGCCCTGCACCTCGTCCTGGGCGACCCTCTCGGGGCTGCTCGCCGTCTCGTCCATCCCGGGCAATGATGAGCGTTGCCGACACGGATTCGTCCTCCTGAAGCGTGCCAAAGGCTTGAAGATGCATGCCTTGGCTGATATCAGTGAGAGAAGCCTCTTCACCGTTCACAAAAACTTTTGTATTGGTGCTGGCTATCACGGTCACGGTCTCATTACGTTTTTCGAGCGAAATGGTTGATCCGTTTACGCTCGCGACGCGGCCACCAGTATGATCGCCATCGGGCATGACCACAATGCCTCTCGCATCCACATTTCCATCGTCATTGCGGCGACCACGAATGCCAACTCGGTCATTTACGTTAATATCACTCAAGCTTCCGTCGCTCTGGGTTTCCACGAGGAAGATGCGGGTGTCATCGCCAACGTTAACCACAACTGACTCGTCGTTGCGGTTCTGAATTGTGATGCTGCTGGCACCGACGGCTGTGACTGTCCCACCACCTCCACGACCGCGACGACCATGTTCCTCTGCGGCGGCGTATGCAGCAGTTGTGCTACCAACTGTAGCGATGACAAGTACTACGACCAAGATATACTTTAAATACTGTTTCATCGTAAATTCTCCAAAAGCTGAAAGTTAAAAAATGTATCTCTTCACACCTTTATTTTACTGTGCGATTATCGACAATGTGGTCAGATGATGTGGAGATTGTATGGAATTCATCCTGAAGTTGTGATAACAATTTGTGACGATGCATTCTGACCCGGTAAGCCGATCGGGCTCACAACTACTTGGCGGATGGGTTCTTAGCCACGACCTTGACCGCGTTGCCCTCGTCTTGGTCGCTCGCGGCTGGGTGTTTCATCGCCACTCTCATCGCTATTGCCCGTACTTTCCGAACCATTATCGGAACTGTCATCGTCACCATTATCGTTATCATTGTCTTGAGCAGTCTCTGGTTCATTCTGATCTTGCTGAGTATCATTTCTAGGTTGACCCCTGCGATTTCCATTCCCACGGCGGCGATTCGGGCGGTCTTCATCGGCAGACTCCTCGTTACCCGGCGTATTGTTTTGAGCGTCATCGGCAATGGTCTCTGTCACGTTATTCTCCGCCTCGTTTTCATCATCAGCGTCACTTGCTGTTGTACTTACTGTCAACGTATTCTGAATATTCGTATTTGAATTACTATCGAGTGAGTTTTGCTCAGATTCATCTTCGATCAATGCTTCATTAGTCAGGTTGTCGTTGGCGAAAGATTCATCATCAGAGTTTCGGCTGCGGGCCCTGTTGCTGTTGGCACGCCGGTCACGCTCTCCATCGCGGCGATTATCTCGGTTTCCAGCATTTGGAAACGTCCGATCATTTACCTGAAGTGCTTCTGCTTGCTCTTGAGTGACAATGCCTTCATCAACGGCTTGCTGAACGGCAGCATCATAGCCCGTTTGTAAATTTTCTCGGACTGTGGACGGGTCGAGATTCAGCTCGTCTATCAGGTCACGGAGCGATGTGCCGGTCTCCCGTGCGGTCTCCAAGTCCTCAACACTCACGCCCAATGCGTCTGCCAACAGTGCAGCTCCATCGATAAACTCTCGCAGATCCTGCGCCACTTCTCTTAGTTCTGCTTGTTCTTCGGTGATACGACCATCTTCGATTGCTTGCTCCAAGGCTGACTGTATGGCCTCTTGGCGCGCCACCTGAAGTTCGTCTACTGTGATTCCAAGTACTTCTGCCAGACGCTCTTGGCTACTCTCTTCCCCAACAGAATCCTCCCGTGCTGTTTCTTGCGCAGCTTGCAACTCTTCGAGCGTGATGCCAAGCGCTTCTGCCAAATGAGTTTGGAAGGCACTGGTTCGTCCATTGCGGTCGTTGCGTGAACCACGATGATCTTTGCCATCAAGCGGGCTATCGAACGTTGTACTCTGTCCCGCTTGCGCATTGACCAACTGTGGTGCGACTGTGAATGAATAGGTGAGTCCAGCTGCGACAACAAGCGCAGTGGGCCCATTCAAAAAATATCGTTTCCAGTTTGTTTTAAAGCTCATCATCATTTTCCTGATTGTAGAAGTATGGCTCAACATTGCATTGGCTGTTGAGCAAAAAAGATATCCGCCAGGCTGTTGGCAAAATCAATACACTCATCTTCCAGATGTGCTGGAAGCATTTTCTTGGATTTGCCCCTGACATTTTCTATAACGGAGCAGAATGAAATCCATTACACTTTTGGTTATAACTTTACTTTCTGGTAAAAGAAAAGAGATGAGGTGAGAAATGTGACAAAAAGCGGTTAGCAGTTCATCCTAAAGGTAGAGAACCCAAAAAGGAGGAAGGAATGCTAACCGCGCCAGAAATAACTATAGCAGTACTGATGAATGTATTGCAAGTAACGCCGATGGGAACAAACGTAAATGTAATGCGTCTGATGTGGGCAATGCTGAATGGGTCGTTTCTGAAAAGTCGAGGAGCAATCCATAGCGCATTGAAAGAAAGCGGGTTTGAAGATGAGGAGCTCCGGCGAAGCTTTCGATATGGATCATGGGATATCACAAGTCTGCTGGGGTCGTGGCAAGAAGAAGTGGAAAGGGGAATGGGAGGCAAAAAAGTTAGAAGGGTACCGAGTGAAAAGCATAGATATCACAGGGTTCTGGCGACCGAAGCTGCAAGGGAAAGTGAACCGACTCTATAACTCAACGGCTCGTCGGGCATTGCCCGCGCTCATCTTTGGAGTGATGATAAGCTCGGGGGAGATAGGCGGGAAGCGAGTGCCACTGCTCAAGGCAATCATGAGATGCACGGTTGGAACAAAGGAAAGTGAGTTTCGGAAAAAGCTGCTGACAGAGACGAAGAAATCACTGGAGTCAGACGAAGTGGCGGTGGTCGATGCCGGGTTTACAATCAGAGAAATGCTAGAAAGCGGCATCGACCGATTTGTCCTGCGGGAAGCCATTAACTGCACAGTGCGCCGCAATGAGTTCCCCAAACGCAAAGAAAAAAAGGCAGACCACCTGAATATGGTGATATTGTGCGTCCGCTCTCTCGCAGCTATAAGGGAAAGCGACTCGAGGCTACAACTCCGGACTCGTCTGGTCGCTTTCTCTATAGTGGTCGCCTGATTTGCTATCAAGCATGGCACAATCTCGTCCCCAGAACAACCAAGGTGGATACAGCCAACCGTACCTACTCGATTTACGTCATTCAGGATCCGGCCTACAACACACCTTTGGTTTTGGCGACCGTTATGACTTTGCAGCCTGAAACCATTTATCTTGTCTACCTGGAACGCTGGCCTGTTGAACCTCCCCCCTTGGCTTCCAAGCAGATGATTGGCTTACATCGTCAATTTGTTCATGCCGATGAGGCTTGTTTCCGCTTACCTGAACTGGGGCTGCTTGCTGGCAATCTTCTTTCCCATTTAGCCGCTTCTCTTCCTCCCATACCGACTGGCTACTGGGATCGAGAGCCTCAATCCACTCCCGGCAGGCTGCGCCGTGTTCTCTCGAGTGCTCTTTTTCCAACTCCTGACCAACTCGACCCTGACTTTCGGAAAAAGGCCTCGGTTTCACACCATTTACCTAAAGGCGTTCTCGCTCATCGCCGCCTCAATGCCGCTGCTTAAACTAGCCGAGCACTATTTTTACATTTTATCCCGTTTTTTCAGGGTGGATTCTTTTTTCCGCCCCTTTCGGTTTGCCCTTTGTCACTCAAGCCTTTACCAGAAAGTAAAGAATAAGGGAATTGCCGCAATCGTCCAGATGGGCAGGACAACGCGCGGTTCCGAAGGTGACAATACAAGTTGAAGCAGGGCGAGCCAAGGCCAAAACCAGCACGTTCGCAAAAGCGTTACCAACAGAGGCAAAGCACCGTCGTTGAGCCAACTCCACTGAATCTGCTAGGATGGAGTAATGTGATTCTGATCTGGCACTGCTCGACTGAATCCGACTTGTTCTGTCATAGGGTCATTCTCTATGGTCTTCAAAAAAGCTCACATATGACTAACAATTTATGTCACTGGTACTACGCAAAACGTACCACGCAATATGAATACTCTGCGATCAATTAATTTTTAGAATAATCTTACAAATCTTTAACCTCAGCGCCCTCTGCTTCCAATGCTTGCCACCGTTCGCGTCCTCCAAGATAAAAATAATCTACACCCGGAATCGGTTTTTCGAGTTGCGCTGCACCAACGCCGACCAGTGCCACACCATAGTGCTTCCGTCGTAAATCGGTCAGGGCAAGATGTAACGCTTGCGTGATCACGGCTGTGACGACAACAATTGTTGCGCCATAGGGTAAGCGGCGACTCGCAGCCGTTAAGTATTGGGGAAATGGCCAGCGTCCCCGTCCATAGTCAATCTTTGCCAATGCTTCAAGGATATAGACCAATTGGGCGGGATGTCTGCGCGGCGGAATACGGATGCGGCTTGCAGACTCGATTTGACTGTCTGTAATGATGGGTCGAATCATGGTGTTGGCATAGAGTCCCAGAGCATGATCATCTTCCCATAGTTGACGCCCGATGGATGCCGCGGCGCTGATGGCAAACTCACGAATCTCGTAGTCTTGCCCCTCATGAAATCGATCATAGGTGTCCACGTTGAGAAAAATAGCGGTTGGTTTTGAAGCTGATGGCTCAAAGACTTTCGTCTGCAACGCTTGTCGACGCGCCGTGGCCTTCCAGTGAATATGTCGATAGCTGTCGCCAGAACTATACTCACGGGCGCCCATCAACCGAAGCGGATCTTGAACCAAACGCTGCTGACTCTGAAAATCGCCAAAGGGGTGTTGGGCTGGAAAACCAAGCGTTTCCAAAGGAAAGAGACGAGGGTAGACGAGCAAATGGATCGTCTCATCCACCGCTTCGCGTTGGATGTCGAAACCAAAGAGATCGCCCGACCGCAGAGTTGTCGGACCAAACTCCCAAATCCCCCGTTTCGTCCCGCGGACACGATAGCGTCGAATCACGCGCTCATACCAGCGCAGTGAAAAGACATGCACAAGGCGACGGCGCCCCCGATTCAACTGCTCAGACTCATGACGCGTGCTCAATTCCAATGCTTGGGGCACTTCGTCGTCAACGCGCAACCAGGCAACAGGCAGCGGTTTGGCGTTTACAATTTCGACCCGCATGGCGGTCTCTTCGCCAAAAAAGAGTCGATTTGTCTCAAAATAGCGCTGATAGGTTACATTGTGAAGGCAATACTTTCCCCAAAAATGGACAGCGATGGCAAATACAATCAGCGTGAGGCTCATCAAGAAGAGGACTTGGTGACGCAGTGCAATGCTGATAATTGTCAGTGTACCAATCGCAACCCAGGCAAATCGGCTCAAGTTTAAACTCCTGCTGCTGAATGAATAAGATCATGCAGAAATACTAGACAGTGTGTCCCAAGGTGTGCAAATGGAGACCGCTTAGAACCTATCCGAAAAGTGGTTGTGAGTTCGACCGGTTTCTCGAGCGAGAATACATCGTCACAGAACTTTTCGGGTAAGCCCTTAGTCAGAGAGCCTACTCCATTTATACGCTTTGTGGTACAAACCCAAATGTAGATGATAGCCTCATCGTTGATGGATATTGTGGCGTACAGTCATCGTTTTCGCCAGATAGTATCGTCTGTTCGTCTGTGGCGCTGAACAAACAAGCTGTTTGTTCTACTGCAACACAATGACCAAGGCCAATATTGTAATGGGCAAGCGCACTTTTTCCAATAATAAAGCGTCGCCCAAGCGCTTGGACGACGCTTTATTATCAATAGAACTGTTCTATTGTTTTTCGTGAATCTATCGATTGCGGCCTAGTGGATGTTAAACATAACAAGGTAGGGGTGGTTCATTTTAGGCGGACAATTAGGTTTACATTTTTGCAAAGAGAAAAGATGTTTATATTTTCTACTTTGAGCCATGCTCAGGCAGAAAATGACCTCATATAGATTTTTATCTATGTATCAAAAGTGTAAACCTAATTCTGAACCACCCCACAAGGTACTCATCTATTGTAAAAAGAGACCTGTCCACATTCCCGGCAGAATCCCAATCAGAACCGTAAAAATGGCCGTAAGCGCCAGACCAATATTGAGCGCAGGCCAACTTTGGCGTTCGGTGGCCGTTGTTGACCCTGGTTCCTCAAAATACATGGCGATTGTAATGCGTAGATAGTAGTAGGCACTGACGGCACTATTGATCACTGCCAATATCGTCAAGACAATCCAACCATCATTCACAGCGGCCTTAAAGACAAAGACTTTGCCCCAGAATCCAGCCAACGGAGGCATACCACTTAGACTAAACATAAAGAGAGCAATGATCATGGCCAAAAGAGGCCATCGTTTCCCCAAGCCGACGGTGACATCTCGCATTGCATCGCCATCTTTATTCTCCAGCATAATGACGATGGCAAAGGCTCCAATATTCATGAAGGCATAAACAAAGAGATAGAATATTGCGGCGGATATGCTCTCTTCTGTTCCAGGAACCAGTCCCACAAGAATATAACCCGCATGTGCAATACTTGAATAGGCCAACAGTCGCTTGAGGCTGCTCTGTTGCATGGCAGCAAAGTTGCCCAGCGTCATGGTCAACAATGCGAAAAATGCCAGAATCCAGCCAACTGTCACTTTGTGTTCTTCGGGTGTAAGCATCAAAAAACGGCTAAAGGCAGCAAACGCTGCAACTTTGGTGCCCACACTCATAAAGGCTGTGACGGGTGTGGGTGCTCCTTGGTAGACATCGGGTGTCCACATGTGGAACGGCACCATGCTGACTTTGAAGCCGAAACCGACAAGGAGTAGGGCAATGCCAGGGAAGAGCAAGAGCGTATCATAGTTGCCGCTGGCTAATGTCTCTGCAATGGCGTTAAACTGTGTGCTACCCGTTGCACCATAAATCAGTGCAGCACCATATGCAAAGAAGCCGCTGGCAAATGCACCAAGCAGGAAATATTTCATTGCGGACTCGGTGCTGCGCGGACTGGCCCGATTCAGCCCGCTTAAGATGTAGAGTGCGAGCGAAAATGTTTCTAGCGCCAAAAAGACGGTGATCAAATCTGTTGCGCTTCCCATGGCCATCATACCCAGGGCACAGAGAAGAAGGAGAGCGTAATATTCACCAAGTTGTTTATTGACTTTGGGCATATAGCCTGTGCTCAACAAGACGCTAAGACCTGTGGCGACCAACACCACAAGTGCAACACCAATCGCATAGCGATCGAGAACGGCAGCACCTTGAAAAGAGACTGGTTCATGACCTAGAAGTTGTAAGCATTGCCAACCGGTTACAAGGACGCCCACCAAAGTTACCCAAGGCAAGAAGACGCGCAGCCTTGGCTGCTCATCACTGCTGAACATGTCGATAATCATGACCAACAAAGCAAATCCCATGAGCCACAGATGTGGTCGCATGACAATGTAGTTGGTTTCGGTCAGACTTGATACTTCGAACATAATTTACCGTTCTACCTCATTTATGCCGTTGGTAATGATGACAACCTGGCTATCCTGCTCGCTGAATGCGTGGCTTTCATCGACTGTATAAGCAGGTTGAGCATCCAGCAGGGTTTCAACCGATGGATTGATCTTGCTCAAAAAGAGATTGGGAAAGAGACCAATGACGAAAAAGAGAAGCACAAGCGGCACAAGCATGGCCATCTCACGCAGATTCAGGTCAGATAAATTATCTGCTTGATTGGCATCATTTGTAATTGTACCTTGAGCAACTTTGCGAAAGGCAGTCAAAAGATACCAGGCAGCCAGGATAACGCCCAATGCACCGAAGACTGCAAACCAGGGGTTCGCGGCATAGGCACCAACTAGAATGAGAAATTCGCCCACAAATCCATTCAACCCTGGCAGACCCGCACTACTCATGGCAACAACCAGGAAAAAGCCACAAAAGATCGGAACACTGCGCCACAAGCCTCCAAATTCTTCTAACATCCGAGTGTGGCGGCGCTCATATAGCATGCCGACCATCAAAAAGAGTGCGCCCGTGCTCAATCCATGATTGACCATCTGTAAAACTGCACCGCTAATGCCTTGCTCATTCAGGGCAAAGACACCCAGCACGACAAAGCCTAAATGTGCCACTGAGCTATAAGCAACCAGCGATTTTACATCCTGTTGAACGAGCGCAACCAACGCACCATAGAGTATCCCGATAATGGCCACAATCGCAAAAATCGAGCCATATTGTGTAACGGCCTCGGGGAAAAAAGGCAAGACCAACCGTACATAGCCATAAGTTCCCATCTTCAAGAGAACGCCAGCCAGAATAATCGAGCCAGCCGTGGGTGCTTGTACATGTGCATCGGGCAACCATGTATGGAGCGGAAAGAGCGGCACCTTTACAGCCAATGCAATCGAAAAGGCGAAGAAGGCCCAGATTTGTAAACTTGGATCTAATGCCACCGTTTGGAGCGTGACAATATTGGCTGTTCCACCGTTAAAGTAGACGGCCAACAACGCAACCAGCATGAAAGCAGAACCAACCAGAGTGTAGAGTACGAATTTTAGGGCTGCATAGATTCGATTGTCTCCTCCCCAGCGTCCAATGAGAAAATACATAGGTACGAGGCTAGCTTCGAAAAAGAAGAAGAACAGGAAGAGATCGAGAGCCAGGAAGACACCCGTCATGGCAGTTTGCAATACGAGCATCAGAGCTAGATAGGGACCTACATAGTCATTAACGTGCTCGTTGCTAAACGCCACAGCAATGGGCATCAAGAATGTTGTCAAGAGCACAAGAAAGAGGCTGATTCCGTCCACACCCATGTGGTAGCGCAATCCTAGCTCTGGCAACCAGGCAACATCTTCCACAAACTGCATCCCAGGATTGCCACTGTCCCAACCGATCCAGAGGAGAAGGCTGATCAAAAACGTGACCAACGTTGTTCCGAGAGCAACATATTTTTTCCCTTCGTCCGTTGATGTCAGCAGGACAACAATCGCACCCAGAATTGGGAGGAATGTAATGATTGAAAGTAAATAATCCATTAGAATCTAGCTAATTGTCAATTGTGAATTGAAAATTGAAAATTGTGAATGTGCCCGTCTCGTTTACCGATCTTAATTTGACTCTCCTGCAAAAAGCCCATTTTCACCATGAAGGCATTGAAGATATTGAAGGTTCTCTGACTAAATCTTCAATACCTTCAGTATCTTCATGGTGGTTTTAACCTTTTTGTACCGGATTATTTTCTGAATGTCCACAAGGGCCTAAACAAGCAGGAAATAGGCGACTGTCACCACAACACCGAGCAAAATACTAAAGGCGTAGGTCGGCACCATTCCGTTTTGCAAACGTCGCGCCCATTCACCAAACCGTAGCCCCGTCTGTCCAAACCAGTTGACCACAAAATCGATCCCTTTGCGATCAAAAACGTTGGCCAACCAAGCTGCTTCTTTCTCAAGAGGTGCCACAATCGCCATGCGATAAAAATCTTCTACATACCATTTACGCTCAAGCATAGGTTGGAAGAAGCTCAAGCTTGAAATCAGAGCACGAATTCGCCTTTCGTCGAGTCGATAGTAAGAGACAGCCAACATTGCGCCAAATGAGGCAACAAGAATGCTGAGCAAGGCGGTCAACAATTCCAGAGCAAGCGATGGCTCATGAAAACCAAGCGAAGGTTCCAACCAATGCTCCATTGTTAACAATCCAGGCAAATTAAGAACGCCTCCAAAAATCGACAATACCGCCAAAATCCAGAGCGGTGCAGTCATAATCAGCGGACTTTCATGGGCAGAATTGTGTAGCTCTTGATCACGGGGCTCACCATAAAAGACCAAAAGCAAGGTGCGGAAGCTGTAAAATGCAGTCAGGAGTGCAGCAAAGAGAGCCACCACATAGAGAATTGGATCCTCTGCCATCACCCCAACCTTAATTGCATCTTTGGAAAAGAAGCCGGCAAGGGGGGGCAACCCCGCAAGCGCGACAGCCCCAATGGTAAATGTTCGAGCCGTTTGGGGCATCTTCCGACTCAAACCACCCATCCGGCGAATATCGAGCACATCGTGCAAACCATGCATCACGCTACCAGCTGCCAGGAAGAGCAATGCTTTGAAGAACGCATGCGTTGTTAGGTGAAAGATCGCCGCTCCATATGCACCGACACCCACAGCCATCATCATAAAGCCAAGCTGCGAGATAGTCGAATAGGCGAGGATCTTTTTTAGGTCCGTCTGAACAAGGGCAATGCTCGCGGCCAACAGAGCCGTAATCCCTCCAATCCAAGCGGCAATGGTTGACGCATCAACGGCAATGTACCAAATGGTATGCGTACGGGCAATCATATAGATCCCTGCCGTGACCATTGTGGCAGCATGAATCAAAGCAGAAACCGGCGTGGGACCAGCCATTGCGTCTGGCAACCAAACGTAAAGTGGTAGTTGAGCGCTTTTACCCGTTGCCCCCAATAGAAGCAATAGGCAAATAAGATTCGCCGCACCCACGATTCCATGATCGCCATCGTGGTGTCGTGTATCAAATTGCGCAAAAACGTCACCAAAGGTAACAGTACCGACTGTGGTCCAAATGGCGGCAATCGCCAAAATCATTCCAAAGTCGCCGATCCGGTTGACGATAAAAGCTTTCTTGCCACAATCTGCATAGGAACCATATGTCTCATCTGTTCTGTCGAAATAGAATCCGATCAACAAGAAAGAGGCCAATCCCACGCCTTCCCAACCGACAAACATCCCCACAAAGTTGTCGCTCAAGACCAGGATGAGCATGGCAAAGATAAAGAAGTTCAAGTAGACAAAAAAGCGCTGGAAATACTCGTCATGCTCCATATAGCCAATGGCGTAAATGTGAATGAGCAGACCAACACCCGTCACAATCAACGTCATTGTGACGCTCAATGGATCAATCAACATCGCAGCAGAGGCATGAAAGGAGCCAACTGTGATCCAATCCCACATGTGAACCGTGATGCTCTGCTCTTCAGGCGCTAACGTCAGCAAGCCTGCATAAAGACCGATCCCCAAGACGAATGACAGCGCGACGGCGAGAGCCGCAATCGAGCCAATGACCTTGCGACCAATGTAAGCACCCGCAAACAGATTGATTAGCGCACCAAGCGCCGGAAAGACAAAAAGTAGCCAAGCAACACTCAAAAACATGGATCACCATTTCATCAAGTTTATTTCATCAATGTTTGTTGTTCGGGCGTGACGGGTATGGGCAATGAGAATCGCCAACCCAACTGCAACCTCAGCCGCAGCAACAGCCATGATCATGAAGACAAAAATTTGCCCGTTCAAATTGCCCCATTGCCGACTGAGCGCAATGAGGGTTAAGTTCACACTATTCAGCATCAACTCAACACACATAAAGATAATTAGTGCGCTTCGACGAGTCAGCACGCCAATCGTGCCAATCGTAAAGATTATTGCACCGAGAACGAGATACCCACTAGTTGAATCCACGATTCATCCTCTTATCTATTCGCTCACCAACGGAATTGTACAGTTTCACTAATTTGTCTCGGGATGGTTCTTTCCAGTCGAAAAAATAGGTTGACGCTTTATTCATGTGGAGGAGGCATTCTCTATTACACGCAGTCGGGATGCTCGTCCGCCAGCGGTTGAAACCACCGTCTGCTACAGGAAGTACACTAAAGCGCACTAAACGGCATCTGTCGAACCAGTCTTCAGCCGGTTTCCCTTAGCAGCAGGGCATTTCAATGCTCTGCTTTGGGCGCTACTGCGTGTAAGAGAGAATGCTCTCTCCTCGTCATATTTGTCAACCTATTTATGAACCATTCCTTTGTCTCTACGAAAATCTCTATCTGTACAATTTTCTTAGATGAACCTGATTTATTTGGTGGTATCCTAAATTGTGTGCAAATTCACTTTCTCTCTGAGAGGCCAACTCGCTTTTACACAATTTGTGGTATACCACCATTTATTCTGCCTCATAATGACGCCCAAGCAGCAGCGCTCCGATCAATGCAACCAAAATCAGGACAGCCGTTAATTCAAATGGCAGTACATACTTGGTGAAGAGCGATAGGCCAACGGCTTTGGGAACGCCCCCTTCAATGGCCGCAGCCTGTAGTTCAGTGCCACTAAATGCATCAAAGAGGCTGGCTGAAATGGCGCCAAGCATGACCATGCCAAGCAAGATCCCTGCGTAACCAGTCCACTGACGACGGCTCGCCTCGATGTTTAGATCTTCCGAACCAAGCAACATAATCACAAAGAGCAGCAAAATGACAATGCCACCGGCATAAATGATGACCTGAATGGCGGCTAGAAATTGGGCATCAAGTGTGACATATAGAACGGCTAAGGACGCAAAATTCAGAAGCAGAAACAGTGCGCTATGGACTGGCTGTCGACTGGAAATAACACCCACGGCAGCGGCTACGCTAATCGCACCGATCACAACAAAAAAAAGAACCGATAGGGACATTGATATTCACCCAATCTTTATTCTGGTCTGATCACAACGTTTGGTTCGCCAGGATTCAACAGCTCTGGCTTTGTCAAAACAAAGTCACGCCGATTGTAGTTGGCCATGGCAAAGTCATGTCCCAACACGATCGCTTCTGTTGGACAAGCTTCTTCACAATCGCCGCAAAACACACAGCGCAGCAGGTTGATCTCGTATGTTTTGGCGTACCGCTCTCCTGGTGAGGTTGGATCATCCGGATTGTTTTCGGCGGCATCAACGTAGATGGCGTCAGTTGGACAGGCTGCTTCACAGAGCATACAGCCAATGCAGCGTTCCATGCCATTCTCATAACGACGCAGTTCGTGTTTACCCCGAAACCGTGGGTAGACAGGAACAGGCTCATTCGGATACTCTGTCGTAATTGGCTTGTGGGCAAGATGTTTGAGCGTGACACCCATTGCCCGGCCGATCTCCGTGGCGCCTTTGATAAAGTCATTCAGTGCCATAATTACCTCTGTTGACTGCTCAGGTTATGTCGAGAAATAAAATCTTTGCGTGGTACGTATTGCGTGTACTGGTTGAAAAATTGGTTGTGCTGCTAGTGCATATTGTAGGTCACACATCTCTGTGTGACTGCCGTCAAGAACCCTGGATTTTCACTTGGAACAGGTTGTTCTCTTGACGCTTGTCCCGCCAGAGACGGAACCTACGATAGGTTGTTTCCGTTCTCGCTCCTGTTTATCCCTACTTCAAATAGACCGTCATCAAAGCTGTGATGAACATATAAGCGAGGCTCAGTGGCAAAAGCGTTTTCCAGGTAAATCCCATCAGTTGATCGTATCGTGGACGTCCAACGCTGGCCCGAATCCAAATGAACAGGAAGAGCAAAACGATCACCTTGGCAGCCAACACAAAGGGACCCAAGATAAGCACATCGGAAAGAATGCCAAATGGCAATCGATAGCCACCAAAGAAGATGGTGGCCATTATGGCGCTCATGGTGATCATGTTCATATACTCGGCAATAAAGAACATGGAAAACTTGATCCCACCATATTCGGTCTGAAAACCAGCGATAAGTTCATTTTCCGTTTCTGGCAAATCAAACGGCGCCCGGTTGGTCTCGGCCAGGATGCAAATAAAGAAGAAGGGGAACATGAGCCAAAGCCAGATCCATTCCCACCAGGCTCTTGGTTGTTCCAACAGATCCACGAGGCTAAAGCTTCCGGCGAGCATCAAGATGCTGACGAGAAAGAGACCGAGCGGCAGTTCATAGGAAATCATTTGGGCCGATGAACGAAGTGCACCCAATAGAGAATAGTTGTTGTTGCTGCTCCAACCGGCCAGAATAATGCCGTAGCTCTCAATACCAGCCACCGCCAAAATCCAGAGGAAGCCAATGTTCACATCTGCAATGGCAGGAACCCCTTTGGCAATCGGAATGACTGCCCAAATAATGATCGCAGGGATAAGTGCCAACATGGGGCCAAGAATATAGACCACTTTGTCCACATGATTGGGGATTACTTCCTCTTTAAACGCAGCCTTGATCGCATCAGCCAATGGTTGTAAAAGACCATAGGGGCCTGCCCGATTTGGCCCATAGCGGATCTGAAAGCGTGCCAACAACTTTCGCTCGTACCAAGTCAGATAGGCAAAAGATGTCAACAGCACAAAAATCATGATGAGAATGCGAATGACGGGTAAAACAACTAAATTTAGCCAGTCCACAATGACTCCATAAAGAGAGATGTCAGTTTTCGGTTGTCGGTATTCAGTAAACCCCTCTCGTAGCTACCTGAATACCAAATTAATAGTTACGAATCACCAATTACTCTATCCGTTCAACCTGCACAGCTTCAACTTCGCTGCCATTTAAAAGCGCACCAACTGGGGAATCGGGCAAGCTTTCCGGAATCCAAACTGTTCCCGCTTGTACTTGTTCCTGAATCGATACTGCTAGTGCTAATCTACCGTAGGCACTACTCACCATGACCAGTGTCTCATTTTCGATACCCAATTTCTCGGCATCTGTGGCATTCAATCCCACTTTGGGACCAAATGACATATTTTGCATTGGTTCTGTTTGGGCAAACATGTTGCCGCTGTCGTATGAAACTGTTCCAGCAATCAAAACAAATGGTCGCTCTGGGCTATCTGCTAATGCTGCCTGTGCCGCTTGTCGATAAACTGCTTCAGGTCGGATCTTTGCTGCATCCCATTGCAAGCCTTGGTCACCCAGTGCCGCCCAAGTCAATCCAGCGTAAATGGGAACCGCTTCTGTGATCTCATCCAAAATGCTGGATTCATCGCTATAGGCCCATCCGGCACCCATGCGATTCGCCAAATGATCGAGAATCATCCAATCCGGTGCAGCTTTGCTCTGTGGATCAACAAGTGCCTTGAGTGCGCGCTGTACACGGCGTTCACAATTGGTAAAGGTTCCGTTCGCCTCGGCCCAACTCACAGCGGGGAGTACGACATCTGCTTTGAGAGCGGTTTCTGTTAGGAAAAGATCCTGTACAATCAAAAGATCGAGCTTGTCCAAGTTGTCAGACCACTCATACCGCTCAGTAGCCGGATCTGCTCCCATTACGTAGAGCGCCTGGATATCACCACTGGCTCCGTCAAGCATTTCGCGATAGGTTTTGCCCACGCTCGTGGGTAACTCGCAATTCCAGAGAGATTCCAAGCGAGTTCGGGCATCGCTATCATTCAATGCGGCATGCCCAGGCAGCTGATGGGGCAACACGCCCATGTCGCGACAGCCCTGACTGTTGGCCTCCAGTCCCATATAGGCCAATCTTTCATAGTGGTCAGTCACCATTGCCAGATTGGTCAAACCATTCAGTACATCCTGTCCTGCGGTACCTTTCGCTGCTAACGGACCGTAGAGAATGAGAGCATTTTCGCTCTGGACAAGCAGTTCCGCGACCTCTTTCGCTGCATCAGAAGAGACGCCACAAATCTCTTGTAGTGCTTGTTCTGTCGCACTTGTCAACAGTGCATCCAATTCCGGAACCTGCTTATCACTGGCAGAAAGAGCCATCTTGGATAACACGTTGAGTAACGTAACCTCACTACCCGGACGATACCCCAGATAGGGACCACCATAGCGGGTTAATTCAATTTTACGGGGATGAGCAACCACGATCTTGGTTCCGGCTCGTCGTGCGCAGCGCTTCATGTGGATATCTAGAATGGGCGCTTCTTCACTCGGATCGACACCAAACAAAAAGATCGTATCAACTTTTGGATCGGGACTGTAGAGCGGATTCATCAAATCAGTGATAGCTGGTATGCCAGTCGGTATCGCCGCTACTTCACCGCCATTGCGATGATCGATATTGTTGGTACCGACGACTTGACGCATCAGGCGTTGCAGCAAATAATTGCTTTCGTTCGATAACTTGGCGCTCCCAATGCCTCCAACGGCATCTGCACCGTGGGTTCTCTTGACACTCTCTAATTTCTCTACGATAAAATCTAATGCATCATCCCAAGATGTCCGTACAAGTACACCATCTTTGCGAATCATCGGCTGCTGAAGACGGTCCTCGTTGTTGACCCACTCGTAGGCAAAGCGAGTTTTGTCTGCAATCCATTGATCGTTGACCTGCATATTTTCGCGGCCCACGATGCGCCGAATCTTATGGGTACGTGTGTCAATGCGAATGTTGTCACCAGTCGGGTAATGCGGATCGATGCTGGGCGTGCGCTCTACTTGCCAAGGGCGGAAGTTGAAGCGAGAAACGCGATTGGTTAAAGCGCCAACCGGACAGATATCAATAATATTACCGCCCGTTTTGGCGTCCACCGGCTGACCATGCTGAATGTCGATGATCGTCTCACCACCCCGCTCAAAGAGACCCAATTGAGGCTTATCTTCCCACTCTTCCAAATAACGGATGCAGCGCCAGCAAATGACACAACGTTCTTGATCGAGTACGATGGTGTCAGAGATCAGGTAATTCTTGTTCTTGTGCCGTTTCGGTTCAACAAGCCGGCTGAATCCAGGGCCAAAACGCATCGTCTGATCTTGTAATGGGCATTCTCCACCTTTGTCACAAATCGGACAATCCAGTGGATGGTTCAGCAAAATGAAGCCAAGCATCGCTTCTTGCGTATCACGCACATTTTGGCTATTGGTGCTCACCTCCATGCCATCCCCAACGGGTACGGCACAAGCTGGCAACAACGCTACCCCACGTGGCCCCGACATTTCGACCAGGCACATGCGGCAACAGGCCACGGGATCCAGTTTGGGATGGCTACAAAAGATGGGAATTTCGATGCCAAGTTTGTTCGCTGCATCAAGCACAAGCGTCCCTTTCGGAACGGTTACTTCCTGTCCGTCAATTGATAGAGTAACTTGATCACTCATAAATACATTTTACCTGCAAGAAACGCTGTTGTGATAACTCAGTAGACTCAGTAGATCCAAATTTGGCGTTTTTGGCGATTTTCAGTCGAGATTGCAGGGATTTTGGAGTCATTTATTCAGATTTCGGTTACAGAAAACAACCTATTTCATATCTGAAAATCGCCCAAATCTAACGCAAAAACTAGATATCGACCGGCAAATTTGTATTTATGTCAACTGTTTAGCCAGAATTCTCTCTCAAAACCTGAAATTTGGATCTACTGAGACTGCAATTGTGTCATTCTTGAGCGGAGCGAAGAATCTGACGATTGCAGTATACTGATAATGATCATTTGGGTATTATTTCTGATAAATCGATTTGACATTCCGAAAACGCCAGCGGTGAGACTTGTTGATCATGTTTGAACGTTAATTTGGTCTGATAATGCGCTTGTTCGCCCGTACCAGCCGGATCACGATAGATTTCCAATACATTATCGACTAGATTGAGAATCCAGCACTCTGGGATCCGTTCTTGGGCATACATCTGCACTTTTACGCGTCGATCATAGCTCAAAGTACTGACTGATACTTCGCCAACGAGCAGAATATCTTCTGGATAGGGATGTCGGTCTGTATAGCCAGTTTCTCTCTGCTTGACAATTGCGAAATCGGGCTCGGGTTCGCTTTCCTCAAGTGCAAGTGTAATCGGTTGCTGGCTACGCACTATCGCCTGCCGCCGGATTTCAAATAACAATTCCTCAGCCATTTTCGATGTGACATGTGCATACAAAGGACGAACTGGACTCATATGGACAAGAACACCTTTGATTAGTTCGATGCGCTTAGATGGCTGAAAAAAATCGTTTTCTATTAACTGATGATATTCATCTAATGTAAATCGATGGATCGGTCGTTCTGCAGTGATCAGTTCGCTTACTTGGCTCGGTTGGTTGACCGATACAGTTGGGCTTATTACAGATGCCATTTGATCCACCTGACAATTCAGTCACCATTTCGGTTATGTAACTTAATCTATTCGTTCATGATGTGGAACAAACAGGCTGTTTGTTCTACAATTGGCCGAACCGATACTCGATGTCCAAAATCATTCCGCAACTAATCATCTGTTGCAACCACGCTGTCCCGCAAAAGTGGTGAGTCACCGACTGGCTTGAGTGTGCTGTCGTGTAGGCCGCTGCCTTCGCCCTCATCGGGGCGATAGATGGGTCGGATAGGGAGTTCTGGTCCAGTGCTTTCTGGATTGGTTTTCTCGATTAGCTCAATCCATTCACCACGGAACTT
This sequence comes from Chloroflexi bacterium TSY, assembly GCA_019217005.1. Next base: position 25,413 of record JAHBNG010000032.1, read on the forward strand.
CTCTAAGTTGCTCTGCAACCCCCAGACCGAGGCATCACCAAAGGGGCAGAAGCTTCGGCGCTCGATGAATTTGGAGATATTTTCCATCATCCCCAAATCATGCTGGCGTCCACCACCATTTTCAATTCGAATCAAAGTCTTTTCCAACCATGTGGTTCCTTCCCGACAGGGGGTACATTTCCCACAGCTTTCTTCGCGGAAGAAACCCAGAGTACGCCGAGCAACCTCTACCATCGAAGCCCGCTCATCAATGACAAAAATGCCTGCCGATCCCAGTAGAGAACCAGCTTCCTGGCACCCTTCGTAAGAAAGAGGTGTGTCTAGCTGTTCTGCATTGAGCAACTTCATCGAAATGCCGCCAGGATTGGCTGCCTTAATTCCGACGCCATCTTCCTGCAGTCCGCCGGCATAATCATAGATGAGTTCACGTAAAGTTACTCCATGAGGCAACTCATATAGACCTGGTCGCTTGACATTGCCACTGATACAGAATATACGCATCCCGCTGCTCTGTTCAGTACCCATGGCTTTATACCAATCAACCCCATGCTTCATGATGTGCGGGACATTGCAGATGGATTCGACGTTATTGACAATGGTGGGTTTGGCATAAAGACCCTCGATGGCTGGGAAAGGAGGCTTGAGGCGAGGATGCCCACGATTGCCTTCTAAGCTAGTCAGGAGAGCTGTCTCTTCACCGCATTCATACGCCCCGGCCCCGCGATGAACGACAAGCTGCAAATGTTTCCCTTCAATGCCGAAAATATTTTTGCCGAGATACCCTTTGGCCTCGGCTTCTTTGGCTGCCTCGACCAATCTAGTGTAGCCAAAACAATATTCACCCCGTATGTAGATAAAGGCTATCTCTGATTCAATTGCATGAGCGCTGAGGATGATACCTTCGATCAACTGATGCGGATCATATTCAATGACAATGCGGTCTTTAAATGTCCCTGGCTCGGATTCATCTGCATTGACCACTAGATATCGTGGCTGAATATCTGGTGGCAAGAACCCCCATTTAACACCTGTTGGAAAACCAGCGCCACCACGGCCCCGTAAACCGCTATTCTTCACATCCTCAATCACTGCCGTTGGTTCCATTTCGTTGAGCACACGGCGTGCAACCTCATAGCCACCATCCGCTTCATAGGTCTCAATCTTGTGGCTATCTTGCTTGTTGACGCGTCCCATCAGGTAACGCGTCTCCATGCCTTCGTTGCGATAGGTTCCAGCTCCCTGGCCAGTGTTGTCGGGATCACCTGTTGGGGTCCACCGCTCTAAACTCGTGAAGCCATTGCCACTTTTGAGCAGATCCAACATCTTGTCGATATCTTCGTTGGTTTCTAATTCCTCAAAGTAGCGAATCTGCCCACTTTTGCGTTCGGTCACTGCCACCATCGGCGCCGTACCACAAGAACCGAGGCATTCCATATGTTCCAAGGTAAAGAGACCATTTTCAGTAGTTTCCCCGTGAGCAAGGCCTAATGTTTCCTCCAGATAGTGCATAGAATGATTCGCCCCCCGCAACATGCAGGGAACATTGTTACAGACCTGGAGGTAGTAGTCACCCTTTGGCTCTTCATGGATCATGTGATAGTAGCCAACGACTGCACCAACCTCAGCCGGCTCTATCCCTAAAATAACAGCAAGTTCATTTTGGGCCTCAACTGGACAGTAACCATAATGGCGTTGAATGGCATAAAGACAAGGCAAAATTGCGGACTTTTGCCGTCCTTCTGGGTAGAGAGCAATCCATTCTTGGAGTTCAGACCTTAAAGAATTGGGTAACGACATTTTTATTCCCTTTACCGATCCACCTCACCTAGCACAATATCGATCGAGCCGATATTGGTAATAATGTCCGACAACATTTCACCCTTGGACATGTGACTGATGGCGTATAGGTTGTTGAAGCTTGGGCCACGGACATGAAGACGGTAAGGTTTACCTGAACCGTCACTATAAATAAAGAAGCCCAATTCACCTTTGCTGGCTTCAATTGCGTGATAGCAGAGGCCTGGTGGCACTTGAAAGCCTTCGGTGACCAATTTGAAGTGATGAATCAGCGCTTCCATGCTCACATCCAACTCGGCCCGCGGTGGTAGACTCACTTTTCGCTCATCGCTCTTGTATTGTCCGTCCGGCAGATTGTTCAACGCTTGTTGTATGATTCTGACACTCTGACGCATTTCCTCCATCCGGACCAGATAGCGTCCATAACAATCACCACGATCACTGGTTGGTATGTCAAACTCATAATTTTCATACCCACTATAGGGCACATCCCGGCGCAAGTCCCAATCAACTCCACTTCCGCGCAACATGGCACCAGTTAGGCCCATATTGAGGGCATCTTCGCGACTCACATAGCCGATACCCTCTAATCGCTCACGCCAAATTGGGGCACCTGTCAACATCGTTTCGTAGTCGTCAAATTGCTGGGGAAGGATATCGACCAAGTTCTGAACGCGATCCAGAAAAGCGGGTGGCAGATCTTTCCACACACCACCGATACGAATGTAGCTCAGCGTGAGCCGTGCGCCGCAAACCATTTCGAACAAATCGAGAATACGTTCCCGTTCTCGGGTCGCATACATAAGGAGACTCATGCCTGGACCGCAGACATCAAGTGCGTGTGTAGATAGCCAAAAAAGATGAGATGCAATGCGCTGCAATTCACTCATGATGACGCGGATGACTTGCGCTCGTTTGGGAATTTCCAATCCCAACATCTTCTCCACAGTCAGAACATATCCAAAGTTGTTATTCATCGAGGAGAGATAATCCATGCGGTCAGTATAATAAACAAAATCTTTATACCGCTTGTTCTCGCCTGTCTTTTCAAAACCACTATGTAGATACCCCAAATCGGGGTCGATATTGACAACTGTTTCGCCATCCAGTTCAACGGCCAAACGCAACACCCCGTGGGTGCTTGGGTGATGCGGCCCCATGTTGATGATCATATTTTCATGATTCATACCTGGGGGGATTTCTGGCGGGATGCTCTCGGCGGGCAAAATTTGCTTGCCCAAGGAGTCAAATTCTGGATCATCAAAGGTAAAGCTAAAGGGAACTTCTTCTCCCCCAAGCGGGAGGTCTTTGCGCAAGGGATGATTGGGCCATGCCAAGGGCATCAGAATCCGACGTGGATCTGGATGTCCCACAAAATCAATGCCCATCAAATCCATCACTTCTCGTTCGGGCCAGGTTGCACCCTCATGAACGGAACTCAAAGTTGGCACTTGTGGGGAATCGTCCCCTTCGGCTGGGCACACAACCATCAAGTGCTGCCGACGCTTGTATGAACGCAATTGATAGACTGTTTGAAAGCGACGTCCGTCTAGTTGATGAGGGAGCTTGGAAGTGTCAAGCGATGAGACATCGACCAATGTTTCATAGGTCAATACGGGTTCATCCTTAACAAACTGAACTAATTCCACCAAGCTTGATGGCTTTACATAAATGACTTGCTGTCCATTGTGAAGACCTGCCGAAATGATCTCATCACCAAATCGTTCGGCAATCAATTTTGTATCATCCGTTTCACCCTGGGGAACAGGTGCCGCGGCGGGAATTGATGGATCATTTAAGCTGGGAAGAACCTCATATTCACGATAGAGAGGTGAGACGTTCTGCATTCTCTGCTCCAACTTCCGGTATGCTAAGGATTCGGAATCAAATTATTCATTGATAGATTCCATTCGGATTCACTCAGGACAAGTCCTCGTTTCACTCACGAACGACACCGATGGGTAGTTTTAGGCTATCTGTTTCTGGCGCAAGACATCAAGTGATTCGATCTCATCTGGCGCAAGCATTGCTTCCGCAATCGTATCTCGACTGCGCATCGCAAAGGTTTCGCGTCCCTGCTTCTCACGAAGTTTGTCCAAAGCATAGAGCAATGATTCTGGTCGGGGAGGACAGCCTGGTACATAAACGTCAACTGGAATGATTTTATCGACACCCTGAACAATGGCATAGTTATTGAAGGGACCACCAGCACTCGAGCAGATTCCCATGGCAATCACCCATTTCGGTTCACTCATCTGATCATAAAGACGCTTGACAACCGGTGCCATCTTGTTGCTCACACGGCCAGAAACAATCATCAGGTCAGCTTGTCGTGGACTGGCCCGAAAAAGCTCCGAACCATAGCGAGCGATATCATGTCGGGCAGTGCCTGTTGCAATCATTTCAATGGCACAACAGGCCAATCCAAACAAAAGAGGCCACGTACTATTTTGACGGCCCCAATTCACCAACGATTCCAAACTTGTTGTAATAATGCCATCTGGCAATTTACTCTCTAGACCCATCAGGAATTCCTTTGTGGATTCAGTCTAAGGGCTTATCCGAAAAGCTCTGCGACGATACATTCTCGCTCGAGAAGCTGGTCGGACTCACAACCACTTTTCGGATAGGTTGTAAGGCGGGGGCTAAGGAAGAAGGATCGCCAAAGCTCCTTGCTCTTCCTCAGCCTCAGCCTCTACATCATTCTTCCCAGTCTAAAGCGCCTTTGCGCCATATATAAATGAAGCCAAATACAAGGACGACAAGAAAACCAAGCATTGGTGTTAATGCTACCTCACGCAGATCTCGCAAGACAACGGCCCAGGGATAGGTGAAGACAACCTCAATATCAAAGAGCAAGAACAGCATTGCAATGAGATAATATTTGACGGGAAACCTTCGACGGGCATTATTAAATGGAATAATGCCTGATTCATACGGCTCTAGTTTTTGATTGTTGCCTTTTTGTGGTCCCAAAAGGGTAGGCACGCCAATCGCAATTCCCGCAAAACCAGTTGCCATAATGATCAAAAGGAGAAGAGGTAGATAATCAATTGCCACAGTTGCCGCGCTCCCGCTTTGTGCTGTTAAAGCCATTCCAGAAAAATAATCATCCATTAAAGACCAACTCGTCTGCCTGGAATGGCTTTGGCTTTTCTCATCGAATTGAACGTTCTATTTTCTGAAAAGCCTAATACCAAAATAGTTAAGCTTATCTACCATTTGGGAAGATAAGCAAACAGTTAAATTCAAGGGGGTAAAGTTAGGTTCGAATCGAGAATTTACTCATCTCCTAAAGATATATTAAAGCTCAGTAAGAAGAAAATAACCGCTGTTATAGCGGATAATATATTTTTATGATGGCAGATGAGTCGGAAATTGTGCTAGAAAATTTAGTTTGCGCATTTTATCACGAACGTTTATGGCATGTCAAAATCAATGGGATGAATTTGTGAAAAAAATAACTTTTGCATTTCAAAGCCCTTCCGACTTTTTCTATCAACTCTGAATATGTTATCATTTGTGACATTCTACACAAATGAAATTCAGAAGAAATATTGCTCGCTCGATGAGCCAAAAACATTAAACATTATGCTTCAGGGATATTTATTCGTTCTCATTCTCAGTGGTCTGGCATTTATCATCCCCCTTTCAGCGATCATTATGGGATATTTGTTGGGACCCCGTCGTCCTGATGAAATTAAGACAGATACATATGAGAGTGGTGTCGAGACGATTGGTGATACATGGGTGCAGTTTCGCGCACAATATTATCTCATTGGTCTCATTTTCTTGATCTTCGATGTCGAAGTAATCTTCCTCTTTCCCATTGCTCTTGCGTATGAAGACTTGAGCCTATTTAGCGTTTTGGCAACAGCCACATTTGTTCTAATTTTGTTGCTTGGCCTTCTTCTTGAGTGGCGCAAAGGATCGCTTGAATGGGAATAATCTATACCCCGATATTATTATGTCTATACTGTGGTTGTAATGAAAACATGACTTTTCCATCAGCTTTACTAGATAATGCAAAACCATGTTTCCATACAGAGCTCAGGTTAAAGCGGAGAACTATTGTATGACACAGAGTTGGCTATGGAGTGATGCACTGCGGGAATTGCTGGTCGAGGTTGGACTACCCGAGTTCCTTGCCATTGGGCTGACGTGGGGGCTTGGGGCATTTATTTTGACGAATGCCAGTCTGCTTCTTGCTCTTGTTCTGATCTGGATTACGCGTAAAGTGATTAGCCGTATACAAGATCGGATCGGACCGAACCGCGTTGGACCTTTTGGTCTTTTTCAGACGGTGGCCGATGCCGTGAAGTTGCTCTCCAAGGAAAATATCTCCCCAGCAAATGCCGATTTTATTTCTTATAATTTGGCCCCGATCCTCACGGTCTTTGGCGTGCTTATGTTGTTGGCTGTCGTTCCGTTTGCACCGGGTCTCATTGGATTTGACTTAAACATCGGCGTCCTTTATTTAGTGGCACTTGGCTCTGTGGGCATTATGGCAGACCTGATGGCTGGCTGGGGGAGCAACAATAAATATGCTCTCTTGGCAGGATTTCGTATTGTGGCCCAACTACTCAGCTATGAAATTCCGATGGTTCTCGCCATGTTGGCTCCTGTTTTGTTGCTTGGCACCATGCGGATGGGGGCTATTGCCGAGGCACAAAGTCTAGAGATCTTCGGCTTGAATCTGGGCATTGGGTGGTTGGGGATTTTGATGCCGGGGGCATTCCTCATCTTCTTCATCGCTGCGTTAGCAGAGAGTGAACAGACTCCATTCGATCTGCTTGAGGCTGAATCCGAGCTGATCTCCGGTTTTCATATCGAATACTCAGGCATGAAGTTTGCCATGTTTTTTCTCGGCCAGTTTCTAAACACCTTTTTCCTCGGCGCAATTGCTGTCACCCTTTTCATGGGGGGATGGCAAGGACCTCTGGTAGGGAATTTTGGACAGTGGTTTGGTTCGTCAGGCGTTTTTATTGATATCATTCTGGGATTTGTCTACTTTAATATAAAGGTATTCGCTTTTTACGTTGTTGTGATGTGGGTCAAAGGGACGTTCCCACGCATCCGCGTTGATCAGATGATGGCTTTTGCATGGAAGGCGCTCGTACCATTGGTTCTGGTTCTTGTGCTGTGGCAAATGATTGCTCTGAAGTTGCCTGGCGGCATTTTTGTCCAATATCTCGCCGTGTTAGTGGGCAATCTGGTTGTGATTCGGATTGTCTTGAATATAATGAGCGACTATTTCCAAAGGGAGCAAGTGCGAACAAAGCGGGCCTTCGAACCAAAATCTCTGATCGGCACAATGCAGCCCGTTGGCGCTTCTTCCGATGTGGCTTCTGCCAGCATGATGCCCGATTTATCACAAGGTGCTGAGGCTGCGGACTAATTAAGTGAAACCACAAAAGATCATATTCATCATGAAGGATCACATTTCAGATGCCTGAGCCACTGTTGGAGCTTTTGAACGAGGCTCCGATCCCAACATTCCAGCAGTTTATTTTTGTTCAAGTTGCTTTATTCACAGCAATAATGGCCTTATTGGTTGTTACAACGCGTAATCTGTTCCATAGCGCACTGGCATTGGTTGGCACACTGTTTGGTGTTGCTGGTGTTTATGCGATTCTGGAAGCCGAATTTGTGGCCGTGAGCCAAGTTTTGGTCTATGTGGGCGGAATCTCAACTCTCATTACATTTGCGATTATGCTGACGCGCGGCATGATGTTTGGTGCAACGTCAACGATCAATCAACAAGCGGGAATTTCTGCAATCGTTGTGTTCATGCTCTTTTCAGTTCTTGTTGGCTTTATTTTACAGGTGCCTTGGCCAGAAACCAACTTGGAATTAGCCCCAGATGGCGAAGCGATGATTGCAAATCTAGGTCAATTATTTGTGACGACCTATTTGGTTCCGTTTGAGCTGATGGCGCTTCTTTTGCTTGTGGCATTGGCTGGCGCAATTTTGTTGGCACGTGATAGACACTAGTAAAGTCAGGCGGAAATCGTTACATAGATACGATGTTGTCTGCGCCTGTCTGTATCACGTACTGCACGTCCAATTTGTCTATGTTTTACTTACGCCGTGCAGTACTAGCACAATCTATACTCAGAATTTTCGAACTCAGAACTCAAAATCTTATCGCCACATAATTTAAATCTCGGACAATTGTCTTTTGACAAACAATTATCCCATCATCTGAAGTTTAAGTGGCATCTCGATGAGGAAGATTTTTCTATGGTCCCGTTAAGTTGGTATTTAATCTTGGCTGCGTTTTTATTCTCCTGCGGTCTCTATTCTGCCCTGGCACGTCGAAATGCGATAGCTGTTTTGATCGGAATTGAGTTGATGCTCAATGCAACCAATATCAATCTGATTGCATTTTGGCGCAATGGCGAGAATATTGATGCGTTGGCTGGACAGGTTTTTGCCATCTTTGTCATTGCAATTGCCGCCGCAGAAGCAGCTGTTGGCTTGGCATTGATCATTTCTGTCTACCGTAATCGACGGACAGTCAACTTGGACGAATTGGATTTGTTGCAGGGATAAAAAGAAGGCGAAGGAAGAACAGAGAGTCGTCCGACAGAACCTTCTTCCTCGGCCTTTGACAAAGCTCATGCGAAAACAGTCTCTTTCTGGCTCATTAGAGGAACAGTGTGAATTTCTCTACAATCTTGCTCTTGAGAAGTTTGAGCAGGGGAACTACACTGGCGCGACATATGCCCTAAAAGATATCGTGAAGCACGCTCCAGATTTTCGCGATGCAGCTCAATTGCTTGAAAAAGCACAAAAACATAAATCTGAACAACGTCGACTTTTGGTGATGGCGATCCTTGGATCGATGATTTTTGTTGGTATCGGAACAGTTCTGCAGATCCCCAATGACTTCTGGTTTTTGGTTCTTGCGGTTGTTGGGGGGCTGGTTGGTTATTTCGTGGCAAATTGGATTGAAAGTTTCCGTCAGCGGACGGTTGTCTAAGTGTAAAGGCTGGGGCGAAGGCTGAGGCGAAGGAAGAAGGTACTGTCGGATGTTCCTTTCTCCTTTCTTTGTCTCAGCCTCAGCCTTCGTCTACATTCAAACTCTGAACGAGGTACCTCGATGGAAGGTTTTGTGAACCTGGCTTGGCTTGTGCCAGTCCCGCCGTTCCTCGCATTTTTAGCGATTATTCTCTTTACAAACCGCAACAAGACCGTCAGTGCGATTCTTGCGATCTTCGGTGCGGTCGTGACTTGGCTACTGAGTTGGCCAATCGCCTATTATGCATTTACAACTGATCACTTTGGTGAACATCCGGTTGAAGTATCGTTATATACGATACCAACAGGATATACCTCGATTGGGATCGGTTCTATCGTCGATGCCCCCAATGCATTGATGCTCTTCATGGTCTCTTTTCTGTTGGTGATGATCTTTGTCTATGCCAGCGGATATATGACCTTTCCGGCCCACCTGCGCAAAGCGGATTATCCCGAGGCCGCTGCCCAAAATAAAGATCCTCGCTACAGCCGCTTTATGGCTTACATCAGTCTCTTTGCAACAGGGATGATCGGGCTTGTTGTGTCCAATTCGTTGATCACTTTCTTCATCTTTTGGGAAGTGATGGGTCTCTGCAGTTATCTGCTTATTGGCTTTTGGTATGAAAAAGCCTCGGCACGAGCTGCATGTGTCAAAGCATTTATGACAACCCGTGTCGGCGATGCGTTCATGTTCATTGGCCTCATGTTGCTCTACATTTACACAACGCCAACGCCAAGCTTGATGTTCAGCGAGTTCTTGGATATCCATAATTTGGAACATTTAGCTGAGCAGATGGTCGATATTCCGTTATTTGGTTCGGTCAGCATATTGGGTTTAGTAGCTGTTCTGATTTTTATGGGAACGGTCGGCAAGAGCGCTCAATTTCCGCTCCACGTCTGGTTACCTGACGCGATGGAAGGCCCGACGCCCGTCAGCGCCATGATTCACGCGGCAACAATGGTGTCTGCCGGTGTTTTCCTTCTGGTTCGCCTTTACCCAGTTTATGCCGTTGCGTTAGAATTTTCACCTGACACAATGCAGTTTGTTGCGTTGATTGGTGGCTTTACTGCTCTTTTTGCCGCGACAATCGCAGTGGCACAATGGGACATCAAACGTGTGTTGGCCTATTCGACCATCAGCCAACTTGGCTATATGGTGGCAGCAATTGGGATTGGCGCCTTCCCTGCCGCCATTTTCCATCTGATTACGCACGCATTCTTCAAGGCGCTCCTTTTCCTTGGTTCGGGAAGCGTAATTCATGGCGTTGAGCATGGCCTCCATCATGTACATGAACACGGGCATGATGGGCACGGAGATCATGGTCATGATAGTCACGAGCACCACCATGCACCAGCAGTGATTGAGCGAGCGGATGGGCTACTTGATCCAGAGGACCCACAAGATATGCGCAATATGGGGGGACTCCTCCGCCGGATGCCGCTGACCGCTATTACTTTTATCATTGGAGGACTGGCTCTTTCCGGTTTTCCCCTAATCACGGCGGGCTTTTGGTCGAAGGATGAAATATTGGCGTTCTCTTGGGACAATGGCAATACGGTCGTTTTTTGGACATTAGCCCTTGCGGCATTCCTGACAGCCTTTTATACCATGCGCCAAATTGGCATGACCTTCTTGGGCAAGCCCCGAACCGAAATGGCTGAGCATGCGCCGGAAAGTGTTCCGAGCATGACCATTCCACTTGTGCTCATCGCACCCTTTGCCATCTTTCTTGGTTGGTTCGGTATCCCGGAAAACTTTGCAATTATTGGTGGAATTGTGCCCAACTGGCTGGAGCACTTCTTAGAGCCCCATATCAAATATCTACATATTCATGTTTTACATCCCCATTTCAATTGGATTCCGCTGATTGTTTCCCTTGCCGTGGCACTCGGTGGTCTGGCACTGGGCTACAGCATCTATGGCAACGGTCTGCGTGAAGGTGAAGTTGATCCGATGTCCAAGACATTTGGCTTTCTATGGATGATGCTTCACCACAAATATAGAATTGATGAGATTTACGGAGCAACTATTATTGCATGGACGCGTTGGTTCTGCGATTTCTTATACAAGATCGATGCCAAATGGATTATCGATCCAGTCGTCAATGCTGTTGCAAGCCTTGGTGTGTGGCTCTCGGTTGTTTCCGCCGAATTTGATCGTTATGTAATTGATGGCGTTGTAAACGGTGTCGCTTCCGTCATGAGTTTCTTTGGCGGACTGTTACGCAATACGCAGAACGGTCTTGTTCAAGTCTATTTACTTGCACTTGCTGTTTCTGTTATGGTCTGGCTGCTGTTGAAGGCAATGCCAGTGCTTTTGACGCTTGTATAGAGACATAATCGAAATATACTGAATTTAAATATTGAATCATCCAAAATCGCGGAGGAAAGATAGATGGAAAACGCCAATGTCTGGCTGTTACCGCTGATTCTATTTTGGCCTGCTTTGGCTTCGATTCTGGTTCTTTTGACTCAGAATGAGAAGATGATCAAGTGGGGCTCGATCGTCGCAAGTCTACTCCCGCTTGGGCTAAGTATTTTTTTAATGGCAAGCTATGATTGGGAATCCGATCAACTGCAAAATAGGTTTGAGGTTCAAGTGCCCTGGATTCCGTCTCTCAATGCATCTTTTCATTTGGGCGTAGACGGCTTGAGCATACCATTGATCTTTTTGACTGCTTTGCTCACCACGTTAAGCATCTATTATAGCGCTGGCACCATACGCACGCGAGTCAAGGAATATTTCTGTATGTTCCACCTGCTCGAACTGAGTATGTTTGGCGTTTTTATGGCCCTGGATTATGTGCTTTTCTATGTTTTCTGGGAAATCAGTCTAGTGCCCATGTACCTGATGATCGGTATCTGGGGTGGCACAAATCGGAACTATGCCTCCATCAAGTTCTTTATCTATACGTTGGTTGGCTCAGTCGCGATGCTCTTATCGATCCTGGCCATCTACTTTGTGACAGGGACTTTCGACATTATCGAAGCAGCAAATGCGCGGCCGTTCATGAGTTTTCCGCCAGATCGAGCACTTTTGTTGTCTAGCTTGGTTTTCTGGGGCTTCTTTTTAGGTTTTGCCTTCAAGGTTCCCAGTTTTCCCTTCCACACTTGGTTGCCAGATGCTCATACTGAAGCACCCACCGCCGGGAGCGTGATTCTGGCGGGTGTTCTGCTGAAGTTAGGGGCCTATGGTTTTCTACGCATCATCATGCCGACATTGCCGATTGCCAGTCAATATTGGTCTATGTGGATTGTGGCATTGGGTGCCATTGCGATTGTCTACGGGGCATTTGTCTGTGTAGCACAAACCGATCTAAAGCGTCTGATTGCCTATAGTTCGGTGAGCCATATGGGATATGTGATGCTTGGTATTGGTGCTGCTATGAATGTCATTACGCCAGAGGGTCAGGCCGCGGCAATGGAAACATTCCACCTGAGTCTGGATGCAGTAACGGATAGCGCTGCGATGGCTGTCAACGGTGCGTTGCTTCAGATGTTTAACCACGGGATCATCACCGGCGCACTCTTCTTGCTCGTTGGTGTGATATACGAGCGGGCACATACGCGTGAGCTGGCTAAATTCGGCGGGTTGGGGACGAAGACACCCTATTTTTATGCGATGATGTTGGTTGCGGCTTTTGCCAGTCTCGGTTTACCAGGCTTGGCTGGTTTCTGGGCTGAGTTCTTTACCTTCCGCGGTGCCTTCGCCATTGTTCCATATTGGGCCGCTTTCGGTGTCATTGGCGTCGTCATGACGGCGGTCTACATTTTGTGGCGAATTGTACAGAATGTCTTTTTGGGTGAATATGATGCCAGCAAACTTGACCACTGGACAACAGTTGATGGTGGTCATGCCGATGGACCAACTGATATGGTCATCTTTGAAAAGATCACGTTGTGGCCACTGATAATCGGTATGTTCTTGTTGGGAATCTATCCAACCATCATTCTAAATTACTTCAACAGTGCCAGCAAGGCGATTCTTGCATTGGTCAGTAGTCTGCTGTAATTCGCTCATCAGACAAGAGTGTACAATTCGCTCATCAGTCGAAAATTTGATCGCAAAATTGCACACTTTCTATCGATGGGTCGCTGTAATTTTAGCAGATTGGGAACGAATGTTAGGAGATTATTGTGACGATACCGAGTGTTGACTCAATCGGCTCGTTGATACCAGAAATTATCCTGCTAATTGGTGGACTTCTTGTTCTCTTGCTAGACATGATGCAGAATTCCGCTACCTATGAGAAGGAATCGGGGCGTGGTTTTATGGCCATCTCGGTTTTCTTTCTGTTCGTGGGATTAGTGGCTGTTTTTGTACAGAGCCTATTATTTGATAACCCGACGAGCAGCCAGATAGCAGGTAACCCAGAGGGCATGAGTATCCACATTGCGCAAGATGTGGTCATCATCGATCCATTTGGTAGCTTTTTTAAGGTTGTCATCTATACCGGCATGTTGCTGGTTGCCGTCGCCGGCGGTGGCTTTATGAATAAGCATGCACCCAAATCGGGACGTGCAGAGTTTTGGTCGCTCTTTATGTTTGTGACCTTGGCGATGAGTCTAGCAGTTAGCGCCAACAATCTGATTCTTCTCTTCCTCTCCTTTGAATTTCTTTCAATCACCAGTTATATCCTGGCTGGATTTATGCGCGAGGATCAACGGAGTTCCGAGGCAGGTCTCAAGTATTTTCTCTATGGTTCCATCGCTTCGTCCGTCATGCTCTATGGAATGAGTTTGCTGTATGGAGCAAGTGGTTCGCTGAACCTACATGAAATTGCTCAGATAATTGTGAGCGATGAAGGGTTGTCGATTGTAGCACTCCCCGCGATTCTTCTGACGCTAGTAGGCTTTGGCTTCAAGATGAGCCTCGTTCCTTTCTTCCAGTGGGCACCGGATACATATGATGGTGCGCCTACGCCCATCACAGCTTATCTGTCGACGGCTTCCAAAGCGGTTGGCTTTGCTGTGACGGCGCGCGTCTTTTTGGTTAGCTTTGGTGGATTTCGAGCAGAATGGATACCGATCCTTTCCGGTCTAGCCATCCTTACAATGACCGTCGGCAATTTGATGGCTCTACGGCAAAACAGCGTCAAACGTATGTTGGCCTATAGCTCAGTAGCCCAAGCGGGTTATATTTTAATGGGTCTGGTGGCGATTGTCACGGCAAACCAGGCCGATTTATCTACCTTGAGCATGAACGGACTCAACGGGGTCTTGATCTACATCGCAGCTTACCTCTTTACCAACGTTGGAGCCTTTCTTGTCGTGATGGTGATTGAAGATACCATAGGCAGTCACGATATTTCGGCCTATCAAGGTCTGATGTATAAAGCACCTGGTCTTGCCATTGCGATGTTGATCTTCCTCTTGAGCCTGACGGGAATCCCCGTAACGGGTGGTTTTATTGGCAAATTTTATGTCTTTGGGGCCGCTGTACAGCGTCAGTTCTGGTATCTGGCGATAGCGGGCTTTATCAACGCTGGCATTGCGGCGGGGTATTATTTGCGCATCGTTGGTGCGATGTTCTTTGCAAAACAGGAGGATATCGAGCGAACGACAGGCACTCAGCCATTAAATATCGGGATGGCGGTCCAGCTTGTGCTGGCGATTTGTGTCCTGGTAACGATCTGGATTGGCGTTTATCCACCGAATTTTATCAATATGGTACGAGACGCATCTGAGCAACTTTTGGCGTTCGGGTTATAGAGGCTCAGTCGATCCGAATTTTTGCGGACGAGCAAACTCGTCGAAGAGAAAACGTCAAAGGGTGGAACCATCTCCATCCTTTGACGTTTTTTTATAGATAGGAGATAATTCTAACTTGTAAACTTCTTATTTGGACGAGTCCTAAACAGTATAGATAGTTTAAACTGTGAGAGAAAAGCCACCAACGCATAGAAATATTCGTGTGCCTCTTCTTTCCGATCGCTCCTCAGAACAGTTTCCTGCGACGTCTCTTAAAACAGAAATGGGACAAAACTCTGGGAGGATATATGTGTTCACTGTATGGCTGCTGATGCTAGGCACCATGAGGCTGGTTTTGGCTCCACAGTGGGCATTTGCACAGGAAAGTGGGCTTCCGCGCAATGCAGCGATCAGCGTTGCAGTGATGCCTGGTATGCCCGATAAGGTGCTTGCGGGAACATTAAATGCACCTGACCCGCCAACAATCTACTACAGTCTAAACGGAGGTCTTGGTTGGAATCGCGCCGAGCGGGGGTTACCAGAAAACCTGAGCGTTGCTGCACTTGCTTATGATCCACAAGACCCGAATCTGGTCTTGGCTGGTGATGGTGGTTTTGGATTACTCTTTCGTAGCCTGGATGGTGGCCAGAGTTGGAACGAGATCAATAGCATCCGTCCATTACTTTCCGAGAATAGTGCCGTTGGGGAACTCTATGCAACTGTTGACGACGGGGGGCAGAGCGTCTTCTATGCGAGTACTCGTTGGGATGGTGTATTGCGTAGTTCGGATGGAGGGATCTTTTGGCAAAAGCTGAATAGTGGGTTGGCTGGGAATTCGCTTCGTGTTCGTGAAACTGTGATCAAGGATAACGTTGTCTATGCAGGTACCCATGCTGGGCTCTATCGTCTTTTGCCGGGAGCAAGCGTGTGGGAATTGGTAAACGGTGTTCCGAACACAACTATCGTCTTTACCTTGGTTGTGCTCAACGAAACAATCTACGCCGGAACAGCCCAAGGGCTCTATTCCAGCAGCGATGGTCAATTATGGGGACGTGTACCCAACTTCCCCAATACGTTGGTGTATGATCTGGTTAGCACAGGTTCACGTATTGTCGCAGCCATGGAAATTGGGCTTTGGATCGGTGCAAACGATGCTTGGACATCGTCTATTGTGAATGGAGCGCCTTATGCTGATGTGGTTTTTTCGGTTGTGAATATGGCCGATGCCCCCCGCACAATCTATGCCGGCACCCAGAATAATTGGGTCATGCGTAGTGACGATGAAGGGCTAACATTCTTTTTACCAAATGCAATGCCGCCTCTTGATGTAGAGGCGGCGTTGGCGACGGCAACGCCGACCTTTACCCCAACACCCACACCAACAGATACACCCACACCTACCAACACACCAACGTTCACGCCAACATCTACAGATACACCCACTTTTACTCCGACCCCGACAGAGACGCCAACAGAAACTGCGACAGAGACTCCCTTGCCAACGGCAACCCCCAGAGAGGTCGATGCACCATCTCTGGAGTCGGGCGCTACTTCTGTAGCAACGACCTCCCGAGAGCTTGCTGATTCTGGCCCGATTACTCTCTCTCTCACCATACCGGGCGTCGCACCAATCACAGACACCGGACCTATCACAATTGCATTACCTATTTCTTTGCCCATTGGTGCTCCGACAAACTCTTCATTGGAGGATGGGCAAGTGGATCCAAATCAGATTGCACTCCGCCTAACCATCATCGCACAGACAACCCTAGCACTGCCCACGTCGACCGATACACCAACACCTATCCCACCAACAGCTACACCTACTGAGACTGCAACTTCGACACCGACACCAACAGCTACACCTACTGAGACTGCAACTTCGACACCGACCTCAACACCGACAGCGACCTCAACGCCTATCGACTTGGCAAAAGAGATTTACGAAAATCTGCCACCGGTTTTTGTTGCGATCGGGGTCATGTTAGTCTTTGTGATTATTGGCGCAGGGTTTGCAGTGGCACGAGGGCCGCGTGATATTTAGCGTTAGGAAATTTATAGGTAAAACCTATAAAATATTTGGCTACGGATTTCTAAGATTTCTAGGATTTTATCCGTGTTATTCGTGTTATCCATGTCAATCCGCGTACAACTTCTAATTTCTTTTTTGAGTTCCTTAATATGACCACAAAATTTATCCGAATCACGATTCTGATATTTGTTCTCCTTGTTTGCGTTGGCTGTGATCAGAGCAGTAAACTACTTGCGCGCCGTATATTGGCAGATTCTCCACCGCTTTCCTATTTTCGAAATACGCTGCGTTTTGAATATACAGAAAATCCGGGAGCGTTCTTAAGTTTGGGTGCCACGCTGCCCGAATATGCACAATTTTGGATCTTCACTGTATGCGTCAGCGCAATTTTGACAGGGTTACTTGCTTATTCACTCTGGAATTCAACCAAGTTTCCACTTGTACAAATATTTGCAATTGCTTTGTTGATTGGGGGTGGATTGGGGAATCTGATCGACCGCTTGCTCCACGATGGTCGAGTCATTGATTTTTTAAACGTCGGCATTGGCTCTCTACGCACCGGGATTTTTAACGTCGCCGATATGGCGATTATGTTTGGCGTGTTTTTGATGTTTGTTTCTTTGGTGCGTTTGGAAATCTCAGATTGACTATCGATAGGCTCTGTAGAGTATAATGAGCGAGCATCAGTAGATTCAAAATGTGTCATTTATCCGCGGAGTCGCCATGCATGGCGCAGCATTCTCTATTACACGCAGTAGACATAATCCTGCATTTCTCAGAGGTAGAGCGTTCAAATGGCGAAAAAAGACGCAGTAGAGAATCTCGGACCATTTGGCACGCTCGAGTCTGTTTTGACTGAGAAATGCAGGATTATGTCTACTGCGTGTAATAGAGAACGCCTCCTCCGCAGGAATTTGGATCGACTGAGCATAGTTTGCTGCCACGAGAACATTTTCGACACGGGATAGATGAAGCAATCAAATGAGAGGTGCAAGATGACACGAACATCCACAGCAGCCAGAACTAAATCGAGAAATCGGACAAACTATCAAAATGGCGTTGCACACAAGCTTGATGAAATGTTGTCAACAATTCCTAAAAGCTTGGAAGCACCTCACGACGGTAAGTATGTCACTGAAGAAGAGTATTGGGCAATCTACTACGAAAAATCCGATTGCAGTTATGAATGGAACAACGGCATCTTGGAGGCCAAACCTATGCCCAAGCTTGTTCAACTTTTCCTTTACAACTGGTTCTTTGACATCTTACGCCGCTACCTAAAGGTTCACCCCGTTGCAATTCAGATCAATCTAGAAGTAGGATTTTCAATGACTGTGCCCGATCCAGATCAGCCTGACGCCATGAAGAAAACAATTCGCAAACCAGATATCGGCATCATTCGGAACGACAATCCTGTTTTGTTCGGAGGAGAAGAACGATCCTACAAAGGTATCTGTGATCTCTGCATTGAGGGCCTCTCCGATTCAGCCTCTAGTGAGGTTGAGCGCGATACCGTAACCAAGAAAGCTGAGTATGAATTCGCTGGTGTGAAGGAATATTTCATCCTTGATGCGGATGGGCAGCATACCAAATTTTATCGTCGGACTGAGGAAAATGTCTATATAGAAATTGACCCCGATGAAAATGGCGTCATTGAGTCGGAGGTTTTGCCAGGCTTCCAGTTCCGTCTCTCCGATTTAGATGATCAACCGGATTTGGAAGAGATGGCGCTAGATGAGGTCTATCGGGGATACATTTTGCCAAAATACCAATCTGCTGAAGCACGCGCTGAACAAGAAAGTCTACGCGCCGAACAGGAAAAACAAGACAAAGAACGAGAGAAACGACGCGCAGATCGCTATGCGGCGAAACTTCGTGAATTGGGTATTGCACTCGACGATGATGACTGATAATGGTGAGTGTGTACCACGAAGTATGTAAACGGAGCAGGCTCTCTGACTAAACGCTTATCCGAAAAGCTCTGTGACGATGCGTTCTCACTCGAGCGGCTGAGCGGACTCACAACCACTTTTCGGATAGGTTCTAAGCGATCTCCCTTTACGCATTTTGGGACACACTGTCATGATAGTCGGGATAACGAATGCAACCAAACTCTGAGAAATACCGCTTACTCCTGAGATTCCTATCGGCGTCGACCCCAATATCAAGCATAGAATATGGATCCTGGTTTGTCCAGCCGATCGTCGGTGGAGCGAATAATCTTCTCTATCGAGTAACAAGCTTCGAAGAAGATTTGGCCGTGAAATTTACCATTCGAGACAGTCGGCGACGCGCCGAACGAGAGCATGCTGCTTTAACAGTCATGCAAGCAACCGGACAATCTATAGCCCCAACACCGGTTTTGCTCGATTGCGACAGCTATCCACAACCGGTCGTTGTCCAGAGCTGGCTCGATGGTGAGGTCAAAGACGAGCCACCAACTTCTGATGCAGAATGGTGCAAACTCCTGACGCACTATGCCCATGTTCATGCCATTCAACCTCATCATAAGGCTTTTTCATTTGACGCTATGCCATTCGATGCAGTCTTGACGGCCCGATCCCTCTCTGAATGTCGATACATTGTCAATGACCAGATTCAACGTGTCCCGTTTGACGAACGGCCGCAAGAACTCCGAGAGCTTATAGAGCAATTCAACCAGTGCCTTCTCGGTGAATGGCCGACTCCCATTCAATCTCTTTGTCACACTGATCCCAACATCACGAATTTCGTTCGTCAACCAGCTGAGTGGCTCTCTGTCGATTGGGAGAACAGCGGCTGGGGTGATCCGGCCTTCGAAATTGCGGACACGATGGCCCATCCAGCTTATCTCGATGTGGATCTTTCCCGTTGGCGATGGGTCGTTGACACCTATTGTGAGTTGGTGGACGACCAGTCGATGGCAGAGCGCATCTGGGTCTATTATCAGACAATGCTTGTTTGGTGGGTCGCTCGCTTTGCCCGTTCGCTTTATGAAATCCCAAAAGGATTCGATCAGCGCCTGGTCGAGCGACCACCTGATTGGGAAGAAAAATGTAGGGCCAAGTATAGCCATTATCTGGCATTGGCTTACTTCTATCTTGAAGACCAGCAATAGAAGCATGAAAACGCTAATTCACATCCTTGACTCCCTGGCACCATTATCAACTTTTCACTTAAGAGATCCCAAAGCCATCGAAATCATAGATGTCGTTCAAAACCACCGCAATGTGACGCCCGGATCGTTATTCGTTGCTGTGCAAGGTGCTCGTTTTGATGGACATACGGTGATGGCTGATGCTGTCTCGCGAGGTGCTGTTGTGCTGGTGGGACAGAAACATCCTGAACGGTTGCACCGAGAGGGGCTTCTTGTTCCAACATCTGTACCTTACATTCAAGTACAAAACAGCCGCGTTGCGTTAGCACAGTGTGCGGCTGCGCTTTATGACTTTCCGAGTCGAGATATGACCGTTATCGGCATTACAGGAACCGATGGCAAAACCACAACTTGCACAATCCTGGAATCGATTTTGACGGCAGCAACCGAGAACGAGCAATATCCAGCGGGCAAAGTCGGCGTGATTACAACCGTTGGTGCCCGTGTTGCGGGAGAAGAATTGGATACTGGCTTCCATGTGACGACACCAGAAGCCCCTGATGTTCAGCGTTTTTTGTTTCAGATGAGAAATGTTGGAAGCGACTATGCGATTGTCGAAAGCACCAGCATGGGGATTGCTCAAGAACGGGTTACGGCAATCGACTTCGACGTGGCCGCAGTCACCAATATTACGCATGAGCATCTCGATTGGCATGGGAGTCGTGATGCATACGTTGCGGCCAAGGCGAAACTGTTTCAATCACTCTACCGGTCCGCTGAAAGTGTAGAAACAGAACACAATTTTTCCACTTTGGCGCGTAAACATTCCAGCAAAATGTATGCCACACCCCCTTCCCTGCCTTGCTCTATCCTGAACGCTGATGATGTTGGAAGCTATGATGCATTGTGCCAAATTTTGCAAAACGAGAGCTATATGACAGGTCACACATTGCCAATACGAAGCTATGGGATGAACCACTCCGTTGCTCATCCGACAACACTCACTGACCATCTTGACGTTTTCGCGACGCAAATCAATCGTCTGCCAAACCATACCCAGTTCACAATTCATTGGTGGGACGGTCGCTTTCCCGTGGGAACTGTCTTGATGGGTGATTTTAATATTCTAAATATTCTCTGTGCGACAACTATAGCTCTCTCCTTGGGGATTACGCCAGAGAGGATCCAACAGGGCATTGCGCGGCTTCATGGTGTCAATGGACGCATGGAGCGCATTGATTGTGGCCAAGCCTTTCTCGCTTTGGTCGACTTTGCCCACTCGCCGGCGAGTCTAGAACGAGCACTCACAACCTTGCGCGATTATGTTGCCACCAATCGCGGTCAACTCATTGCCGTTTTTGGTAGCGCCGGCCTACGCGACGTCGAAAAGCGGCGTCTGATGGGTCAGATTAGCGGTCGTTTGGCGGATTTTACGATTATTACAGCCGAAGATCCGCGTACAGAAAATTTACATGAGATCAACCAGGAGATTGCCGCAGGCGTATCGGAGCATGCGCCAGACGCGGCATTCACAATTATCCCTGACCGGACTGAAGCGATTCAATCAGCAGTGAATATCGCCCAAGCAGGCGATGTCGTAGCAGCCTTTGGTAAGGGCCATGAACGCAGCATGTGCTTTGGCGAAACCGAGTATCCTTGGAATGAACAAGAAGTCATGCGAGAGGCACTGAGGCAGAGAGTTCGTTCTGAGTTCTAAGTTCTGAATCTTAATTTCCCAATGTTCCTTTTCTGGAGTGTGACCACAAAGTGTGTAAATGAACACTGCTCAGTCAGAGAACCGCTGCATTTACACACTTTGGAACACACTCCCCATTTCTGTAGCAACTCTTCTTCCTTGGCCTCAGCCTCCTCCTTAACCTTCTCTTTCCTCCCCAAAATTAGCCAGCAGCGTGCTTTTATGATACTCTATGATGATATAAAATGGATTCTGTGGGGTGGTTCAGAATTAGGTTTACACTTTTGATACATAGATAAAAATCTATATGAGGTCATTTTCTGCCTGAGCATGGCTCAAAGTAGAAAATATAAACATCTTTTCTCTTTGCAAAAATGTAAACCTAATTGTCCGCCTAAAATGAACCACCCCGATTTTGTTTCCCCCAACACCCATGTCCACAACATGTAGCAGACAGTCGTCATTGTTCAAATATACTGCGTTCATATTTGGCGACAGATGACCCCGAAAACACAAAGAAGGAGACTGCACATGCAGGCACGATCACGCGTAATGAACCCTCGAATTCTGGTGGGTTTCTTGGTTGCACTTATTTCCGCATTTATGCTCAGCGCTTGCGGTGGTGGAAGTACCGGTTCAACATGGATCAACTATCCCTCCATTCCTATTCGCGTCCAGTCGGATGGTACAGCATCGGTCTTTGGCTACGGGTTGGGAGCGGTGGTTCCACAAGCTACGGTCCAACAGCTACAAACAGCAAATGTCCAAAGACTTGAAGTACGTCCCGGCTACAATGGACTTCATATCTATGCCAATGGTGAAGATTTGCCCTATCTCGCCTGGGATGAGGAATCAATGGGAACGCTTCAGGAGTTAGTTCGGTCATTGCCACGAGAACTTGGCGCAGCTGATGCGGGTACAATGGGGCAAGCGGCAGACGCATTGAGCGTGCTGCGCCAAATCGGATTTGGTGTTGCACTAGATATTGCACCCGGAGAGGGGCAATCTGCGCTAGATATCTCCTCCTGGTCGGGTGAAACCAGTGTACAATCAGAAGAAGCTGGCGAAACAACGATTGGCCCCATTGCGCTCGGCAGTTTGGCATTCGATGCAGAAGGCAATGGTACCGTTGAAGGCATCCCACTTGCAGATTTGGGTGCACCAGTTAGTATGCCGTCAGCAGTTATGAACCTGCTTTCATCACTGGGTGATCAGCTGTCGGTCAAAACACAGCCCAACGGCATTGATATAGCCATCGGTGATCGCAAACTCCCCAGCCTTGCCTATGATTCTGGCTCACTCGAACGCCTTTTGCCAATTGTGGAACAGTTTGCCGGTGATCCAGCCACAGTAAGTATGGTTAAAGATATCGTGCCGAAGCTAACAGGAGCCGATTTGAATGTCGCTGTCAGCCTAACTGGCGAACCTGTATTGGATACATCTCTCGCCGAGGTCCCTGTCCAAGTCAATCCAGATGGGACATTGTCGGCCTTTGGTCTGCCACTCGGTGCCAGTCCACTTTTGCAGCCAGACATGCTTGCCCAGTTGCAATCAGCCAACATTCAGAAATTAGATGTAAATGTAGTGGACGACAGTCTTCAGTTAGCCGTCAACAATCAGGCTCTCCCGGTGATCAACTGGAGCGATGCCTCGCTTGACACATTCTCGAACAACATTGCGCCGGCGCTTGGTTTGCCAGCCGATCAGATTGGTGGAGGGGTTGGAATCTTACGCAAGCTGATCGACAAGACACCACTTGGAGCAGAATTGAGTATCCCCGTCGCTGACGGTGCAGCCGCGGTTGACATGCCCGCGGAAATTGACTTTACGATGCAGGCCCCGGATTTGGGTGATATTCCAGCACCGATTTTGCATCTTGACGCAACGGTTCAAGGTGATCAGATAACTAGCGTTTATGGACTTAGTGGTGAAGATCTTAGAGAATTGGGCGTTGATTTGCCACCTCTACCAGCGAATGTGATGGATATTTTGAAGGGTATTGGTGCCCAGCAGATTCAGATCAAGACCACTGAGAATCAGCTCGATATTTTAGCGGATGGATCGTCGCTCTTGTCTCTCAGCTATGACCAGGGCTCCCTACAGCGTACAATTGAAATTATTGGCCCTCTGCTAGGAGAAGATTCCCCGTTAGGGAATCCAGTCGTTTCACAATTTCTGCAAGAGCAGATCCTGCCTTTGATTCCAGCGGCTGATGTAGATGTAAAGGTGAATTTAGAGTAGAAAAAGGCTGAGGAAGAGGCGAAGGATATCGGTTCTGTCGTTTTGTTCGCCTTTGGATTGAACTTCATCGATGTCCAAGCGGACGTTGGGTCTACCTGTATAGATCTGCGTCCGTTTTTCATTGTGGTTGTCTGAGGAATTGTGTGGTTTTCACTTGGTTTGTTGGTTCACTTGGTTTGTTGGTTAGATGGTTGGTGAACAAACGAGCAAACCAACAAACTATCCAACGTTTACCCCATAAAGCCTCAAAGAACCTTTATTGTTTGCATGAATGACAGACTTTGCGAAGAGCCGCAATAATCTTGTTCGTATCGAAAAGGAATCTCAAACGAAAACATGCTTGGAGTTTTCAAAAGATGGGATGAAGATTGCCTACGACATTATAGATCATATAAGACTTTTGTAACCATCAATTAATGGTAATTTAACGATTGGTCGTTATACTTGGGTCAACAACAGTTCATACTCGGAACCAATGGAGAAAGACCCCATGAATGCGAATCTCTCAACCCAATCGAACGCAGATTACATCTCAACGTTACCTTTGACCAATCTGGCTAACTCAGCTCCCTCAATTCGATATCTGGACCAAGGTGAAAACTTCTTTGTGGCAACCGACGCCAACAACACTCACATTCGTGAAACATACATTGTGACAACAGGCGAAATCGTTATTACACGCAACGGACGCCCTGTTGACTTGATTGAAGAAGGTGAGTATCTGGATCCTGGAATGTGGAGTGGTGTCGAAGCAACGGCCTTGACGAACTGCGAATTGTCAGTTGTCACACATTCAAATGAACGTGTGGGACAGAAACAACTAATTTTGTAAGAAATTTAGTTGACAGTCTGATCAACCTCGCCCAGGACATTCTGCTGGATTGATTCTAAGTTCAGCAATTGTCCTTGCACCTGAGCCTTATCAATTTCCTCGGAAGTCATTCCTTGCGTGATTTCGGCTCGTTCTTTTTGGATTCGTTCTTTGGTCTCAAAGATCGTAGCAGGATGCTGCATGATGAAGGTCATCACTGCGAGTGTATAAGTGTCAAACGTCGCATCCCTTAGATATCGCAGATATGCCAAACCACTAAAGGCATCCAGCATAATAGGGAGTAGGCTACGGGTTAAGCCTTGGGTAATCGAATTCGTAAAGTGTTCTTGCGCCATTTTATAATAAGCGCCGCCCATTGCGATAGCCACATGACCCAGCAAGCACTCACAAAGTACAATGCCCGATTCATTTTGTCCTTCCTCATAGAGCATCATGCTTTCTTCAAGTAATTCATATGCCTGTTCGTGGTTTCCGCGATGAAAGGCAACTCGCCCCAGATCGCGCAAACAAGGTGCGATGCCGATTTTAAAGCCGATTTTACGATTGATTGATAAACTCTGACGATGTATATATTCGGCCTGTCGATATTCACCCAGAACACGTGCGACACTGCCTAAATTGCCCAAAGAGCCGGCCGTCCCCCGTTGATCTCCAATCTCCTTCATCAATGCAAGACTCTCCTGAGCAAGCCGGCGCGCATCAGCATACTCCCCACGATATCTCGCCAAATCCGCCAAGGCTGCCAAGGTCATTGCCAAGCCAAGTCGATCCCGAAATTGCTGGCGATTTTCCAATGCTTCTGTTAATAGCTTTTCCGCGCGGGGATAGTCACCTGTCCATATCGCAACGCGCGCCAATGAGATAAGCGAAAAGCCGAGCGAACGCTCTTCGCCCAGTTGACGATAGATCTGAATCGCTTGCTGATGATTCTGTTCCGCTGCATCATACTGCCCATGATAATCATCCACCACCCCCATAAAGGTAAGGCAACAGCCCACCCCCCACTTCTCGTTCAGTTCCGCAAAGAGAGCCGAGCTTTCCATCAAGAGCTCTTGTGCCCGTTCTGCATTATGGCTAATGTGAATCAACCCCTGCCACATCAGGGAAAAGGCCAAATTCTGTTGTGCAGGAGGCACCATCTCTCTAAAATGATCGGTACTGCGATTCATCAATTTGACGCTATACTCAAAATCTCCTAATCGCATCTTGAGAATACCCTGGGCACAACAAAGCTGAGCAAGCAATCTTATTTGCTCAGAGGACAGATTCTCCACAGCGGGGTTATGACGCAAAGTTTCCGTTGCAGTCAGGGTCATCAACCCATCTGGATCTCGTAGGAGCTTGGTAATTGCACTATGAAATGCCTCTTCACCCTCACGAAATCGGCCGCGCATTTCGCAATAGAGTAGCCAAGCTTCTTGTGCAGCCTCAATGACTAACCAATTTTCAGCCGCGACAGCTCGCCGCCAGCATGCTCGTATATTTTCTCCATCAGCTGAAATCTCATTTAATGCCTCTCGTTGGCGTTGCCAGCGCAGATCTCGGATCCGATTCTTAAGAAAGCCAGAATAGTATTGCATATGGCGATCGAGCGTATGGTCACGTTCATCAGGCGATTCGGCCAACTGCTCAGCCGCATATTGACGCAGTAGTTCGTGAACTTCATAACGCTCAACACTCACACGCTGCAATAACGATTTGTCAACGAGATTTGCCAACAGCATGAGCGATGCACCAGCCACTGCCTCAGCTGCCTCTCGTTGAAAACTGCCGCGAAAAACAGAGAGTTTGCGGGGGTGGTTCATTTTAGGCGGACAATTAGGTTTACATTTTTGCAAAGAGAAAAGATGTTTATATTTTCTACTTTGAGCCATGCTCAGGCAGAAAATGACCTCAATATAGATTTTTATCTATGTATCAAAAGTGTAAACCTAATTCTGAACCACCCCAGTTTGCGAAAGATTTCTCTCTCCTCATGAGAGAGAAGTTGCCAAGAATAGCGAAAGACAGCCCGCATACTCTGCTGGCGCTCTGGTACATCACTCAACGATGCAGTCAGAAAATCGAGCCCTTGCTGAATCTCTTGAACGATTTCATTACACGATATGAACTGCACCCAAGCCGCCGCCAACTCGATCCCCAACGGAATACCAGCCACGAGTTGACAGATGCGACTAACCGCAGCCCGATTCTCTGCTGTGATTTGAAACATCGGATCGGCGAGTTGGGCATTTTGCAAAAAGAGTTGGAGGGCATCAAAGTCAGAAAGAGCATGATTGTTCATGCTCGCCACATGTTCCACATCTGGAAAGGCCAATCCATCAAGATCTAGCCGCCATTCTGCCCCTAACTGAAGTGGCTCGCGACTCGTCACTAAAATCTTGACTTCAGGTGCGCCTTCCAGTATGTCTGTCACCAAATCGGTCGCCGTCATCTGTTCAAGATAGCCAGAATCAAACTCACCCCACTCCACTGGTTCTTCAAGAAGGTGTTCAAAATTATCCAACACCAATAAGATTTCTTTATTTTGGAGAAAATTAACGAGTTGTACACTCAGATCATCCTGGCCAGCAAAAGAGACGTTGAGCATGTCAGCAATCGCCAGTATGACCGCCTCGACCGTTTCCAACGAGGTCAATGAAACCAATAGAACGCCGTTCAAAAACAGACGCTGACCACTTTGATTCATCCGCTGAGCAGCTTCCAGGGCAAGACTACTTTTGCCAATACCGCCGAGGCCCACAAGCGTCAACAGACGACAATCAGGATTTGTCAGTAATTCGTGAATACGCCCAAGTTCCTGTGTCCGCCCCACAAATACCTTTGAGGATTTCGGCAGTGTGTTGAACTGCGATGTACGGGCTACTTGAATGCGTTCAAACAGAGCAGTCGTCTCTGGCATTGGCTCTACGTCAAGCTCATCGGCCAAACGTTGACGACATATTTCATATTGTGCCAAAGCACCGTCGATGTCTCCGATGCGACTAAGTGTCACCATCAAGTGACGATGAGCCTCTTCATGCCACGGCTCCAAGATGAGCAGTTGCTTTAAGATCTTACTTGCATCATCATATTGATGCTGCGCCAGCAAAGCATTGGCCAGGGTCTCCATCGCTTTCAGTGCTTCCTGTCTCCACCGCGTACGTTCCGCGATGAGCCACTCATCAAATGAAAGTGCCCCTTCAACGATAAGGTCTTCCAGAAAGGAACCCCGATACAGTGCAACGGCTTGCCGCAAATCATCTGGATCGAGGAGCATCTCTGTACTTATATCTGTGCTATTCAGTGCTTCGGTGTATTTCTCAAATTCGGCGATGTCCAGCCAATGTTCGCTATCCCGTCGAAATGTGACGCTCTGCCGCGCGATATCGAGGTGATCGGGAAGCAGTTTGTTCAAATTGTTGAGCACGACACGCAAGCTGTTTTTGGCATTCTCTTCAGAGTCATCGCTCCATAGAAGACCAGCCAGAGCATGACGCGAATGAGAAATGCCGGTTGCAGCCAGATAGCAGAGCAATGCTTGAGCCTTGTTGGTGCGGAATTCTGTAACCGGATTTCCATCAAGAAGTATTTCGGGTCTACCCAAGAGAGATATTTGGAGCATAGAGCCATTTTAGCAGGAGACTCAGTAGATATCAAACAACAGCTCCATAAGCATATTATTTTTTGGGAATAGGCAAACTGAATATTTCCTCAAAAACCTCATTGGGCCATTCCAGAAAAATAATTATCCATAAAAGACCAGCTCGCCAGCCTGGAATGGCTTTGGCTTTTCCTATCGAGGTGGACATTTTATTTTCTGGTAAAGGCTTGAGTGACAAAGGGCAAACCGAAAGGGGCGGAAAAAAGAATCCACCCTGAAAAAACGGGATAAAATGTAAAAATAGTGCTCGGCTAGTTTAAGCAGCGGCATTGAGGCGGCGATGAGCGAGAACGCCTTTAGGGAAATGGTGTGAAACCGAGGCCTTTTTCCGAAAGTCAGGGTCGAGTTGGTCAGGAGTTGGAAAAAGAGCACTCGAGAGAACACGGCGCAGCCTGCCGGGAGTGGATTGAGGCTCTCGATCCCAGTAGCCAGTCGGTATGGGAGGAAGAGAAGCGGCTAAATGGGAAAGAAGATTGCCAGCCAGCAGCCCCAGTTCAGGTAAGCGGAAACAAGCCTCATCGGCATGAACAAATTGACGATGTAAGCCAATCATCTGCTTGGAAGCCAAGGGGGGGAGGTTCAACAGGCCAGCGTTCCAGGTAGACAAGATAAATGGTTTCAGGCTGCAAAGTCATAACGGTCGCCAAAACCAAAGGTGTGTTGTAGGCCGGATCCTGAATGACGTAAATCGAGTAGGTACGGTTGGCTGTATCCACCTTGGTTGTTCTGGGGACGAGATTGTGCCATGCTTGATAGCAAATCAGGCGACCACTATAGAGAAAGCGACCAGACGAGTCCGGAGTTGTAGCCTCGAGTCGCTTTCCCTTATAGCTGCGAGAGAGCGGTCGCACAATATCACCATATTCAGGTGGTCTGCCTTTTTCTTTGCGTTTGGGGAACTCATTGCGGCGCACTGTGCAGTTAATGGCTTCCCGCAGGACAAATCGGTCTATGCCGCTTTCTAGCATTTCTCTGATTGTAAACCCGGCATCGACCACCGCCACTTCGTCTGACTCCAGTGATTTCTTCGTCTCTTTCAGCAGCTTTTTCCGAAACTCACTTTCCTTTGTTCCAACCGTGCATCTCATGATTGCCTTGAGCAGTGGCACTCGCTTCCCGCCTATCTCCCCCCGAGCTTATCATCACTCCAAAGATGAGCGCGGGCAATGCCCGACGAGCCGTTGAGTTATAGAGTCGGTTCACTTTCCCTTGCAGCTTCGGTCGCCAGAACCCTGTGATATCTATGCTTTTCACTCGGTACCCTTCTAACTTTTTTTGCCTCCCATTCCCCTTTCCCCTTCTTCTTGCCACGACCCCAGCAGACTTGTGATATCCCATGATCCATATCGAAAGCTCCACCAGCTTCGCCGGAGCTCCTCATCTTCAAACCCGCTTTCTTTCAATGCGCTATGGATTGCTCCTCGACTTTTCAGAAACGACCCATTCAGCATTGCCCACATCAGACGCATTACATTTACGTTTGTTCCCATCGGCGTTACTTGCAATACATTCATCAGTACTGCTATAGTTATTTCTGGCGCGGTTAGCATTCCTTCCTCCTTTTTGGGTTCTCTACCTTTAGGATGAACTGCTAACCGCTTTTTGTCACATTTCTCACCTCATCTCTTTTCTTTTACCAGAAAGTAAAGTTGAATGGAAATGCCGTAATGATAATTTAATGATCCATTGGTATGATATCCACAGTAAGGTAAGAATCTATCTGAAAAGTGGTCGTGAATTCAACCAGCTTCTCAAGTGACAACGGATCTTCACTGAACTTTTCGGATAAGCACGAAAATGAAGAGCAATGCAAAGGAGAATCATGCGGAACAATGCCAGCCTCGACCAGACGACAGTCAATATCAGCCATTTTCATCTCTTCGACCTACTCATTGCATTTATCTTATTGTGCGTATTACTGTTAACTTTTACACCTAAAGACGTAGGACAATACACGATCGTTCAACAGTCTAAAGTTCAAAGTTCAACAGATCTCAACCTTTATCTAGAACACGGGTTATAAAACTCAGAACCTAGAACTCAGGAACTTTCAACTATGTATACTTCAATAAATCCAAATGATCAGCGCCGACGGCACCACATCCAATTCGAACGTCTCTATCACCGCAGTACAGCAAACAAAATCTGGTCTGCCATTCGGCAACGCCCTTACAAATTACCAAAACTATACGATGTAGGCAATGGCAAATCAATCCGAGCTCAAAACCGTCCTGGTATAGACCTCGTGCCGATTGCACAGATTCGGGGGAGCGAAGGTCGATGTTGTGATTTCGACACCGAGTTCCGGCCCCTCAAGGCACACAGCAAAGATCGCTGGATTGGCATCGCACTCGCATATGAAAACAATGTTGGATTACCGGCTGTCGACCTCATTCGCGTCAATGACGATTACTACGTACGGGACGGTCACCATCGAATTTCAGTAGCCAAAGTAAGAGGGCAACTTGAGATTGAAGCCAATGTACAAGTTTGGAACGCCTCACCAACATCCGAAAGCGACAGCCCAACAACGGATAGCATAGAAGCGATCCATACTGAGGCTCATACCTTATTTTTGCGCAACGGGAAGGGAATTCTATTCGTTGACGCAATAAGAGCCTGATTCTATTCGATCAAATTCGTCAAAATGCCGAAAAAAGGATAGCCTCAAAGAAATTCATTAGAGATACCCGATCCAAGGAGGCATTCATGGCAATAGAATTCGGACTAACGAACGAGATCAGCAATACTCAGTATGCACCATTAGCTGCGTTGCTGGCACACTACCATCAAGAGAAAGTGCTAACTGCGTTGAAGAAGATCGAAATACCGGTCAAAACGTATGAATATACACCAGCAAGTAAGTTGGAACAGGTGCTGGTTAGCATATTATGTGGTTGCGCAACGCTGACTGAGTTCAATACAAAGGTCAGACCAGAAAGACTCCTTGCGAAAATTTATGG
Organism: Chloroflexi bacterium TSY; assembly: GCA_019217005.1. The sequence goes on from JAHBNG010000032.1 coordinate 56,407, forward strand.
GATGGAGCAGCTTAGTGAGCAATCAAATATGTCTCGTACATTAGACGCCCTAACTCTAATGAATATCGGTAGAGTGCGGTCAGCGAAATCTGCAAGCCTCTAAGCCAAATACACAACCACGATTGGCGAGGGTTCTTGTGGTTAGACTTTGACCTATCCGGATTACCATGCGGCAAAAAAAAACGCAACGGGACGCCAATTGGTCCGTGTAAGTTCGGTTAAATACCATGAAACGGTTTGGTCAGACCTCTATCCAGGGAGTCAGCATACAGCTCCATCGTTTCAGCCAGCCGTGCTTGCCACGGAAAGTTCATTAGAGTTAGACGAGAAAAAACGCGAGCGAGTCGTCTGGCGCACCGATGGCGGTGCAGGTAGTGAAGAAAATATTCGGTGGCTGCTCAACCGCAACTATCAATTTATGATGAAGGGCAACTCCAACCGTCGTGCCCATCTTTGGGCGCAACAGGTGACTCGATGGGATCCTTGCGGTGACGTCTTTCGGGGTGGTTCATTTTAGGCGGACAATTAGGTTTACATTTTTGCAAAGAGAAAAGATGTTTATATTTTCTACTTTGAGCCATGCTCAGGCAGAAAATGACCTCATATAGATTTTTATCTATGTATCAAAAGTGTAAACCTAATTCTGAACCACCCCCGTCTTTCTGGCTGAAATTCCATCACCTATCAAGTTTAATCGCCCTGTACGCATTTTTCTCAAAAAAAGAGTGAAAAACGAGCAAATTTGTGTCAGTTACTACATTTCGACCATCAAATTGCCATCCAAGCGTCACTTCATTTCATATTATGACAATCGAGGTGCGGCTGAAATCGAACAATTCCGTAATGATAAAATGGGGTTACACTTAGCTTCTCGTCGCAAGACCCTATTTCTAGCTCAAAAATCTCTTATCCTTTTGGCTGATTTGGCGCATAATTTGATAGGCCATTTCCATCAGTAAGCTCTCGTGGATACTAGATTTGAACCTTTCCGGCAGAAACGAATTGTTCGAGATCTATTACAAATACCTGGTTTTCTCTCTTTTCAGAACGGCTCACTTTCACGGATTGACCTGCTAAGTTCACATCCTTATTCTCGTGACCTTCTGATTTGCTTGAAATCCTATCTAGAGGCCGATTAGAAACCCCCTCTAGTTGCATGAACGAATAGAATCACGCTCTCGTTGCGCAAAAATAAGGTCATAGTCTCAACAAAACGAATCGGCTACGCACAGCCTTTGGCACGCTTATCGTGATCATTGGCAACTGGCTCCAGAACAACATTGGCTCTGACGCGGGAACACCACTACTCCGTGGAACGTAATTTGTGATATCTATCGCGAATTACGCTCCACCTCTTCCAGTAATCTAACCAACTGTCTCGTATTCAGCCGCGTTGCATTTGCCCGATCATGCCACTGATGGGGTTCCACACAGTAGTATCCCCTATATCCATCCAGTTCAAGCGCTGAAAGCTGTGCCTTCCAATCAACAACCCCAGCATCGAGAGCGACATTTCCATTTGTAGTGGACCAATTTTTGCAATGAACATGGGTAATCAGGCTACGTACATGTTCATAGCCATCTGGAAAAGCAATTTCGCCTGACGCTGCCGCATTCGCAGGATCCCAAGTGAGTTGAACGCCAAGCGTCTGAGCCAATGCTGCCGCATGTTTTCCTGTATTTCCCCAGCAATCTGCACCGTTCTCGATAACCATGTTGATGCCTTCCTTCTGGCATAACTCGACTGCACGACCTAGCTGATCCAATACTTGTTGTGGTACATCCAGATTCTCTCCCATTGTCACCGCTTGACCCGATATCGGTTCATCCCGTAGATAACTAAAGACAGTCATCTGTCGCACGCCAAGCCGCTCCATAAGACGAAACGCATGGGGGAAACCTTCCGTAAACTCTGATGCTGCCTGCGAGTCTATCATCGATCCTTTGAAGAATCCTGGACTCACCCCAACAAGAGTCAAATCATATTGGAGTACCAGACTGACCACCTCCTTGATGGCATCATCTGGCACATAAGGAAAGCGGGCACCCCCAAAGCGTCGCAATTCATAAGCCTGAATGCCCAACGGTAAGCAAATGCGAATGGCCTCCACAAACGATTCCGATGCCTCATCGCTGACAATTGCCAATCGTTTTGTCCAATCAGTCATGCTCTTTCTCCCTTTCATGTCTTCGTACCAGTATTGTACTCCGTATAGATAAGTCATCTCGTTAAGCGATTGATTCTGTCTAGAATGAGACGTACAGTATAATTGGATAACCCTTTCCTTATAGTCACATTATTTAAACTTTGTGCATTCATGCCGAAATCGCTCTGAGTGAAAGAAATAATGAATGTACGAAGTTTAAGTGACTTCTCTATTATAGATGTTCAGATAATGTTTTTCCACGCGAAACAGAAGCTTGTCGGCTTCTCAGCTGGTCAGCCAGAGAGCTGACTAGCTGACTGGCTGAAATGCCATCAACGACAGGAAAATCTTTTTCTGAAAGGCTATAGGAGACAGACCCTTATCCAATATTTACTCACAAAGAGCACAAACATGATTCATGAATCTGTCCACGAAATCAATCTTTCATTGCAAGGCATCGTTGGCGTCACTGACAAAACCGTCGATGTTCTCGATGCAGACCGTGTGCGCAACGAGCTAATTGACACCCTGTTGCGCGATGCCGTATTTGGTTCAACATCGGTAAGCACCTACGCCAAGTGGCTCATTTGGGAATTGGGGCAACAGTTAAATGCCCAGCCAGCCAGCATCCACGTACTCTATATGGCCCGCGCCCGTGGCGAATATACCAACATGACGGTGCCAGCCATGAACTTACGCATGATGAGCTATGACATGATCCGCACCGCCATGCGTGCCGCAAAGAAGAACAATGTCGCGGCGATCATCTTTGAGTTGGCACGTAGCGAGATGGCTTTCAGCTTCCAAGGCCCGGATGAGTATAGTGCATGTGTGATTGCGGCAGCCATACGTGAGAGATACACCAACCCACTCTTTATTCAAGGCGATCACTTTCAGGTCAATCCCAAAGTCTATGCTCAAAATCCAACGGTCGCCATTCAAGAGGTAAAGGAATTGATCAAACGTTCGATTCCGGCTGGTTTTTGGAGTATCGACATTGACACAAGCACCCTCGTTACCTTAGAGCCAGAATCTCTGGTCGAACAACAGCAACTCAATTTTGAACATTCAGCGGAACTGACGGCTTTTATTCGCAGTTTGGAACCAGAAACAGTAGCAGCAAAAGTCGGGTACAAATTTTTCATGCAAACAGAGGGCTGCTCTAGGATTTCACCCCTTATGGTCATTTTTTGTACCCGACTTTTGCCGTAGCTGACCAGAAAACGTTACGATCAGTTTGGGGGGTGAAATTGGCGAGGTCGGGTTAGCCAACTCAACAGTAGCTGAGCTCGATGCATACATTGAGAACTATCAGCACGCTTTGGCTCAATTGGGCGATTATATCGGCTTGAGCAAAGTGAGTGTTGCTACTGGCACCCATCATGGTGGCGTCATTTTGGCTGATGGCACTATTGGTGAAGTGGCTGTCGATTTTGATCTCCTGGATCAATTGGGTGAGCGAGTCCGTCAGCATGGAGCTGGCGGTGCCGTGCAACATGGGGCCAGCACGTTGCCGAGAGATGTCTTCCATCGTTTTCCCAATTCACAAACGCTGGAAATCCATTTGGCGGCAGGATTCGTCAACCTCGTCCTTGATCATCCCCTCTTTCCAACGGATCTGTTGACCGACATTTATGCCCATTTAACCACACATCATCATGCAGAACGCACGCTCGGCGACTCTGACGAACAGTTCTACCGCAAGATGCGCAAGAACGCCGCCGGATCGTTCAAGGAAGAGTTGTGGAGGCTGCCAAAGGATCTCTACCTGCCCATCATGAACGATCTGGAAGAGTTCTTCGCTTTCTTATTTGTCGAACTGGGCGCCGCGAACACAGAGGATTTGGTGAACCGGATTGTGGTACCCGTTGAATATCATCAGCCAAAGCCCGCCTTTGTGCGACGAACCGCAAAGGATTTGGGGCTAGCGGACTAGATTCTTAGCCTTCTCGCCACGGCATTACGCGCCAAGCAACTGGTCTCCCTGGTGGATCAGAGACAGCGGCAGAGACGCGGTTCACGGCAATACGGGCCACGTCTCCTCGATCATCTAGCGCCAATCCCAGTGCATCCTCAAAGCGAGACGTACAGTGATAAAAACCAAATTCTCTCGCTTCGTGTGGGTCAATCCCATCACAAACCAGGATGACTTTGCGACGTTCCAAGACGCGTCTGGCGGTGTAAAGCATCGAAGTGCCGCGCACATCCACATCCTTACGCACCATGCGTCTGGCCATCTCTTCCGTTCCGGACTTGAATAGTTCACGCGCTTCACCCGGGCTGCTCCAACGTGGATCTTTGTTCGCTTTTGGTGCCCAGCCACCTACAGCAGAAAGCACCAGAATAATGACCCCATCTTCTTTGGTTCCCACCTCAGCACCTTCAATGCGGATAAAGAACGAGGACAAGAGATGTTGTTCGAATCCCTCGCCTGGATAGACAACATAAATATCTGCCGGATCCATTCTTGTCATCCAGATATCGCGGGCACCATTCTCTAAAGCGGCGCGATGCTCTGCCACAAAATCACCCGCAAATGCATCAACCACTCGTGCTTTAGAGTCGACGAGCAGATCGACCTTCATCTCTAGACGCGCCATTCTGGCGCCCTCTTCCATATCCAATCGCATGTGATTGCCGTCGGCCAGCCCCACCGTGTTGACATCATGGACAACGCCATAATGGTTGTGTTCGATCGTATCCCAACTCGCCACACCGGGGAGGATAATCTTGCCGCCACCACACCAGCCTCCCTGAAGATTGGGGCGGATCTCGCCGATTCCCAAACGAAAGTCGGCCTCAACGACTCGCTTGTTTACCCAAACAGGTGTACAGCGACTGGTTGTCCCGAGATAGGTCAAGCTCTCTTCATCAAAGCAGTCGTGGCGAATGGCCTCTACTCGCTTCAACAGATCTTTGCCTAGAATTTCACGCCATGTTGGGCTTGGATGACTCCCCGGGGCATAAACCAATGTCACATCTTGATCCTTGACACCCAGTCCGTTGAGATAATCCAACAAATGGAAGCCAAGACCATTGCCCAACATCTGATCTGTGAACCGGTCACCAGTCAGGAGCGCGACACTGTTCCCAGGCCGAAGCAGATCTCCAATGGGCGGAGAACCGATTGGGTTCTCTAACGCATCAACAATTGTTTGCCAAGGATCCTCAATGGGTGTCAAGTCGGTCATCCCGATTTCGGCATCGATATTCTCCAACGGAATGCTCAAACATCTCCTCTCGCCATTCCAGTCAATCTGATATTGTTTTAGATTTTGCATACGATGTTCTCCTATCTTGATGAGTCTCTACACAGTATCAGTAGATCCAAATTTGGCGTTTTTGACTATTTTCAGTCGGGAGAGAAGGGATTTTGGGGCCATTTTTTCAGATCTCAGTTGCCAAAAACAGCCAATTTCATATCTAGAAATCGCTTAAATTTTACGTAAATGCTAGGTATTGACTGGCAAATACGTATTTATGTCAACTAATTAGCCCAAATTCTCTCTCTAAACCTGAAATTTGGATCTACTGAGTATTGTTATTCTGAGAGAGGTTGCAGTAGAATACTAACGTTGACGACAGAATTGGACAGAACGATCCATCCACATTAAGAACCGAACAAGTTGTCAATTAAACACCATGTGAGAGTAAAAGCCAGAGGATTCGCATGCGCTTTTTCAACACAACAGGACCAGTCGTTGCGGACGACCATTATTGCATTCCACCTCTGACCAGATTCGACCTGGATGAGGTAAGGATGTTGCTCCAGCAGAAACGTTATTTCGTTCTTCATGCGCCACGGCAGGTGGGCAAGACCTCTTATTTGCTTGCATTGGCAGATTACTTGAATACCGAAGGAACCTATCGGTGTTTGTACATGAATGCGGAGATGGGTCAGGCCATGCGTGAAAATGTAGATGTTGCAATTCAGGTTATTCTGGGGGAGTTATCCTTGCGCGCTCGTGATTATCTATCAGATACGTTCCCAGCCCAAATTATGCTTCAGGTGTTAGAGACGCATCGCGGCGCTGGAGCTCTCAACGAACTTCTGACGCTCTGGTGTCGTCAAAGTGAAAAGCCAATCGTATTACTGATTGACGAAATCGATTCTCTGATTGGTGACACGCTTATCTCCGTGTTGCGTCAACTTCGAGGAGGCTACGACTCTGCTCATCATCTGGCCATACGCAGAAGATCAAGCAGCTCAGAAAACTGTACTCGAACTAAAGATTCGCTATGGAAAGCTCTGCACAACCCTGAAGGAAGGCTTGGAGCAAACTTGGCTCTATATGGATCGGGCGGAGACCAGCGATGGTCATCTCATCATCTTCGACCGAGATCCCAATAAACCGTGGGTCGAAAAGATCTTCACACGTTCAGAAACGTATAAAGAAACGCCAATTCAGATTTGGGGTATGTAGCGGAACGCAATTTTCAATATCTCACGTTCTCCGTTTGAATCGCATGAAACTTTTCAGATAGCAGCCGCGCAATTGCCTCATCCAATGATTGATAGATCTGTTGTTGTTTGGCGATTTGAGCCATGTCGATCGGCAAATCGTCCGAGATCTGTCGGCGAAGTTTTTCTGCCCGTTCTTTGAATACAAGCCAGCACCCAGAATGATTGATAACGAATTGGAGCAACTCCAGACTCTCAATTTTCTGAGACAGAAGGATATCTTCCGAAAAACGAAGCCGAGCGGTTTGCTTCTCATCCACTCGGGTCAACACTTTGACCTTTAGATGCGCAAGATGGATCAGCGCCATATGCAGCGGTTGTAGCTGATGCGCCTCCGCTGCGATCTTCAATGCATCAATTAGATAGGCCCAACTTGATTCCAGTTCGTCGATTGCACAAGCTGTTTCACCCAAGCAGCACAAATTATACGACATGAAGACCTGGCTACCGATGTCTTTGGCAATTTGCAAACCTTCGGCTGCATAACGCTGAGCAACATCATACTGCTCGAGGTCGTTGGCAACCTGACCAAGATACCAGAGACGGCTACTGAGATGATGTTGATGACCGATTTCACGACAGAGAAGCATACTTTTCTCAAAATAATGAGCTGCTTCAGTCAATCGCTCACCTCCAATGGCCCAAAAAACTGATCCGATTCCCCCCAAAGCGAGAGCAATGCCCAAACGGCTGTTAATTGCCTCAAAAATGGTCAAACTTTCTCGATAGCACTCTTCCGACTTCTTATATTCGCCCAAGCAGAGAGTGGCCCACCCCAGTACATCGAGTGCATAGGCAATACTGTCGGGTCGTCCGAGCTGGCGGGATAGAGCCAGACACGTCTTCGCCAATTCCTCTTCCTCATCAAATTCACCAAAGCTGCCCGCAATCTGAGCCAGTTTGTGTAACGTGTCAACCATCCCATTTTTATCGCCAATCTGGGGGTGGTTCAAAATTAGGTTTACACTTTTGATATATAGACAAAAATCTATATGAGACCGTTTTCTCTCTGAGAACCGGCGAAATCAGAGAATATAAACGTTCTTTCTGTTTCTAAAAGTGTAAACCTATCTATCCAGCTAAAATGAACCACCCCCCAATCTGTTCATAAATGGTGAAGCTTTCGTACAATTCTTCTTTGGCGCGAATCGCGTTCCCTTTCCACCCACTCACTTGACCACACAGGTTCAGCGCATAAGCAATTTCTGACTGATGACCGCGCGACCGCGCAATCGCTAAACCTCGATGAAGCTCGATATTTGCCGCTTCATAGTCACCCAATAAGAAAGAAAACGCTCCACATCGGATGGAAATTCTGCCGAACAAGCCCATGTAGAGATTATCGAGAATGGGTGGTTCAGCCTCTGTTTGAGTCGTGTACGTGAAACCAGAAGCAGTTGGGTTCGCGCCCCGTTGTGGAAGGGCAAAAAGATTATTCTGTTCAAAGTGCGTAATCAGTTCGCTAAACAGATCTTTCCCTACTTGAAAGAGGCTGCGGATGCGCCAGAACCAGCTCAAATGATCCAAGATCTCGTTAATCATGGAAACATCTTGCTGCAAAACCGTCCAATTCCAGGCGCACTGAATGTTTTCAAACTCTGCATCGATCTCTTCCAAGGCCAGACGTTGTTCTGTGCCCAGAAGTTTTTCACCCCATGTCTTGCAGAGAACAAGATAGTAGCGGCTATGTCTTGCCCGAACTTCGTCTGCATTTTCCTGACGACTCTCCAATTTTTCGGCGGCAAACTGCCAGAGGAGTTGATGTAATCTATAGCGACCATCATTGGTCACGGTGATCAATGATTTCTCGACCAAAGTCGCCAGAACCATGAACTTGGCTCCCGCAATGTTATCTGCTGCCTCTCGGCTAAACTCGCCCTGGAAAACGGAGAGGGCGGAGAGTACTTCCTGTTCATTCTCCGATAGAAGCTGCCAGGATTGCTCCAAAACGACACGCATACTGCGATGACGTGCATCGACGTTTTGAAAACGTGTCGTCAAAATATCCAACCCCTGCTCGATTTCCTGGACAATGGCAGACAGGGGCATCACTTTGAGCCAGGCCGCCGCCAACTCAATACCAAGCGGAATCCCATCGACCAACTGGCAGATCCATGCAATCGCTTGTAGTCCTTCATCACTTTCCTTTTGCAAAGAGTATCCACCTTGGGCGCGCCGTGCACATTGCTCGAAAAAAGCAACAGCGTCATGTGAGTCAATCTCGTTCACAGAATTTGATATGCTTTCAGGTAAGGTTAGGCCACGAATTGAGTAAACCCAAGATTCTTGTAGATTGAGTACTTCACGCGATGTGACCAGAATCTTCACATCAGGGGCAGCCAGCAGAATGTCAGAGAGAAAAACAGCACCGTCCAGCAGATGTTCGAAATTGTCTAACACGAGCAACATTTGTTTTTCACGCAAGAAAGCCAGTAGCTGTTCTGAAGGCGAAGTATTGCTATAAAATTCAAAGTGAGCTGCCTGAGCAATCGCCGAAACGATGCCGTTTGACGTGGGGATTGCCTGCAGCGGAACAAATAGAAGACCATGCCGAAATTCATTGTTCAGATGATGAGAAGCAGTCAATTCTTGCATCACTTGAACAGCCAGGCGTGTTTTGCCAATGCCACCCGGACCAATCAATGTCAATAAGCGGCAATCTGGATCCACCAAGTGTTGCACGATCTCAGAAAGTTCTTTTTTACGCCCCACAAAGGATATGTGTTGTGGAGGCAAATTGGGCAATAATGGAGGAGTGATGGGTGAATCTGCTCTATCAGTACTTTGTACTGTAGCAGTAGTTAAGGTGATCTCTTCGTGCTGGTCAAATTCGCCCCTGCGAATGCGCTGGACAAGGGCAATGGTTTCCGTCGATGGCGGGACAGCCAACTCTTCGTCGAGAATTCGTTGGCAAGATTCGAATTGAGCAAGTGCAGCAGTTTGCTGACCACTTTGCGCCAAAAGCAGCATGAGTTGACGATGAGCATCTTCGCGCCACGGCTCCAAATTCAGAATCCGGCGAGTAGAGAGAATCGCTTGAGTCAGATTACCACTCTTTACGTGTTGCGCAGACAACATCCCTAGCCCAGACAAAGCAGATTCGCGAAAGCGTGCACGTTCAACTGATATCCACTGTTCATATTCGGGAGCCTCACGTATGTGAAAACCCTCCAAAAAATCGCCCCGCAACAAAGCGAGGCCTTCTTCCAGAGCATCGATATCTTGAGTGATGTTAAATGCCTTCAGGTTTGTTTCATAGGCGACAACATCTATCCAGTGAGGGATCTCCGTGTTAAACACAACCGTTTGACGGGTGATTGTCAAATGGGAACCAACAATCTTGCGTAAATTAGAGAGCGTCTGGTTCAGACTCAGACGCGCTTGAGCCTCTGGGGTCTCGCCCCACAAAAGACCTGCCAAAGTTGGACGCATATGCGTGCGTCGAGTTGCTGCCAAATAGTAGAGCAGCGCACGCGCCTTATCAGAACGAAAGCCCGTGAGTGGTGAATGCTCCCATCGAACCTCAGGGCTTCCCAACAACAATAATTCAAGTCTTTCTGACATAAGAGTGGGTAAGAATACTAGTGAAGCTTCGCCTCAAACCGACAAGTTGGTGCAGGTGGCAGAGTTGCAAGGTTGTAGGGTTCGACCAGCCACCTTGCAACTTTGCCACCCTGCCATCAAACTTGACTCATTTGTACAGATTTTGCCATATAAAGATACCTATACTTTGCTCTGTATGAAAACAGTAATAGTGACATTTGTCACCCTAATTGACAATTTCAAGGGTTTGTAGAGGGTTCGCACCTCAAATTTGTCATGTTGTAACCTTTTTGACGCTAACAGACCCTCAGAGGTGTTCTAAGGACTCGCTTGTATAGGGTTTGAACACCCAAAATCAGGGACCAAGGTGACAAATGTCACCATACGTAGTTTGGTCTCTCTGCTTGAGCTTTCGAAAACTACGGTTTTGATCACAACCGCAGTATAGTTCTCTGAACAGAATTGGGGGTGGTTCAAAATTAGGTTTACACTTTTGATATATAGACAAAAATCTATATGAGACCGTTTTCTCTCTGAGAACCGGCGAAATCAGAGAATATAAACGTTCTTTCTGTTTCTAAAAGTGTAAACCTATCTATCCAGCTAAAATGAACCACCCCCAGAATTGCAATTATAACGACTCACGCACTTAGTGTCTACTAAAGGACCTTTCCATCACACCCACGTCACGCTTCCGTCATGATTTTGTCTCGACTCTTCCAAACCCACGTCACGTTTCCGTCATAAAGCCTTGATATAGTGGCAGTGTCACTGATCAGCGGCAATTTGCGTTCGCTCATTAAGGCTAAACCAAAAAAATAATTATACGCGAACGAGAGAATGGAGAGGGGGAATAAGGACAAACCATTTTTCTAAACCAGGTAAACGTTGGAAGCGTTGTTCCAAACGGTCCATCTCTTTCTGAGTGAGTTTGACGCCGGTCTCATAAAGAGTGGAATTCAGGTGAACGAAGGGTTGTAGTTGGTTAAAGCGAAAAGAACGGGCAAAATTGAGAACGGTCTCAAGAGAATCGAGAAGAGAACCGTTCCAGTGTTTTTCAAGATGGCCCCAAACCCGTTCGATGGGGTTGTATTTACTGTGATAAGGAGGGTAGCAGGCGAGCTGAATAGAGAGACGATAGTGCTCAACAAACTGAGTGAGACGATACATAAACTGAGTCCGACGGGTATGATTTTCGGGACCATTGTCCTGATTGATCACGAGGGTCTTGACGTGAGGAAAGTGTTCACGTACGCTTTCCCAAAATCAATCAGGCAGTCGACAATACAGTCACTCGTCACTTTCGACTGAGTCAAAAAGAAAGAGTTCCTTGGTTGAAGGGAGGTAAATGCCAAAAGGAGTGACTTTCTCGGTCTTCTTATCTTGAAAGTCATGATCGAGCGCTTTGACAACCACTCGACTTATCCCTTCTCTCGAGAAACGGTCAAGTAAAATCGTGCTTTGGCATCCCAAGAGGCGCAGAACCGTCTCGTCTGCATCCGCTTCTTGATTGATCTGATGAATTCTATCAAAGATCGCATCGGTCTCTGGGATCTTTTTCACTGGTTGACTTTTTTTGACCCGGTTTGAGCCATAGCCTAACTCATTGAGCTTCAAGCGGATGGCCTCTTCGCCAGGCAATTCCTCATCTGTGTATCCTTTCTGCTCGATGAGCTGGGTACGCATTTCGGCGGCGGTTAGTCGAGTGTACAATTGGGGGTCGAAAGGTGGGATCGGTCTGGCTGAATTGATCGGCGATTTCAACCATATCGGCCAGTAAAGTGGGGATATGGTCTTCGGCTTTTTTTGCGACCACGTCGGTGGCTTTGGTCGACATAACAGAAGCCGCCTTCTAGTTCTTCCAGGGCTTTGGCTATCGTCGCCCGATTCCAGCCCAACTCTCGTTCTGCTTTCGTCGGACTCCCTTCGCATATCGTTTTGACCGTTTGGGCCATGAAGTGCCTTCTTTCGTATCCACTTAACATGGCCTTCGTCTCTTTCAAGACTTCAACCATTTCTGGCGAGATTGTCATTTTTGCTCCTTTTGGAGAGCTAGTTTAACACCTTCTCGCGTATATTTTATTTTTTGGATTGGCCTAAATGAAACTGTGCAAAGACATGATCAGTAGCCAACACAACAGGGGATGAAAAATGTGTTAAAGTGTGGTGGCAGCCGCCGAACAGAAATCGGGAAAGGTCCGTGGTCAAGTAAAGAACGCTCAGTAGCTAGATTGGTGTACACCGACGCACCACGGGATGTGGACGTTCCTCGGGACGAAACACGCAGGGCAGACTGTGCTCACAATCGGGTACACATAAGCGGCTGCGAAAGGAAAGGAAGATGGAAGTGATGTTTCCGAAGTGCAGCGGCCTGGATGTTCACAAGCGGATGGTAGTGGCGTGTGTGGTAGATGAATCAGGGAGGATGGAGCAGGTGCGCAAGCGATTTGGGACAACGACGGTCGAGTTGGAGGGGTTGAGGTCGTGGCTGTCGTCGTATGGGATCACGCATGTGGCGATGGAGAGTACGGGAGTGTATTGGAAACCGATCTACAATGTGTTGCATGAGCATTTTGAGGTCTGGATTGTGAATGCCCGCCATCTGGCACAGGTGCCTGGTCGCAAGACGGATGAGAGCGATGCGGCCTGGATCACGAAACTGATGAGTTATGGACTGCTGGAGCGCAGTTTCATTCCAGATGTGGAGCAAAGGGACTTGCGAGACCTGACGCGCTATCGGACGCGTCTCTTGCAAGAGAAGTGCGGCAGTCAATCGCCTGCATAAGGTGTTGGAAGATGCCAACGTCAAGTTGGGATCGGTGGTCACGAGCATCCAAGGTGTATCGGCACGCCAGATGATCGAGGCCCTGATTGCAGATGAGATGGACCCAGAAGCCATGGCTGACTTGGCACAAAAGCGGCTGCGGGCCAAGATTCCCCAGTTGGTTGATGCGTTGACGGGACTGGTCCGTCCTCATCATCGTTTTATGCTGCAAGAAGTTCTGCATCATCTCGATCACCTGAATGTACGCATTGATGCCCTCAATCAACAGATTGGGGTCCTCATGGCTCCGCATGCTGACCTCATCGCACGCCTAGATGCCATTCCCGGTGTGGGGCGAGTCGTCGCCGAGATAATTCTGGCGGAGATCGGTCCCTCGGTCGAAAGCTGGCCCTCAGCTAAGAAACTGGCCTCCTGGGCTTGTGTCTGTCCTGGCAACAACGAATCGGCGGGCAAACGCAAGAGTGGTCGCCGACGAAAGGGCCAGAAATGGTTAGTCACCGCCCTCCTCTCGCACCAAGGACACCTATCTCGCCGCACAGTTCCACCGTCTCAAGGCACGACGCGGAGCCAAGCGGGCAGCTATTGCCGTGGCCCATTCCATCTTGACCATCGTCTATCATCTCATCGACAAGCCCGATGCCGTCTTTGAAGAACTCGGCGGCGACTTCTTTCTCAAACGACGCAAGGAGCATGCACAAGCCGGCGCACTCAAAACCCTCGAGTCCCTCGGCTTCAAGGTTTTCTTGGCACCGACCGCCTAAGTACGGTGCTCACTACAACTGATTTGCGTTGGGCACAGGCAACGACGCCACCCACTCTGGCGGGTCAACTTGGACCCGCTTCTTATTCAACGCGGCCTTTAACCCCTCTCTCTCTTCTCTTGCTGCCCTTTTTTTCAGGGCAGACCGCAATTGTGTCATTCTCGAGTGAAGCCGAAGAAATCTAACGATTGCGGTCTATCGAATATCTTCGCTCTTGCGAAAACACCGATTTGCCCAAATTTCTTGAATGAGCCTTAGTGTCTCCTCCATAGACCATCAGCAGATCGCAATCGGATCATTTTGTAGGTTTTGTCCATCTGTGGTCAAGATTGCGGTCTACTGATACTGGAATTATCAATCAAAGTCTATGACAACATCACACATCACCCAACATCACCGTATCTATCTCCTGACCGTCTGGCGCGATGACGACCAGGAGACAACAGACGAAAGGAGGTGGCATTTTCATTTAGAGCACCCTCCTACGGGAAAGCGTTGTGCCTTTCAGAATCTGGAAGCACTAGTCATGAGATTACAACATGAGCTGGATGAAATCACGACAAATCCATAACGGCTCGTCCACCACAAGTAATCCCTTTTGGTTCTGTAAAAATCGGAACAAATTCATAGTCTCCACAACCACAATGGGTATAAGTGAGCGCTCATGTCCACACCAAAACGCAAAGAATCTTGAAAGTTACGTTGAAACAAGATAAGGAGTCTGTACGATGATGAAACGTGCAAAGTCTAAAATATTCATGCGACTCATACTAACGGGATTGATCCTCCTGACGTCGATTCTACAATTCACTGCTGTTTATGCTACTGAACACTCAAACGCAACAAATCCAAGCACAGTTGCCTCAAATATAGCCGTCTCGAACATGAGCAGCTGCAATACACCTCAAACCTATACAGGAAGTGGGGCAAATGCTAATGCGATCCAATCCACTGTTGACGATTTTCGTGATGCCCTCGGCGACCTCAATGCACCAGAACCAGTCAATCAGGTTGATGGCCGTCGCCAGATCAATTGGGACGCAGCGCCAGATACAGTCTCTGCCCCCAATGCATTTCCCGGTGACTTCTTCAACTTTGGCACCGCCCCAAGAGCGCGTGGGATCGAATTTACAACGTCGGGTAGCGAGCTACAGCTAAGTGCCACAGAAGAATCTGAAGAGGGCATTGAATTTGACAACATCAACTCAACCTACTCGTCAGAGTTTACATTCTTCTCTGCCGAGCGCCTCTTTGCCCCAATCGATGAGAACACAGTCGATGTCACCTTCTCTAGCCCTGGTGATCAGACAACCCGCGCTCTGGTCCGTGGTTTGGGCGTTGTCTTCACCGATGTCGATCTGCCTGATACAACCAAACTGGACTATTATGATGCAGAGGATAAGCTAGTCCATACCCTCTATGTTCCAGCCGTATGGGGAAGTGAAACCCTTTCATTTGCGGGTGCCGAGTTTTCCACCCCCTGCATTGGCCGAGTTCGCATTACAACCGGCAACATTGGTCTAGGTGAGAATATCGAAGAAGTGCGGTCGCCCACCGACAACGGGTATGATCTGGTTGCCATGGACGACTTCATTTTTGGAGAACCGATTCCGATCACCAGTTGTGGATTGCCCATGACGTATGAAACAACAGGCGCGGCACCATCCGACATCGAGAGCGGTGTCGACGCTTTCCGCACTGCACTGGGTGACCTCAATGCACCGGCTCCCTTTAACAATGTGGATGGTCGCCGACAGATCGACTGGGACGCTGCTCCTGACTTCGTTTCAGCGCCTAACTCCTTCCCGGGTGACTTCTTTAACTTCAATGCCTTCCCCAGAGCACGCGGGATTGCCTTCTCCACTGAAGGAACAGACTTTCAACTGAGCGCCACGGCGGCGTCGGGTGCAGGGATCGAGTTCGACAATATCAACAGCAATTATTCCTCTGAATTCCAGACCTTCTCGCCCGAACGGCTCTTTACTCCCATCGGCTCACATGTTGTCCGAGCAGATTTCTACAACCCAGCCGATCAGGACAAGGCCGCACGGACAGATGGGTTCGGTGCCATTTTCACCGATGTCGACTTGAGCGGAAAGACGACGATTGGGTACTACGACGCCGATGGGAAATTGCTCTTCAAACAGGGTGTGCAACCCCAACCGGGCAGCGAAGGACTTTCCTTTGCCGGTGCTAAGTTCTCCACAAACTGTGTCAGCTTCGTCAAATTGACCAACGGGACGGCGGCACTTGGTGCAACAATCAACGACGATCCGGAAAACGATGTGGCTCTCGTAGTTATGGATGACTTCATCTTTGGGGAGCCACTCTCTGATACAGTCTGTGGCATGCCGACCATATACACTGCAACCGGCGCAAACGCAACTGCCATCGAGAATACCGTCGATGCATATCGCAACGCACTCGGCGATCTAAATCCGTTTGAGCCACAAAATTTCCCTGATGGTCATCGCCAGATCAACTGGGATGCTGCACCCGATACGGTTTCGGCACCCAACTCGTTCCCTGGCGATTTCTTCAACTTCAACGCCAGTCCGCGTGCCCGCGGCATCGAATTCAGCACAGACGGTGAAGATTTGCAGCTGAGTGCCACCGCTGCATCGGGCGAAGGGATCGAGTTTGACAACATCAACAACGGGTATTCGACTGAATTCAACACCTTCTCACCCGAACGACTCTTTACAGCAGTCGGCTCGAACGTGGTTGACGCCAGGTTTGTTGATCCTGCCAAACAGATCGGCCAGGCGCTGAGCACAGGATTTGGCGCTGTAATGACCGATGTAGATCTAGCAAATGTCTCAAGCCTTCATTACTACGACTTGGAGGACAGACTTGTCTGGGCCCAAAGTATTCCTGCTTTTAATCCGGATGCCACTAGCCAAGGGAGCCTCTCCTTTGCAGGGATCAAGTTTGATAGCGCCTGTGTCTCCCGCGTCCGTTTGATCAGTGGCAACACGGCGTTGGCCGACGGTGTCAGTGACGCTCCTGAGCAGAACGTCGATTTAGTGACGATGGATGACTTTATTTATGGTGAGCCACAACCCGGTGCAGTCAACATCAACGCCAGACTCAAAGTCACCCGGACAGTTGCAAAATTCAACCCCAAACCGAAAGAGAATGCACCGGCAGGAGTTCTAACCATCAAAGCCGAATTCACCAATATCGGCGATAAGACCTTGAAGGATCTGCACTTTGTTGTGACGGCATTAACTCGACGCAACATCCTGCTCAATGCTAATAATGAACCAGGGGGCGTCGGCTCAATTCGTTCCGTATTGGCTTCGGAACTAGGTGCAGACAGTCAATGGACTGCTGGCGAGTCGTTCAACGTTGACTTTGTCATCGGATTGAGAAAACTCAGACGATTTAGCTTCTTCGTGAATGCCAACGGCCTCGTCGGAGACAACGGAAAGGCAGTTGAATCATTGGGATGGCAGTATCACATGAAAGGGGATCCCGAAACTGCCTCGTTAGAGGAAGAAGACGGTGACCAATCATTCTACTTACCATTGATTACTCGTTAAATCAACTCGATTCGATACCCTGCCATAGACAAAAAAGTTCGGTATCTCTAGATACCGAACTTTTTTGTCTATGGCAGAACCGTAATCTAAGCCGCTACTGGCCAGACAAGATCGCACGCTTCTTCAGGTATCCAGTGGGCGTCTTTGCCATCCCATTTCACGTTGCAGCCAATGGGATTGGTGATCGGGACGCCGATGGCTTGACCAGCCAGATGCTCACCTAGCGCATTATCCAGATCATTGACCGTCATTTTGTCGGTCTCGCGTGGGTTGTCGACGCCGCGACCGGTATAGATCAACTTGCGGTCGGCATCGAAGACATAGAAGTGAGGTGTCCGTAGCGCGCCATAAGCCAGCGCTACCTCCTGTGAATCATCATGTAGATAGACCCAAGGAAAGTTGTGCTCCTTCATGCGTTCCACCATGTGGGGAAAGTCATCGTCTGGGTGGGTGTTGGCGCTGTTGGCGTTGATGCCGACAAATTGAACCCCCTGTTCGGAATACTTTTGAGCCGTCTGACGTGTCACTTCATCTGAACCGGTGACAAAGGGGCAGTGGTTGCAGGTAAAAAAGAGCACCAGCACCTTGGCATCAAAGCTGGAAAGACCGTACTCGTTGCCGTCGGTAGCGGGCAGATGAAAATCGAGGGCGCTATCGCCGAGTTCTAATGTAAAAGCCATCTTGTGCCTCCTGTGAGTAGAGCGATATTTGCTCATCTCCCAAATGTGTGCAATCCATCAATTGGTGGCCAAAGGTAGCATCGATTGTACACATTTCCGGTAGATGAGCCGCGATATTTGTTATCGTCAAGCTATCGATTGCTGTCGATCGTTATTCTACTATAATTTGGACGATCTTGACAGGAGAGCAAAATAGAACGAGAATAGAGTGTGCAAACTTTATGTGATGTGTAATGTCGAACGAGGTGAATATGAAAATCCTACGGATGACGCTCTTTTTTGTACTGGCTGTTTGTAGTGGACTCTGGTGGACCACTCAACCGACGTTCGCTGCAGCGAATCCATCAAGGTCAAACGAAACCGGAATTGACTGTCATGATGGTGTTTGTATCGTTGAGGTAGACTTCGCTCTCCTTGTCCCAAGGTTTGAATTCGATGTTCCATTCATTCAGGAATTTGGCGTGCGAAGCGGCAATGAATTGGCCTATCTTGCTGTTCCCGTTGACGAGGAACAACGGTACTTCTTGCTTCTTTTGGGCAACAAGGATGCTCTGGAGCTGGCTCATGTCGATCCAAACGATGACCCAACTGCTCTTCCCAATCCACTACACTACCGCATGGCATTTGTCATGGCTCCACAAGACACGTTCGCCTATCTGGAGGGCGGGCTTTCGTTGACATACGATGAGCGTACTTCGTTCATCAACCAATTGTTCAATCCCGCAAATTCGCTTCTGCTCCTACCAGACACGCTCCCCGTCCGCGAACAAATTCACGCCAGCGTCGCTGGATTGGTCACTGACAACATATCCGATCTGTTTATCGAAGTGCGTGGCGGTTATCGTCTCAGTGGTGGCCTCCTTGCCGACCGCGCCGGGTTTGATGCAATCCCTATTTCGATAGAAGGTCTTCTTGCCGTTGGCGGTCACGGATTGGAACTTACGACGAACATCCAATCGGCCATCCAACCTGGCCGCATCTTCGACAGCGAGTTGGCAGCCGATCTGTTTGTCCCGTTCACGAACGGCTGGTCGGATATGCAACTTTCATTACGAAGCTACGTCGAACTCCCCATTGCTGGTATCGATTTTGATGGATATACTACGATCGATCGGTCCAGCCTTGCAACCAGCTACGACTCCACAATTGCCACTGTCAATCAAAGCTACGATTGGCTCCTCAACCAGACTAAGTCGGGCTATACAGCATTGGCGGATGGAACAAGCGATCTGATCTGGGGGTCATCTCAATAGATCAAGGATCCAAGTGAATGGACGACACTGGATCGCCTTCTGGTTTCTCAGCCTCATCTGGGGTGCATCCTTTATGTTGATCGAGATCAGATTAGAAGCGATGGCACCCTTGATGGTGGTCGCCTTTCGCATGGTCTGCGGGGCTTTGGCGCTCTGGGCTTTCTAAGAGATCTAAATCCCCTGGTCATGGCTGCCGGTCAGCTAACGGCCAACAGCCTCTTTATTTGGGTTGCTGTGCTTCTCCTGGAATGGCCGCCCACCAAACAATTCTCCTGGCTCCCATCATCTCCGTTGGGGTGCTCGGTATCGAAGTCATACAAAAGTCTAAACAACAGACCTTTTACTTGCCGCTCATTCAGAGGTAACGACGTATCGTCTGAATCAACGCGGCGAGCGTGCAGCGCACTGACCAAGGAGGGAGAGCCTCCCGAATCTGACCGGTCAGTGCGATGCACGCGGAATCACCCCACAAGATGGTTGCATCTGCGGACCCACTTTCGTTGACCCATGTGCGTTGCTCAAGTTTGACAAGTTTCAGCCGATCCAGAATGTGTCTGATGCCTACGGAGTCGCCACGCATCGCGCGCCATGTATGGCACAGCATTCTCTCATGCGGCTCTACTCGATAGTGACCGGCGTTCTCTATTACACGCAGTAGACATAAAAGTTAAAGTGGTTGCTGTTGAAAAGTTGATTCAAAGGCATTCTCCAAAGTGGGACCCCAAATAGCGGGGTCAGGTTCAGGGATAGCGTAAACAGAATGTGAAGCCATAGCGGCTAAATAATGCTGCTGAATGGTTTCATCGTAGAGCTGTGCATAAAGCATGGTGGTATCGATATGAGTGTGCCCCATGAGTTTCTGCAAGGTAGTGATGGGCATAAGGCCACTGTTGAGCAAACGGGTGGCAAAGGTATGGCGCAAGCGATGAGGAGTGACGCCCTCTAAGTTAGCTTGGGCGGCAAAGGCATGAAGATGGTTGCGCACATAATTGGCTCGAAGAGGTAAGCCATCGCGTAGTAAAAGCGGGGAATGAGTAGCCAGGTCATCGGTGCGATGTTGCAGATGGGCATCGATGGCAAGAGCAGTGCGTTGGGTAACAGGCAACCGACGGTCACGATGGGATTTGGCATCTCGAACGAGCAGAGTCTGTGTATCCGAATTCCAGTCAGAAACGAGCAGAGCTTGCACTTCGCCCATACGTAGCCCAGCATCAACCAGAATAAGAAACCAAGCACGGTCAAGGAGGTCGGAAGGAGAAAGGCTCTGAGCCGTTGAGTTTAAGACGAACTGTTCAAGTTGAGCAAATTCATGCTGGCGCAACGGACGAGGTAAGGTAGTGGGTCGTTTGAGACGTTGAATGCGATATAAAGCCGGAGCGATCGACTGGCCACATTCTTCAGCAAAATGCAGAAAACACTTGAGGGTACAAATAAAATGATTGATGGTATGGACGGAATACTCTAAGTCACATAGGTGGGTGATGTAGTCTTGGAGATCGCGCCGTCTTAGTTCGGATAAGCTGGAGAGCATGCGCTGGTCGAGCATCCATTGCCAACCGCGTTGGAGTTCGCCAAGCCACTGAAGGGCTCGTTCCCGCCGATAGAGGGCTTTCCAGCGTAATTGCTGGTGGAGAAGTAATGAGATGATGGGTTGATGAAGCCAGAGCGGCAATGAGGTGAGACGTTGACGGATCTCATCAGCGGACAAACAGATGCCAACAGCTGGCTCCACTGTGCGATGTTCAGAAGGCACAGTATTCTCTGTCTCTATTGCAGATGTCGTTCCTTCAATATCCGAGCATGCGGCTTGGCGAGACAACTGCTCCATAGCAGCTTCATAGTCGGCTCGCATATCAGGATTGGCACCATCGATGTAAATCTGGGTCGTTTTCAATTGACTGTGACCCAACCAATGAGAGAGACTAGGCAGTGGCATACGCGACTCTGCCATTCGTCTGGCGAAGGTATGGCGCAGGCGATGACAGGAGACCTCGTTCTCGGAGAGTCCGGCTTGCTGACGGTAATAATCGAGGCGCTCCTGGATTCCGCGGACACTGATGCCTTTGTGACGACGAGTCAGAAACAGATGGCTATCGACTGCATCAGGACGCTCATCCATATAGCTCACCAACAGCGCTGTGGTTTCTGGCGTCAACCAGACTCGACGCTCTTTGTTCCCTTTGCCGCGTACGCGCAGTGACCACAGTTCGTCCGGATTTATGGCAGCTTCAATATCGCCCATCTCTAGTTTCGACACTTCGCCCACCCGCAGGCCAACGTCGAGCATCAAGGCCAACATCACTTGGTCTCTTATCTGACCTTGACTCACGCTCCCCCCATAACTGGCGGACGATGCGTTCCGCTATATCTCTGGGAAGATGGCAACCTGTATCCAGTCGGTGTAGACGCCACACCACCGGGTTTGACCAGCTTTCGTCTTCTGCCTCATCCGCCAAGTAGTCGAAAAATCGGCTCAACGTTGCCACTCTGCGATTGACCGTCGCACTGCTCATCCCCGCTTCGAGTTGCGCCGTTACAAACGTCGTTATCTCTTGGCGACCTATCTCTCTTGGCCTTTTTTCTATCACCTGGCCAAATTGATTTAGGTCACTTTCGTAATGTTTTACAGTTTCGCTTTGCGGAGAAAGCATTCTCACATGGGCACAGAATCCTGTTACTGCGGCGCTAAATTCTTGGTTCATTTTGGCCTCCTAGGGCTATTTTACCCCTTTTTTGGCCTACTGCGTGTAATAGAGAACGCCTCCTCCGCTTAAATTTGGATCGACTGAGTCTGAGACCTTGGTTCTCACGGGCAACCTGAGCGACGCACATTCGACCCATCCAACGAGCGTATCTACTGTCCAAGATATCTCCGTACATTCACACGATGTTCCTCAAACGTTTTGGCAAACACGTGCCGTCCCCCTTCCTCTGGTAAGGCAACAAAGTAAAGGAAATCGTGATCGGCGGGTGAAAGAACTGCCTGAATACTGCTTAGGCCCGGATTGGCAATGGGACCGGGAGGGAGACCGGGATAGAGGTAGGTGTTGTAGGGGCTGTTGACTGAACTATATTCTTCAAGGAAAACTGGCGTTTTCCACCACTGCCCTGTATCGGGTTGGTAACCCATGGCATATTGCACGGTCGGATCGGCTTCCAGCTTAATGCCCTGGTTGAGCCTGTTGAGATAGACCTGTGCAATAGCAGGACGTTCGTCTGCAACAACCGCTTCGCGTTCGACAATGCTAGCCAAAGTAAGCACAGCATAGAGATCAAGATCTGTTGCGCCGTTTGCAACTGCCTCTTCATAGACCGGCATCACGCGTGTTGCAAATCCATCTAGTTGGCGCGATAGAATATCGGCAATGGTTGTCTCGACCAGTGGAATGTCATAAGTATCTGGAAACAGAAACCCTTCCAAGCTTGTTCCAGCGGGACGTTGTTGCAGAAAGGGATAACGGGCGGGATCAAGTCCGGTCAGATTTCCCACCTCTACCTGCGTCCGATAGCCTGTAACGATGGCTTCGTCAAAGACATCCAGGCTGGCCAGGTGATCGACAATTTGCCCAATGCGCCAACCTTCGGGAATGGTCAGCCGAATACTGTCTGCTGCGGCATTTTGCAGCTCATCGACAATCTCTCGCAGCGTCATCGAAGGACTTAGCAAAAAGGTCCCTGCATCCAAACCAGACGCCAACCCATTGGTGCGGACATACGCTTCGAAAAGAAGATCATCGCCGATTAGACCGGCTGCTTGGAGGTTCTGACCGATGGTGCGAGCAGGCGTTCCAGGTTCGATCACAAAACGTATCTCACTTGTATCGACACTATAGGGGCGATCTAATTGTGCTTCGTTTGCGAGCAAATAGCCGCTCAGCACCGGGCTTCTGCCGCTGCAAGCTGGGAAAAGGAGGAGGAGAAGAACAAGAAAGATTTGGGCGTACCGCGTATTGCGTAGTGCATAGCACCAGTTGAGAAATTGGTTGTGCTGCAAGGATTTATCTGTGGATTCGAGGATTGGCTTTGAGTGTTCCAACAAATTGAGTCTCTCTAATAGTCACATTATTTAAACTTCGTACTTTCGTCCGCAATTCTGCCAGAGTAAAAAAGCTTTCAGCCATCAGCTGGAATCGGGCCTTGTCTCGCTGCTGATTTTTATCCTTTCCTATACTCAGTAGATCCAAATTTGGCGTTTTGGGCGATTTTCAGTCGAGATTGCAGGGATTTTGGAGTCATTTATTCAGATTTCGGTTACAGAAAACAACCTATTTCATATCTGAAAATCGCCCAAATCTAACGCAAAAACTAGATATCGACCGGCAAATTTGTATTTATGTCAACTGTTTAGCCAGAATTCTCTCTCAAAACCTGAAATTTGGATCTACTGAGACTATAAAGAATGCTGCGAACGTACGGAGTTTAAGTGACTTCTCTATAAGAAAATCGAGTGCGTACCACAAAGTTTGTAAATGGGGCAGGTTCGCTGACTAAGTGCTTATCCGAAAAGTTCTGTGTCGATGCATTCTCGCTCGAGAAGCTGGTCGGATTCACAACCACTTTTCCGATAGGTTCTAAGCAGTCTCCATTTACATACTTTGGGACACACTGTCAGAAAATCTGGCTCTTAATGAAATTGAGCGACACTATCCGTTTGGCGAAAGAGGGGATCCTGTTCCATGAGGCAACGTAAACCGGCGACTAATCCCGTCTGTGGTTGATAGTTGAGCAGCACATTGGCCTTTTTCAGGTCGGCTACAAGGCTCGAAAGTCCTTTCGCTCCATCTTGGTTGTTGATCACGCTTGCGCTGGTTCCGATGACAAATTCAAGCTGAGACACGAGTTCATTGATCGATGTGCCTGTGCCGCTGCCCATGTTGATAATTTCGCCATTTACATTTGGGGCATCGGCTGCTGTAATGAGTGCTTTGACAACATCGTCGACATAAACAAAATCACGCACCTGTTCCCCTGTTCCGTTCACGATCAGTGAACCACGACCGATAATTTGCTGCATGAATTGCGGAATCACGGGCGGATGCGTCGGTGGTAGTGGGTGACCAGGACCATATGCATTGAAAATGCGCAGTGCAACGGTCTCAAAGCCACTATGTGCACCAATATTGAACATGTACTGCTCCGCGGCCAACTTGCTGACTGCGTAGGGAGCAACGGGCTTGGTACGCATCTCTTCATTGACCGTCATGGCATTTTGCTCTCCATAGACGGGCGCGCTGCTTGTCAGAATCATGCGTCCGACTCCCACATCGCGACAGGCTTCCAGGAGCGCAACAGTTCCGCCAACGTTTACATCGTTGTACTCTTTGGGATAGAGAACAGAGGCAGGAACACTGACACGTGCCGCAAGATGATAGACAACATCCACCCCTTGCAATAGCGACCAAAGTCGCGGAATATCACGCACATCGCCACGATTGAAATTGATTCCAGAGCGCAAATTCTTTGGATCACCCGCGCTAAGATCATCCAAGATACGCACATAGTGCCCCAACTCATGTAATCGATTCGCTAAATGGGTGCCGAGAAAACCAGCACCGCCTGTGATCAAGACTCGCATAAATTTCTATCTGTCACTTGGATACAGAACCAAGTATATTTTGTGAGTCACCTAAATCATCACTCGAATCTGGGTAGTGGGGGGACATAGAGAGTGAAAGATTAGTGTAGTTTGTAAAGATCGAGTTATAAGATCGACAGGCTTCAATCAGATTCGCTGCTGAAAAATGACCACGCGTCCAAAAAGTTAATCGCGGCTCCTCGTCAAAGAGACAAGCAACAATGTCCGAAACCGTCAGCCCTTTCGATTCAAGTCGGGCAACATCGCGGGCAAGCCCAATCAAATAGTGAATTCTTTGATGGATTTCCGGCTGGGGTGTCCGCCGAATGTTGCCGCTGCCGGGAAAAAGCCGTTCGGGTCGCAGTGTGGCAAGAGTCCGTAAGCTGCTGATGATCCCAAACATGTCAAAATCTGGTGTCCATGCCTCATCTCGTCCCCCAATAAAGGCGTCACCACAAAATATCCAGCGCCGTGTTGGTTCATACAAGCTAATATGATCACGACAATACCCTGGCGTCTCGACAATGCGAAATGTATAACCGGACGTACGGATTATGTTCTCGGCATCATCCAAGGAGACAAGCTTGTTTGTCGCAGGCGGTGTTCCCCAGACTAATCGCCGGTAGAGTTGAAGTTGAAGGCGCTTTGGCTGCTTGATAATTGGAATGGACCGTATAGATGCATAGGTAATGGCAGCTGGAAACTGCTCTTGAATATGCGCCAATCCACCAATATGATCCTCATGAGCATGGGTGAGCACAATCTGATCGACATGGACTTGCTCCAATATTTTTCCTAACTCTATTGCTGTACAGAGTGGTCCTGTATCAATGAGGAGCCCATCAACCCAATAGGCAGCCGTCCAATAGAGTGGTCGTCCAAAAAATGACCGCGCCATACGAATCGCAATAACCGAACCGTGTTGTTCAATGTGAATCATGATAACGCTCTGAACCTTCTTGAATACGCATCAAAATCTCGTTGGGCATCCGAGTGACTTTTCCCGTTTTATCTACATAGATATGTTCGCTATGTCCAGAAACAAGCGAAGCGTTCGTCTCGCTGTGCTGAATCTCGTAAGCAAATTTGATATACCGGCTACGCAGTTCGACCATCGATGTCACAATAGAAAGTTTGTCGCCAAACGTGGCCGATGCCCGATAGGATGCTTGAATGCCCGTCACAGCAAAATTGTGACCAGATCTTGAAATCTCTATATAGGGTACACCAATTGCCTCCATCCAGGCAACACACCCAACCTCAAACCAGATAATATAGGAGGCATGATGGACAACACCCATCTGATCTGTTTCCGCAAAGCGTACGCTGATATCAGTGGTCACTTTAGCTTGTGTCAGTTTAGGAGCCATTGACATTTGACAGCCCTCCTCAGAGAAATCTTCTCGCAGCACAACCAACGCTCTGAGGGCGCACGCTAAATGTCAACAGAACCTAGTCATCGTCTACAACTGTGTTCGCCCTGCAAAAGGTTCCACCGTCTATCATTTGGCATTCACTATCCACTATCTCCTCTCTACTCTCTACATATGGATAGGATGACCTTCCACTGCGTGTGCTGCTTCCATGATAATCTCAGAAAGGGTTGGGTGGGCATGAACATTGCGTGCAATTTCAGATGGAGTCATCTCCATGAATTGAGCCAGGTTTAGCTCGGGCAAAAGCTCTGTCGCCTGTGCCCCAACAATATGAGCCCCCAAAATCTCGCCATACTTGGCATCAGCAATAATCTTCACAAATCCACTTCTTGCCCCGATTGCCTGCGCCTTTCCATTTGGCATATAGGGGAACTTACCGACATTGATCTCATAACCAGCCTCTGTGGCTTGCGCTTCTGTCATCCCCATACTGGCAACTTCTGGTTTGCAGTAGGTACAACGTGGCATTGTACCATACTTCTCGTCTGGAATCGGCATTGTATCAACACCCGCCACACTCTCAGCGGCGACAATGGCCATTGCACTCGCAACGTGTGCCAATGCCAGCTTGCCTGTACAATCACCGATGGCATAAATATGATCAATGTTGGTCCGCATCACCTCATCTATTTGAATAAATCCCTGCTCATCTGTGCTCACACCCACTGCATCTAAACCAATTGTTTCGGTATTTGGCACAATATTGACAGCAATTAGGACCTTCTCAACATGGATGGTCTCCGTGCTGTCGTCCTGCTTGCGAACTGTAACAGCAACACCAGCAGCACCCACATCAAAGGCTTCTGTGCGGGCGCTTGTCAAGATGGTCGCGCCATTCTTCTTAAACGCTTTTTCGACCTCGGCAGATACTTCTGGTTCTTCATTTGGCAACACCCTGTCCATCAACTCAACAACCGTCAACTTTGTGCCGTAGGTCTGATAAAAATAGCCCAATTCCATCCCAATCGCACCAGCACCAACGACGAGCAGGGACTCTGGTTGTTCCGTTAGTCGGATGGCATGACGATATTGCAAAATCCGCTCACCATCAAACTCAACACCAGGCAATGATCGGGCGCGTCCACCAGTGGCTATGACAAAGTGAGCAGCAGTGACTGATCGTCCACTCGCTTCGGGATTGATCTCAGAGGGTGTCACCTGGAGCGTATGAGCATCGATGAAGGTGCCGTGTCCCTCAATCACTTCGATCTTGTTTTTCCTCATCAAAAAGCTGACACCCTTGGTCTGCCGTTCGACAATGCCCAAACTACGCTTGACGGCACTGCTAAAGTCAACCTGCAAATTCTCAAAGGTGAAACCAAAGTTAGTCGCTTCATGCAGTGTTTCCAACACTTCTGCATTGTGCAGCAACGCTTTTTTTGGAATACACCCCCAATTGAGACAAACGCCCCCCATATTTTCGCGTTCGACAATGGCCGTTTTCAACCCAAGTTGCGCAGCGCGAATCGCAGCGACATAGCCACCAGGACCACTTCCAATGACAATGACGTCGTATTCATAGTTCTGTGTACTCATCTTATATCCTTGTACGAGTGATTAGTCGCTAGATGCTCTATTTTTCAGAATCGCCTAAGAACCTATCCGAAAAGTTCTGTGACGGTCTCTTCTCACTCGAGAACCTGGTCGAACTCACAACCACTTTTCGGATAGGTTCTTAGGCTGTTCCAACAATTAAAATCCCTAATTTGATGTGGAAAAGCTCAAGCCACTCCAGGGAAATCGACTTGGCAAATCAGGGACTTATTTCTCTGGAATGGCCTAACTCCAATTTTCCAGTGTCTCCTTCACGACCGTCACAAATCGATCTGCCGTGGCGCCGTCTAGCACCCGATGATCAAATGTATAACTTAGATAGCACATCGGGCGAATGACGATGGCATCATCTACGCTTGGGAGCAAGCTATTCGAGTGACTCCGAACAATTGGGCGTTTGACGATGGCTCCCGTTCCCAGAATACCCGATTGCGGCTGATTGATGATGGGGGTTCCGATCAAACTTCCACCTGTCCCATGATTGGTCAATGTAAAGGTTCCCCCCTGAAGCTCATCTGGAGATAGCTTGTTGCGGCGTGCCCGGTCAGATAGATCGTTGACGGCCCGCGAGAGACCACTCAGGTTCTTCTCATCCGCGTCTCGAATGACCGGAACAACCAACCCTGATTCCAGGGCGACGGCAAGACCAACGTGAATGCGCCGATTGATCAGAATGCCATCATCCTCGAAGCGTCCGTTGGCTTCCGGTACGGATTGAAGTCCCGCCACAATTGCTGTAACCAGATAGGGCGTAACGGTCAGGCGGAGTCCCTTTGCGGCATACGCTGATTTATGGATTTCACGATGCTGAACGACCTGAGCCATATCGGCTTCGAAAATGGTCGTGACGTGGGGACTCGTTGCTTTGCTGCGCACCATGTGCGCAGCGATTGCGCGCCGCATGGTAGTGAGTGGTTGCAGGTACTCGTTTGATGTCGGGGGCGCGTCTGGTTCCCCTTCTTGAGGCCGCGATTCTTGAGATGCTATCTGTGTGCTTGGCAATGGAGATGCGACCTGCTGTTCATGTATTTCCAATTCAGGCTGACTTGCGAGTGCGGGAGGTTGCTGGTCCAGAAAGGCTAGGATGTCTTTCTGGGTTACACGCCCTCCCAATCCACTGCCGGATATCGCCGTCACATCAATGTTGTGCTCTTTTGCAATGCGAGCAACAACTGGACTGATAAAATCACGTCCACTCGGTTTTGTTTCGTGATCAAGCGCCACAGATCGACGTTCGGTGGTTTCTCTTCTCGTTACGGTTCTCTTTTCTGGCACAGTTAAAGATCGAGATTCTGTATTTGGTGTTTCCGCTTCTGGCCCTATAGCTTCTCCAGGCGCACCGATGTAGCCCAATGTTGTCCCTGCTTCAACGGTTACACCTTCCTCAACAACGATCTGCAGAAGAACACCACTATCTGGAGCGGGAATTTCTGTATCAATTTTGTCTGTACTAATTTCCAATAGCGGCTCAAGCTTGTCGAGCTGATCACCTGGTGCTTTCAGCCAACGTGAAATAGTTCCTTCGATGACGCTTTCACCCAGTTGGGGCATTTTGATGGCAGTAGGCATAGTTCGTGATGCGTGATGCGTATTGCGTAAACCGACACACAATCTTTGTGTATAACAAGAAACGTGGTTCGATCGGCCTGTGATGTATCAGATAGGCCATTAACATTCGCTCATCAGACGAAAGTGTGTAAATCAGTAATTTTTGGCTGTACAAAGTCGGTTCCCACACTTTTCATAGATGAACCTTAACATTTATGCGAAAATGTCTCTACGATTCCAAACAACTCCGATCTGTTAGTTCCGGAACCTCCATACCCGCTCTCATATAAAGATACTTTTTGTCTGGTACGGTACTAAAACCGGCGTGCTTCCCTTGTGGAGTTAAGCTAACAATATTCATGTACTGATTTGGTTCGGCATGAAGATTCATCAGATCGCTTAACGCCTCGAGGCCAGCATCATGGAGCGACAGGCCCATCTTCATATAGAGCAACAGGCTGCGTGCCGTCGATGCTCGAATAGCCAACTCCCCCATACCAGTACAAGCGACTGCGCCGTAGCGGTTGTCACAATAATTCCCAGCCCCGATAATGGGGCTATCCCCAACCCGTCCCGGGTATTTCCAGCCAAGTCCGCTGGTGCTGACAGCCGAAGCTAGGTTTCCATCTCGATCAAGAGCCAAAAAGTTGACCGTGCCAAGGGTATCATCTTTGCCATGTTGTTCAGGTGAAAACGAGCTGTTTCCTTGCTGGATAGGCTGATCACGCAGATTGAGTGGACGCGTCAATTGATTGGCATAGTTAATTAATTGATCAATCCGATCGGACTGAAGTCCATAGTCGGCAAAGCGTTTCTGCCAGCGCGCGCGGGCTGTTTCCGTCAACTGCACCGATTTTTGTGCACCCACCTCGGCTGCAAAACGTTCCGCCCCGGCTCCAACCAGCAGAACGTGTGGCAATCGTTCCATGACCTGCCGCGCCAACGAAATGGGGTTCCCATACTCGCGAACTGCGGCCACAGCTCCTGAGCAGAGCGTCTTTCCATCCATAATGCTCGCATCCAGTTCAACGTCACCGGCCAGATTGGGCAAGCCACTATAGCCAACACTATGCTCATCGGGATCATCTTCTACAACGCGACACGCGATTTCCACTACATCGAGCGCACTACCACCTCGTCGTAAACCCTCTATCGCAGCCAGAATACCCTTGCGCCCATTTTCGCTGGAAACTATAATGGGCACCACAGTTCCATTCCCACTCATTGCGTCAGATATTCCTCGATAATTTTTTCTGCTTGGGTGGCAAGTGGTTCCCAGTCAACATCTGGCAGCTTATTGACCGTAACAAAATCTCGGACCATAAAGATATTGTAAATTGAACCAAGCGCAAACAAATTCGCCGCTAAGGGATGTGCTGATGCAGCTTGTGCACTTGGAAAACTCAGCGGTCGATCAAACTGTAGTTCCGGCAAAACGAACTTCAGGGCATTGGGATTTGGTGTTTGTTGGCGTTGGACGATCATATAGTTGTTAGTATAACAGTCACTCTCTGATCAGCCAAGAGTAAATGGACAATGATGAACGACCTCACACTGGTTCAGAATGGCAACACCACCCCATATTCCTTCGATAGCGCCACGAAGTCTGCTACGATCGTGTCCGGCAACGGAATCCCGTCTCGCACGCGCTCCTGTTCTGTCTCATGTTCAATTTCTCCCGCAACGTATATGCGATCCTGGCCAGGCTCTGGTGGAGCGGCATGTATCTCTTGGATCATCGCATCCATGCCTCGCTTAAATTCATCCACAGGGCTGAAGAGATCAATCCGAATGGCACCAAAGAAGTGACCATCACCATGCTGTCGATAATGAGTAACCGTTTCGCCATCGTGTTCCAGACTCACCCCCCAACCACCGGAGAGAACCGAACAGAGCACTTCAACCACCATCGCCAGACCAGTACCTTTGTGGCTACCCATTTCACGAGTCCCGCCCAACGGAAAAACAGAGCGAATTTGATGCGGATCCGTGGTGGGATTTCCTTTGGCGTCTATTCCCCAGCCAATTGGAACCGGTTCATTGGAGTCACGGTGCTTGTAAATGCGATTAAAGGGGACAACCGATGTTGCCATATCAAAAACGTAGGGTGGTTCTCTGTCTGTTGGAAATGAAATCGCGATCGGATTGGTAGAAAAGAGCGGTCTTGCGCTAAAGGTTGGTGCAACGGCCACCAACTTACCTGTGGCTGAAAAACGACCAGTTAAGCCGATGCCAATCATATCATGCTCTAACGCCATCCAAGGATAGTAGCCCGCCGCACCAAAATGGTGCGAATTGCGCATACTGACAAAGCCCATTCCTGACGCTTGGGCCTTTTCCAGTGCCAAACGCATTCCCCAACATCCTGCGGCCAATCCCAATCCACCATCACCATTCACGCGCGCGGAAATTGGTGTCTCATACTCAATCTGGAACGTTGGGTTTTTCCGAATTTTCCCATTCTCCAGATACTCAACATAGTGTGATTTCAGATTTTTGAGACCATGCGTATCCACGCCGCGACGACTCGCATAGAGCAATACGTCGGCGGCATCACTGGCATGTTCATCCGGAATCCCGACTTTACGAAAGATCGTTTTGACAAATTCGTACGCTGCGTCAGCCTGAACATATGTATAATCACTCATTTGTAATTCGCTCGCTTGTAATATTCCTCGATCATTTCTTCCATCACCCAGGTTGTACGTGCCCCGCTTTCACCCGTACTTGGACATTGACCGCTGCCATTGAGTTCATCCACAATGGTCTGAATCAATGGTTGATGAACATGCATCGGATGATCAATAGAGAATGTGGTTGTTTCATCAGCTGTTATTAAGGTCACTGGATCGTTGTCATAAGTTGAGCATGTGATCTTCCCTTTTTCGCCAACAATGGCAATCTGATCCAAGGCCGCATCTGTCGAAAAGCACCAGGTTCCGACCCCATGTACGCCCGATTCAAAGACAAAACTGCCGCTCACCATATCTTCTGCTGCGTAAAGCCCTGCCTGATTGGATGCATAACCCTGAACCGCTTGAATTGGCCCCAACAGATAGTCGAGAAAATCAAGCGCATGAGAAGCCAAATCACGGAAATAGCCGCTACCTGCGATCTCCGGTCGTACACGCCAAGGCAACTGATCCGATTGATAATCATCTGCGTTGGCAGGTTGATGGAGGGTGATCGAGGCCATTCGGACTGCCCCAATTGCACCCTCATCGACCAATTCCTTCATCTTCAGAAAACGAGGGAGCCGTCGTCGATAGAAGCCAACCCACAATGGGACACCAGCATCTCGACAAGCATCCTTCATCTCGGTGCATTGCGCAACGCTCATGGCCATCGGTTTCTCCACATAGACGGGTTTGCCAGCCTGTGCCGCCAACAGCGTATACTCATGGTGTGCATATGGTGGTGTCGCCACATAAATGGCATCCACATTGGGATCATCGATCAATTTCTGTCCATCATCGTACCACTTGGGCACGTTATGGCGCTGCGCATAATCGGCAGCTAATTCACCATTCCGCCGCATAACTGCCACTAATGCGGAGTTGTCAGCCTTCTGAAAGCTAGGCCCACTTTTGACTTCGCAAACATCGCCACAGCCAATAATTTCCCATCGAATCGTTTTCACATTGACTCCTTCTTCGGTATGATTGTAGAGTTAAGTTTGTTAACATTGGTGAACAGCCAAATTCTAACTAGAGTTGATGATGTGAGGCAAATATGACCACAACAGCCAAAATCGTTTCCCATACGGAAATTATGCGCCAACAGACGAACCGACCGCCAGTCCTGGTCTTGGTCGATGATCCGCAAGTACAGTCAGGTGGTGATGTGTGGCGCGGCCCCGTCTCTACTGGTGGCCAGAGCGGTGAAGTAACTTTGGCCGCTTTGACGAGCAGCAACGGCTGGCTCGAAATAACATGGTCCGAACCAGCAACGGCGGTTGGTGTTCAGTTTTGGGGTGACCAAAACGATGGTTGGGCATGCATCTTGATCAACAACGTGCAAGTGTGGGAAGGCAACACGGTCGGTGAAGGCGTCAACTTTGAGACCTACTTGGAGGTGCGCAATCTACCCAACGAGCGTCATACGGTGCGGGTCGAGGCAGTCGGTCGACCTGGTCGGGACGGAGGGGATGTTCACGTTGCCATAGTGACTTTCGGATGGGGAGAGGTGCCAGGTGAATCGGACGAGGGGAGTACCATCTTCCTGCCTTTTTTTACACGAACGTAAACTCTATCGCTGCCTATCTAGCAACCCTTGAGCGATATAGCGGGCCACGACAATCTCTTCCGGAGTTAAGTTCATACCATTTGTGCCGGGATACATCAATCGATCCGTGTCGTCTAAGGTATGATGCAACCCTAAAAGATGACCAATTTCATGTGATGTAACACGCTCATCGTGGACTGACGGCTCGTCTGCGACAAAGAATGTATGCGTTCCCGAAGGTGCAATCCCATTAGGACCACCGATGGCTTGCGCATAGAAGGCATTCAACAGAGATGGTTTCGGAATCGAGAAACTGGTGCCTGCTGTCTGAAAAAAGAGTCGTAAGCGTCCAGCCGCTATCTCTTGAATAACGGCAATCGGAACTTCGATACGCTCGATCACTTGAACATCGATATGAATGTTGGCTTGCGCCCAAATTTGGTTGACATCTGCGAAGATGGTTTCAATGTCGCCAACTGTTCGCTTGCTAGATAATGCGTCCGCTTTGTCATCCAAAATATAGACGGAAATTGGCACGGTAATCAGTTCAAAGCGCTGCTGACTATCTTGTTGCGCAGAAGTTCGCTCACTCAACGAGGTCGGAGCATCGACCAGATTGAGCTGCAGCGGTACGGCAGATTCGTCGTCAGTCTGAACGTGGACTGTACAACCCGCTGTCGCATTGGTAAGCAAAACGACAAACAGAAGCGCTAGCAAGTAAATGAAATATCGACCCTGGGTATATGAAATCATACGAAGAGCATAATGCACCCTGCCATTTTGCTCTGTAAGAAATTAGACATACACGAACTTAGACATTATTTAGCGATAATTTCGATGACGGTATATCGAACCAGAGACAGGAGTCACAAATGAAAACGAATTCTATCCCCATCTCAGAAGTTATGATTCGCGCCATCGAGGTCTTTGTCCAAGGCTTTACCTTTACGCGCAGCTTTACCCATCCTTATCTGGCAGAAAAGGTCGGGCCGGTTTGGGTGATGCGCGACGCCCCACGCAAGCGAGGCAATTACCGTACCGAAGAATGGGTTGCATATGGAGTCGCGCCAAGCGAGATTGACCGGGTTGCACGGGCCCAAACGCGAGGACGCTATACGATCTGTGCATTCTGCTATAAGGATGAATCAGATGAGCCGCTGCGTGCTGAGTTCAAGGAACTCGGATATCGTCTAAATGCAACCGAACCATTGATGATCCATTCGCTCACGCAGATTCCCTCATTTGAAGCGCCAGCCATCATCAGACGAGTGACTACTCAAGAGCTAGCAGATCGCGTCAACAAAGCGGCTCGATCACGCCAGATCCTACCAGAACATTTACAGAACGACGCACCCCTTCGAGAATACACTGCGCTCATTGATGAGGAAGTCGTAGGCTGGGTGGGCAGCATCATGGCGGGGAATGACACCTGGTGTTCCAACATGTACGTAAAAACCGAATTTCGTCGCCGTGGGATTGCGCGTGCAATGCTGAGTCAGATGTTACACGATGACAGGAATGCTGGTGCGGAACAGGCCGTTCTTTTGGCCAGC
The DNA here is from genome assembly GCA_019217005.1 of Chloroflexi bacterium TSY. Next base: position 91,473 of record JAHBNG010000032.1, read on the forward strand.
CATACCGGTGCGAAACTCTACCCCGTCGTCGGGTACGAGCAGATCGGGACATTGTTGATCTATACGCCGAAGAGAGAATAATGATCAAGGTCAAGGAATTACAGCAAGCTATTCATTTCTGGTTTCAGATCCCATCGATATTGTTCCCCTGGCTCTGTATTCTTGGCCCATGCTGACAATATGGCGTTGTCAGTGCGCTTGGCCGTCAGAATCTCGGCGATTGCCTCAGGATCCCAGTCAGCCAGTATCCTTTTGCGCAATGTCTCCAATAACTCCTGACAATCTGAGCCACCTGCTCGGTTGGTCAGCTCACCCGGATCCTCCGCCAAATTAAAGAGTTGAGGTGGTGCACCATGATCATAGATCAGCTTCCACTCATTGTACCGCACCATACGCTGATAACAGGTCGCAAGTTGCCTGGACTCTGTCGGTGTTGGGCTACCGGGTGTATATTGATCAGCACAATACTCAGAGAAGGCGATATCCACCCAATCGGGCGTTGGGCGCTCATCCGATATTAAGCCCAGAAAGCTGCGCCCTGCTGCGTTGGTCAACGGGGGTGCATCGAGTGCATCAACCATGGTCGCCGCCACATCTAATGCACTCACCACGTTGCTGATCCGTTGTCCACTCCGCACTACGCCTGGCCAGGAAACGATCAACGGGACGCGCACCGATTCTTCGTAAAAGACGTGCTTCCACCAAAGACCGTGCTCGCCCACCATATCACCATGATCCGAGGTGTAGACAATCATGGTATTGTCGGCCAGGCCATTGGCTTCAAGCGCCTCCAGAATCTGCCCCACCATCATATCAACGGCATGGACCAATCCCCAGTAGGCCGCCCGGGCCCGCAACACCATTTCATCCGGTGTGGCTTCTTCCAGTCCGGTAAATGTACGCCAAGCACGCATGTAGGGATGTGTGGTTTCCGCAAACGGCGTCTGTTTCTTAGGCATCCCAATCCGTTCCCGATAATAATCATACTCTGCTTTGCGGGCCACAAATGGCGCGTGGGGCAACATAAAGCCAACGGTGATGCTAAAGGGGTCGATCTCACCATAGGTTCGCTTTTGCACACCCAGCTGGTTCAGCAGATCGACCGTGGCCGCAGTCACATACTCATCGTGTACTTGGTAGCTGCTTTGGCCCGCACCGGACTTGATCAAGCTCATGCGGTCAGGGCCTGCGGTGCCGTCGAGAATCCCTCGATCCACTGGTGGACCACCACCGATATAGTTGGGACTGTGGTCGCCGACTAGTACAGAAAGGCATAAATGATTACATAGATAATTGCAGGAGTTATGTAAACTGGAGGCATCGATAATATCCCAAAGAAGGAGAAAAAGAGATGCCAGGTCCAGAAGCCGAAAAAATCGAACTAAGCCCAAAAGCGAAAGAAGGTCTAGAGCAGTTAGTCAAGGGGCACACAACGGGCCAACAGATGGTCAAGCGAGCGCAGATAATTTTGTACGCAGCTGCGGGTAAAGATTCTGGGACAATTAGCCTAGAAGTGGGCGTGTCTCGCAAAACGGTCTTCAACTGGAAAAAAGAGATGGCTAGCTCTAGAAGCGATACCGCTGGAAGAACTCACAGCGCAAGAGAGGTTGGAAGACCTGCCACGTCCTGGGGCACCGTCCGTAATCACGGCAGACCAAAGATGCCAACTGGAAGCCTTGGCCTGTGAATCGCCAGAGAAGTGCGGGCGTCCCATCAGCGAATGGACAGGGCGAGAAATCGCCGACGAACTGGTCAAGCGAAATATAGTAGAAAGTATCTCACCCAGACATGCGGCGAGGCTTTTAAAAAAGATGCATCAATTCGGCCCCATATGAGTCGCTACTGGCAAAACACGCCCAAGGATGAACTCTTTGAGGTGAAGAGCCAAACCATCAATGACCTCTATGCCCGTGCTTCTGAACTGGCGAAGAAGGGTGAACTCGTTGTTTCCAACGATGAAAAGACAGGGGGTTCAAGCCCTCGAAAGGAAATATCCCGATCGTCCAACTGTCCCTGGCAAAGACCGTCTCATTGAGCATGAGTATATCCGTCATGGCACCTTAGCCTTCATCCTGACATTCAATGTTGCCTTGGGTGGCATTCTCTGGGTCACTGCTGAACCCACCCGCACCGAGCACGATTATGTTGCACATATTCGCCAGATGGTTGAGGCACACCCTCACATCAAACGTTGGCATATCGTGGTTGATAATCTCAACATCCATTGCTCCGAATCTCTTGTTCGCTACGTGGCCGCTGAGTCGGACATCACCTGTGATCTTGGTGTAAAAGGCAAATCTGGCATCCTCGAATCCATGAAGACTCGTGCCGAATTCTTGTCCCATCAAGAACATCGCATTGTCTTCTACTATACGCCTAAACATGCTTCCTGGATGAATCAGATTGAAATCTGGATTAGCATTTTGGTCCGTAAACTATTGCGCAAAGGTTCTTTTCTTTCTCTTGATGACTTACGCAACAAAGTTTTCGCTTTCATTGACTACTACAACCAAACTATGGCTAAACCTTTCCAGTGGACCTACAAGGGCAAGGCTCTATCTGCGTAATCATTTATGCCTCTTTGTACTAGTCGTTCTGCATAGCCGTGGAGCTGATCGGGACCAAGCGAGTGCATTCGGCCAACGAGCGTTGGTCGATAACCCGCTGCGCCCATGCTGTGGGCAAAGGTCGGAATGCCGGAGCTAAGGATGTGGTTATTGGTCCAGACTTCATTCTGGTGCGGATGGCGCGCCGTGAGCATGGACATGCGCGAAGGAACGCAGATGGGCGACGGACAGTAGACGGCGTCGAAAACGGCTCCATTTGCCGCCAGTCGGTCCAGATTGGGCGTTTGCACCAATGGGTCACCATAACAACCCGTGACAAAGGGATTGTGTTGGTCAGTGTGGATATAGAGCAGATTCGGACGTTGTTGGGTTGTCATAGGGTTCCTGATGGTTTCTGTTTGTGATGATTGTTTTAAGGCAACAATTTGGGTGGCGAACGTGGTACGTGTTGCGTATTGCGTGGTACCGGTTACAAAAAGCTTTCAGCTAATCAGCCGTCAGCTAAAGTGAAGTCAGTTTGAGAACGCGAGTTCTGAATCTTCCCGGAAGGGGTCACAGATCGGCCCGTCTACCTACAATATCTGACCCCTTCCGGGAAGATGGGCCGGCGAAAACTATCGTTCTCTATCAGATTTCACTATAGGTCGAAGCGACCACTTCGTGTTTGGTTACAGATGCGTAGCATCCACAGCCAGAATTGGGCCAGATTTCGGGGTCGATTTTTATACTTTCCTATGCTCAGTAGATCCAAATTTGGCGTTTTTGGCTATTTTCAGTCGAGATTGCAGGGATTTTGGAGTCATTTATTCAGATTTCGGTTACAGAAAACAACCTATTTCATATCTGAAAATCGCCCAAATCTAACGCAAAAACTAGATATCGACCGGCAAATTTGTATTTATGTCAACTGTTTAGCCAGAATTCTCTCTCAAAACCTGAAATTTGGAGAGAGTATAGATGTCCCCGATGTATCTGTCAAGGCCATTCCAGAAAAATAATTACGCATAAAGACAAGTGCTTCCGCCTGGAATGGCTTTGGCTTTTCCCATCGAATTGGGTGTTTTTTCTCTGGAAAAGCCCAAACGGATCAAAACAGTTCAGTGGGATCATTCACCAATGTTAGGAATATGGGAGTATGTCCCAAAGTTTGTAAATGGGGCGGTTCTCTGACCGAACAGTGTTCATTTACACACTTTGGGGTACAGACTCAGAATATTGCCGAGATTCGCTTTAAACAATGTGTGGTATAGAATGGTAGAATAGCTGGAGACGTGTTGCCCAACCGATGTTTCATGTAGCACCATGCATGCGGTGTACGCAAAACTGTAGAACGTATCAACAAAACTCTATGTCATCTTCATCTGTCGCAATTGAATCAACAACAGCCAATTCAGAGTCCATTTCTCGCCAACCACTCGCCATGCGCCGCATTGTTCAAATATGGTGGCCGCTCGCCGCAGGCTGGATTTTGATGACGGTGGAAATGCCCATTCTTACAGCAGTGATTGCACGTGCTCCACTACCGGAAATCAATCTCGCCACTTGGGGATTGATTTTTCCGATTACGCTCATTCTTGCCTCGCCGATTATTTCGATTATGGCAGCATCGACGACGCTGAGCAAAGATTGGGTGTCATATCAAAAATTGCATCGGTTTACCTACACTCTGGTCGTGGGCTTGACAACGATTCACGCGTTGCTGGCATTTACACCCCTCTATGATTGGCTCGTTATTCAGATCATTGCAGCTCCTGCGGAACTGATCGAGCCAGGTCGCATCGGCTTTCGCATTATGCTACCCTTTCTGTGGGGCTTAGCCATACGCCGTATCAATTATGATGTGTTAATTCGCTTCGGCTATTCACGTGCCGTTACCCTTGGTGCTGCAACGCGTCTTGGCGTTGACGCTCTCGTCCTCCTTTTTTTTCAACTGGCTGGTGGCACATCGGGAATTGTGATTGCCACAACGATCATCACAGCTGGTGTTGTTGGCGAGGCGCTCTATTCTATGATGCGCGTACGCCCTATCTTGCGGGAGCATCTCAAACCAGCGCCGCCTGTTGCAGAGCCTTTGACCTTGCACATCCTGCTAAACTTTTACATACCGCTTGTGCTCACAACAATGCTCCAAATCCTCATTCAACCCATCGTGACCGCGGCGCTGAGTCGTATGCCCAACCCCATTGATTCATTGGCCGTTTGGCCTGTGGTTTATAGTATGCTGATTGTCTTATCCAGTGTGGGCATTACATACGTGGAGGCGGTCGTTGTTCTGCTCGATGAGCCACGCGCTCTAGATAGTCTCTATCGCTTTACCACGCGGCTGGGATTAGGAGTCTTGGGGATTCTGCTATTGGTCAACGCGACCCCCTTGGCTGGTCTATTGTTTAACCAGATGGCCTCCTTACCGGCTCCCCTGATTCTCTTGGCGCAGCAGGGCTTATGGCTCGCTCTTCCCTGGCCAATGCTGATCACGATTGATGCACTTTTTCAGGGTGCGCTCCTCAACAGTCGCCGAACCCGCGGCATCTCTGAATCAGTCACGATTTCGCTCACTGTGACAACGTTGATCCTCGTTTTGGGCATTTTCTGGGGTCAATGGCCGGGGCTCTATGTGTGTCTATTTTCAATGGTGATTGGCGGGATCATACGAACAGGATGGCTCTGGTATCGAGCTAGGCCAACTTTGCGCTCTATCCGGTTACAGGAAGTGGTATAGGTTGAGGAAGAGGCTACTGAGTTACATATTCGATTCAGTGAAAAGCACTATTGGGAGAAATAATGAACGCACCAACTATTGCTCCATATGGTACATGGACATCACCAATTACAGGCAAGCTGCTTGCTGCTGTCGGCATGCGCTTTCAGGGAATCTGTATCGATGGCGATCGGATCTATTGGAATGAGATGCGCCCAACCGAAGAGGGGCGTTATGTCATTGTGGGGAAAGATGAAAATGAGCAGATAAGAGACATTACACCACAGGACTTTAACGTTCGGACTCGGGTACACGAATACGGCGGCGGTTCATTTATCACCCATGATGAGGTTCTGTTCTTTGTCAATTTTGCAGATCAGAGGCTCTATCGACAGCAACTAGGCACACAGGGTGCGTTGCAACAGCCCGAACCATTGACCTCCACTGAGGGGATGCGTTACGCCGATATGGTGTTTGATTCGCAGCGGCAGCGTCTCATTTGTGTTCGAGAAGATCATTCGAATGCAGATCAAGAGGCAGTCAACACGATTGTTGCAGTCGATCTGACAAGCGACTCCGCCAGTGACTTGGGAAATCATGAACGGGAAACTGTCTTAATATCCGGCCATGATTTCTATTCTTCACCCTGTTTGAGTCCTGACGGCAAGCAGCTCGCCTGGGTTGCTTGGAATCATCCAGAGATGCCCTGGACCAATAGTGAATTATGGGTCGGTGAAATTGATGAAGATGGGTCGGTCATCCATCTTCACCAGCTTGCCGGGGGTCAGAATGAATCGGTCTTTCAGCCAACTTGGTCGCCTTCGGGCACACTCTATTTTGTTTCTGACCGGGCGGGATGGTGGAACTTATATCGGTGGCAAAATGGGTCGACTGAATCAGTTGTCCAGAGCCTGCCGGACAACTCGTCCCATCAACAAACAGATACGACGGGCAACGCAGACAATGAACGCTCGATGAAAGCCGTGTTGGAAGCTGAGTTTGGTATCCCCCAGTGGAGCTTTGATTCGTGCACATATGGTTTCCGCGATGACAATGAGATAATCTGTAGTTACACGCAACAAGGAAGATGGTTTCTGGCCCGGTTAGAGAGTCAAAGCGGAAAGCTGACGCCCTACAATCTCCCTTATACCCATATTCAGAATGTCCAAGTTGCTGAACAATTCGCAGTTTTTGAGGGAGCATCACCAACGACATCCGCCGCGGTTGTCAAAATCGATCTTGCGTCCGGCCAGCATTCGGTTTTGCAAGACGTCGGTGCAGTACCCGTTCAGCCAGGCTATCTCTCCATTCCCAAATCCATCGAGTTTCCCACCGAAGATGGTCTAACGGCACACGGAATCTACTATCCACCCGTGAACCGGGATTTTACAGGGCCTGCAGATGAGCGGCCGCCACTCATTGTGATCAGTCACGGTGGGCCAACGGGTTCTACCTCGAGCAAGTTTGATTTAAAGACTCAATATTGGACAAGCCGGGGCTTTGCTGTATTGGACGTCAATTATGGAGGCAGCACTGGCTATGGTCGAGCCTACCGACAACGGTTGGACGGGCAGTGGGGCATTGTTGACGTAAATGATTGTGCCAATGGAGCACTTTTTCTGGCAGAACAAGGCGAGGTGGATGGAGAACGATTGGTTATTCGAGGCGGTAGCGCCGGTGGATATACGACTTTGGCCGCCTTGGCTTTTCGGGACGTCTTTAAGGCTGGGGCTAGCCATTTTGGCGTGAGTGATTTGGCCGCCTTGGCCGCCGAGACCCATAAATTTGAATCACGCTATTTGGATAACCTCGTTGGACCCTATCCAGCGCAAGAAGCGCTCTATCGAGAACGCTCCCCGATCCATCATGCAGACAAACTTTCTTGTCCCGTTATCTTCTTCCAGGGATTAGAAGACAAAATTGTACTACCCAATCAGGCCGAGATGATGGTGGATGCACTTCGTCAAAAAGGAATTCCGGTAGCTTATCTGCCCTTTGGAGGAGAGCAGCATGGATTCCGTCAAGCAAAAAACATCATACGGGCCCATGAGGCAGAGCTTTATTTCTATGCCCGCGTCTTTGGTTTTGAATTGCCCAATGAGATCGAGCCAGTGGAAATTGAAAATTTAAATTGAGCAAACCATGACGACGATACAAAGCATTCGAACCACTTTACACGTAAAGCTCACAAAACAGATCGACCCGGAATACTTGACGAAGATCCGCGAACTTGTTCCCTCTGAGTGGACAATTCTCGGTGTGCGCGTGCCAGTATTGCAAGCAATAGCGAAAGAGCTAAAAAAAGAGCATCGAAGCTTTGAGAGCGACGATCTGGTTATGCTCCTCGACGATGCGTTTGCCGATCGGTGCCGTGAAGAAGTTTTGGTCTACCTTTTTTGGCTGGCCACGATGAAACGTCAGTTGAATTCGTCGCTTTGGTCATCGATCGATCATTGGGTGGGACAGATTGTTGATTGGGAAACATGCGATCAACTTGCGACCAAGGTTGCTGCGGTCATTGTTGACCAAACAATCGTTGATGGAGAGCCCAAATTGGTCGATGAACTGATAGGTTGGACAAAATCCGACTACGTATGGCGTCGGCGCTTCCCCGCTGCAACTGCATCAGCACTCAACCAGAAGGGACGGGCCCATGTCGCCGAAACTTTGCGCATCTGCGAAAACCTGATGCAGGATGATGACGCGATGGTGCGTAAAGCGGTGGGATGGGCGCTCCGTGAAGCGAGTAAGCGGGATGAACAGACTGTATTTGAGTTTTTGACGCAATGGAAAACGATTGCACCGCGAGGGCTTTTGCGAGAAAGTGCACAGAAGCTATCCGAGCCCCATCAGGTTGCGTTGCTGGAGTAGTCGTTCGGTATAAAAAAAGGGCTTTCCCATAGAAAAGTCCTTTCTTGAGCCGTTGATCGGAATCGAACCGATGACCTACGCATTACGAGTGCGTCGCTCTACCATCTGAGCTACAACGGCGTTTGATTTGAAAAAATATTATACCCGATGAAGGTTAGATATCCAAGTTTACTTCTGCACACGCGTTACATAGCTGCCATCACGCGTATCTACACGAATGATATCTCCTTCTTTCACAAACATGGGGACTTGCAACCGATAACCAGTCTGCAACTCAACCTGCTTTGAGGGAGTATTTGCCGTATCTCCCGCAACCGCCGCTTCGGCCCAAGTGACTTCCAAGTCCACAGTCGTCGGCAAAGAAACGCTAATCGGTTCACTCTCGTATCGCTCAAGCGTAACTGTCTGGTTGTCGACCATGTATGGAATTACATCTTCCAAAACATCGCTTTGAAGCTGGATCTGATCATATGTCTCAGTATCCATGAAGTGGTAAAAATCACCATCATTGTATAGATACTGGACTTCGCTACTATCGAGACGGACATCTTGCATGCGTGTCCCGTTATTATAAGTTTTTTCAACCGTCGAGCCGGTCCGGACATTGCGAACCTTTAAACGTACAGTTGCACCGCCACGCGCCATCTTAATATGCTGATGATCGATCACACGCCACAGTTGATTATCTTCTTCGTAAATATTGCCTTTGCGCAGTTGTTGAACTTCTGCCATGATTCTGTCCTATTGTGAAGGATATATGGCTTTTCCAGAAATTAAACTGTTCAATTCGATTGGAAAAGCCAAAGCCATTCAAGGGAGAACAATCTGTTCTGATGGATGATTATTTTTCTGGAATGACCTATATCCAAATAAACTTGCCTGACGCATTATATTCAAGGCTCCAAACAATGTCAAAGCATCAAGAGGATGTATTGCCAGTAGACTACAATCGTGTCATTCCGTTCACGTAATGGGTGCATCGCACCAACGAAGTGAAGAATCCAACGAATGCGGTCTACTGATTGTAGAACAAACAGGATCTCTGTTCAACTTCGCATACGAATCTATGTCGACAAAACCTAAAATAATGATGCCCAGTACCGTTGAAAAAGCTCGATTGAGCCAGCACCAAGCAGAATTAGAATAATGTATTTGATGCTTTTGCCAATGGAGATTGCGCCCAGAAATGAGATGATACGCATGCCCAGAGCGCCGGCCACAATCCCAGCCAAATCAAAAAGAGGAAACGGAATAGCTGCCAGAGCAAGTAATAAGAGAGGGCCATATGTTTCTGTATGCTTCTGCAACCACTCAACACGCGATCGTTGCGCATCAGGAACCAAGGCGCGTCCCGAAGCCCCCGCAATATAACCGGTTAGTTCACCGAACGCGCTCCCAATGCCAGAAACGATACCTAAAATATAGGGTTCAAGTGCACTCCCCATTGCAATGACAACTGCAATGCCAGGGGCGGGCAAAACAATGGTCGCGCTGGCGATGAGGCTGATCAAGAAGGCCCCAACATATCCCCATTCGCCTGCCCATGCAATCCACTTGGGGTTGAGAGCCAGAAAAAAACTAAAAACTGTAATCGTGACAACGAACAGGATACCGAACCACCGTTGAGCGCTTTGCTTCCACCAATGTGTCGGTTCTTGCGGCTCCTGTTGGACAAAGATTAGCTGGGACGTCACGTTCTTATTTGATTCGCCCTGAAGCTTGGACAAATTCCGAGAAGAACCATTCTTTGGCTGAGCAGTTAGGGTGTCTTGAGACATCTGTTTCTCCGCAGAGACAGAATCTGAATGATAAAATAACTTTACTTTCTGGTAAAGGCTTGAGTGACAAAGGGCAAACCGAAAGGGGCGGAAAAAAGAATCCACCCTGAAAAAACGGGATAAAATGTAAAAATAGTGCTCGGCTAGTTTAAGCAGCGGCATTGAGGCGGCGATGAGCGAGAACGCCTTTAGGGAAATGGTGTGAAACCGAGGCCTTTTTCCGAAAGTCAGGGTCGAGTTGGTCAGGAGTTGGAAAAAGAGCACTCGAGAGAACACGGCGCAGCCTGCCGGGAGTGGATTGAGGCTCTCGATCCCAGTAGCCAGTCGGTATGGGAGGAAGAGAAGCGGCTAAATGGGAAAGAAGATTGCCAGCCAGCAGCCCCAGTTCAGGTAAGCGGAAACAAGCCTCATCGGCATGAACAAATTGACGATGTAAGCCAATCATCTGCTTGGAAGCCAAGGGGGGGAGGTTCAACAGGCCAGCGTTCCAGGTAGACAAGATAAATGGTTTCAGGCTGCAAAGTCATAACGGTCGCCAAAACCAAAGGTGTGTTGTAGGCCGGATCCTGAATGACGTAAATCGAGTAGGTACGGTTGGCTGTATCCACCTTGGTTGTTCTGGGGACGAGATTGTGCCATGCTTGATAGCAAATCAGGCGACCACTATAGAGAAAGCGACCAGACGAGTCCGGAGTTGTAGCCTCGAGTCGCTTTCCCTTATAGCTGCGAGAGAGCGGTCGCACAATATCACCATATTCAGGTGGTCTGCCTTTTTCTTTGCGTTTGGGGAACTCATTGCGGCGCACTGTGCAGTTAATGGCTTCCCGCAGGACAAATCGGTCTATGCCGCTTTCTAGCATTTCTCTGATTGTAAACCCGGCATCGACCACCGCCACTTCGTCTGACTCCAGTGATTTCTTCGTCTCTTTCAGCAGCTTTTTCCGAAACTCACTTTCCTTTGTTCCAACCGTGCATCTCATGATTGCCTTGAGCAGTGGCACTCGCTTCCCGCCTATCTCCCCCCGAGCTTATCATCACTCCAAAGATGAGCGCGGGCAATGCCCGACGAGCCGTTGAGTTATAGAGTCGGTTCACTTTCCCTTGCAGCTTCGGTCGCCAGAACCCTGTGATATCTATGCTTTTCACTCGGTACCCTTCTAACTTTTTTGCCTCCCATTCCCCTTTCCACTTCTTCTTGCCACGACCCCAGCAGACTTGTGATATCCCATGATCCATATCGAAAGCTCCACCAGCTTCGCCGGAGCTCCTCATCTTCAAACCCGCTTTCTTTCAATGCGCTATGGATTGCTCCTCGACTTTTCAGAAACGACCCATTCAGCATTGCCCACATCAGACGCATTACATTTACGTTTGTTCCCATCGGCGTTACTTGCAATACATTCATCAGTACTGCTATAGTTATTTCTGGCGCGGTTAGCATTCCTTCCTCCTTTTTGGGTTCTCTACCTTTAGGATGAACTGCTAACCGCTTTTTGTCACATTTCTCACCTCATCTCTTTTCTTTTACCAGAAAGTAAAGAATAAGACGATTCCCGAAAATTAAAGTACCATATCTGATAGTAGCTGTCCGGTAAGTGACAGATAATTAACGACCGCAAGATTCTCAGAGGGTGTTTTAAAAGGTGAGATCAGTGCCGGTTGAGTAGCCGAAGGCATATCGAAACCAAACGGGTCGACCCGCCAACGCTGGTTTCGATACCGCTTTGCGACTCAACCGGCGTTTGCTCACCCTTTCGTCAGACTTTTAAAACACCCTCTCACGTTCCGACCAGAATCTATACAAATTTTGTCACTTAACCCGCAGCCACAGCGCCATATCTATTGACGAATAGAACGAACAAGAGTAAGTTTGGACTTTGTTGAATGATTTGTCAAGTCGTCAAGTTTTATGATTTCATCGTGACACAAGTTGCATCAATTCGAAACCCATCTGGAGCATAAAATTGAACACTCACTCTACCTATGAAGCCGTTGTTGTGGGCGGCGGCATTATCGGTGCTTCCGCTGCCTATCATCTGGTCTATGCCGGTGCAAAGACCTTGCTCGTTGATCGCCGCGACGAAGGGCGCGCCACAAGCGCTGGGGCGGGTATCCTTGCCCCCAAGTCCTCGAATGAACTCCACAATTCCTGGTCTCTCCTAATGAACCTTGCGTTCGACTACTATCCAGTGTTGGCCGAACGATTGTCAGAGGAAGGTGTAGGTGACACAGGATTTGCCCGTTGTGGCAAGCTAACTTTAGCCATGTCTGACGAAGAACAAGCTCTATTAGCTCAAATACAAAGCGACTTTGCTGATGATTCTATAGAGGTCACTGATGATCTACCTCACCTCATCACACCCGAGGACGCACATGGCATGTTTCCAGCGTTGACTCCAGACATTAAAGGCGCTCTCTATTATCCTACAGCCGCGCGGGTAAACGGGCGGCAAATTGAGGCAGCTCTCTTACAAGCTGCCACACAACGAGGGCTGACGATTTTACCGGCAAGCGCGGATGCACTTGTGCTCGCAAAACAGAAGGTTGTGGGAATCCAAAGTCAACAGGAGATCATCTACGGCGGCGCAGTGATTCTAGCTGGAGGGGCGTGGTCTAGCCAATTTGGCCAGCAATTGGGTGTTCAGATTCCCATTGAGCCACAGCGCGGTCAAATTGTCCATTTGGAACTACCCAACATTGATACATCAACCTGGCCGATTCTCGACGGGTTTCGTGGTCACTACATTGTCTGTTGGCCTGGCGGACGAGTTGTTGTCGGAGCCACCCGTGAAACTGATTCTGGCTATGCGGCCTACACGACGGCGAGCGGTATACTGGAGGTATTGCGTGAAGCATTGCGCGTCGCGCCTGGTTTGGCACAAGCCCGTTTAGTTGAAAGCCGTGTTGGCCTACGCCCAATGTCAATCGACGGTCTACCCATCATCAGCAATCTTGCCGATAGCCCTGGCGTGACCATCGTAACTGGACATGGTCCAAATGGCTTGCAGCTTGGCCCCTACAGCGGGAAGTTGGCCGCTCAATTGGCGCTTGGTCAGGAAACCGATATAGAGACGAAAGCATTTGAGTTGGTGCGTTAAGCCGATCCGATTTTTAAACTATCCACAGATGGATGGGATTGACTGGATTTTTCTCTTCCTAATCTTGTAAATCTTATTCATCTGTGGATAATTTATTTTTTGGAATCGTCTTAAAGATTATATTGGGACACACTTGGATCTCGATGGTTGACAATGAATGGTCAGTTTTACCATGAAGGAATTGACGGAATCGAAGAAGGTTTATCAGACTAATGCTACATCCAATGCATCCTGTAACGTTCGCACCCCAATGACTTCGATGCCAGAAGGCAACGGATCGCCTCCTCTTTTCTGCAGTGCACTGCGAGGAGCGAGCGCACGGGCAAACCCAAGCTTGGTTGCCTCATGCAGGCGACGCTGAATCTGTCCCACGCTACGGAGCTCACCACTCAAACCAACTTCACCCACAATGGCCAAATCCGCACTGACTGGGCGGTTGCGGTAGCTGCTGGCAATCGCGATGGCAATCGATAGATCGGCGGCTGGTTCGTTGATGCGCATGCCGCCAACTACATTCACAAAAATGTCCTGCTCAGCCAAACGCAACCCAACCCGTTTGCTCAGAACCGCGGAAAGGAGCAGTAACCGGTTCTGAGCAACACCATTACCTGTCCGTCGCGGCTGACTAAAGGATGTATGGCTGCTGAGTGCCTGCACCTCTACCAGCAACGGACGGGTTCCCTCCATTGAAACAGCTATTGCGCTGCCGGATGCATTGGGGAGTCGTTCTGCCAAAAACATCTCAGATGGATTTGTGACTTCTACCATCCCCCGCTCACTCATCTCAAAGATGCCCACTTCGTTGGTGCTCCCGAAGCGGTTTTTGATCGAACGAAGCAGCCGATAGGCGTGAAAGCGCTCCCCCTCCAACTGTAGCACGGCATCGACCATATGTTCGAGCACGCGTGGACCAGCGATTGACCCTTCTTTTGTAACATGACCAACCATAAAGAGTGGAATTGCCATCTGCTTGGCCAGCCGCAGCAAGAGGGCCGCGCTGTCACGCACCTGGCTGACCGTCCCCGCTGCACTGGCAACCGCTTCTGTGTAAATGGCCTGAATCGAATCGACGATTACCAACTTGGGCTTTATGTTCTCGATCTGGTCCAGCACATGTTCGACCACAATTTCAGACAAAACGAATAGGTGCTCGGATTCGATACCCAAACGGGCGGCGCGCCGTCGAATCTGATGCGCACTTTCTTCGGCACTGATATAGAGGACAGAGCCAACCTTACTGGCAACTTCGGCCGCCATCTGGAGTAGCAAAGTCGATTTTCCCACACCTGGGTCGCCCCCCACCAAAACACCCGAACCTGGCACAATTCCACCACCCAAGACGCGGCTCAACTCGCTCATGCTGAGTTGTAGACGCGGCGCACCATCGACCGGTATTTTCGAGAGCGGCACGGGTTGCGACGAAGGATCGCTGAAAGTGGGCATGGACGTCCGACTCTTTTCGGATGTCGGTCTTATTGTCACCTCTTCCAGCGTGTTCCACTCACCACAATCCGGGCACTTGCCCATCCATTTCATCTGGGTGCCGCCACAATCTGAACAAACATATTGGGTTTTTGTTTTGGCCATTGGTTTGTGCCTTTTATCGAATCCAAATCTTTAGAACATATGTACGCATATTGTAAACCCAAATTGTTCGTGCGTCAACCCTGATGAGTCAAATGACCATACACCCTCATCTACCCTAAGTGATTATCTGAAAAGCTCTGTGACGATGCCTTCTCGCTCGAGAAGCTGGTTGGACTCACAACCACTTTTCGGATGGGCCCTAAAGCGATAACTCTTCCTCCAACTGCCCCAATCCCTCATCGAGAATGGCGATTGATTCATCTATCTCATCGCGGGTGATTGTGAGGGGTGGATAGAAGCGCAGATCATCTCCGTCCACCCAGTTCGCGGCCCCACTGGTACCACTCATGGACAAGCCTTTGTCCAACAAAATTTCTCTCATGCGCTTATGAACGCCCATAGACGCCGCAAATGGTTCTTTGCTCGCCTTGTCGCGAACCAATTCAATGCCCATCATCAATCCTTTGCCCCGAATCTCACCAACACTGGCATATCGGTGCAAAGCATCTACACTAGTCAATAGATGCTCACCCATCTGCCGAACATGCTCTAACAGATTGTTCTCTTCGATAATGTCCAGCACTTCCAAACCTGCCCGCATCGCCACGGGATTGTTTACATACGTGAATACGTGGGCAAATGCTTCACCCTGTTCGGCAAAGCTGTCGCGAATCTTTTCCCGCAAAATCACGCCACCTAAGGGAGCATACCCACTGCTAATCCCCTTGGCAAAGACAATCATGTCCGGCACCACATCCCAATGCTCAATGGCAAAATAGCGACCGGTCCGACCAAAGCCCGTGATCACCTCGTCAGCAATGAAGAGAACGTCATATTTGTCGCAGATCTCCCGAATACGCGGGAAGTAGTCGGGAGGTGGACTATCAGCCGCAACGCCAGCCAAAACGACCGGTTCGGTCAAAAAGGCGGCAACATTTTCTGGCCCCACCTGCAAGATCGTTCGCTCCAATTCATCGGCACAGGTCAGATTACAGCGTCCCTCACAACCCGCAAATGGGCAGCGATAGGGATAGTAGGGTGCAATGTGCGGAAAATCGGGCAACCACGGATTAAAAGGTGCACGCAAAGCCGGTGAGCCTGTCAGCGCAAGAGCACCAAGCGTGGCCCCGTGGTAGCTGCGCCAGCGCGAAATAACCTGCTGCTTTTGCTTGTTGCCCCGCTGCAAATGATATTGACGGGCAAGCTTAATGGCCGTCTCATTCCCTTCGGAACCACCAGACACAAAGTAGACATGGTTGAGGTCACCCGGGGCCAGAGCGGCAATACGTTCGGCCAATTCCAAAGCAGGTTGGTTGGTGAAAAATTGGGAAAAACAGTAAGCCAGTGTCTTGGCTTGCTCGGCCATTGCCTCCACAATCCGTTCGTATCCATGGCCCAACGTCACGTTCCCCGCACCAGAGGTTCCATCAATATAGCGCTTTCCTTGATCATCAAAGAGGTAAATTCCTTCACCTCGCGTAATGACCGAATAACTCTCTCGTAAATCGCGCTGGAACAACGCATCCTTCTTGGTTGAATCTGAATTTTGGTTCATATCGATGTTTCCTTTGATTATTAAACGCGAGGAAATTGCACTGTTGAATAGGGAACTGTGAGGAGAGTCAAACAGTCAATACATATATCTAGATTATGTTCTTTCTAAAATCGTTCCCTCAATCCCATGAGAACCGTCTGGATACCCATAGTAATAGACCGCCAGAACGCGACCATCATTCAATTCAACTGCCCAAGGATAGCCACAGTCGACATCGACCGAATCGGCGCGGATGACCAAATCCTGGGCAGTATCCAGATCCGTTCCCTCTGGATCGAGAACACGTGCCATACATCCCTGCTGACTAGCCCAACGGGTGCCGACCGTCATCAAGATGCACCCGTCCCGAAGACCAAGCAAGTGGCCTGGACAACCTCGGATCGTTGTATACCGCCACTGTGACCATGAAAAACCATCATCATCCGAGGTCACTAAGGCCAAACAGTTATCACGACCCGGTTGGCGTGGATGACAGCGATAGAGTACCAGAATTCGCCCGCTTGGGGTCTGATAAATCGTTGGCTCGCTAAAGTGAGCGATGGGATCCTCGGCCAAACGACCGCCGTAACTCCAATTTTCACCACCATCGGTTGATTCCCAGCACATACCAAAGTAGGGTTGTCCTCCATTGGATTGGGCCGTTGCCTTGCCAGGCAACAGGAACTGTCCATCTGGCAGGACAAGCAGGCCACTACGACAAACGCCAGAATGCTCGGCTGGCGCACCCCAAACGCCATCAGGATATGGGGAAAACCGCCGGGGCTCAGTCCAGGTTACCCCATGATCATGGGAACGGATCCAAAAAGGAATGCCAGGTTGTGAAGTCCAGGTTGTGCAATGGCGATCCTGACTCTGTGGCACCAATTCCACCGTGGAAGCATGTAGATAGAGAGAGCCATCAGGCAAGGTATGGGTGCCGAAATCCAGAACACCTCCCAACGGATCTGTGGTAACAAGAGTTGATTTACTCCAGCTCTGGCCCTCATCTTGTGAACGACAGGCGCGCACATCAAAGAGAGGATGAGCGTGGTGGCTGTTCCCGACATCGGGCGAACGATGAAAATGGACGAGGAGATCGCCGTTGGCTGCACGAACAACGGTGGGGTGGGCCGCATACCAGCCGGTCTCTCGGTAGATGGTTAGATGGTGGGCGACGCGGTAGCTCATGGGTTAGCTTATCGTTGTAACGATCTATTGGGTATTGTGGGCGCGCCGCTATCATATCGTTTGTAGCCGAAATACGCAAAGTCTTCTTGTGCACCTTGCCAGACCAACTTTTCATCGCCCTCCGCCATAATTTCAAAAAAATTGCCTTGAGGTCGATAGCCACCCGCGTTCAAATGGGGAAGGAGCGGCACATTGTTTGGGTCCACAAAGGGGAGTTCTTGCAGGCACTGCGGTAGATGCTCGAAGTATAGGATCTGCGAGACCCCAGACCATTCCACAAAATCTTTTTGGCTGACCGGCTCATCCGGTTCTGGTACCCACTGACACACGGCTTCTGCGTAACTTTGTGGCTTTTGATAGTTTTCTGGTTTGATCACAGGCTCAAAATACCAGCCACTAGCTTGGATCTCGTAGGGGTTTCGGATGACAGTAAAGATCAGAAAGTCTTTGCATTCATCAGGCACTTTCCACTCATGGTGTGCGCCATACCATTCACCTTGGAAATAGTCGACCAACCACTGCGACATAGACTTGGAGCCAGTACGCGGGATAGCGATGTATACATATTTGAGTGCATTTGAGATAATCATGATTCCCCTCCACTACGATTCAGTAGAGTGGAGCGGGGGCTAACCGCACTATCTATCCCAGGGAAAGGCACAGGTTGGGGAATTGGCGTAGCGCGCCATTTGGATTACCAGGCGACTGCCGCAGCCCGGCGCCAGACGAACCGTGAAGTGATCTCTGTCCAGTTCCCTGGTCTGCCCACTCTGGGTGACACGCAGAAATTGGTGTTCCGCATACGCGCCGGCCTGAACGACGACCGTGCGGGGCATCACTTGATCGGTATTGACCAGCTGCACGGTTACATTGTCGTCTGTCATGGACTCAACCAGCGCGCCGACATCTTCGGGCATGCCGGCGCGCCGGTTATCCGGATCGAAGTAGCGCAAGCGACAATGGAGTGGGAAGCCCAAACGCTCGGTGGGGAGACCGCCCAGCATCAACTCAGTCAGGCGGCTGACCAGGGCCGGGTTGGTGCCGTTCATATCGTCGGACATGCGCATGTCCGGCGCAGTGTTGTCCTCCCGAAAACGGCCCACTCGATCCCGAACTTCATCGAGATCGGCCTGTAGGGCTTTTGCCGGATAATCCGGATTTTGGCCTTCCAAAAAACGCACCCAATCATGATCTGCCACCCGGGCCAGATCGGCACCTCTGTCCATGGACCAGAAATAGACCTCCAACGCGCCGATGTTAAACGGCTCCGTCGTATAATCGTACCAGCCCTCATCGCCGTACATGTGGGGATAAAGGGTCTGCCCATCCTGTTCGATGGCATTGTCATTGACCGCGTCAATGACGCCCCGCCAGGTGTCCACATAGCGCTGATCGCCGGTCATGAGCAGCCCGTTGCCAAAGCCATAGTGAACCCGGTGTAGAAAGTAGGGCCGGTGGGCCAGAGCGCCAGTCTGAGGCACGACCACGGTGAATCCCCAACCATAGACGCCGCCGTACCATTTGCCGTCGCAGGCACCGCCAATGCTGCCATCCAGGCCGATATTGGTGGGAACGATGCCGTTGTTGGCCTCGGTGCGCTCCACCCAGGCATCGATGTAATCCATGAGCCACTCCCGATATTGTTCATCGCCAGATAACATATACGCGTTAAACGCCAGGGTGGTGGTGGAGAGATTGAGAGGATGATCGCCCACCACATCATTGTAGTCTCAGTAGATCCAAATTTGGCGTTTTTGGCTATTTTCAGTCGAGATTGCAGGGATTTTGGAGTCATTTATTCAGATTTCGGTTACAGAAAACAACCTATTTCATATCTGAAAATCGCCCAAATCTAACGCAAAAACTAGATATCGACCGGCAAATTTGTATTTATGTCAACTGTTTAGCCAGAATTCTCTCTCAAAACCTGAAATTTGGATCTACTGAGTCTTCAAAGTGGGCCACCATTTCGGCATAGGTCCGTTCGCCGTGCCCGGGTTTGAATCGCCCCTCGATCTCGATTGAATCCCCGGCCCAGTCCAGCCCGGTTGACTTGCGCATCAAGGGGCCGCGGCTGCCGTTAAACATGCTGCGGATCACACGGTGTTCCGGGTCATAGTTGTCGGCTTGGGGGTCCGTGCCCATATAGAAGCCAGCAAAGCGTTCCATGCGTTGGCGGGCGGCCCGGTTGTAGGGGTCTGACAGTGGCTGCAAAAAGAAGACCGAAAAACCTTCGCCGTTGTGCATCCAGTCGAACATGACTGGAAACTCTTTGTAGTACATGCCATCGGTCGCAAATGGCACTTCTACGGTCTTGGCCTCGGTATATTGGGCGAGATGACCTTCCCAGCCCTGTTTGTACAGGTCAAGAATCAAGTCGGGTCCACCTAGCGCGTGGAGAACGGTCCAGCCCGCCAGGTTTTCGGCTGCGTCGTCCGGCCCATCATCGCCGCCCCAACGGGGAACGCAGAGCAGATAGCCCCGTTCGTCGAAGTACTTGGCGTAGTACTCTTCAATGGCTGCGGTCTGGTTGCGGATCAATTCCCATTCCAGCAAGGCCCAGTAGGGCGGTGGTGTTGGGCTATCGATGGATATGCTTGGTGTGCAGTTATTTCGTTCTGCCATGATCCTTTGCGTCCTATGTACCACAAAGTGTGTTGTAGTGCGGTTGTGTTGAAAACAGTAGTTCTCCTTGCGCCTACCAGACGAATCAAACTACTGTTCTCGGATAGGGCTCACTTTAGGAAAAAGCAAGTTATTCCTGTTCTGCCTCCTTTGCTAGAATAACCATATAACGCATGGGGGATGAGCTATAGTTGACCAATCCATGCAGCTTTCTTGGATCAAAAACTGTCACCTCATTTGTTTGTAAGGTATAACTCTCGCCATCGATCTCTAAGGTGCCTTCGCCTTCCAACATATAGAAAGCTTCCAAACCGCCGTGCCTGTGGGGCGGATGAGAGCGCTGACCGGGTCCAACTTCCGAGATATGAACATGGAGTGGCTCGCCTTGCAAATCTGCATCCAATAAACACCGTGCAATCCCCTTTACCTGATGGTCCAAAAACTTCATGTAATGTCTCCTGAATTGGTTGGTTTGTTGGATGGTCAGTTAGTTTACCTATGTGATGGTAAAGCACTAACGGATTCAACACAAACAAACTATTTCATCTACGAAGATACCAGACATCGATCAGCTGCTCAATCTCTTCATAGCTATACCCATACGTTTCCTGAAACTTTTCGTGGATCATTTGTTCCGTTTGGGTTGGTGTGGAGAGAGGGAACGACAATGACGCCTTATTCATCAGCCCAGACTCCGCAGCAGCCAGTGTCATCTCCCCATCCAGGCGCGCAGCTTGTGCGCCATAGGTCGGTTCTGTGTTGTGCAGAACCGCATTGGCGATGCTCATGAGCTGGTCGGCCATGTCGATGCCGCGACCTTTCTCTCGGCCTATGCCCAGCTCGGCATACGGGTTCTCCCAGACAATGGTCTGTTCAGGCAATTCGAGTACAATACGTTCGAGCACTTGCTGGCCGTTGACTGTTGTTGAAATGTATTCCGGCTCATAGGCAGTGGCAAGCGCCTTGTTCTCGTAGTCAGCCGGTGAGGTGTAGTGAACGGTGTCATCAACCATAACGCCTTTCGTACCGTGGATCTGCGAAATACCGCCCAGCTTTCGGCCCAACGCCTGCGCGTGGATCACGTTAGAGTAGATCATGATCGCGGCCGTATTGTTATCAAATTCAAGGTAGCTGGTTGTCCACTTTTCTTCTGAATGGTGACGATTCATGCGATCAATGATCGGCACAATTGGGGTGACGTGGGTGATTCCCAGGATCGACTGGGGCTGTCCACCGCAGAGCAGACGTAAGACACTCATACCGTGATAGCCACCCTCATAGAAGATGCGATAGATCCGGCTGATATCGCCAATCAAGCCAGACTTGATAACCTCTGCTTGGAAACGATCTAGGGCTCGACGATGATAGTTCTCTGCTACCTCTAATTTGACGTTGTTGCGTGCCGCTGCTTCAATCATGAGATCGGCCATGGGGCGCGTCGGTGCAATGGGTGTCTATACGATTATATTCACGCCAGCGTCGGCTAAAAAGCAACAGACGGCATGATGTGCATCACCGGGGACAACGACATCCGCTACATCCAATTCCTCGTGTTCCACCAGATCGCGTACACTTGTGTAGGCGTTAGCACCGTGTTCCGCAGCCACCTCGCTCAGCACAGCTTCATCTTTGTCGCAAACAGCAACAAAATCGTATGTATCACTCAGAGCGGCGTATACGGGCAGATGTCCACCCCGACCACGCCTCCCCAACCCAACAAGAGCCAGCTTCAATTTGCGTGTCATCGGTTTCTTCCTTTCCTGCAATACTCCCATAGGGATTTATGCGCGGTAACCGCACCTTCTCAACGACCTTCCGGGAAGAGGTCAAAAATAGACTTGAATACCCGACAATTCTTGACCTGTTCTGGGAAGGTCGGCTCTGTTCAGCCGGTTCTGATTGAGAAAATACTGCTAGCCAAAACAAATCCAGCGCACTCGAGTATCGGTGCGCAAGTTATGCTCGGTCCATGGTGCCAGCAAGATCAAATCGTCTGATCCAACGGCGTTGGTCTCGCCATCGATTGTGACATTGGCTTCACCATTGAGAATGTACCAGAAACGTTGTTCACCATGCGGTTCAGGCTCAAACGGATTGTCCGGCGTTGTCACTCGTACAGCAAAGTGTCCTATCTGCTCCTGAACGCCATCAATTGCATACCCTTTCCTGTGGTCTATTTCTTGAATTTCGCTTCCTCGAACGATCAAGCTTCAACCCCCTTTCTATTGATCTCGCCTACATAGAATCCGCCAGAAAAGATTGTCCCTTCTCCAGTATAGAGTCTATACAGCACCAAACTTTTTTGGCACATTCATCATACAGTGTTACCCAACTTATGCCAGATGAAAGAGGGATGGTTCAGATGACCCATTGAGTTAGGTTTACACTTTTACCCGTGGAGGAGGCGTTCTCTATTACACGCAGTAGACATAATCCTGCACTTCTCAGTCAAAACAGACTCGAGCGGGCCAAATGGTCCGAGATTCTCTACTGCGTCTTTTTTCGCCATTTGAACGCTCTACCTCTGAGAAATCCTACTGCGTGTAATCTCTAACGCCGGTTCTCGTCTGACCACGGTTGCATTAGAGAATGCTGCGCCATACATGGCGACTCCGCAAATTTGTCAACCTGTTTTTGAACCATCCCATGAAAAACGGCAAAATCGTAAATCTGTATTGCCGGTCAAAGCAGAGATGGGATCAACTTTTCTGGCCAGACGCATCTAACTCGCATACGGATCTGCTGCATCGCGCAACCCATCCCCCATGAAGTTGAATGCCAGGACCGCAATGACCACCATCAGAGCTGGCGCAACCATTGTCCACGGGGCGATGGCGACCGCACTGATATTTTGTGCCTCCTGGAGCAATACTCCCCAACTAATGGCTGGCGACCGCAATCCCAATCCCAGAAAACTCAGAGCGGTTTCACTAAGAATCATCGTTGGGATCGATAATGTCATTGTCGCAATGATGTGGCTTAAAAACGAGGGCAACATGTGACGGAGAATAATGCGTAGCTCGCTGGTACCAGCAAACCTGGCCGCGAGGACGAAATCTTCCTCGCGCAATTGTAGAAAACGCCCCCGCACCACGCGGGCCATACCCGTCCACCCAATCAACGAGAGAATGACTGTGATGCTGAAGTAGATATAAATGATGGGCCAGGCTGGAGGCAACGCGGCACTCAAGCCCATCCACAGAGGAATACTGGGAATAGAACGTAGAAACTCAATGAGGCGTTGTATAATATTGTCCACAGTGCCACCATAATATCCGGAGATACCACCCAACAAAACACCGAGAAACAGGCTCAACCCAACACCCAACAGCCCGATCGAGAGTGAAAGTCTTGCCCCATAGGCAACGCGCGAGAACATGTCACGTCCCAGACGGTCTGTTCCAAGCAGAAAGACTCCTTGCTCTTCGTGTGGAACGTCCAGACCCAGTAGCTTCATTTGGATCGGGGTCCTTCCCCATAGTTTGTACTCTTCGCCGCGCACAAAGAGGCGGATCGGGTAACGAATAGAGGTATCTTCGTGATAAATATTGCGAAACGTTTCCGGATCTCGCTCGCGTACGGTCTGGTAGATAAACGGCCTATGCCACTCTCCGTTCTCGTCAATAATATGGATTGGTGTCGGTGGATGTAGTTTGTATTTGACGAATTTGGCTTCGGGGTCATAGGGTGCCACAAACTCGCAGAAGGCGGCTATCAAGTAAAAGAGCAGAACGACGAACGTACTGAAGACAGCGACCCTATGCTTGCGGTACTTCCACCAGATCAATCGCCAGTTCGAGGCCACATAGACTTTCTCTGGATCTTCCTGAACGTCAAGTTGAAACTCTGGCTCTTCTTGGTCAAAACTCTGTGGTAGAGATGTCTCGCTCTCCATCGATCTACTTGCTGCTTTTCTATCGATCATCGCCATATTTATTTCCCAACACAATTACTGCGGTTCAGCACGATACAATATCACTCCAGTCGGATCCTGGGATCGACCCATGCCAATAAAAGATCGGACAACAGCGTGCCAATGACAGTCAACGCACTCAGCAACAGGATGAAGCTGCCAGCCAGATACATATCTTGATTGATCAAGGCCGTAAAGAGCATGGGGCCGGTTGTTTGTAGACTCAGAACAATTGCCACGATTGTGGTACCGGAGATCAGATCTGCCAGCGACCAACCAATCGTGCTAAAAAAGGGGTTTAGGGCCACACGGACTGGATATTTCCAGACAAGCCTGGTTTCCTGGAGACCTTTGGCGCGTGCAGTTTCCACATAGGGTTTGTTTAATTCATCCAATAGGTTCGCACGCGTGATGCGGATTCCGTTGGCGGTACTGCCGACCGCCAGAATCACGATTGGGATCCAAACGTGAGCCAGCATATCAACAAATCGATCCCAGGTCCACGGTGCGTCGACAAATTCTGGACTGAACAAGCCACCAACGCTCATTCCCGTGTAGCTGGTCACCAACCACATAATGACCAGCGCCAGCATAAATTCGGGCAAGCCCTTTCCAATAAAGTTGAGGGCGGTCACGATATAGTCTATGATCGAATATTGATGGGTCGCTGAATAAACCCCCAATGGAATAGAGACCAACCAACCAAACAGCAATGTGCTAAATGAGAGAACAAAGGTAAGACCGATTCTCCCCCAGATCAGCTCTTGGACCGGCATCTGAAAATACATGGAATCGCCCCAATCGTTGCGAAGGATAATGCCTGAGATCCATTTCAGATATTGAACATAAGCTGGCTGACCCAACCCATAGCGCTCTTTCAATCTGGCCAGAACTACCTCATCCACCTCATCGCCTTGTTCTCGCAACTGGGCGGCATAGGTCGTCAAATAATCACCTGGGGGCAATTGGATGATAATAAACGTCACAATCGAAATCGCAAACAATGTAGGCACCATGAAAGCAATTCGACGTAGTACATAGGCGAACATAAACTATCTTCCTGCTATGAATATGCTGAGCACTGAAAAGTGTGGCTTTATGCAACAAAGTGAGAAACAGACTGAGTCTGAAACTATGTTCAGGGCAGCGCCGACCGTCCATCCACGTGGACAGTCGGCTCGATGGTCCAGATCAGTGCCTTCAGCTGCTCCTCTTGGGACACTTTCTCGGTAACCAGTTCACCTTGCTGCACCGAACGAGGAGGTGACTGTCACTTTTCGCACAAAGCGAGCCGTACTTGCTCCTGACCTGCCCAGTCGAATGTGAAGTGACAGTCACCTTCAAGGATAACCTGAACAGTTAACTTCTCGCATATATCCCAAACCGTTCACTGATCTCTCTATGCGTGCTTCTCGGGCTCATCCCAATACCAGGTCGCATTGTCGATAATATGTTCGTATACGCCGCGACAGCAATCCCATGGATTGCCAGCCTGGATGCCTTTGAAGCCGTTCTTGACCACCACCAACCGTGGCAGTTCGCCAAAGAACCCGACCGATGGCAATTCCTCGGACCAGATCTCGAGAATCTGCTTGAAGAGTTCGATTTGATTTTCTTCGCCAGCTGTTGCCCTGATCTCATCCCACAGTCCCCAAATATCCCAGATCCAGTGGCCTTCGGGCGGTTCCTGGGCAATGGGATTTGTCGGATCCAGCTTCCAGGCTGTCCAGGCATTGGCCCACGGGCGGTCATTGATGTTGCGATGTTTAACCCAAATCTGCGGATCTGCCAGCGGGATCAAATTACGGTCCATGAAGCCAGACGTACATTCAACATCATTGGACTGATGGAGTTCAATGCTGAGCGAGCGATCGACACCTCGATAGTTGACCTGAAGGCCGAGTTCTTTGAAAAAGTCGATGAGCATCTGCGTTTGATCGGCAACTTCAGCACCGCCCAACATCGTCCAACTGACGCGGTCGCCACTGCCGTCCGACCAGAGACGATAGCCCTCATCATCGCGGTCGGTATGTCCCAAACCATCCAGCAATGCATTGGCCTGATCCGGATCGAAGTCAAGATAGGCATTGCTCAACTTGGGATAGTGCAACGGAGATTCCGCAGGAGGACCATACTGCATTGACGTCCCCAGACCGTCGAAGACCAGTTCGTTGATGGCATCGCGGTCGACACCAAGGGAAATGGCGATGCGAAAATCCCGTTCCTGGAACAGTTCCCGTCGACGCTCATCGTTGGTCGTCATGTTGAAGTGAATGCCAAAGACAGCGGTCCAGCGCCAGAACTGAACTTTGTAATCCCCTTTCTCCTCGTTCTCTTTGAGCACGGTCAGATCTGAGTTGCGCACATGGCGTGACTGGCAGTCGATCTCACCGTTTACAAGCCGTAGCGCGTGGACATCGGCATCGTTGAACAGACGGAAAGAGAGCCTATCAATGTAGGGGAGTTGGTTGCCCACCGTGTCCACCGCCCAGAAGTATGGATTGCGTCGCAAGGTCAAGATCTCTTCCGTGAACGAATTCTCTTGGAGCCAAGGACGTATCATTGGGACCTCGGGATTTTCGTTGCGGTCGCTGCGCATGTCAGCATAAAGTTCTGTCCACGAATCCAGGTTGGCGTCGGCGATGGCCTGATCCAGAGCAGCCGTGTCCTCTGTATGATCAGGGTGGAACTGCTTCATATAGTGGGCTGGTCGCACGGGTACATCAAGTATGATGCCGCCTTCCATATGGAATAAGGCATTGGGACCGCCAAATTTGAACACAACTGTCGTGGCGTCGGGTGCCGATAACTCCACAGGAACGTCCTCACCGTCGACGGGACTGGTCAACCAACCTGGGAACGTGGGGGGCAAGGTCTCATTCTTGATCTCTTCCTCAAACCAGTAAACAAAATCGGCACTGGTAAACGGTTCGCCGTCGGACCACTTCATTCCCTCTCGCAGATGGAAAGTATATTGGGTGGCATCATCGCTTACTTCCCAAGATTCCGCCACCATGGGATTGACCGTCAACTCCTGGTTGACGGACAGCAAGCCCCGAATCGTGACTTGCCGGATCGCAAAATGATCGGCCTGTCCCCGAAAACCGGCTCGCCATAGACCACCATAGTTGCCAGTACCATCCAATCCTTCGAGAACCAGGGGGTTGCCGGGCAAACGTTCATCCACTGGAGGCAGTTCTCCATTTTGTACCATTTCCGCCAACATGGGTGCTTCATTATAGGTACCTGGTGGGCCTGCGGGTGCTTCTGCTTCTGCGGAAGATGCCTCGGTATCCGCGGCTTCTGCGGGTGCTTCTGCGGCGGGTGCTCCACCACCACAGGCTGCGAGCACTGTGCCTGCCGTGGCGAATGCCGAAAGCTGTATGAACTCTCGACGCGAAATCTGAAGCCTTCTCTTCTGTTGCATCTGTTTTCCTCCTTAGGTTGTCTATTATAGTATGCCCAATACAATATATACCGCACTCGCTCATAATTTCACATAAACTCGTCTGTGCTACCCGACTGAAAATGGTCAAATTTATGTGAAAGTTATGGCAGTACTCAGTGCATGTCGCACTTGCTCATAAATCAAGATAAATTCGTCTGTTCTACTCGGCTGAAAGATCTAATTTATTGTAATTTACGGGAGTGCTCGGTATAAATCTTAAACCCAAACTGCAGCAGAGACTACGGTTTAGTTTCAAAATAAGGTGGTATCCCAAATTGTGTGTAAATTCGCAGTTTTCGGAGAGACTAAGTTACTTTTAGGTCATTCCAGAAAAATAATCACCTATAAAGACAAGCGCTGTAGCCGGAATGACTTTGGCTTTTCCTATTGAATTGGATCTTTGATTTTCTGGAAAAGCCTTACACAATTTGTGGCATATCACCCAAAATAAAGAAGCGAATCTAAAATGTTCTTTGGGGATTGCTTTAAGCGTATCAGAGATTATCAAATGCGTCAACTGATCCCGGTTCAGGGTTCAGATATCGGTTGATGGCGACATCAACTTGAGCCAATCCAGATGTGTTTTGGCCTCCGATTCCGGATTCGCTCGGCTGCGAGCGATGAAGCCGGGGACATTATCCCGCCCCGTGGGTAGGCTCGGATCACTGTAGCGCAGATCCAGGCTCCAGCGGATATGATTCGAGAGGTTGGGAATCGAACGATGGACGGTTTTGTGCTGGGTTAAGAGTACCCCACCTACACGCACGGGACAAGCCACGACATCACCAGGTGGTAGCTCATCCTCGGCAATACCTTTGTAGTTGCGAATCCGTACATGTTCAACCAGCTCATATTTGTGACTGCCAGCGATCACTTCCATACACCCATTCTCGGCAGTGGCATCGACCAGAGGAATCCAAAAATTCACCATAAAGGTTTCTTCGGCGTCTCGTTCCAAATAACCGAGATCCTGATGCCAGGGCACGACGGTCGACTCTTGATTGGGAAGCTTGGCTCGCACATTA
Source organism: Chloroflexi bacterium TSY (assembly GCA_019217005.1). Next base: position 119,805 of record JAHBNG010000032.1, read on the forward strand.
AACTGGGGATGGGCCAAAATTTCTGGGCCAATTACCGATTCCGTGATATCAAGAATGACCGGATGGGTCATGACGGCAAACATCGCGGGAGACTTATATTTGATTCCTGTAAAGTGCCAGGCAATAGATGGATCGTCCAACGCCTCTGTGATCTTGTACAACCGCCGTTCAAATGGTTCATGCTCAAAGAGGTCGGGTAGCTTGCCTGCTGCATGAAGTTCACGTGCTTTCTGATCGATGGATTCATTGAACTCCTCGATCAGCGGGTGGAAGATCGGGGGTGGGAGTACGTCCTCCAGCAATAGATAGCCCTCCTCTCGATAAAATGCGAGTTGTTCAGAAGTTAGACCGTTCATAAGAATCTCCTTTGGAGATTAAGCGATTGAGAGATTGTACTGCCAGAATCTCTTAATCTCCCAATCTCGAATCGCAGATAGCACAGCAATTATTCAACTATTTTCAGCGAGCTGCCAATCCAGTTGTTACCACCCCGCGGATGAAGTATCTCTGGGCGGAGAAAAAGAGGATGACAACGGGAATCAGCATAAAGATCGTGGCGCACATCATCAGATTGACGCTTGTCGTAAATTCATGCTGGAAGTAACGCAGCCCCAAAGCCAACGTACGCGACTCGACCGAATTGGTAAAGATGAGCGGCCCTAAAAAGTTGTTCCAATGTTGGATGAACGAAAAGATAGTGACTGCAGCCAAAACCGGCCCGGAGTTGGGCAAAAATATCTGCCAGTAGATGCGCAACGTAGAGGCTCCATCGACCCGTGCCGCTTCCTCCATTTCTACCGGGATGGTCAGGAAAAATTGCCGCATCATGAAAATGTAAAAGGCGCTACCACCAAACCAGGAAGGAACAATTAAAGGTCTAAGCGTATCAATCCAGCCCAGGTTTTTAAATAACTTTACTTTCTGGTAAAAGAAAAGAGATGAGGTGAGAAATGTGACAAAAAGCGGTTAGCAGTTCATCCTAAAGGTAGAGAACCCAAAAAGGAGGAAGGAATGTTAACCGCGCCAGAAATAACTATAGCAGTACTGATGAATGTATTGCAAGTAACGCCGATGGGAACAAACGTAAATGTAATGCGTCTGATGTGGGCAATGCTGAATGGGTCGTTTCTGAAAAGTCGAGGAGCAATCCATAGCGCATTGAAAGAAAGCGGGTTTGAAGATGAGGAGCTCCGGCGAAGCTGGTGGAGCTTTCGATATGGATCATGGGATATCACAAGTCTGCTGGGGTCGTGGCAAGAAGAAGTGGAAAGGGGAATGGGAGGCAAAAAAGTTAGAAGGGTACCGAGTGAAAAGCATAGATATCACAGGGTTCTGGCGACCGAAGCTGCAAGGGAAAGTGAACCGACTCTATAACTCAACGGCTCGTCGGGCATTGCCCGCGCTCATCTTTGGAGTGATGATAAGCTCGGGGGAGATAGGCGGGAAGCGAGTGCCACTGCTCAAGGCAATCATGAGATGCACGGTTGGAACAAAGGAAAGTGAGTTTCGGAAAAAGCTGCTGACAGAGACGAAGAAATCACTGGAGTCAGACGAAGTGGCGGTGGTCGATGCCGGGTTTACAATCAGAGAAATGCTAGAAAGCGGCATAGACCGATTTGTCCTGCGGGAAGCCATTAACTGCACAGTGCGCCGCAATGAGTTCCCCAAACGCAAAGAAAAAGGCAGACCACCTGAATATGGTGATATTGTGCGTCCGCTCTCTCGCAGCTATAAGGGAAAGCGACTCGAGGCTACAACTCCGGACTCGTCTGGTCGCTTTCTCTATAGTGGTCGCCTGATTTGCTATCAAGCATGGCACAATCTCGTCCCCAGAACAACCAAGGTGGATACAGCCAACCGTACCTACTCGATTTACGTCATTCAGGATCCGGCCTACAACACACCTTTGGTTTTGGCGACCGTTATGACTTTGCAGCCTGAAACCATTTATCTTGTCTACCTGGAACGCTGGCCTGTTGAACCTCCCCCCCTTGGCTTCCAAGCAGATGATTGGCTTACATCGTCAATTTGTTCATGCCGATGAGGCTTGTTTCCGCTTACCTGAACTGGGGCTGCTTGCTGGCAATCTTCTTTCCCATTTAGCCGCTTCTCTTCCTCCCATACCGACTGGCTACTGGGATCGAGAGCCTCAATCCACTCCCGGCAGGCTGCGCCGTGTTCTCTCGAGTGCTCTTTTTCCAACTCCTGACCAACTCGACCCTGACTTTCGGAAAAAGGCCTCGGTTTCACACCATTTACCTAAAGGCGTTCTCGCTCATCGCCGCCTCAATGCCGCTGCTTAAACTAGCCGAGCACTATTTTTACATTTTATCCCGTTTTTTCAGGGTGGATTCTTTTTTCCGCCCCTTTCGGTTTGCCCTTTGTCACTCAAGCCTTTACCAGAAAGTAAAGTTATTCATAAACTTTATTACCTGTTCAATATTCTTTAATTCCGTATCATTTTGAGAAAAAGCACTTCTAAGCGCAGCTATCTTCTCCTCAGAATTGCGAGCAAAAATGAACAATTCCAGTAGTTCAATGTCTCTTGAACTAAGTGGCTTGTGCTCTCTATATCCTTTTCCTAAGAACCTGCCAATTAGTTCTCGAGTTCTCTCGAAAGTTCCAAGTGCTTTTTGCGGATTGCGCCTCGTTATATCAGCATTCTTAGATAAAAAGAATGAAAGATGATCGCTTTCAGTTATTCCGGTTGGATGTCCAGGTGTAGGAAGTCCAGACTCATTGGCATGCGGTAAAAATCGACCTGAGGATGTAGCCCAAGGCCAAATAGAAGTTGGTCATGCCGCGCAATTCCCCTCAGAGCCACTCTTTCACTTTGCTCTTGAGTTATATCAAGGGAATGTGAATTGTTAGCCAATGCCCTCACTGCCTTCCAGCCTCTCCTGGCAGTAATAAAGAAACTATTTTCAAGTCCGGAGCCGCTGACGAAGGAAAGTCATCTAAGCGCTGACTGGCCAGTGCAACATGAAATGCAAATTCGTGTGATCCGCCTTCCATTCTTCCAGCCCAATACACAGCTGCGAAATGCATGTCTTTAGCCCAAAGTCCATTCGGGTCGAAGTTTCTTATTGGATTACTGGCAACATAAATATAGGCTGAATTCCACCTGTCTGCTATTGCTGGATCACAACTAACCCACCGCACTAACCACGGCGCATAATACCGCGCCCCGTGGTAATACAACCCTCTCCTCATCCCGCTCCTTGCCGGTGTAGCGGTAGCGCTTTTTGGCATGGCTGCCAAAGCTGCTCTCGCCATAGGGAAGATACTCTTCGCGGTTAACCCATGTCCCAATCTCGTCCACCATAAGGCTGCTACTGCCCAGATGGTCGCCCAGATGAAATTGGACAGCCGGGCCACGGTCATCTGGATGGCGGTCGCCCACGCGCGCCAGCGAAATACGCTGCTGGTCATCCATTATGTGCAAATGGATGTTCTGCTGCGGCCCGCCTGCCGCTTCCCAAAAGTGATGCTCAAACAGACCATCAATATAAACCGTGGTCTCGTGGTCGCCGTTCGGTTTGCACGCCAGCTTCTTCACGCGTTGCCCCGCTGCGTCGTAAAGATAGTGGGCATGGATGGTCGGTTCGGCGTCTCCCGCCTGATTGCGGAATGCGCGCAATTGGTCGCTGTAGTCCCAATGGAAGTGACGGGTACCGTTTTCCCGAACCAAATTGCCGTTAGCATCAAAGACGTGGGTTTGCGGCGCAGTCGGGTCGTTGTTGCCCGCGTGGGTCAGGCGATTGCCTGGTGCATTGTGCCAGACTTCGTCCCCCAGATGATCTTGCCATTGACGGTCCCATGCATCCGGCGTCAGGCCGCCCATCCCAAAGTGGCGCGTCCAGGATTGGCCGTTGGTGTAGTGGCCCAGCGTGAGCATGTTGCCTGCCGGGTCATAGCTGTATTCTTCGCGGTAGGTCGTGGTGAGATTGGGCGCGTTCTCTTGGTTGGGCGTGCCGTGGTTGCCCGAGTTGGCCCCGCAGCGCGGATCATCGCTCCAGGGTCGGGGTTGCGGGATGGACTTGCATTCTCGACCAGTTGCGGAGACCAGGCGGTTGAGCGGGTCATAGACAAAACGCCGTTCCAGGGCATTCCCGCCAGCGATCAACGCAGCCAGATGTGGATCGGCGGCCAGCGCGGCTTCCGGATTATCCTGCACGCCGCTGCCAGGGGTGCGATCTACAATGCGCAGGATGTTGCCCGCGAGATCGTAGGTGTAGCTCAGTTCTTGTAGCGGCAGATTGGGCGCGACGGGTCGATAGCTGAAGGCAGTGTCGGCAGGCTTTTCAACCCGTTCGCTGCGCATGCGGGCCAGGCGGAAGGTCTGCGGATCGTAGGCGTGGCGGGTCAGGATGCCGTTGCCGTAGGCGATGAGGGTACGCTGGCCTTTGGCGTTGTAAGCGATGTGGTCTACGTAGGTGGCGTCGTCTAGCGCCACCTGTTCCAAGGCTCCGGCCCGGTTATAGTGGGGCTGCAAGACCTGGCGCTGGCCCGTCACACCTTCAGGATAGGCGAGCATTTTGATGCGGTTGAGGCCATCATAGGTGGTCGAGGTGCGATATGTGGTTGGGTCGAGCAGCCTGCGCGCGTGGTCCACCAGGCTGGTTCCCGCCGGCGGCTGCCAGTCGACCACGTAGATTCGGGACGGGTCGGACGCAGTTTGCTGCAAAATCTGTTCATCGCTGATCACCTGGCGGTTCTTTTCCAGCACGTTGCCTTTGAAGTCGCAGCGTTCCAGAGTGACCAGGCCCGCTTCGTCGTAGTGACGTACCAGCTTACCCAGCACATTGGCTAACCGCGCTTCGTCGTTCGGGATGTCCGCTTCTGCGCTCTCTCCGTAGACAAGGCGCTGGCGCAGCGTGACCGTGCCGTCTGCGCCAGCTCGCGCCCACAAGTGGTTGGGTCGATTGAGTTCGTCGTAGCTGTTCAGAATCAGAGCGCCTTTGGAATCCCGCCGCTCGATTTCGTTGCCCGCGGCGTCCAACACTATGCGTCGCACGCCGGCATCGATGTTTTCGATACGCATTGGATTGTTCGCCAGATCGTAGACGTGTCTAAAGTTGAGCCGCCCCAGCGGATCAGTGACGGTGAGTAGGTTGCCGCGGATGTCATAAGTGGAATCGGTCACATATATCTCAACATCGGTCCAGGTGCCATCAGAGAGACGGTGGCGGTTGCGTTCCACTGTCTGTACGGTACGCCCCAGAGCATCGACTTGGGTACTGATAGGCGTGTCCCAATGGTGCTGGGCGCGGACTTCGTCTGGGTGGGTGCGTCCCGCGTTGTCATTGGCGTCGTAGGTGTAGCTTCCCCAAGGTGTTGGGACAAAATCATCCGGATTGGTCAGATCGAATGGCACGCCAAAGACCACCCGCTGTTCCGAGCCGTCGGGGTTGACAGTGCGGATGACCTGACCGCGCGGGTCGTAGAACATGACGGCTTTTTGCCCCAGTTCGGCATTCGTCGGCGGTACATAAGCCCAGCCGGAGCCGAAGAAGGGTTCATACTTCTCCACGACCCAGCCCTTGTTGTTGTAGGTCTGCCAGCCGCTCACCACCACATTGGGCAGATCATCTGGTGACCGGACGCGGCCGACCGCGTCACCCGGCGTGATGGATTGATCCGCGGGCAGGACGTCGTTGCCAAAGACGCCCTCGCCAAAAGAGACATCCTCGGACTGGATGCGGGTTTGGAGCAGCCGACCAAAACCGTCAGAGTATTCAATCTTCTCAATGGTTTCATTCTTTTCAACCGGCGACGCGTCCAGATCATGAACGTGATGTACACGCTGAATCGTACGCACAGAAATGGGCTGCCGCCGCTCCACGAAGGCCAGAAAATCGTAAACGAGTTGGGTTCCAGGCACCGCCAGCGTATCCCCCACCGCTTCCCCTTCTTTGCCCATCATCGCACTCTTCGCCATCAAGCCCAACGGCGTAAAGGCGAAGGCGGTCCGGTTGCCGTTGAGGTCGGTCACGAGGCTGGGTTGCAACACTCGATAATCGTGCGCGGCCGTGGTGGTCAGGCCAACCGGATCGGTCACCTGGACGGGCAACAGCTTGTATTTATCATAGACAATGGTGGTTTCGAGGCCCAGCGGATTCCGGGTCGCCACGGGCAGGCCATGTCCCTGGCGGTTTGCGTTGACCTGAAAGTCATACTGACTTTGAGCGGTGGTGGCAAAGTATCCGCTGGCGTAAGGAGACGCGCCGCCCCCAGTATGGTAGGTATAACCTGCCAGGGGCGGCAGTCGGGAACGGAATGCTTCTGGGTATTCGTCACTCCAAATGGGATCGTCTTCAGGCTCTAAATAGATTGGCCTCTCCGCGGAATCCGGGGCGGCAGCATCCGGTTTGTAAGCCTCGACCACCAGATCATCGGTCAAGATCAATGTTTCGGTGCGGACCAATGCCCCAAAGTCGCCCAGTTCCCCAAAGAGTCTGCCAACGAATGCCTCACCGTCGTAGAAGTTGAGCGTTTGACCAAATATTTTGCGCTTGGCGCTGCCGTTTTGAATCGTCCTAACCAAGTCAAAGACACTCTCTGTACCGTTATTGATGATTTCATAATTCGTGGTGCGGGCTACCCTGTCCACGATGTAGTGCTGACTATCGTCCCGCTGAGCGTATGTGGTTTCACTGGCCGTGACCAGATATGGCTCACTGGCCGAAAGATCTGCCGTTCTGAAATCGCGCCCTCGCGGCACGGCGACTGCAATCTGCGTTTGCGGCTGGCCGTAGGCATCGTAGTCAGCAGTGAAGCTGAAACTGGTCATGGGTTCGTCGCCCCGTTCCCACTGGGTGATGCGCTGTGCCAGCACGTGTGGGAAAAAGACTCGCTGATCACCGCCCGCAGCGCCCGCTTCTTCGCGCAGACCAGGCAGCGACTCAGTGATGGTGTAGGGGCGATTCTGGCGATCTGTGCCGTCGAGCGCATAGAGTTCGATGCGCAGGGGTTGGCCACGCAGCGTACGCAAGGCATCGCGCCTGGCCCGTCGGGGCAACGCCCTGAGAAAATCGACCATCTCATGGGGTCGTTCCAACACTTGCGGTTCGCCAACCCAATAGTCAAGGCTATAGTCCGGCTCTTCCCATTCACCAAATTCATCCCCAATCGGCCCTTGATGGAACCAGCTTTTGGTGAGCGTGGGCGGCGAATAGTGTTGAACGTCGGTCAGGCGATTGAATCCCCGGCCATCATCATGCAGACTCATTTCGTTGAAGCGCGCAAACGTCTCGGTATCCAGTTGCTCCACCATGCCAAAGCCGCGAAACTCCCGCTCTGCGCCATCCCAGTAGCCATGATGATAGCGATATTCGGTGGTCAGTTTGCCCCCAGAAATCTCATCGATGACTTCCACATGGGACACCACCTGAACTGGAAAGGGTAGCGAGGTCTGCCAGTGGGTCTCCGCTGCTTTCTGGTCCGCCAGATAGTATTGGGTTGAAGAGGCGTAGCTCACCCGCGTGATGGCCCCCATGTTGTTGTTCATCTCGGTCAGCAGGTAGGGTTTGACGCTGCCGGTGAAGTCGAGGAAAAAGTAGTTGTCTCGTCCCCGACTCTCAGCGGCATCCCGGCTCCACAACAGACCGCTGATCCCACTCCCAAACAGGTCGATCAGGCGCACCGCATCCAGATCGGCCACGTCGGGCGTGCCGTTGATCTCAATCGGCTCACTCCAGCCATTGCCGCCCTGGTTGATCCAGAGCAGGACTTGCCCAAAATCAACATAGACCAGATCGGCCAGGCCATCCCCATCCACGTCCCCAATCAGAATGCGCTGGGGGTTATAGTTGTAGGGCAGACGGGGGCTACGGCGCATGGAAATCCGCCGTCCCCAGCGACCATAGCCCAGATTAGGCCAATACTCCACATTGCCATTATGCACCAACACCGCGTCCTGTAAGCCATCGCCCGACATGTCAGCCCATTTGACGTGCGGATTGGAGAAATTGATGTTGGGAAAGGTATCCAGACTTTTGCGTCCTACTTGTAGCGCCTCATCCCAACCATTCTTAGGATCATTGAAGAAGAGTTCCAGGCGCGTACTCGCCCAAATGGCATCGGTGACGCCATCGCCATTCAGATCGATTAGCTTAACTTCCGGGTCTTGCAGGTTAAAGCTGGGGGCCAAAGGATACTTCTGAAATGAACGACGATCCCACAGCCCGCCAAAGCGCAGCGGAAAGTAACCGGATAGACCTGGAGTGGTGACCAGTAGGTCGGTGCGGCCATCACCATTTGCATCAATTAATTGCACGCCTGGGTCAGCGAGTTGAAGCCCGGCCGGCGACTCGCTCATTTGACGCGGTAAATCGAATTGGCCGTCGCCCAAATTGCGCCAATAGCGCACCACGCCGTTCATCTGGAGAATGTCGGGTAGGCCGTTGCCGAACAGGTCAACTAGCTCGGTGTCCGGACTACCCAACGATTGGGTTGGCAGCGCTCTGCCTTCGAGGGGGAAGAAATCCCGCTGTTGTGGCTCAAACTGCGAGTAGCCAAATTCCAGTGGCGGCAATTCCTCCGTCTGTTCGCCATCGTGACCCGTCACCTTGATCTGACTGAGCAAAGAAACGCCGTTCAAGGGAAGCTGGTCGGCCAGTCCTGGGTGCTGATCAAGGTAAATCAGCTGATAGCTACGCACCAGGCGAGCCTCATCAACGTGCGTCTGCACCGCAATGTGCGTACAACGCCTGCGGGTCCGAATTTCAAATCCGGCCCGGTAGTGGGAGAAGGGATCGGGGCGGTCTTCGTAATGGAAGGTCAGGGAGACTCAGTAGATCCAAATTTCAGGTTTTGAGAGAGAATTCTGGCTAAACAGTTGACATAAATACAAATTTGCCGGTCGATATCTAGTTTTTGCGTTAGATTTGGGCGATTTTCAGATATGAAATAGGTTGTTTTCTGTAACCGAAATCTGAATAAATGACTCCAAAATCCCTGCAATCTCGACTGAAAATCGCCAAAAACGCCAAATTTGGATCTACTGAGCCTAGAAATTTTGTCTCGCCGCCCTGGACATAGTCACCGTAACGGATTTCTTTGAGGTATAGTTGGTCCCAGTGATGCGGTCCCTCTTCACCTCGGTCGCGCTCGTATTCGTAGGTAATGCAATTGCCAAACGGGTCTTTGGTTTGGGTGAGCCGCCAGATGAAGACATTGTTTCCTTTGGCTGGGTCTGGATCGGCAATCACGGCGGGATCGCCTTCCGCGCTGGCTGGTGTACCATATAGACTCACCAGCCCGTCTTTGCTGCGGACCTCCCAGAAGTCATTCTCAGCATCGTGGTGGTGTTCAATTTGCGCGAATAGTCCTTCGGTTCGGGGCCGATAGTGGGTTGGGCCGTCAGGGATGGTCGATAGGGGCACCAAGTCTTCGGCCCCAGAGAGAATGAAGGTGTCCCGATCTTTCAGCTCTGAGACATAGTCCTTATATTGGGGCACACCTTTAACAGTCTTGCGGCTGATGCCGGGGATACTCAGATTCCAACCCAGACCGAAGGGACCGTTGCCGTTCCCCGTGCTATAGACAAGATTGAGTTCAGGCTGAAACTCGTTGCGTCCCGGTGGAAGGGAAATGGGGACGGTGAAATTTCCAGTACCGGTGAAGAGATCAGGCGAAAACGTCTCGCCAATGCCTTGTTGTGCTCCTCCGCCACTGGGGAGAGAAATGGTAGATTCTCCAGATGTGTTGCTCATGATGAACTCGTTTCCTTTGCAGGTGCCAACATCGACTCCAGCCCGGACTCCAGGCCAGATCAGACAAAAGCGAAAAAGCCACAAAATAATCTAAATGGAGATACGAAATTGAAGATTGGTGGATTTGAACGAAAGGGAGGCGCTGATTTCTCCACCTTGGTGAATTTGAGGATGTTGTGATGTTTGGCTCATCTAAGAAAATTGCACAAACCGATGTTTTCGGCAGAGGTGCAATATTGCGTTTGCACAATTTCGTCTGATGAGCGTAGATGTTTTCGTCAGGAGTATAGGGACACGACGCGCGAAGTTCTCCAGCAGGAGAACAGAGAATGGTTGTGGAGTAACCAGCGTCGATCTCGCTTGCGGTTTGTACTACGACTGCACTGAATTCTGAAGGGTGAGCGATGTGGCTCATGGGGGATTTGCCCTTAAGAACTTATGCGATAATTGTCGGAAAACTTATATAGAGGACTCGGTTCAAATAGATTTTTGGAAAACTGCTCTTCGCATGTATGAATTCAACCAAACTATGGCTATTATATGAGACGTAGAATATAGCAAAAAGATACGCAATTTCCGGTTAAAAGCGTGAAGAAAGAGATTCAAGAATTCAAGAGTCTGAATCGTTACTACGAATGCCCACCACGCCACCAGGCCGTAGAACGCGCCTCAATTCGGCATACCATTTACTATAGATTTGTCGCCTTATCATTTTGCCCTCCTGGATTGATTACTGGCGGTTCCAGCATCAGCACAGAGGGCACATGTTCAGGGAAAGCCAAACGCAGTAGACCATAGCCAATACCTGCCACCCCTGTCATCAAGCCTGGATCCTCAACTCCCATTGGATTGCCGCATAGCCAGCCATTCTTTCCAATACTGGTCAGGACGGAAGACGTAATCCGTTGCAGATGTTCGCCCCACTGGGAATCATCTAGCTTTTGAGTGGCTTGCAAAAGCAGCTTAAGGTTGCCTAAATCCCCGTGACATAAGCAGTGACTGAGGCCAAATCCCTGAGCAAGAGTTGTCTTGAGCGCAATATCGATTTCTGTGCGGGTTTCGGCGTCATCCAGCTGTGGGCGCGAATGCAAACGGGCTAGGCCAACACCGGCTGCACCATGGCACCACATGGTACAAAATGTTGGATGATCGACTGACGAGCCTGCTTCTTCACCTGTTGTTCCGTGGTGGCGTAGATCGAGCCAGTTTCCCGCTTGGGGCGAAAAATGGTCAATCCGATCCAGGTCGCATCGTTTTCTCCCCATAGCGCATGTGAGTCCAACCAATCGCCAGCCGCACGAGCAGGGGTGAGCAGCCTTTCGCGGCTGACGCGAATCTGGGGTCTGGCCAAATCAAAGGTTCTCTTTGGGGATGCATTCGTCACTTGATTCAGCGCTGTGAACGAGGCACGGATAAACCAGAGCTGCTGGATCAGGTCGGCTTCACCGAGTTGGCTGATGTGACGACGAACGCAGGTCATGCCAGTCTCATCATTGAAATGATTGATTCTGCGCTCCTCGCTGGCCCAGATATGTGGTGAATTCGGGAATGTCGTAAACATCGGAATATCTCCCGCCCACAGATCGTCATGTTCAGCGGAGAGTACCTTTGAAAGATGGGGGAGGTTCTCAACTGCAGCCCAAAGCTGGTCAAAATGGCGGTCACAGTCAAGTGCGTTGCGTTGGAGATCTGGATGATAGCTCTCGTACAGTAATTTTGCGTAGGTTCGCGTTGCTCACAAGATGACACGCACCTCGTCTTGCTCGAAGCGCATGATTCGGTCCATCATCGGCCAATAATGCTGAACGATGAGAGAGGAGCAAGCGGTAAACTGAGGTAAATCCGGTGACAATCGCGTCGATATAATCAAGCGGGTTGATGGCTGTTCCATCGAGGCTGGGTCGATTCTGGCTACCCTCCATCCTGATCCGTTTGCGGATCAACTGCATCTGATCGGTCCCTACGTCTTCCCATTGTGGGACCTCTGAGGGTGTGAATTGTCCTTCGCTTCCACCTAAGCCACTGATATCCACACCGGCATGTTCATCATTTGCCCAGAAACGTTGCGGTAGTAAACCGATGCGCAGTACGGAATGTGCCCAGATTTGGTGAACGAGTGAATCGGCCGCGTTGTGTTGGTCACGTCCAAACCTCGGATGAAAGAGGGTTTCCAGATCAATCAGGATGGGATGTTCACCTGCTGCAATTAAATTTTCATGATGGAGGTCGTTTGCTTGAAGCACATTGAGCAGTGCCAGATAACCGCCTTGCCGCTCATAGAACCGCTCTACTTCGGAAGTCGAAGAGCAGCCTTGTGCCTCAACAAACTCAACCCAGCCGTAGTCACCACAGGGAAAGATTTTTACCGTTCTGAATGGCGGATGATCGCCGCGCTCGTTCAACCAGTCGAGCAATTCCTGAAAATGGCGAGCCACATTCATCGACTTAGGCTTATAAACAACCTTCAATCCAGAACTGAACCGAGCAATCATCACCGTCTTTCCACCGCGATGTGTGTCTCCTGCGCCTCCTTGCAACCCCTCTAGGATTCCTGGATGGCTTTCTGGTGCGAACGTTGCTCGAATCGTATCCCAATCTGCACACAGGTGGCGCAGAAA
>JAHBNG010000033.1 GCA_019217005.1 Chloroflexi bacterium TSY
ATGAACTAGGATATACCGAAGCCTGGATTGGCCAACATTTTTCGGTTGCCTGGGAGCCGATTCCATCCAACGACGTTTTTATTGCGAATGTTCTGCCTCGCACCAAAAATATTCGTCTGGGCACGGGCGTTACCATCGTCCAGTATCACCATCCAGTCAATGTAGCTCTGCGGTTGGCCTACCTCGATCATCTTGCGCGCGGGCGCTTGCTGTGTGGCTTTGGTCAGAGCGGCATTTCGACCGACCTCACTCTTTTCGATCTGCCCTCAGACCCGAAGACGTTAGGGTTGATGACCGTAGAAGGAATGGACATGGTGCTCAAACTATGGCAAGAGGACGCCCCATTTGACTTTCAGGGCGATTATTGGCGCATCCACATTGATGAACACGATCCTGATATTGCCATGGGCACGATTTTAAAACCGTACCAAAAGCCGCATCCGCCCATTGCAATGAGCGTTATGAAAGGCAACTCAATGGCCGCACGCATGGCGGGACAGCGGGGATACATTCCTTTAAGTACAAACCTGGTCCCATCCGCGACCTTGGCTCAACACTGGAAAACTTACTGTGCCGGTGCAGCTGAGGCCGGTCAACCAGAGCCAGACCGTGCGATCTGGCGGATTGGCCGCAACATTTTTGTCGGTGAGACGAACGCAGAAGCACGGGAGCATGCTCTGAACGGTTCATTTGGCCGTTCCTTTGACTATCTGATCAAGCTAATTGGACGTAATACCCTAATTGGGCTGAAAGAAGATCCAGAGATGCCGGATGAGGCGGTCACCGTCGAATACGCTGTCGATAAGCTATCCATTGTCGGCGATGTCGACGAAGTAACGCGGCGGCTTCAGGAAATCTGGGAGATTACGGGTGGCTTTGGCACCCTGCTCATGATTGCTCATGATTGGGATGATCGGGCGAAGTGGATTCGATCAATGGAACTGCTCGTCAACGAAGTCATTCCTGCGCTGCCGACCGTCTGAAACACTAATGGGTCTAGACCTACACATTCAGTTACTCTCAACACAACCGAAGTGGATATCGATCACCTAGGGCAATCGCGTACCTTAAAAAAGTGGCGCGAATCGCCAACCGCCACCGGTTAAAACCGACGTCTAGCAATCAGAGTACGCTGAAGCGCACTGCCTTTCAACCCGCTTGTGCGGGTTTACGCTGATTAGACCGGCGTTTCTTCGTGCAACGGGTGCTTCGCCAACGCTGGGCGACAAAGTACGCGATTGCCCTATCGATCACCTGCACAGCGGTTGTGCCTTTCTATGTTCGGTGCTATACTTTGAGTATCTAGTTCCCATTTCTAACCTGAACAAGGCCGCTTCGCATAAAAGCCAGAACCAAAAATGGATCCACAAAGGGCACGAGGGAACACCAAGAAGAGTCTTGGGCTTCGTGTATCTTTGGGCTACCAAGGAGAAACCTATGAACAAAATCCAATTATCGCGCCGAACTTTCCTGAAGGGTACAGCCTTGAGCGCTGTTGGAGTTGCACTTGCTGCTTGTACTGCACCAACTGCTGCTCCTGCGGGTGGAAGTGAAGCTGCCTCTGAAACCAGTACATTGGTTGTGGCCAGCTTCTATCCGGTTGATCAAACGGCTGGGTGGGATGGTTTGGTCGAACAGTTTGAGGCCGATCATCCAGGTTTGACTGTGGAAACGCAAGTGACACCTTTTAACGAATATTTGCCCAAGCTACTCACCCAAATTGCATCGAATTCAGTGCCAGATGTATTAGGCGTTGAAAATACACCCTTTATTCAGTTTGTGGATAAGAATGTGCTCCTCAATTTGAGTCCATTGCTGGAAGATGACCCAGTCTTCAAACCGGAGGATTTCTTCCCCAAACTTATCGGACGGTATACCGTCAATGGAAATATCTACGGTATTCCCTATGACGTGCAGCCGATTTGCTGCCTGTTTTATAACAAAGGGCACTTCGATGAAGCGGGCATCGACTACCCCACTGATGAGTGGCGTTGGAACGACCTGCTAGAGGCATCGCTGGCGCTGACCAAGACAGAGGGAGATCGGACCACTCAGTATGGTTTCCATACGGGTGGCGATGTGGATCGGAATCTCTTTGTCTACTCGAATGGCGGTACAGTTGCCGATAGTGTCGAAAACCCAACCAAGGCAACGTTCGACAACCCCAAGACCATCGAAGGTGTACAGTTCTGGGCCGACTTGATCAATGAACATAAAGTTGCGCCCACGCCTGAGTTCTTGCAAAGTTCTGGTCAAGGTGTGACTGACATGTTTGCAACGGGTCGTCTTTCCTCATTTGTGGGTGGCTATTGGAGCTTTGTCTTCTCGCCCGATAAATTTAAGCAGGTCGATTTGGGCTTACAGATTGCGCCAGCAGGACCGGAAGGAACACGTGGTTACGCAACAGGCGGTACAGCTTACTGTGTTGCAAATGACACCCAGCAGGTTGATGCCGCGTGGGAATTCACCAAATTCTTTATGGGTCAACCGGGCTATGACGCGGCTTTTTCTGCTGCCACATTAGGAATTATCTATCCGCCCGCCTACATCCCTTCTTATAACTCACATGTCTATTTGGGTCGTGATGAACCACCGATCGAGAACATGCAGATCAATGGCAACGCAGCCGAATTTGCCTGGTTCACCCCTCATCATCCAGCCTGGGTAGAATTACGCTCAACCACAATTATTCCAACCACGCAGTTGATTGCCAATGGGGATAAGAGCGTCGAAGAAGGATTAGCAGAAATGCAAGAAGAAGCGCAAAAGGCTTTGGGGGCGGCTTGATATGGTCAGTGAGCGGTGTTGTTTGCGCTCTTCGTCAATGAAGCTGACATAGAACGTGGATAATAGAGCTCCATGGAATTTCCGCGGATTTGCCAAACAGATCCGCGGAAATTCGCTCAATCAATGGAAGCAAAGCGGCATCTGCATTCTATTCGGGAACTGCAAAGATGGTGTTCTCACGCTGAACAAGTATAATTTCTACAATTGACGATGGCAACTACACAATCCATTTCTGTCCAACATCATACCCGGTCCGCACGGCGCCGCTCTCGTACTTTCTGGCAGCGCACAGTGGCCGGTTATACCTTTATTACACCTAATTTTATCGCATTTTTAGTTTTCGTGGCTGGACCTGTGATTGCCGGTCTGCTTTTGAGCTTTACTGAGTGGGATCTGTTGACGCCACCAGTGTTTATCGGTTTGGATAACTATATCGACCTGCTCACAGATGACAAGCTTTTTTGGCAGAGCCTGACAAATACGCTCTACTACTCCATACTAACAGTGTCCACCGGTATTGTCGTTTCGCTGGCCCTGGCATTAATGCTCAATCAACCACTCAGCGGAGTACGCTTCTATCGCACGATTTTCTTTATTCCGGTCGTCTCCTCTAGTGTCGCCGTGGCACTGGTTTGGAAATGGTTCTATAATGGCGAATTTGGTATTTTGAACTGGCTGCTCGATTTGATCAATTTGCCACCACAGAACTGGCTGACCAGCCAGAGTTGGGCCATGCCTGCGGTGGCGTTGACTGTGGTGTGGAAGGGGATGGGCTATAACATGGTCATCTTCCTGGCCGGGTTGCAGGATGTTCCGGAATCGCTGCATGAGGCCGCTGCGATCGATGGCGCAAATGCCTGGCAACGATTTTGGCGAATTACGCTACCTTTGCTGCGCCCACATCTCTTTTTTGTGTTGGTTGTATCAATTATTGGCTCCTTTCAAGCCTTTGACATGGTCTATGTGATGACTGGTGGTGGCCCCGGCAATGCAACACTGGTTTACAATTACCATATTTGGCAGAACGCCTTTCAGTTTTTCAAGATGGGGTATGCCTCAGCGATGGCGTATATTCTCTTTTTCCTCATCTTTCTCATTACCTTGATCCAAGTACGGCTGCTGGGTCGACGTACATACTATGAGTTGGGCTAGCGCATGGGTATTTATTCATCGTCGGAAACAGCGCCAGCCCAAATAGCCACAGTAAAGCAGCGACGAATGGGTCCAGCAGTGCAATGGATCGCGCTGCAACTCGTGTTAATTTTGGTGGGTATCACCTGCCTCTTGCCCTTTATCTGGATGGTTTCGACCAGTTTTAAGGAACCGTTCCAAGTCTTTACCTATCCACCTGAATTTATTCCCAATCCATGGACGACAGCAGGGTATAGCCGGCTGGCTGATGTATCGCCCATCATGAACTGGGTCATCAACAGCATTGTTGTCTCCACCGTGATCACAGTGAGTCAGCTATTCTTTTCATCGCTGGCTGCCTATTCCTTTGCCCGCATTCGTTTTCCTGGCCGCGAGTTCATCTTTATGGGCTACCTGGCCACCATGATGATTCCTGGTCAGGTGACATTGATCCCAACCTATATTTTGGTCAAAACCTTTGGTTGGATCGACACCATGTATGCTCTGACCATGCCCTATCTCTTTGGTAGTGCATTTGGAACGTTTTTACTGCGCCAGTTCTTCTTGACAATTCCGACCGAATTGGAGGACGCTGCACGCATCGATGGCGCAGGTTATTTGGGTACTTATTTTCGGATCATTCTGCCTCTTTCCAAGCCAGCGCTCGCAACGCTCGGCGTCTTCGTTTTTCTCTTTTTCTGGAATGATTTTCTCTGGCCGTTGATTGTGATCAATACGGATGAACACCGCACGTTACCGGTTGGGTTGGCCGTGATCTCGCGTGGCTATTTTGGCACCGATTGGTCGGCGTTAATGGCCGGAACCGTTATTTCTCTCGTGCCGATCTTAGTGATCTTCTTTATGGCCCAACGATACTTTGTGCAGGGTATTACATTAACGGGGTTGAAAGGATAATCGAGCTAAATACGTTCGTCTACTTTTTATAAAGCTTTATCCAAAAGCTCATCCAAGGTTAGTTTCTTGGCCTCTTTATGCAGCGAGGCATGAAAGTCATTCAACTCATCCAATAATGCCATCAACTGTATCTTCCGCTCATCCGTGAGTTGGCCTCCTATTAGTTCGACCACCTTGGTGATGTTGGGTAAGGTCGCTTCATACTCCCGACGTCCTCTATAACCAATGCAGACAAGGGGTTTTACTAGATCTGGCGAAAAATCCAACGCTCTGGGCTTTCGCCAAGATCATACTGAAAAAGGCGAAAGTCCAGAAAGTTATGTCAGGTTGATAACCTGCCCATCTTGAAGCTGAGTCTGCCCGTTCTCCAGCAATTCCTTGAGCTTGCCTAAGTTCGCCGCTACTGCTTTGCGAATGCCCCCAACCGCCAAGCGTTCGAGTATACTAGGGTAGCGTGTACGGAGCGACATCTGGTCAATCAGGCGTGTACCGTCAACGACGGACTCGAATCGTAGATGACGCTTGAACCCAAGTGAAGAGCCAGGAAGAGACTGGATCGTCAGGCTTTGCACCGGTTCGTAATGGGTTATCTCATAGCGTTGGTTGTCCGTTTTTCGTGTTTGGTGATAGCGTGCGCCAAGCTTAGGACCGTTCCCACTTTCCTGAACTACCCTCATCACAAAATAATTCCATTTGGGTATGTTCCTCATATCGGCAACAAACTCAAAGACAGCGGTAATTGGTGCTTGAATCTCAATCACGTTTTGAAATTTCATAGTACTTGTCCCTCCAATTCACGGTTCATATTGATGGGGGTGCGATTTTCTAGCCGCCCCTTCGAGCCAGGATCGTGACTTGGGAGGTAAATCGTCGGATTCTGATCTGCGTAGGCCAGAATCTTCATATGGGTGTTTTGTTGAGCTTGCGGATCATCGCCAACTCCATCCGTTTTTCGGGCAATGAGCAGCTCCTCCGTGTAAGATGCATCCCCTGCAAAAACGATGGATAATTCGCCTGCAACCAGAATCACCGACAGATGTCCTGGACTATGTCCGGGTGTCGGTACGAGATGGATATCCTCTGATTTCGTGAGTGTCTCATGACTGGCAAATGGGCCAAACGGCCCCTGGTCAAAATCAACCAAACGTGGCTGAAACCAATCAGGCCAACGTTGGTTCAGGTAGCCACCCAACCGCCCTTTGAAGCCGGTAGCGGCGGCCCACTCTCTGCGGGAGACGATGAACTCGGCCTTTGGGAAATGATGTAACCCGCCATCATGATCTTGATGCAGATGTGTCATCACTACCCGGCGCACATCATCTGGTGAAAAACCGAGTTGTCGTAGTTGTGGACCGACTTCTTGTTCCGGGGTCATGTCGAATTTGGCGGCACGCTGCACCAGTGGCATGAAAGGTGGGAACCAGATACGCTTATTAGCGTCCGCCGGAATACCGGTATCGATGACGATGAGTCCTTCAGGATGCTCGATCACCCATACATAAATTGGCAACCAATCGGTGAATTCGCTGTCAAACAAGGTATTCATCATGCGCTTGATACCGTCACCGCGCCCAATCCGCCAGTTTTGGGTAACTTTGACCTTACCAATTTCGAGTGTGTGGATATTCATGGTTTAGCTCTCCTCTTTTGGTGATTTCAGACCAATCTGTTGTAAAAACTTTTCTATTTCATATTGAAAAAACGCGTCTGTGTCAGCTATAACCGGTTGTATGAGATTGAACAATTCCAGCATGATATGACCGTAAATCTTCACCCAAGCAATTGCCGCCAAATACAAGGCAGGCAAGGGAAGGTCATGTCCATCGACCTTGGTCAGCTCATGGAGTGATTGTTCCAGGGCAGGGGGGAAGTGGCGACATTCAAGGGGTAGGTCGATTTCTCCATTTTCCAGCGCGGCGGCAAATATCCTGGCTCTGACAAGAAAACTGCGCCGCGCGGGCGGATAGGTGACATCTGTCGGTTGCGTATAATTGGGGATCGGATTGCCATAGAGTAGTTGGAAATCAATCGGATGGGTGAGTGCCCACTGGCGATAAGCGTGGGCAACAGCGATGAGCCGTTGGGTGGATGTCTTCCAGGCTGCATCGGCCGCCGCGGCTTCAAGGGTCTCTGCCAATTGTGTGAAAGCATCCTCAATCAACGCCGTGATGAGATCGTTCAAGCTGGCATAATAATGATACAGAGCTGGGGCGGTCATGCCCATCTGCCTGGCAATGGCCCGTACCGAGAGACCAGCGGTACCCTTTTCAGCCATCAATTGCCGGGCTGCATCTTTGATTTCTTGGCGTGTGATGTCGAGAATTTTCTCCCGTCGAGTTCGTGCCATAACACCCTTCTTTTTATCGTCGGTAAAATGAATTTATATATAGTTATTTTATTTTAACACTGTTCAATTGATTTGTCAAGAGGGGTTTTCGAGATGGCAGAGGATTCAGCGTGCAGGATTAGAGTGAACGGACTTGACAGAGCTATAAAGTATAATTTCCTAGCTATCAGTAGATAAAAGGGTGGCGAGAGTTCAGGTAGCCGAACTGGTCGAACCTTAACGTTGGATTTTTCGCCACATCTATAAAAACCCCGACAAGAGCGAATGATTTGTTGACCAACCTAACTCTACTGATAACCCGCTGATTTTGTGCGCGAGGCTTCTAATTCGCTGTTTTCTGAATTCGTTGTCGTTTGTCTGGAGTGTTTTGGATCAGGAATCAAGCAAGGTACAATAAACAGTATTATATTGGGACACACCCCCGATACAACACGGATTAAATCCTGAAAATTCTACAGATCTGTGTCCAAAAAGTTTTTTGGGTTTACTTAATAATGTACCTAATACTACTGTGCATCAAGTAAAGGCTCGATAATGTTCGATTTTTGCACAAGATAATGCGAGCGTTTAGCGGAAACAAGACGACGTTGCTTGTAGCGAAGGCGCTCGATAGTCTCAGCGAGTGTCAAGACAGGTTTAGGCAGAACGGCATGGAGAAGTTCAACAACCTGTGGCAAAGTGAGAGCGGGGGCATCATATTTGAGGAAAAACTGAGAACGAGCCAAGAAACCAAAGGCCAAAATGACTAAGGTCATATGATGATGCCAACCGAGCCAACTGCGAGTTTCATATTCGTTGAGTCCGAGAAACTGCTTGGCTTGTTCAAAATGGTTTCAATGGGCCAACGCAAAGCAGAAACAGTGGCGAAGTCATCCAAGGAAGTCTCAAGGGGTGCATTGGAGAGAAAGTATTGCAGAGAGCAATCGGGATTGCGGCGGACGATGAGCCAGAGAGCAGAACCGGGGAGCCCATTGCGGACAGAGACAATGCGGCGACAAGCAATGGAAGCAACGATGAAGCCCTTGGAGCCCTCTTTGAGAACATGCTGTTGCCACTCATGCTCCTGGAAGGTGTCAGCGAGTTGAGCAACGGTGAGAGGCGTAGGTTCACCAGGCCGGACGCGGAGCTTGAGCTTTGCGCCCGCGTCCAGATGATGCGGGCAGATAGGTCTGGGGGCTGGAGGTCCAGACACGAGTCTCTTTGGGCACTTCAGCAAAGTAGCTGTAAGCGGTTTGGCCATCAATGCAGTCAAGCAGATGAGTATCTTTGCCAAAGGCTTCATCCATAGTGATCCAGCGGATGGGCAACGCACCCAGGGCGTGCGTCTGCTCAATCATGGACCAAGCCAATTCATTTTTTGTTTGGAAGGTCAGGTCAGTGGGAAGACCGGTTTTGTACCGCTTCTCTGCATACTCATCACTAAACCATTCTTGGGGGATATACAACCGACAGTTCAGTAAGGTATAGCCATGAGAGCTATTATATCCCAGGAAGACTCCGGCTTGACAGTTGGCGATCTTGCCCAGTTCGCCACACCGCTGCCGCTTGACGCCCACTGACTCTTCTCCTTGCTTGGGAATGTCGCTCCCATCCAGGAGTAAGACGCCATTTGCGTCTCCCAACAACTCACCTGTCTGTCGAGTATGTTCCGCCAGCATCGCTTCACCGCTCCAGCGGCTCTGACCCACAAAGCTTTGCAGGGGGCGTACACCCGATTCTCCTACTGTCGCCAGCGCGATGTTCTCGGCCGATTTGCGTTTGATTTCGGGGTCTAACAAGCCTCGCATGTAGTGGTACGCATGCTCTCTCTGAGCCACATGGCTGAAGTATGGACTATATATGGCATGATACTCCTGGAGTTGGTCGGCCAGTGCCGCCAGTTGCTCTTCTGTCAGTTCCAGCAGCGGCGGGCTTTCCAGTTGGCTGTAGTCATATTGATTGACTGCTTGAGCAAGTTTCATCTTGATTTCCTTTCATCGAAGACTGCTTCATTTTATTGGCTCTTCAGTCTATCTCATTTTTCCTTTGCATTCTGTTTGCGTTTTGTTAGCAATATGCCCAGAAATATAACGAATTTCCTTTGTGTTTCACAATATATTGCTGCACAGTAGTACTAAGGAGAGGCAAGAATGTCTGTCGAAACAAAATCTTTAACAGACGAGCAGATCCAACAATTCAAAGATGAAGGATATGTTGCAATCCCCGATTTCTTTGGACAAGAGGAAACCACCGCAATGCTGGTCGAACTCGAACGGTTCAAGCAGGAAGGATTGGGGCGCAATGTTGCAACTGATGGCGATGGAAAGACCCACTCCACAACCAAGATCAACTATCAGATCATCCCCTTAAACGACAAAAGTCCTCTCTTCCGCGCCATGCCATTTCACCCCAAAATCATCCATTGCGTTGGTGAATTAATTGGGACACCGTTTGTACGCCAACTCGATCAGATTTTTCTGAAACCCGCTCGCACTGGGGCAGGCACTGATTGGCACACCGATAACGCCTACTTCAAGATCAGCGACCCCACCAAAGCGACCGGTATGTGGATTGCGCTGCACGACGCAACACTCGCCAATGGCACCTTGCGTGTGGTTCCGGGGAGCTACAAACAGCGCTTTGAGCATGTGCGCGATCCAAAGAGTGATCACCATATTCATACCAAAGTGGATGATTCTCAAGCCGTTGCCGTAGAACTGCCCGCAGGAGGCGCTATCTTCTTTAACTATGGGACGGCGCACGGCACACGCGCCAACAACACCGATCAAGAGCGAGCTGGTCTGGCTTTTCACTTTTTACGCACGGACTACATACCGGACAGTTATAGCACAGAGCAGCGTTGGCAAATGATCCATCTGACTGGAGAACAAGCAACAGGTGGTCAAACAGAATATGGCCAACGAATCGAAGGTACTTGGGAGTGCGAAGTAGAGAAATTGCTGAATGGTGGGTAAACTCTAAGTGCTATCCGAAAAGCTTTGTGACGATACGTTTTGCATGGAATAGGTTGGGCTCACAGTCACTTTTCGGATAGGTATTAAGCCTGCTGCCAATTCATCTTTCTGCCAACTAACCACAGAAAAAAGAAGGACATTCCGAGTAGGACGGCTACATCAATCACAAGCTGTGGGGTGAGTGGTCCAATCACCGTTTGGCGCAGGGCAGAAGCCGCATAGGTTGCAGGGCTTAGTCGCCCCAGATAGAGTACAATGTCTGGCAGGCGATCTGGCGGGATCATAACGGGTCCAACGCTTGTCATTAAAAAGGTAAGCACTGTACTGATGGTGCCACCTTCGGCACGTGTGCGGCAGGTAATGCCAACGAGTGCTCCGACCCCCGCCAAGGGTACGGCACAGAGGGGCACGATCAACAAGAGCCACGGCGTCAATTGAATGGGGATCTGTAACCAGAATGTGCCAGCCACAATGGGTACCAAGACCGAGGGCAGCGAAAAGAGCAGAAAGGACGCAACCATTGCAAGCACAAACATATATCGTTGTACAGGCAACGTTGCGTAAAATTCCAGACCACCTGCAAAGCGCAGCCACTCAACTCGACTCTCCACGCTATTCATTGTGCCAAAAAGCAGGCTCATAACGATGTTGCCCGTCAAGATATAGGCCAATGCTTCGGGACCAGAATCACGCGCAAATGTCCCAAACATGAAAATACCAAACAAGGGGGATATGGCTCCAAAGATTAGCATGTGACGCCACGACCATCGGCGATTGGTTAGTTCCATCAAAAACAGATCGAGTAACTGGCTCAGCGCGTTATGTTTTTGGCGTTGATCAAGCGGGAGTTTGGTCAATGTAATGGACATACAAATCCTCTAACGTTGCCGAATTGAGACGGAAGTCATCTACTTGGGCCATATCCAATCGATTCAAGACAGCACCTACCTCCTCACGATCGATCCAGGTCAGCCAACGCCCAGGTTGTAATTCGTGGCTCTCAACCCTCGTGAGAAGTTCTGGGGCGTTGTCTGGCGCACAAAGGATTTCCAACCGCAATTTCTGATCCACCTGTGCTTTGAGTTCACTGGGCCGACCCACGGCGACTAACTCTCCTTCGCGCAGGATGCCCACTCGCTGAATGATCTTCTCGGCTTCAATCGCATCATGGGTGATGAAGACAATTGTCGTATTGCGCTCGGCATTGACTTGACGCAAGATGTCCCAGACCAACCTCCGTCTTTGGGGAGCCAGATCATTGGTTGGTTCATCAAGAATGAGTACTGGCAGCAGCCCAGCCATCGCCACGGCCAATCGAAGCAGCCGTCTTTGACCGCCCGAAAGCTGCAAACTATACTGATCGCGCAATGCTTCCATCTGCCACAGTGCCAACAGTGCATCTCGCTCCCGACGCGCATCATTGCGGCTGAGGCCGCGCAGGTGTGCAGTGAAGTAGAGCACTTCGCCCACTGACAGGTTGTTCAACGCCTCAGCATCTTGAGGCATATAGCCCACATGATTTGGCACAAAAAGCGGATCGTTGTTTACGCGTTGTCCAAAGAGTGATACAGATCCGGATGTCGGTTGCAGCAGATTGACCATTTGGCGTACCAATGTACTCTTGCCTGCGCCATTGTCTCCCAACAGCCCAAATATCTCGCCTTCCTGAATCTGTAAATTGATCCCTTTGTTGGCTGGTTTCGATTGTCTGGGATAGACTTTTGTGAGGTTTTGAATATCGTAGACGACCATAAGTTACTTTGGCATATGGGGCCGTGGCCCAATCACGCTCATTTCCCCTTTGAGAATATTGAAGAGCTGAGGCAATTCATCCACGCTAAATTTACGTAAGATTTTCCCGACCCTTGTGATGTCGCGTTTAGACTCGCCACTTTCCGCAGTCATGGAACGGAACTTGTATATGATATAAGATTGCCCATCTATACCAATGCGGAGTTGACGGTATATGACTGGACCTGCTGAATCCAACCGTATCAACACCATTATGATCGGAATGAGAGGCGACAGCAACAGAAGCCAAAAGCTTGCAAACAATAAGTCGAACAGGCGATGAACAAGCGGATTTCGTTCAATCAGAACAGCCATCGCGGGAGACATGATCGCAATTTTTTCTTGTGGCAGCATACCCGGTCTTGAGCGCTGAATGGATCGCTGTCGAGTAATATAGCGAGCAATGGATTGCTGTAGCCAGAGCCAATGCTCCCTTAGCATACATGTGGGCCAATCACGCATTTCACGCCAACAAAGAGTAAATAAGAGCATATAACTGTTTGCATCCGCCACCATCTCGGCAAACGTTTCGGCGATCTCATCCTCAAACTCGGCGCGATAGTGAGCGGGATAGAGTTGTAAAAACGCAGCGTGAAGTCGAATGACGACTTGCTTGAATTGATTCATGACAAACCCTCCAGGGTGGGCAATTGAGCCGCACTGACCAGTAACTCCAGCCGACGGACTTCAGCATTTAACATCGTACGCCCCAACTCTGTTAACGCATATGCCTTGCGTTGTCGTGCCGATTCGGCACCGCTTTGCGTCTCTAGCGGTGAACCCTCCACCCGCTCAATCCATTTCTGGGCCAAGAGTCGTTTCAATGCCCCATACAGAGTGCCAGTACTCAACTCCACTCGTCCTTGGCTCAAAATTTCCACGTCCTTCATGATGGCATAACCATGTTTGGGTTTGGGAGCGAGACTCAGCAGGATAAAAAACGTTGCCTCGGTTAATGGGAGATTTGTTGACATGAATATCTCTGTGAACCTCCAAGTGGAAGTTTTTTGCCTCACTTTATTAAAGATGACAAGGATCAAGAACGTAGGACGCGGATGAACACGGAGCATCTCAGAATAAATCCGTGTTCATCCGTGTCCGAATTTCAAGCTCTGCCATGTCCATTGAGAGTACGTTAGATGATACAATATGTCGTCACACGACATATTGTATTACAACCTATTTCGTCTGTCAAATTGCCATCCGGTCATTGTCCTCTAATTCTCCTCGCTGCTCTTTGTCCATCGGATCTCCCATTATTTTCTCAATTTCAAGAAGATCATCAAGTTGTTGACAAAATTATATCCCAAGATCAAGAGCGCAATGGATTCTATTTTTATACTAAGTTGGGTCAACCGTCAGCGACAGGTGACTGAATAACTGAAGATAAAATCGGAAACAAAACTAATGAATCATCTATATAAAAACACAAATCAAACTGAGCACGCCATCGTCATCGGTGGCAGCATTGCGGGTCTTTTAACCGCCCGTGTATTAGCGAATTTTTTCGCGAACGTCACGGTAATAGAACGAGACATTCTGCCAGAGACGCCTACCTTTCGCAAGGGCGCGCCGCAAGCTCGTCACGCTCATGGGCTGCTCGTCCGTGGCCAAATGATCATGGAAGAATTTTTTCCGGGTTTGACAGATGAACTGATCGTGAATGGTGCCATACCGACCAATATGGGCAGCGAAGCGGCACTTTACTTTGGTGGCAAACGACTCCGGCCCTTTGTCTCTGCCTTGAATCCTATCGGTTGTAGCCGTGCCCTCATTGAGCATCAACTTTATCAGCGGCTTCGGCGCTATCCACAAGTCGACTTCCTGCAAGGACACGTAGTAGACAGCATCTGTACCGATTCAGCACAGACTCATGTGACCGCTGTCCGCGTGCGCAACCGTCATCAGCCACAGGATGTACTGAAAATCATTTCAGCATCGCTGGTGGTTGATGCCAGTGGCCGCAACTCTGCCATGCCCCAGTGGTTGGCGCAACTGGGCTACACTCCACCTGCGGAAATCACTGTCGATGCAAAAGCGGGCTATGCAACTCGTGTCTACCGTCGTCCGGCCCATGCACCGGACTGGAAGGTGATGTACTACTTGGCCGAAGCGCCCGCCCAATCCCGTGGCGGCCTCATCATTCCGTTTGAAGCAAATGAGGAGGGCGAGCGCTGGATGGTGACGCTGGTCGGACTCAATGGCGACCATCCTCCTACCGACGAAGCGGGCTTTTTGCAATTTGCACGTAGCCTGCCTGTGCCCGATTTCTATGCCGCTATCGCAAACGCTGAACCGTTAAGCGCCCCTTATGGCTATCAACGTGCGGCGAATCGATTGCGTAAATATGATCAACTGCCCCGGTATCTTGATGGTTTGCTGGCCATTGGTGATGCTGTCTATGCATTGAACCCTGTTTATGGACAGGGCATGACGGTTGCGGCGCTGGGAGCCAAAACGGTGCAACAGGTACTGGGTGCCCACCGCCGCCGTCATGCCGTCACAGACCAATCCGGGTTGGCCAAACGTTTTCAGCGAGAACTGGCCAAAGTCGTTGCCGGACCCTGGCAACTCGCCACTGGACAGGATCTGCGTTGGCCCGTCACAGCTTCTGAACACAAGACGGGCTTCATGGAACGTCTTGTACAGCGTTATTTCGATGCAGTCATTCGCACGATGGCTGACGATGCAACCATAGCAGAAGCTTTTTTCCATGTACAAAATATGCTTCATTCACCAACAACTCTCTTCTATCCCAAAATTATCCGTCGGGTTTGGCAACACCAGTCGCGGCCAGCGGTTCCGTATCGACGTCCTGTCACACGCATCAAAATGAGCACGAAATAAATTTCATATCCAATACATACAAGGATATCTTAATGAACATAAAAACAAAACCTATCCTATTCATCAAAATATTCTTTTTTATGTGCGTAACTAGTTTGCTAGTTGCTGACAATACCACCATTTACGCTCAGGAAAAGAGTGACCAATCCGCAACGATATCTCAAATGACCGAAACCATCTATCTACCATTGATTAACGGTGGCGGCACGGGCGGTACAGGTGACAAGGAGAATGTAACACCCACAGCGACCCCAACGGCAACCCCGCTGGTGACTGTAACACCAACTCCGACCCTGAACAGCACACCCGGCCCTCTCAGCCAACCGTTGCCCAATGCCGATCGAGGCGAGATAGTCCATCCACAAGATGGCGTCTGCGCACCAGGGACACATGCCGTTCATATCCGCCACGGTTGGCCTAATTTCCCGGCTGAAGATGACGAAGGCCAGGGATTCACCGACAGCGACTACCGCTGCGAACCCGATGAAAGTCTAACCGATGCCCAGTGTAGCGACCACGGCACATCTGTCTTGGTGGGCGGTCTTGCGGCTTGTCAATGTGACACAGGGTATGCGGGAGCGACTTGCAATGTCTGTGAAGCAGGCTATGCTCTGAATGAGGCAACCCATAGCTGCGAAGCGGTGACGCCTTTGCCCACGGTTGCGGTGTCCGGAATCGAACAATCGGTGGAAGCGGGCGCATCGACCGTCTTCATTGCCAAGGGTGAGGCCAATCATCCAGTCACCGCCGTTTGGACGCTCGGTCTGCCTTCGGATGAAAGTCAAATTAGTGCGGCGACTGCAGCGGACTTTGCGTCAACAGGCTGTCTGTTCTCCTTGAGCGGCGATCAGAGTTGCCAAGAAAGCGTCCAGGGGTATCGGGTCGGTTACCGTGCTCCGGAAACATTGCCAGAGGGTAGCGAGGTCCAGATGGTGCAGGTCAATATCAATCCGCTCAACAATCCCAATTTGGGCTTGACGACCCAAAGTGTCGTGATCATCGGTGCGGGAGGAATACCCATCACGGGTCATGGTGATCCCAGGATGCAACCAGTGCTGAACAATGTGGCCCGCTATATGCGCCAACGCTGTATCGGGGCGGCCAGTCTGGGGATCTCGCGTTACGGGTATCCGCTGGCTGTCTATGGTTTTGGTCGGGAAGCTGGACGGGCTGCCGCCAATTGGCATGATTATTGTGGCGATGACGAGAGCAAACCGCTTGCTGAGCCAATTGATCACAAAACGCCTTTCCGCTATGGCAGCGCCAACAAGCCTATCAGCTTTGCCACACTGCGTTACGTGTTGAAAGAGCGACTGGCCGATCATGACCCTGATTTGGCGGTGACGGCAATTACCGAATCTCGCTTTGTGACTGCCCAGCGTCGCCATCCTGGCCAGGTACGGTTGGCCGTGTGGGACATAGACGCCAAGGGTGAGTTAATCGCAGGTGATGTAGATGATTTTGACCTGACGAATTTTGGTGTCGAAAACGTTGTCCGCGACCTCGCTCTAGCGACATTGTCCAATGGGAACATCGTTCTCGCCGTCCGCGATCATGAAAACAGAGCGCGTTTTGGACTTTGGACGATTCAGGATAACAATGGTTCGCAACTGGCGCAGCTCACTACTGGAACATTGGGGGCGGCTGGTTTTATCCAAGAGAATGTTGTCGATGTGGAGCTGCTGGCCTTGCGCGCCAATCTGATTGGAGCAAACCGCTTTGTCATCGGCATACGCACGACTCATGGTGGCGTGCACCTCTATGTTTTGCAGCAGACCGATGGTGATTCTGTGCAGCTCGTCGGGTACCTGACACACGCCGATGCGCGAGCAAGAATGTTATCGCTAGCGGATGTCTCCGGCGCAACGGGTTCGCGGCTGGCCCTTGGCTATGCCGATGGAGCGGGCAAACTGGCGCTGCGAACCTATGATGTTCCAGAGAACGGCGAAATGGTCCAAGTGGGAAGCGCTGCTGCTGGGATCACCTCGGCTCTGGATCTGGCTGCTTTTGGGACCAATCGCCTGATCACGGGTGTCCGCACCGCGGAAGGTGAACTGAAACTGATTAGCTGGAAGATTAATGGACACGGGCCAATCACCCGACTGAAAGATATCACGGCAGATCCTGTACTCGATCTCGATCTGACGATGGTCGGGCTTGATCAGGTCATGGGGATTATGCGCCTGACCGCCAACGGGACTCTCAAGTTGGCGACCTGGAACCTGGCAGACGATGGTGGCTTTACCTTGATCCATGAAGATAGTGCTGGTGGTGTTTCGGCACTGGCCGTGCAGGCACTATCCGGTCAACGGGCAGCCGTTGCTGTGCGGACGCAAGAGAATTTCCTGAAAGCAATCGTTTGGGAGTTGGATCAAGGCCATCTGACCAGACGAGGTGGCGCCACCGGATTAAAGAATCCTGATTCTGTTTGGAAAGAAAACGATATTGAGCGCATGCGTCTGACGGGCTTTGACCTGCCAGAGTTGCTGATGCCGACCAAAGTTCATGCCATCTACAATGGTGACGTTGAGCCGCCCGTTCTGTTGCCAGCAGTGACGAAGGATGGTGTGGAGCTTTGCCCTGCCCTAACCCAATATGCTGAACCTGAGTGGCGACAGATGACGGTTGGGCATATTCTCGGACATCGCACCGGTCTGCCAAAGAGTGCGCCGGGCCTGACGACTCGGATGGAAAATTTGCATCTGTTGCGCAACCTCAACAATCAGAACGCGTTTGCACAACAAGAAGCACAACTACGCGCCGAGTTTGGCAACAGCACCGTAGACAATGGCAAAAACCTACTTGGTTATGGTGGAGCCACGGTTTATGTGGTACCGCCATCGACCATTGAGGAGACCTTTATATTGGTTGCTGGACGTTGTCTGCCCTATCCAGTAGGCAAATCCAAATATTCCAACACAAGCGCTTCGTTGAGCGGTTTTATTGTGGAGCATTTGGTTGGTCGCTTCGCTGCCAAGCAGGGATACCCAGCCACCCATGAAGGGTCGGGATTGGATCTCTTTTTCGCCAACACGTTGGGCATCGAGACCAGCGCGAACCGTGGAGCCTTTAACCCACAGCGCGTCGTCAATCTGCCTGGCTATGACCACCGCACACCGCGGCTACGAGCCTGGAAGGAGT
The DNA here is from genome assembly GCA_019217005.1 of Chloroflexi bacterium TSY. Next base: position 17,914 of record JAHBNG010000033.1, read on the forward strand.
CTATCGCAAGCTACGATCAGTTCTGGTATGATGGCAAGCGGCCACATTGTGTTTGGACCGGTAACAGTTGTGATTTCAGTGACTGGTTGGCGGCGGTCGAATCAAAAATAGCGCTTCAACCACACGGGGCGTTACAGTGGCCGTGGCAGACCAATCAACAGCTGCCCTTTCAATTTGCTGGTGCCAGTTCAGGGGCAGGGGCATCGGGTAATTTGGGGCTTGAACCAGGTGTCTTTCTGCGCTATCTGAGCAGCTATTGGGTAAACAACCATTCGTACTCCAGCAATGATCTCGATCAGACGCCATCAATTGGCGAACCGCGCGATGGTGTTTGGAACTCATTCCGTACACACAATGGTGCCGCGGGCGGAACAAAGGGAAGAGCGATTCAATATGGTCCCGTTGACATGGATAGGGTTCACTGGGATATGCCACGCACGGCGCAGTCTGGTTACTTGCCCATAACAGCGGCTGATACCTTTACGAAGACAAAACCTGGCTACTTTATCGCCCACAGCGCAACAGGTCGCATTATCACGTACAATCCAGATGGGCAACCAGCAGGGGCGCTCGATGTCGGCTATGCAGTGGGAGATGTCTTTGTTATCGGGCAAAACGGTTTCCATAGAGTACCCGACTCGTTCTATGTTGCACGGCCCGCGACAGGTGTTGTTGACATCTACAAGCCTTGGACTGGCGAGCAACGTTCCTATGATATCGACTTCGGCGCAGGCGATGCGTTTATCGTCGATGACCTTTCGCAGTCAACTATCTATGATGAGGTGATTGTTGGCGATGTGAGTAGCGGTCAAGTGCGTGTCTATCCAGCGTGGCCCATCGCGATCAATGGCAACGTACCGCCCATTGCCGTGTTGAATCTGAATTTTGCTGAAGGGGATAAGCTGGGAGTGGGTGATGTTGGCGGCAATGGCACGCATGAACTTTATATTGCCCGAGCCGCCACCGGGCAGATCGACATCTATTCTGCGAGTGAACTCTTGGCCAACGGGAGCGGCACACCGATCCTCAGTGCGAACGTAGGCTACAGTGCTGGAGATGGTTTTGCTGTTGGCAACGTGATCGGCACCATCGATAAGGATGATATCGTCCTTGGGCGGGCCGATAGCGGGATGATGGAGGTCTACAACTATAGCAGCAGCGACTATCAACTCTACACATCGTTCTTTGTGCAGTATCAGGCCAACCGTCGTCTGGCCGTCAATGATCTCGGCTATGGGACGATTCTCAACGAAGTCCTGGTTAGCATACCTGGCATTGGGGCGGTGGTCTTAAAGGCGGCCAAGAACGATGATGGTGACGACTATCAGTTTGGCTTACAGATGCTCTTCCCTGGCGCAGAAAGTTCCATCAGTTTGGAGGATGACCTCGCCGCTGGTTATTGGAGTGGCTTGCATCGCACAACCTGCGCCTATGGTGCAACAGGCATTCGCCAAAATCTGCCAGACGGAGTAGACTTGGTCTTCTCGATTAACACCAGTGCCGACAAGCAATGTAGTGAGGAGAACAGTTGTGACAGCTATTTGGGAACCATCCGGATGAATATGCTCAATCACGGAATTTGCCGAGTCAATTGGAACAATGTGATCCCAAACCCGTAGGGAGGCTGTACGCTGGATTCAAGTAGCAGAGAACCAAAATAAAACCGCGAAAGGAAGGAATGTCTGGCTCTTCTTCAATTCCTTCACTCCCTTCATTGAAGAACAAACAGTCCGTAAAAGGTCGTAGATCTTTCTACGGACTGTTTATTCTATAGATCTGTCGTAGCGCAAACAGCTTGTTTGCGCATGCTTCGTCTACCTAGAATCATCCAAGCTGAGCAAAGAAGCGGATCTGCGAGCCAATCAGTCAACCGACTGCATTCGGAACAAGGTACCTGTTCCGTCGAAGAGCATGAACAAACAGGCTCAGTAGATCCAAATTTCAGGTTTTGAGAGAGAATTCTGGCTAAACAGTTGACATAAATACAAATTTGCCGGTCGATATCTAGTTTTTGCGTTAGATTTGGGCGATTTTCAGATATGAAATAGGTTGTTTTCTGTAACCGAAATCTGAATAAATGACTCCAAAATCCCTGCAATCTCGACTGAAAATCGCCAAAAACGCCAAATTTGGATCTACTGAGGCTGTTTATTCTACAGATCTGTCGTAGCGCAAACAGCTTGTTTGCGCATGCTTCGTCTACCTAGAATCATCCAAGCTGAGCAAAGAAGCGGGTCTGCGAGCCAACCGGTCAACCAACTGCATTCGAAACAAGGTACCTGTTCCGTCGAAGAGCATGAACAAACAGGCTGTAGAAAGTCGTAGGACTTTCCCCCCTTTTGGTCACAAAGTCTTACCCCCCTTTCAGAGTAAGGTAGTGAGCAACTAGGATTCGTACCATAAATTGCTCGACTAAATACGGGCTTGTTCAGGTCAGTTCTCGTCGCACCGACTTGAAGCTCTCGAGCAGGTGGGGTAAGACTTCGTGACTAGATCGGGGTAAAGTCCTACGACCATTTACAGGCTGTTTGTTCTACAGATCTGTCGTAACGCAAACAGCTTGTTTGCTCAGCCTCACCAACAACTAGTCTTGCCATTTGGACGAAACAATGATTAAGGCCAGAAACAGGAAGTTTATCGATAATCCATTAGTGTCGCACATCGACATCATAATACTCGGTGTGATAACCTGGCCAACTCTGATTGCGTCGATCCGCAACCGATTCATCTGGCTCTGGATGTTCCACCCATGCACCATCTTTTACGGCCGGCGAGTTGCGTTCTGTATGGCGATGAATGAGTTCTTGCTTCAGCTTTTCCTGCCTGACCGCATGTTTCGCCTGGCCGGCCAAATTGACCAACTCGTGAGGATCGGATGCCAGATCAAAGAGCTGTTCCTTGCCGCCCACGGGATACCAGATGTACTTCCACTGACCGTCAGTAATCCCACAATAACCAGGTGCCTCCACTGAGCCATTCATCGCCTCTAGATATTGGCGTGGCTGGGTCAATTCGCCACGAACCAACGCCGTCAGATCTTGGCTGTCGATAATGATCTCCGGTGGTACGAGATCAAACGATTGTTTTTCGCGTAGTAATCAAAAGGCATAGGGACAATCCTCTCCTTCGCTCCAGTCACCAAAGAATGGCTCTGGAATGGGACAGTTGCGATACATGGAGTAGTAGGGTTCTGGTGGATCAAGTGGTGGGTGAGGCTTGGAGAAGGAACTCCAGAGGAAGAAAGGCAGAGTGGGGTCACGTCGTTCACGGATGTACTCGACACACTGTTCGGCTGTCCATGCCGTCAGCGTCTGGCTTTCAGGGACAGTCGCCATCCCAGGATAGAGTTCATTCTGACCAAGACCGTGCCGCATCGGCTGCACGTCATAGCCCATTCTGCCCATGTGACGATAGTAATCTTCGGGCAAGATCATCTCTTGAAATCCATGACGAGCGCGCTGAGGCGTGAAGTGCATCTTGCCAATTGCGGCAGTCTGATAGCCCAACGCATTCAAGCAACTGGGCAACGTATTCTCGTTACTTGGAATCGCTCTGGACGATGGCCCATTGCCTGGCATCCCGTGATTGACTACGTACTTGCCCGTCATGATTGACATGCGCGACGGCACACAGATGGGACAGTCAGCATAGGCTCGGCGAAAGGTGATTCCTTCACGACAGAGATGGTCAAAGTGAGGCGTACGCATAAAGGATGGGGCCGCGTAGCCAGCAGCGTCAAAGCGTTGTTGGTCGGTGGTGATCAGAAGGATGTTGGGCTGATTCATATGGTATTGTCCGATTAAACATACCAATAGACGTCATCTTTTACAATTAATAGTAGATTCAGGCAATTGCGCCTGAATGGGGACCGTTTCTGGTGTTGAGCTATATACGTATTTGTTGCGGAGAATTTTGCGGATTGCAGCAGCACTTTCACCTTCAACGATGCAAATTTCAGGAAGCAAACGATAGTTATGAGCATATTCACCAAAAGCTGTATGATAATTTTCAAGCGTTAGCTTTTGCTCTTTGACGCGTTGCATGATTATGGACCAAATTGCTGTGCTGACTGTATGCTGAACGCTTCCTTGAAGCCTCATATGTGGAGGCTCTGATTCCCAGTATGTAATCGCTCCAACTGTTTCCCATTCACCATCTTGTTTTATCTCTTGAAGGATGCGATATTTGACTTTCATTTTACGTCTTCCCTTGTCTACGTAGCTTGGCTAATAGTTTTTCCGCCTCGAAAATTTCCTCTTCTGAAGGCGCGACAAAAGGTAGATTCGTCTCAAAAAGATCGTCCCAATCACCAGTCTGAATATCATCCCATGTTCCTATATCAAGATGAGATTGCATTGCTTGCAGATACGTGTAAACATTAGTTAAGTCGTTTTCCGTGATTGCATATTCTACTATGAGCTGTGGATCAAAGTCTTCTAATCTTACATTGAAGCTAGCCATGTATGAATCCAATTTACGATTCTGAGATTTCTGGCTGATAAGTATCAGATGAGGCGGTGTAGCTTATGGAAATTGGATTGTCAAGACTTCATTTTAGCTTCAAAATAGTTCATTGTTTCGTTGATGTTTAAACTATGTTTACCATCATCGGATCGTAATACATTATCCCCCGCAATAACGTTAGCCTCTTCGTCTACATGAACCGGACTCGGTTGTTCAAAGAGGACCCAATTTAGTAGACTCTGACGTAAAGCAAGAATCTCATCTTGGTAAGCTGGCTCGTCATAAAGATTGACCATTTCCAGTGGATCTGCTGCCAAATCGAAAAATTGTGATTGTTCCGGATTGGCGCAAAGAAGTAGCTTACGCGTCTGTGTACGCACCATGTATTCGGAGCCTCGCCCTGCTTCGGCAAAGACGACATCTCTTTGTTGACTCTCATCGAGCAGATCCATACCGGCAAAGGTCTTTGGAATCTCGCAGTCTGCGCAATTGAGCATTGTTGGTCCCAGGTCCGTACTGTTGACGAATCGATTGCTCACCTGATCTACCTGAATCTGACCGGGGTATTTTACAATGAGCGGCACCTTGATCAGTGGATCGTACATGTAGTTCCCTTTGAGCAAGAGATGGTGAAAACCCAGGTACTCCCCATGATCGCTGTTGTAGACGATTAGCGTATTCTCATAAAGGCCGCGCGCTTTTAGTGTCGCAATCATACGCCCAACATGGTGGTCGATCTGTGAGATTGTGGCGTAATAATAAGCCATTCCCTGACGTAGTTGGGCTTCGGTCATTGCTTCGTATGAGAAATAGCCAGGATGGTAGGCGAGATCCTGTGGCAGAGGTTCGCAGATCCATCCTGGTAGCAACGTCAGCACATTGGGATCATACATTTCGCTCCAGGGCGCGGGCGGATCAAAGGGATGATGAGGCTTAATAAAGCTTGCCATCAGCAAGTTTGGTTGATTGACATCCCAGGATTGCAGCGCTTCGACGGCCCGATCACCGATCCAAGTGGTTGAATGATGAGCTTCATCCAAGTTCGATTCCATTGCACCGAAAGAACACCAATATTCCTCTGGCGCATTCTGACGATATTGGCGCTCCTGATCAATCAGATCAATGGTATCTGCCAATCCCTCTGAACGCAACCAACGATGGTAGTCATCTTCATAACGGCCTGGACCATTCTGTTCAGCCAGCACCATCTCATCGAAACCCACATCCAAATAGGTAGGGGTAAAGTGCATTTTGCCCACAGCTTTGGTGCGATAGCCTGCCTTCTGCAATTCACGCGGAAAGGTCGGTAAGCCAGCCGGTAACGTGGCATAGTTGCTACCCGCCAGATGTTGGCGTACGTAAAGACTGGTCAAAAACGAATAACGGGAGGGCGTACAGACGGGATAGGGGCAAAAGCTATTCGTGTAGCGAATCCCATTGGCAGCAAGACCGTCGATATAAGGTGTCTGTACATCTGCGTTTCCATAGGCACCAATGGGGGTGGTTCAGAATTAGGTTTACACTTTTGATACATAGATAAAAATCTATATGAGGTCATTTTCTGCCTGAGCATGGCTCAAAGTAGAAAATATAAACATCTTTTCTCTTTGCAAAAATGTAAACCTAATTGTCCGCCTAAAATGAACCACCCCCACCAATGCAGTCAAAACGATGCTGGTCGGCTTGGATGATCAGAATATTGGGGCGGCTGTTATTCATTGATGACTCTTCAATTGTGGATATCTGTTAAAATTCAGTATAATAGACTGTTCGAATCTGTCAATTGTCGATTGAAATTTGCGAGATGCATCACTTACTGGGCAAATATCTTCACGAGTTTTTCACAAGATGGTCATATTTGTTGCGTATACTGATCAGGCCACAAAGCGAGGCTATTCCAAAGAATTATGGCTCAAGGGACATACGTGTTGCGTATTGCGTGATACAAGTCGAGAATAACGATATGGATTTGATACCTATGTATATCTACCGTACTTTGCTACCCATTCTCTTTTTACTGTTCTTATTGTTACAAATTGTGACCAATACATCTCAAAAAGCAGTACTCGGCGCACCGCTGGCTCAAGGCGGTGAGGGTACCTGGGATGAGCGCTTTACATTGCCCGGTATGGAGTGAGATACGCTGACGAATTTGGCCTTTGTGAGCGCGCTGACCAGAGATGGAGACGACCTATATGCCGTCGGTCGTTTTACCACTGGCAGCCAGCATGAGGCCAATTATGTGGGGCGATGGGATGGGCGACGCTGGCACGCTTTAGGGGAGGGGCTGGATGAGCGCGCCTTTGCTGTTGCTGTGGAAGGCAATCGAGTCTATGTTGGTGGCCAGTTTACAAAAGCGGCCAACAAAACCGTCAATGGCATTGCGATGTGGGATGGCGCGCAATGGACCGCGTTGGGCAACAGTCAGACTATGGGTGTAGCTGTGGATGACCGCAACAAGCCAGAGTGGGTCAACACGATTGCTGTAGATGGGAACAATGTCTATATTGGTGGTCAGTTTGCCAGTGTGGATGGCGTACGGGCCCAGAATCTTGCCATGTGGGACGGCGCTCGTTGGTCCGCGGTTGGCGGTGGGACGGATGCAGAGGTAGAAGTGTTGCTATTTCACGATGGGACACTCTATGTAGGTGGCGACTTTACACAGGTGGGGGCGTTGAATGCAAATGGGATTGCCACGTGGGATGGCGCAGCGTGGTCCCCATTGGGGCAAGGGGTGGAGAGCAACTTTGATGGAACGACGGTCTACACCATCATGGTCGATGATTCCGTGAACGATGGGGATGTCTATGTGGGTGGTTATTTTCAGCGCGCTGGCGGTCGAGTTGCTAACTCAGTGGCGAGATGGGACGGCGCTCAGTGGCACTCGCTGGACACAGGAGCATTAATCGATGATGAATTTCTGGGCAGAGTCTATAGTCTGTCGAGGAACAACGGCAAAATCTATGCCGGTGGTGATTTTAACTCTGTAGGCAATGTTGGTGCACACAACATTGCCGCATGGGATGGTAACGAATGGAACCTTCTTGGCGGAACAGATGGCCCCGTTTTTACTGTGGCTGCACGCCCGGGCAGAGGTGTCTACCTTGGCGGAAATTTTGAAAAATCGGGCGGGCTCTATACATACAACATTGCCCAATTCAATGATCCTGGCTGGCGCGCCTTCGGGCAGGGCGTTGCCAATCAGACCATCGCGGGGACCGTCCATGCTGCGGCACGTGATGCACAAAACCAGCTATTTGTGGGTGGCTTTATCAGGCGTGTAGGTGGTTTACCTGTTTCCCATATCGCCATGTGGGATGGCGAGACCTGGTCAGCATTGGGGGACGGCGTCAATGGGCGTGTTCGTACAATTGCTGTCGATGGGGATAATGTTTATGTGGGTGGCGATTTTTCACAGGCTGGAGGAATTAGCGCCAAGAGCATTGCCGTGTGGAACAAGGTGGAGGAAACGTGGTCCCCGTTGGGGAGTGGTACCAATGATGATGTACATGTGTTGTTTGTTCACAATGGCTGGCTCTATGCGGGTGGCAAATTTACCAGCGCGGGCACTGTCAGCTCTATGTATGTTGCACGTTGGGATGGAGCAAGGTGGCATCGTCTAGGCCAGCAACCCTATTCTTTTGTTTGTCGTAGCTCGATAGGCTCGGTAACGCATGGTGTGCGTGACATTGCCGTCATGGGCAGTCGGATTTTTTTTGCCGGTCAATTTATCCGGATGAGCTTTGACGAGACCTGTATTAACTTTACTTTCTGGTAAAAGAAAAGAGATGAGGTGAGAAATGTGACAAAAAGCGGTTAGCAGTTCATCCTAAAGGTAGAGAACCCAAAAAGGAGGAAGGAATGCTAACCGCGCCAGAAATAACTATAGCAGTACTGATGAATGTATTGCAAGTAACGCCGATGGGAACAAACGTAAATGTAATGCGTCTGATGTGGGCAATGCTGAATGGGTCGTTTCTGAAAAGTCGAGGAGCAATCCATAGCGCATTGAAAGAAAGCGGGTTTGAAGATGAGGAGCTCCGGCGAAGCTGGTGGAGCTTTCGATATGGATCATGGGATATCACAAGTCTGCTGGGGTCGTGGCAAGAAGAAGTGGAAAGGGGGAATGGGAGGCAAAAAAGTTAGAAGGGTACCGAGTGAAAAGCATAGATATCACAGGGTTCTGGCGACCGAAGCTGCAAGGGAAAGTGAACCGACTCTATAACTCAACGGCTCGTCGGGCATTGCCCGCGCTCATCTTTGGAGTGATGATAAGCTCGGGGGAGATAGGCGGGAAGCGAGTGCCACTGCTCAAGGCAATCATGAGATGCACGGTTGGAACAAAGGAAAGTGAGTTTCGGAAAAAGCTGCTGACAGAGACGAAGAAATCACTGGAGTCAGACGAAGTGGCGGTGGTCGATGCCGGGTTTACAATCAGAGAAATGCTAGAAAGCGGCATAGACCGATTTGTCCTGCGGGAAGCGATTAACTGCACAGTGCGCCGCAATGAGTTCCCCAAACGCAAAGAAAAAGGCAGACCACCTGAATATGGTGATATTGTGCGACCGCTCTCGCAGCTATAAGGAAAGCGACTCGAGGCTACAACTCCGGACTCGTCTGGTCGCTTTCTCTATAGTGGTCGCCTGATTTGCTATCAAGCATGGCACAATCTCGTCCCCAGAACAACCAAGGTGGATACAGCCAACCGTACCTACTCGATTTACGTCATTCAGGATCCGGCCTACAACACACCTTTGGTTTTGGCGACCGTTATGACTTTGCAGCCTGAAACCATTTATCTTGTCTACCTGGAACGCTGGCCTGTTGAACCTCCCCCCTTGGCTTCCAAGCAGATGATTGGCTTACATCGTCAATTTGTTCATGCCGATGAGGCTTGTTTCCGCTTACCTGAACTGGGGCTGCTGGCTGGCAATCTTCTTTCCCATTTAGCCGCTTCTCTTCCTCCCATACCGACTGGCTACTGGGATCGAGAGCCTCAATCCACTCCCGGCAGGCTGCGCCGTGTTCTCTCGAGTGCTCTTTTTCCAACTCCTGACCAACTCGACCCTGACTTTCGGAAAAAGGCCTCGGTTTCACACCATTTCCCTAAAGGCGTTCTCGCTCATCGCCGCCTCAATGCCGCTGCTTAAACTAGCCGAGCACTATTTTTACATTTTATCCCGTTTTTTCAGGGTGGATTCTTTTTTCCGCCCCTTTCGGTTTGCCCTTTGTCACTCAAGCCTTTACCAGAAAGTAAAGTACAAATGGAATCAGCTAATCGATCTGGTACAACAGCATTTGCCATAGGCTTTTTGTCGAATGGCCCATCTCCGATGGAACCTACGATTAGCTGGTTCTTTCGATTCCAGTGCTTTAGGAGAAATCCAGAGGAGAAAAGCTCGGTGATGAACCAGCAAGATCAAATGAGTGTTACGCCCCTGTCGATCCACATTGGAGCCGAAATTGGCGGCGTAGATCTCACGCAACCACTGACCGACAAGGAAATTGCCGACATTCGGGCTGCTCTATTGAAATGGAAAGTGGTCTTCTTTCGCGAACAATTTCTTTCGCATGAACAGCATGTGCAATTTGCGCAACAATTTGGTGAACCCACCCCGGGCCATGTTGTGTTTGGGAGCGATGCAGAGTATCCAGAGGTCTATTCCATCGCCAAACATCGCACCGCCAATCAGGGAAAACCAGGTATCAAGCGTAGTTGGACCGGTTGGCACGCTGACATCACGGCGGCAGTCAATCCTCCCTTTGCCTCCATTCTGCGTGGTGTCACCGTACCCCCTTATGGCGGTGATACCCAGTGGACCAATCTTGCCGTCGCCTATACTGATCTGTCGCCAACAATGCGTGGCTTTCTGGATCAGTTGCGAGCAATCCATCGCTATAACAATCCTATCAAAGGATCGGAGGCGAACGAGTATCATGAGAAACTGAGCCAAAACAATCTCATTGCCGAACACCCCCTGGTCAGAGTCCACCCAGAAACAGACGAGCGGGTGCTCTATGTGAGCCCCAACTTTGTCAAGTCGATTGTCGGGTTGACACCAAGCGAAAGCCAGGCGTTGCTCGAAATGCTGTGGGAACATTCCGTGCGCCCAGAATATACTGTGCGCTTTAAGTGGGAACCAGGTAGCGTTGCCTTTTGGGACAATCGCACCACGGCACACTTAGCACCGTCTGATATCTATGCCACAGATTTTGATCGCCAATTCTATCGTGTGACGCTCAATGGAGATATCCCAGTTGGCATAGACGGCAATCCGTCCACACTCATTTCTGGTCAGATGATCCAGCCCATCTGAGGCGATTCCAAAAAATAAAGGATCCACAGATAAACAGGATTTACAGGATTAGAAGAGAAAAATCCAGGCAATCCCGCAATCTGTGGATTTTTTAAAAATTGGATTGGCTCAATAATTGAGTTCGTATGACCTCTTCCGAGATGGTTCTGTTCCACTTTAGAGGGTGTTTTAAAAGTGCCAAAGCGTGTCATTCTGAGCGGAGGAACGGAGCGAAGAATCTTCTTTTTGCGCTTGGAACCATGGATTCTTCGTCTCAAAGCCTCCTCAGAATGACTTTTAAAACACCCTCTTAGAGAGAAGGAGAGTGTGGGATGTCTGATAATGTACACGTAATTGAACGAGCGTTACATCCACGTTATTATATCCAGGCTGATCTTTTTGAACAGGAAAAGGATCGGATTTTCTTCCGTAACTGGCTCTACGTTCTCGAGTGAAACGAAGAATCTATGTTGGAGTTATTCTTTTACAAAACCTAAGACGATCATTCCAACTATAGTTGGATTATGTAAAATAAGGATGAACATGACGCTCCCCAACACAATGATCGCGGCCGTTTTAACAGGGTATGGTGGCCTTGATAAACTTGAAATCCGGAATGATTACCCTGTACCGCAGCCGCAACTGGGTGAAGTAATGATTCGTGTGGCAGCCTGTGGTGTCAATAATACGGACATTAACACCCGCATTGGCTGGTACAATGACAATGTGGCCACCGGTACAAACGAAAGCGGCGTCAGAGGGTTCCACGATGTTGCGCATGAATCGGCTGGCGGCTGGAGTGGAACGATCCAATTTCCTCGCATTCAGGGAGCAGATATATGTGGACATGTGGTTGCAACGGGAGCAGGTGTGCCAGATGAGTGGCTCGGAACTCGCGTGATCAATGATCCGTGGCTGCGTGATTGGGATGAACCGCTCAATTTGGAAAAAACGGGCTACATAGGGAGTGAATGTGATGGCGGTTTTGCCCAATACGTCGCTCTGCCCATTACCAATCTAGGACGCATTCAGTCCGACTGGAGCGATGCCGAGTTGGCCACGCTCTCTTGCGCCTATACCACCGCAGAAAATATGCTGAATCGGGCGCGGGTTTCGACCGACGATAGTGTGCTCGTGACGGGAGCATCCGGTGGCGTTGGATCCGCTCTCATCCAATTAGCCAAACGCCGCGAGGCCACGGTGATTGCACTCACAAATGAGTCCAAAGCAGAGCAGGTTCAGGCAATTGGTCCTGATGCTCTTATCTGTAGAGGATTGGATAATTGGGAAGAGGTCATTCGCTCTGTTACTGGCTCTGCTAAGGTCAACGTGGCAGCAGACGTGGTTGGTGGACCTGTCTTTCAGCAATTGATGAACGTATTGGCCCGTCGGGGTCGTTACGTCACTTCTGGCGCCATCGGTGGAAAGACGGCGGAGATCGATCTGAGCCATCTTTATCTCAACGATTGGAGCTTGATTGGCTCGACGGTGACGGAGACCAATGTTTTTCCAGATCTGATCCGCTATGTGGAGAACAATGAAATCCGTCCTTTAGTGGCAGGAACTTATCCATTGGAGGAAATTCATCAGGCACAAATGGATTTTTTGGAGAAGAAACATGTGGGGAAGTTGGTGTTGGTGCCACCAGTGACTGAGGTTGATTAAGGGTGTGTACCACAAAGTGTGTAAATGGAGCAGGCTCTCTGACTGAGCGGTCTCCATTTACGCACTTTGGGACACACTGTCGAGTTTAACTGAAGATTTCATTCAGCTCAAGTCAATTAAGAACAAAAATCATGGCAGATACAATCATAACACCAGGCTACAATGAATACATCCGCAACTGGCCAGGTAATGCACGTTCGGATTTGACACATTTGCTTTCTCAACCTGACGTCTTTGCAAGACTGATCGAAGACCTGGCATCGCCATTTATCGATGAGAAGATTACGCATGTGGCGACAGTGGATGCTGGAGGCTTTCCGCTCGGCGGTGGCATCGCACATCGATTGCGAGCGGGTCTGGTGATGATTCGCAAAGGTGGTCGAATCGACTGGTCATCAGAGACAATCGTCTGTGTCGACTTTAGCGGTCTTGAGAAACAGCTCGAGATAACGAGTGACGCCGTGACAAAATCAGATCGGGTATTGGTGGTCGATGATTGGTCGGAGACAGGGGGACAGTTGCGTGCTGCAATACAATTGGTGGAACGGCTCGGCGCAGAGGTGGTCGGTGCCGCCTGTCTCCATATCGATGAACGTGTACGTAAAGATCCAAAGATGGCAAAGTACCGCCTACGATATGTGATAGAGTGATACCATCTTATTACGACTGACTTTCCCACAAATGACGCATCTCCGTACTGCACCTCAACAAATCATTCAGTGACCCCTCTGCACAAACTTCTCCATCTTTCAAGACCAGAATGTCGTCAGCACGCCGCAATGCTGCTCGACGATGCGAAACAACTAGACAGGTTGGAACCGCACCATCTTTGCCTGTGAAAAGACGTTCCCAAAGGAGGCGCTCCGTCTCCACATCCAACGCGCTGGACAAATCGTCAAAGACGAGCAATTCGGCATTGCGGACAAACATGCGTGCCGCCGCTGTGCGCTGTACTTGACCACCAGATAGCTTGACGCCACGTGGACCAACAATTGTGGCCAATCCATTGGCTAATTCGGTGATATCTTGTTCTAAAATTGCCGAATGAATGGCCCGATCAAGCCGCCTTCCATCATTGTCTTCCTCTGGCAAGCCCATGAGAATATTGTCTCGTAACGGCTCACTAAACAGGCGCGGCACCTGGGGTGTATACGCGCAACGAGGCGGTACTAAGAAGCTTGCCGGATCGGCTATAAGTTGGTCATTCCAGCGGATTTCACCCTTTTCCAATGGCACCAAACCGAGCAATGTGCGCAACAACGTGCTTTTGCCGGCCCCCACGCGACCAGTAATGACCGTGAATGTTCCCGGGCGAATTCGCAGATTGATATTTGTGATCCCCTGCTCTGTGCCGGGGTAATGAAAGGTCAGGTCAGAAACGTGGAGCGTTTGTAACTGCATTTCAGCACTTATTTGGATATGGCGCAGCGCCGGCGGCTCACTGTTGAGATAGATTGGACGTTTGACCAACAGACTCTTCTCCGCCTTTTCCTGCGCTAATTCTTCCAAGCGCTGAATAGAAACGGTTTGAGTCTGGTAGTCACCGATGAATGCTCCCAGATTGGTAAAGAGATCGGCCACCATCCAAATGTAGTACATAAAGAGCGCAAAATCACCCACCGTAAACGTGCCGTTGCGAATTGCGCTACCCGCCAGCAACAGTGTCAGACCAATCCCTATCTGCGTCCCCTGTTCGCCAGCAGATTCACAGAGCGTGTGGAGTAGCTTGGTTTTGATTTCGGCCTTGCGTCGCTCTTCATTGCGCCTGTGTAGATGACTGATGGCATCTTCTTCAGCATCGGCAATCTTGAGCGCCTGCACTGCACCAAAAATTTCGCCCAAGAAACCTTGGACAGCATCACGTGCCCGACTGCTGTTGTTGTAGGCGACGCGGAGGCGAGGCCAGGCTATCTTTGTGATCGCCAGGGCACTGATGCCGGGAAGCACCGCGAGAAGCGTAATCCACGGATGGATGCGCCACATGATGATACAAGCGACCAGTGCAAAGGCAAAGCGTCCCAGCATGTGGGGATACCACATCGGGAAGTCAGTCACTTCACCAACATCATCACCAAAGCGGCTAATCGCCTCACCTGTTGTGACGGGCAATCCCTGTGCCCCCGGCCGCTTGAAGATGCTGACCATGACATTCTGCTGCAATAGTGCTCGCAGCGGTTCTTGAAAGAGGAGGTTGCCAACGCGCGTTCCGTAGCGCGCGAACACGCGTACGATTTCCACCGTCAGCATAAATGCCAGTAGAGTCCACACGCTCTCCGTTGCAGGGGCACTACCGGTCAATGTGTCGAAGATGCGCTTTTGGAGCAAACCCGGTACAAGATACAAAAGGTCGAAGCCAACTGTGCCCAAGCTGAAAAGTAACAACTGCCAGAAGCGTATTCGAACCTGTTTCCACATGAATTTGGGCGTTGAGATGGTTGCTTTGTTCATCCTGTTCCCTCCAGACCTGTTTGGAGTAAATGGGCAAAATGTGAATCTGGATCGTTGGCCAGTTGTTCCCGTGGACCATGCTCGTGGATGCGTCCTTCGTGTAAAACCATGATTTCGTCGGCACGTTGGACCGTTCCCAATCGGTGGGCAATCATGATGCTCGTTCGATTTTGCAACAGGCGGTCGATGGCGCGTTCAAGCAATTGCTCCGTAGCCGGATCCAAACGTGATGAGGCTTCGTCGAGGATCACCAGACCAGGATCCTTCAAGAAGACACGAACAAAGGTCAACAGTTGCGCCTCGCCAGCGGAGAATCCGCTGCCGTTTGCGGCTAACCGTGTGTCCAGACCATTGGGCTGGGCCTGAAACCATTCTGATAGACCTAACTCGTCAAACACATCCAGAATCTGCCGATCATGAATTTGGGAATTGAAGAGCGTCACGTTCTCGCGCAAAGTGGCCTGAAATAGCTGCACCTCTTGTGTCACCATGCCAATGCGTTGGCGCAAATCGTGAAGATTCAGCGTCTGAATATCCTGACCGCCGAGCCGGATACTTCCTTGCGATGGTTTGTAAAGGCGAAAAAGCAGTCGCGTGAGCGAAGTTTTGCCACTACCTGTGCGTCCAAGCAGCCCCAAGACCTTACCTGCCTCGATTCGAAAACTAATATCATGCAACACCGTTGGTTGTCCCTCCTGTTTTTGATCAACGTCTTCATTGCCACCGCGCTTATTTGACTCATACTGAAACGATACCTGATCAAAATCCACCGATAGACTTCCATTCGACAGACGTTGTGGAAGTTTGGGCAAATTATGCGGAATACGTTCCGTTGCGGCCGGTTGTAAAGAAAAGAGTTGACCGATTCGGCTGATGCTGGCCGTGCTCTGCTGTAACTCCGCAACCTGATCGCGGATCTGCTCCAAGGGCCACTGAAGCAAACTCAGGTAGTAGAGGACAAGGTAGAGGGTGCCGATGGTGGTCTGACCATTGAGAAAGAGATAGACGCCGATAGAAAATGCACCAACGGTCGCCAGTGCAAAGAGCAAATGCGTCAGCGAAAAGGTAAAGACACCCATCATCTGTGCCCGCCATTTTGCGCTGTAGGTTTTGCGCTGTAGGAGAGCGAATTGGCGTAGCACGTAGGATTCACCGCCATTCGCACGAATATCTTCCGTGCCCGCCATTCGCTCTTCCAAAAATCCATTTTGGGCTGCACTCGCCGCACGCTGTTGTCTCCATAGAGTCACTGTGCGATTTTGTACAGCTTGCAAAATAACGACTGTGAGCAATGCATAGAGAGTCGTGGCCAGACCCATGCGCCAATCCTCGCGGTAGAGCATTAGAATGACGCCGACCAGTAGGAGGAAATTGCTCAAAACGTTGAGCACGAGATGCGAGAAGAAATTGGCCAGCTCACTGACATCGCCGTCAACACGCTCGATGAGTTCGCCCGGTGTAGAGGTATTGTGGAATCCCATGTCCAAGTGCAGACAGTGTAGAGCCAGGTCTGAGCGCAATGCGTTTGTTGCTGACCAGCTCACATTTTCACCTATATAGGTCGAGGCAAAGGTCATCGTAGTGTGGGTCAAACCAAGAAGGATAAAGAGTGCAGCGGCCAGGAGTAGCTGACGTTGCGAAGCGCCGCTTTGCGCCGTATCGAGCACATAGCGAACAAGCTGAGGGTTGAGCAATTGTAGCCCAATGCTGCCGAAAAGCAGGAAGGCTAGTCGCAACACGCGTAACCACTGTGGTCGAAAATAAGTCGCCAAAAGGGAAAGATTTTGATAAAAATAGGAGTTCATTGCTCTTGCTCCATATGTGGCTGGACAATTCACTGCCATCTACAAGTGCGTGCATTGCCATATCGTAGGTCACACATCCCTGTGTGACTGCCGTCAAGAACCTCAGATCATCAATTGAAACAGGTCACGTTCTTGGCTGCATGTCCCGCCAGAGACGGGACCTACGAGAAACTGGTATCATGTCTACGACATGATACTGAATGATGTCTAGGCTAGTGAAAGTGAAATTCTATCCGAGGAATGCTGGTCTATTCATGATTCGGAACACGCATCACCAGAATTGCGGCTTGCAAGTACGGAAGAATTGTGCGCCCACACGCATTTGACCTGATGCGACCAATGCCTGACATTGACGGCGATCAAGCAAAATACGCCAAGGGACGAACTATAACCAGTGGATAGATTGTTAGAAGATTTTCTGTCTGAGCAAGAGTTTGTATCTGTTGAAAGATCAAATTGTCGTGACACATAACACATATACTTAGCCTCTTTTATCGCCAACATTGCTGATAAATGAAGCTTGTATATTGTATAGAATAACATGGCGACATAAGAGGTGTCAAACAACTTGAATGTATTGTTCAAACTGGCCGATTATGGTATTCTGTTCTGGACCCACCAATCAACAGATTCATTCAGACAAAGGAGAAACCGCATGAATCGACGCACCCCACTCGTCACTATTTTGTTGATGTTCACTCTATTGCTATCGGCTTGTGGCGGAGCAGCACCAGCTGCAGAAGAAACGGCACCGGATGCCGCTGATCAGTCCACAGAACAAACTGCATCCGAATCGGGAGAAAGTGAGGCAGCAGCACCGGCTGCCCCTGGTACTTACAATGAATCCCCCATGCTCGCCGAGCAAGTTTCTGCCGGTACCTTACCACCAGTTGATGAGCGGTTGCCTCAAGAGCCTTTGGTGATCGAACCCGTCGAAGAGACCGGTCAATACGGCGGTACCTGGCGAGCGGTTGACAGCGATAGTCTGGGATGGACACGTCAGACGATTATGGTCGAGCCATTTCTAAAATGGGAGCGTGACGTCAATGGAATGCGCCCCAATCTTCTCGAAAGTTGGGAATGGAACGAAGATGCGACGGAACTGGTGGTACACTTCCGCAAAGGTATCAGATGGTCCGATGGCGAGCCGTTGACCGCGGATGACTATCTTTTCTGGTGGAACGACATGGTCCTCAATGAGGATGTTCCGGTTGGCCCGCCCGGTGGAACCACTGTTGGTGGTCAGGCGATGCAGGTTGAAAAGGTAGACGATTTTAGCCTCAAATATACCTTTGCCGCGCCCAACCCACTCTTTTTGGAAAATCACTCACGAGGCCACTATCATTCATCGGCCTTTGTGGTACCCTCTCACTACTTGGAGCAGTTTCATCCTGCCTATAACGATGTTGTGGAAGACGCCAACGATCTCGTCGATCGCTACAATGTGGGTAGTCGCCTTCACTACCCTGACATGCCGACTTTTAACGCCTGGATGTTGGTCGAGTATCAGTCTGGACAACGCGCCGTTTTTGAGCGAAATCCCTACTACTGGAAGGTCGATTCCGCGGGCAATCAGCTTCCCTACATTGATCGCATGGAGGTTGAGATTACCGAGGGCAACCCGACTGAGCTTGTCGCACTCAAGGCAATTGCTGGCGAATTAGACATTCAGGTCCGTGACCTGTCTCTGCAAGATGTTCCACTCGTCATGGAAAACGCCGAAGCCGGTGACTATCGTGTGATTATGTGGAATCGCGGTGACTACGCTTGGCCGTGGCTCATTCTCATGTATGACTATCCTGATGAGGGCATAGTTGATCTGATGTATACGCAAGCGTTCCGACAAGCCCTTTCCCATGCGATTGATCGCGACCGCATCAACAATATCGCCGCTCTGGGATTAGCAAAGGCACGTCAATTTGCTCTCAGTCCAGAGAGTCCCGAATTCCAGAGCGAATCTGGTCGAGCCACCTACGAAGCCTGGGAGAGCTCGTATGCGAATCATGATCCGGCGCAGGCTGAGTCTCTGCTTGATGAGATTGGGGTGGTTGATGCGGATGGCGACGGCTGGCGCGACCGACCAGACGGCACGGAGCTGGAATTGATTGTTGACATGATCGCAAATGATACCAAGACCGTGGACTCGATGGATTTGGTCAAGGAAGATTGGGAGACCATTGGTCTGAAAACTGCTCTAAACCCCATTGCTGGAGACGTCATGAACCAGCGCGCCCAGGCAGGTGAGATCATGATCCGGGCTTGGGGCAGCGCAGCTGCTTGGGGTTTGATCTCTGCTGCGACTGTATGGACACCTGTCGAAGGCGTCACCTATGCCCTTGGCGGCGTGCGCATCGGTCAATCCTATGTGAATGCTGATGCAGAAAATGCGGTCGAGCCACGCCCTGGCTCTATGCTTGAGAAACTTCAGGACGCTTACACCGAGCTCGTGTCGACTGTCGATCCGGCGGAGCGCGAAGCCAAGTTGCTAGAAGCCTACCAGATTCACATTGACGAAGGTCCAATCAGTATCGGGACTGTCGGCGAGCATGTCAGCCCAGTGATTGTCAAGAACAATGTACGCAATGTTCAGGATACTGGACTGGTTGCCGGGTGGGATCTGGGCTTCCCCGGTTCTGCCGATCCAGAACAGTTTTTCTTTGCAGAGTAGGAGTTATACAGTTGAGCAATAGGGAGTAGAAGATCAGCATCCGGTATTACAATTGGTGAATTCCAGCAAAAGTACCTGATTGTCAAAAGGTGAATTGCTGAATTGTTGAACTGTCAATGTGAATCCCTATGATTGATGCCCAAAAGCACTAGAATGAGTTTATGACCCAGTACGTCATCCGCCGCTTCCTCTCTGCGATTCCTACCCTCTTTTTTATTACTGTAGTCGGTTTTGGCATTATGGAACTGCCACCAGGCGACTATGTTGATATTTATATCCTACAACAAGAGGCGCAAGGCGACCGCTCCGCGCGCGATCAAGAAGCAGAACTTCGTTCGCGCTTTGGTTTGGATAGACCCATTCACGTTCGCTTTGCGACTTGGTTGACTGATTTTGTGCAGGGCGATTTTGGCGATTCTTTTGTACAGCGCCGCCCCGTACGTCAAGTCTTGGCCGAGCGATTGCCTCTGACATTGGCGGTTTCGATTGGCGCCTTCATCCTCTCCTGGGGAATCGGTATCCCCCTGGGAATCTACTCGGCTACGCATCAATATTCACGGGGTGACCATTTTCTTACGACGGTTGCTTTTGTGGGATTGGGGTTGCCCGATTTTCTTCTGGCCCTGGCTTTTCTGGTCTTGGCCTGGATTCTTTCTGGCGAAGTACTCACTGGACTCTTTTCATCTGAATATATTTCCGCACCCTGGTCCTTTGCCAAGTTCCTAGATCTGCTTAAGCACGTCTGGATTGGTGTGCTGGCCGTCATTGCTACAGGAACGGCGTGGGTCATGCGCGTGATGCGTGGAAACTTGCTAAACGTACTTGGCTCCAATTACATTTTAGCCGCTCGTGCCAAGGGGATTCCCGAACGGGTGGTCATCTGGAAGCACGGCGTACGGAATGCGTTGCATCCGCTGGTTATGGCCTTAGGTACCACACTGGCGTGGCTCATTAATGGCTTTACCATCACCAGTGTGGTATTAGATCTGCCCACCATCCAAACCGTCTATTTGAATGCCACCTTGCAACAGGATGTCTTCTTGGGGGGGACGATCCTCATCTTGATTGGCGTGCTTGTTCTTATCGGGACACTGTTGGCCGATATTTTGCTGGCTTGGTTGGATCCACGTATTCGGTTTGAGTGAGCGAAGCTCTTCAGGGTAAATAGTTTACGCAGTGCACATAGCGAGAAACGAAAGGATGCGGGTGGTTCAAATAGAAGCTGGAGATATTACTGACTTTCTTGAATTGACCCGCTGCTTAAGAATTCAGGAGTCTATGTATGAGCGTGGCAGTTGATACACGTGCTGCACCGACGACAACACTTGATACTGCGACAAAAGTCGACGTTCTCTCCATTCGTCAGTTGATGTGGCTGCGCTTCAAACGTAATCGTTTGGCGCTCTTTGGCGCGCGCTTCCTCATATTCATGTACCTGGTTGCACTCTTTGCCAGCTTTTTGGCACCCTACGCCGTGCGTACAACCCATGATGAGTATGCCAGCGCTGCGCCCCACGTTCCGCGTTTTTTCGACGAGGAGGGAAATTTCCACCCGCGACCATTTGTCTATGGTCTGCAACCGTCGATTGATCCCAAAACCTTCCGCAAAATTTATACCCCCCTGCCTGAAGAGATTTATCCACTTCGTTTTTTTGCCAAGGGTATCCCGTACAAATTCCTGGGCCTATTTAAGACCGACTACCATCTTTTTACAGTTGAGGAACCGGGCAAAATTTTTCTCCTCGGCACGGATCGACAGGGGCGTGATCTCTTTTCGCGTATCCTCTTTGGTGCCCAAGTCTCACTCACGGTTGGGCTGGTTGGTGTGCTGCTCAGTCTGGTGATTGGCACCATTCTGGGCGTCGCCTCTGGATACTTTGGCGGTGCCTTCGATAGTATTGTGCAACGCGTGATCGAGGTAATGCTCGCTTTTCCACAGATCCCGCTCTGGCTCGCATTGGCCTCGCTGGTGCCACCAACCTGGTCATCGGTGCAAGTCTTCTTCGGGATCTCGGTTGTCCTCTCTTTGGTGAATTGGGGCGGACTGGCAAGGCAGGTACGCGGGATGGTCTATGCGCTGCGTGAGGAGGATTATGTCACGCGGCATCTATTGCCCAATACACTGAGCCACGTGTTGGTTGTGGCGACGCTTTCCATTCCCAGCATGATCTTGGGCGAGACCGCACTGAGCTTTCTTGGATTGGGAATTCGTCCACCCATGACTAGTTGGGGGTTACTGTTGAATGAGGCCCAACATGTGCGCGTGCTCTTACAACAACCCTGGCTATTAACACCAGCGATCTTTGTGGTGGCGACGATTATTTCGTTTAACTTTTTGGGGGATGGATTGCGGGATGCGGCGGATCCATTTTCGAATTGACAACATACATAAGTTTGAAGATGACTTTCATACTTGAACTGTGCTAATTTTATCATTCCGTTCGAGAATGATAAGATTGCGGGCAACTATCTATCGGAAGTACATTCAGGTGTCAAGGGCATTGTGAAATTCTGTTTACTTGGTTCGTTTACGATCTCACTTGACGGTGAGCAGGTCGTGTCGCTCAAAGGAAAGGATGCGCAAAGGCTCTTCGCCTATCTTCTGCTTCATCCCCAGCAAGCACACCTACGCAGCTATCTGGTGGGCCTATTCTGGCCTGACCTTCCGGAAGTGAAGACCCGTCGCCGTTTGACTCGAGCGCTTAGTACAATCCGCAGTCAGCCACGACTGAGTTCTCTTCTTTATGCAGATAGCCATACGATCGAGCTGTCCTTGTCTGATCAAGTCTGGATCGACTACTATGCGTTTCATCAACTGGTTGAACCCCATCTACACAACAATCCTCCTCAACATGAGGCAGCAGATGAACTTGCAAAGGCCATTGAACTCTATCAAGGACATCTTCTGCCTGGTCTTTATGATGATTGGTTGCTGCCACTACAGCAGAGAACCGAACAACTTTGTCGCGTAGCCCTCGCACGACTCCAAAGCATCCATAAAAGCAAGGGGCAGTATCAATCTGCACTGACCTATGCACTTCGTTTGAGTCAGATAGACTCGTTCGACGAGGCCAATCAGCGCGAAATTATGCGATTGTATATGGCCCTAGCAGAACCTCAAGCTGCTCAAAAACAATACCGCACTTATTGCCAGAATTTACGCTCAGAAATAGGAGGCGAACCGGAAACAGAAACGCAAGCCCTCTTCCAACAGCTAGAGCAGCATATCGTACAAAATCAACTTGCCCAAGTTCATGATGTCAAAGGACATCTGCCACAGCCTCCTCATCCTTTGCCACCTTTGATCTACGGAGACCTCTCGAAACTTCCGTTGGTTGGGCGTGAGGCTGAGCGACAACAGCTGCTGACACATCTACACATGCTCTTTGATGATGAACTGGCGATGAGTGGGATCATTTTGGTAGATGGGAACGCAGGGGTCGGCAAGACGCGGCTTGTGCAAGCAGTTATGCAAGATTTAGCTTGGCGTGGCGCACAAGTTGTTTGGCACGACGCCGTGATCGATGCTCCAAATATGCCTTATGCTCCATATGTGCATGTACTAGAAGCTGGACTGACCGAATTGCAAGCGAGGCAGCTCGCAAATCTAATCGCTCCTCAGTGGCTTCAAGATCTCACCCAACTGTTGCCCTGTGTAGAACAATGGATAGCTAATTTTCAACCCTCTGTAGAACGCGAAAGTTTACATTTAGAAGAGCTGCGGTTTGTTGAAGCATATGCCCAAATTTTGATCACTTGGTCGCAACTGACCCCTCTAATCCTCGTTTTTGACAATCTTGCTCATTGGACTGCTGACTGTCTGCATGTGCTCAATCTCCTTATGCATCGAGTGATGGAAGCCCCCCTGATTCTTGTTGGAATCTACGAAAAAGAAGTGGCCCGCGAGAAACAGGGGATCTGGGAACACATTCAACGACTGGTAGACATTCACCTCTTCACCCAAATGACAGTGATGCCATTAACAGAACAAGCAACCGCTGCGCTGATCCGAACCACGCTGGCAACAGTCACCCCCATGCCAGGTTTTGAAGCGCGCATCTATCAGGAAACAGCGGGCGAACCTCTTGTCATCCTCGAATTGATATCGGCGCTTTATCGTGAGGAGCTGTTGATATACAGCGAGGATAGCCGATGGCATACACCACTTGAGGAAGAGGGGTCAATGGAGATGATGCTTCCTGATTCCTCGTCCTTGCAATCGCTTTTTGAAAAGAGATTCGGGGGTGGTTCATTTTAGGCGGACAATTAGGTTTACATTTTTGCAAAGAGAAAAGATGTTTATATTTTCTAATTTGAGCCATGCTCAGGCAGAAAATGACCTCATATAGATTTTTGTCTATGTATCAAAAGTGTAAACCTAATTCTGAACCACCCCGAGATTCGCGCTATTTACGACAGATGAAAGAACGATCTTAAATTGTGCAGTCATTTGGGGGATTCGTTTTGATGTCGCTCGAGTTGTAGAGTTGGCACAGCAACCGGAGGATAAGGTTTTGGCTATCCTTGCTCAGTTTGAGGATGTTGGTGTAATTGAAGCGCGTACACCAGGCTATCTATTTCGACAGAATCTCTTTCGCCAGACAGTTTATGCGACGATGGACAGCAACGTGCGTTGTAACCTTCACCAATGCGCCTTCCGTTTGCTAATATGTGATCAGAAGACACCATCGATCAAACTATTTCATCATGCGATTCGTGGAGAATTGTGGGCTGAGGCAGTTCGTTATGCCATGCAGGCGGCAGAAGAAATGAAAGAGAGCTATGCATATGAGACTGCATTATCTCATTTAGCACAAGCATACGAACTTCTCGACACATATGTGCTGTTCAGTGATGACCAACAGGCGCGGCTTCGCGACGAGGTTCTGGCCAGTCAGCAGGTATTACAAACGGAAATATTGTCTCGCAAACAGATGGTACCCCCGGCTGAGAACGACAATGAGCTTCCCCAGACAGCCCATACGCCACCTACTCCGCGTAAAAAGGCCGAAACTCTCACAATCTTGCTAGCCAAAGAGAGTGCCCCAGCCTCTGGACGTGCTCTGCGCAATAATGAAAAACAAACGGTAACTTGGACGCTGCATTGCCCAGAAGACGCGACCATTCAAGGCAAAAGAGCATTGCGCCAACATCGACTCATGCGCTTGGTTCAAGAAGCCCAAGACCAGGGGGCCATCCCTACCGTAGAACAACTAGCAGCAGCACTTGGTGTCAGTGACAAAACCATCCAGCGCGATCTCCGACAATTACGGCAGCAAGACGTGTATCTTTCCACCCGCGGCTCACGCGAACAATAGATATCAATCATAACAATTAAATACGATTTAGTATAGAACAGATACAAATAAGCATTGAACCTTCACGCAAACTGCCCTATCATGTTCTCTGTAAGCTGTTGCAACAAAATACAATCCACCATCCACAAGACTAGACTCATTTGTACAAACTTTCCCAAATGACAATGCTTGGTGCCCAAAATGTCCAGACACTTGCCGAATTGTCCCATTGAGATAGGACTTTTCTGGCATATCTCCATGCTATAGTTCTGAGTAGAACCTCTAATTTTAATCCAATTCAGGATCAAGGAGAAAAAATGTCGTTTGCAAACAAAATCACATTGATTATTGCTGTGGTGGTCATTGCGAGCCTGATTGTTGTGGCCTGTCAGACAATACCGATGCCAGCCGATGCTAGCCACGATGCACCTACGCTTGCCGAGAGTTACTTCGAGATCAACGACCAGGGTGAATTGCTACGCCCTGATTTTGACTTTCGAGAGACGTGGATCTATATCGGTACACCCCTTACCCCGAATGATCTCAATGATGGACAGGCCCCTTTCCCAGAGTTCCACAACGTCTATATCGATCCGGTCAGCTTCAAAGCCTATAAGGAAACGGGTGAGTTTCCCGAAAGAACCATCCTGATCAAAGAATTGATCAGCGTCGGTGACAAAAGTGCACCCAGCGGGAACGGTTATTTCATGGGAGATTTTATCGGTCTCGAAGCAACCATTAAAAGCGCTGAATACTTCCCCAATGAGCCAGGCAATTGGGCCTACTTCAGCTTTACCAATACGGAGGAGCATGGGGACCCCTTAGCCGATACAGCGACTGCATTCCCCACCGATTCATGTAATGCATGTCATGAACTCTTTGCGGGCGAGACAGATTTTGTCTTTGCTGCGTATTACCCCGTACTACGAGCCGCAAACCCAAACATCGATATCGACGACAGTGAGGCAATATCTGGTGGCGCAATGTCTAGCGATGATGCACAGTCATCCAGTGAAGAAGCGAATCAGACAATCGCAACGGGGTCGGCCGTCATGCTTGGTGGAACTGACGCGCTTGGTGGGTTCCTCGTCGACAGCAATGGAATGACCCTTTATCTCTTTGCAGAGGATGAACCCGGCATTAGCAAATGCGACGCCAACTGTTTATTGATTTGGCCACCGCTGCTGACAGATGGTGAACCAGTCGCAGGAGAAGGAGTTGACGCTGCTTTACTGGGAACGACTACGCTGGCGAATGGCGCAACGCAGGTAACGTATAATGGTTGGCCGCTCTACTATTTTGCACGCGATGTGAATCCCGGCGATACAGCCGGTCAAGAACGAGGTGATGTCTGGTTTGTCATTACGGCTGAAGGTGAAGGCGTATTCGGAGAATCTGCTGAGAATGAAAATGCAGCAGTAGATTCAGCATCGGCAGTCACGCTGGAAGTTCGGGCAGGCGATCTATATTTTGGTGAAGCGGGCAGCAACAATTTAGTCGATCCGCCTGTTTGGACCGTGCCAAGCGGTGCAGTCGTCACTTTAACCTTTATCAATGAGGGGAAAGTGCAGCACAACTGGGCAATTATCAACTTGGGGGAAGAAGTCCCCGTGCCCTACATCGAGGACATTAGCATTGCATATTATACATCTCCGCTTGTTGATGGCGGTACCGAACAAGAATTCACATTCACAGCACCATCTGAGCCGGGTGAATATATTGTGATATGCACGCCGCCGGGACATTATCCACTCATGCAGGGTCGCCTAGTAGTGGAATGAACATTTGTAGGGAGCAGAGCAACCTTCTACACAAGTCTCAGTAGATCCAAAATATGTCTATGAACCGTGGCGAGAGCATTCTCTATTACACGAAGTAACGCGTGGCGCATTCCGGGAAAGTGCCATGACCAGTCTGGGCATACAGAGTACGACAGGCGCTTTCCCGGAATGCTTTCGTCCACGCTCTCTGGTCGATCTACTGCGTGTAATCTCTCATGCGGCTTTACTCGGCTGGAACCGGCATTCTCTATTACACGCAGTAGACATAATCCTGCACTTCTCAGTCAAAACAGACTCGAGCGGGCCAAATGGTCCGAGATTCTCTACTGCGTCTTTTTTCGCCATTTGAACGCTCTACCTCTGAGAAATCCTACTGCGTGTAATAGAGAACGCCTCCTCCTCCGGAATTTGGATCGACTGAGTCTCGTTTGAGCGGTTGTAACTTAGGAGATTTCTATTTTGGCGCCATCGTTCTATTGCATGATAGAACGATGGCGTTATACATTTGTAGAAAGTGAGTAGACGGCGCATAATATAATAAGGGCTAGACAAATAGCTTTTGAGAGGATGGATAATAGACAATTGACTGAATTATTGCTACAAGTCAACAATCTCCAAACCCACTTCTTTCTCGATGAAGGGATCGTACGCGCCGTCGATGGCGTTAGCTTTCAAGTACAGCGAGGCCAGACGCTGGGCGTATTGGGAGAGAGTGGCTGTGGTAAATCGGTCACGGGCTATTCGATCCTGCGGTTGGTTCGCGCACCAGGGCAGATTGTCGGAGGCGAGATCTGGTTTTACAATGGCATCGATCACCATCACATGGGGAATGAGAGCACAATCAGTTCCGAGGATCCAGACACAAACGGTGCCATTGATCTGGCTGTCTGCGATCCCTTTGGTCATCAAATTCGCCGAGTGCGTGGAGCCGAGATTGCCATGATCTTTCAAGAGCCGATGACCTCGTTGGATCCCGTCTATACCATTGGTGATCGAGATGCTGCGGCGTGTAGGTCTCCCTCAGCCCGAAGAATTTGTCGATAAGTATCCTCACCAACTATCGGGTGGCATGCGCCAACGGGTGATGATCGCCATGGCGCTTATCCTGCGCCCTCGTCTGCTGATTGCGGATGAACCGACCACCGCGCTGGATGTAACCACTGAAGCCCAGATTCTAGAATTGCTCAAAGATCTGCAAGAGGAATTGGGCATGGCCATCCTATTTGTGACGCACGACTTGGGCGTGATTGCGGAGATGGCGCAGGAAGTTATCGTCATGTATCTGGGCAGAGTAGTGGAGCAGGCCGATATCAAAACGCTTTTTCGAGACTCCAAGCACCCTTATACTCAGGCATTGATGCGCTCTGTGCCACGCTTGGGTGATAGAGAACGTAGCCGTCTCAAAACGATTGAGGGCATGGTTCCTACACCGAGCGATATTCCCAACGGGTGCCCTTTTCATCCACGCTGTTCCGAAGCGATTCCAGGTATATGTGATGTGCGAGAGCCGCCCGTTGTTGATTTTGGCAAGGGGCATTGGGCACGCTGTGTGTTATACGAGATAGGGTAGGTAGAGCATAATTTTCCTAACATGTGAGCGAGATATCAACCTCATGAACCATGATGAACGCACAGAGATTTGGCAGCAGTTAACTGGGTTGCATGAAGCGATAGCAGAACTGATTCAGATACAGCGTACAACAGTTGCGGCGAACCCACAAGCGGAGGGGAAGACAGAGTCCGAGATTGCTCAAATCTCAATACAGCTTGAGCAATTGCACGAACGATTACAACCCTTGCGCGAGATGGCAGAACAGCCTCGTCAGGAACGAGACGAGGCGAAGCAGCACTTTGTTGAGATTGATGTCGAGCGCATCAATGTGGTCGAAGCAGATGGTACGATCCGTATGGCTCTCGCCAATGCGCACCGCATGGCCGATCCAGTCGTCGATGGGGAAGTGCTTGGAGAGCGCGAAGGAAGCGATGGGTTTGCGGGGATCATCTTTTTTAATGCGGAAGGCGACGAGTGCGGTGGCTTGGGATACACTGGACAACGCACTGAAGAAGGCTACACGTCGGCTGGATTGCTCACATTTGATCAGTTCAAGCAAGACCAAGTTGTGTGGATGAATCATTTCGAGGAAAACGGAAATCGAACGGGCGGTCTTCATGTGTGGGATCGTCCCGATATGCCTTTGCCAGAATTGATTGCAAGTATTGAAGCAGTTGAAAAGCTGCCTGATGAGGAAGCACGCAGAGCAGCCTTTCAGCAAATGCGAGAAGAAGGTAAATTAGCCGCGCGACGTATTTTTGTGGGAAAAACTGTTGACAAAGATGCCGTGCTCAATTTATGTGATGCGCAAGGACGCATCCGGGCCCGTCTTGTGGTCGAGGCGGAGGGCACCGCCAAGTTGGAATTTATGGATGAAGGTGGAGCAGTGGTTGCCAGCCTCCCCGAAACCCCATAACCTCCTTCAATTCCTTCAGTGCCTTCATGGTTCGTTTCTTGTCTCAACCCCCCGAAATCCTGTTGAACCACCATGTTATCATCACAATCGCAATATAGAAGCGAGTCAAAAGAGCAAGATGTCTGAATCAAATCATCAGCTTCCCATCCTTGAAGTGCGCAATCTAAAAAAATATTTTCCAGTGACCAAGGGCATCTTGCGTCGCACGGTTGGGCATGTCAAAGCGGTAGATGGCGTCAGCTTTGCTGTCCCTGCTGGACAAACACTGGGATTGGTGGGTGAGAGCGGTTGTGGCAAGACCACCACTGGCCACTGCATCATGCGTGGACTTGAGCCAACCGATGGCGAAATTCTCTTTCAAGATCCGGAATTGGGCCAAGTAGACGTAGCGAGTGCCGAGCAGCAGACGCTTTACCAAGTGCGGCGCAACATGCAGATGGTCTTTCAAGATCCCTTTTCTTCGCTTAACCCACGAATGACGGTGCTCGATATCGTGGGAGAGCCACTCGTCGTTAATGGGATTGTGAGAGGGAAGGAGGTCGAAGAGCGTGTGGCCTACTTGCTTCAGTTGGTCGGTCTATCACCCACCTATATGCGGCGTTTTCCGCATGCTTTTAGCGGCGGGCAACGCCAGCGGATTGTGATTGCCCGAGCACTGGCTCTCAATCCCAAAGTGATCGTGGCCGACGAGCCGGTCTCGGCGCTTGATGTATCAATCCAGGCCCAAACACTCAATCTTTTGCGCGATTTACAAGACGAGTTGCAGCTTTCCTACATTTTTATCGCCCACGATCTCAGCGTTGTCGAACATATTAGCGACGTTGTTGCTGTGATGTATGTGGGGCGGATTGTGGAGATGGCCGAAACTGACAAAGTTTACTTCACCCCCAAGCATCCATATACAGAAGCACTTCTCTCCAGCGCTCCCCGATCCCTTCACGGAGAAGGCGCGGATTGTCCTAAAAGGCGAAGTTCCTAGCCCTGCTAATCCGCTCTCTGGCTGCACATTCCATCCCCGTTGTCCCTATGCACAGGAAATCTGTCATCAGCAAGAGCCGCCTTTAGTTGAAGCGTCACCAGGTCACATGGTCAGTTGTCACTTTGTCGACGAATTGGAGCTACGCGGCGTTACTGAATTTAATTCGAGCAGAATTGAAGATTGAGTGATTCTATAGATGTTCAGATAATGTTTTTCCACGCGAAACAGCAGCTTGTCAGCATTGCAGCCGGTCAGCTGGTCAGCTCTCTGGCTGACCAGCTGACCGGCTGCAATGCCATCAACGACAGGAAAAGATTTTCGGCTCTTTTGGATCTCATGTGGTTGACAAAACGGCCACCGGTTGAAACCGGCGTCTGCCACGGGAAACCTGCTTATGAAGATTCAAAATTAAGTTCGGTAATCGTTCAGCGAGCACGCCCCGTGCGGGTCTTGACGGGACGCCACCCGCACGAGGCGTGCTGACTGGATTTTTTTTGCCGGATTATTTTCTTAATGTCCATAAGCAGGTTTGGTTTAACAGGCGTCGAATTCATTCGATGCTGTCAACCACATGAGATCCTGTTGAACCAAGATTTTCCTGAAAGGCTATAAAAAGTCAGG
This sequence comes from Chloroflexi bacterium TSY, assembly GCA_019217005.1. The sequence continues at coordinate 48,406 of JAHBNG010000033.1, forward strand.
ATTGGATGAAATGCTTGATCTACTCACCTCGATAAAGTTGAATGGCGGCAGTCACTCGCTCCAGAGCAGGTAGGCTGTAGGGACTTACATTAAGAGGTAGATGGTCAACTCCTGCTTCTTCATAGGCTGCAAATGCCTGGGCCAACTCATGCGTCGAGCCGCTGAGGGGTTCCTTGGCAAAGGTGTTTGTTTCGCCTAGATCGGGGAAAGCGATCGATACACCGACAGTAATCGTCAAAGTGGTGGGGTCTCGGTTTACCTCGGCGCAAGCATTCTGGATGCCTTCCAGTCGTTCCCCTAACTCTTGTGGATCGCCCAACCAGGCGGTGTTCCATTGATCGGCATAGCGGGCAGTAAGACGCAACATGCGCGGCCCGAATGAGGCAACCAAGAGTGGCACTCCTTCTGTTCGGGGGCCTAATGGGGTGATTTCACAATTTTGAACTTGGTAATGAGTCCCTGCGAAATCGACCGGTTCTCCCTGCAAAAGAGGTTTCATAATCTGAAGGGCTTCCTCAAAACGACCTACTCGACGATCAAAGGGAAAGCCAAAGGCATCAAACTCAGGTTGATGCCAACCTGCTCCGACTCCTAGAATCAGCCGACCTTGGCTCACCTCATCCAAGGTATGTGCCATCTTGGCCAACAGGGCCGGGTTGCGAAAAGGATTGCACAAGACCAATGTTCCCAATTCGACGCGTTCGGTCGCTTCCGCCAATGCAGATAGCAACGTCCAGCACTCCCAGATCCCGGCCGTCTCCTCGCCCTCAAACCGGAAGAAGAGATGATCGACAAGCCAAATCGAATCAAATCCATGTGCCTCAACTACTTGAGCCATTTCCCGTATTTCAGCATAGGTCGGGATTACACCCGTTACAGGATCTTTCATGTGATTTACGAGGAAACCAATTTTCATGACACGTCATCCTTTCTTGTATTATAGGAAAGTATAAAAATCAGCCACGAAACATGGCCAGATTCTGACTGTCCACGAAGTGGTCGCTTCGACCTAGCTGACGGCTGATTCGCTGAAAGCTTTTTTATCTTAGTGCTTATCCGAAAAGCTCTGTGACGATACATTCTCGCTCGAGAAGCTGGTCGGACTCACAACCACTTTTCGGATAGGTTGTTGTTGGCAATTACGTATGCCTTTTTTTACACTGTTCGATGGGGTCTTCGTCAAACGAACCGCGGATCTTTTACCCAAAAGCGTAACATCAAAACCGCAGCAAAACTCGTCAGCATGCTGGCGATAAAGACCCACGAATAGCCGATCGTTACCAAGCCAGCACCGAAAAGCGGTGCCACCATGCTCCCAATACCAGTCAACGTATTCGCCAAACCGATGTAGGTCGGTCGTTTTTCGGGCGTACAGAACTCTAAGACGACTAGCATGCTGGAGACCATCCGTACACCCCTAAAAAGCCCCATCAAAAAGAAGACTGCTATAAACCAACCTGGATCAGGTGCAAGCCACGCCATACCAAATGCCAAGGCTGAGAGAAATGCCGAAATTTCCAATGAGAGTCGATGGCCATAACGATCGGAGAGAAAGCCGCCAAATAGACTCCCAGTAGTTTGACCGATGAGCGTGGCGGTTGTAAATGTTGCGACCATGCCGTCCGAGATATCCCAAGCAACGATGGCAGCAATGGTCAGAAAGTTGCGAAAGTTGGGATCAGCTCGGATCACGTTGGGCAGTTGGGCCAAATATGCCCGCGTAGAAACATGTGTCGCGTTGGCAGCTTCCACAGGTTCACGCGTTTGGGCCAGAAAGATCCAACTAATCAGAATGCTAGCGCCCGCGGCGCCAAAGATGTAGGCGAAATTCAGAGGGAAAGTGGTCGTCTCTAAAAATATGCCTGCAAGGCTAGCAGCTCCCACCCCGAGCAGGGTACCGATAAATGTATTGACACCAAAGAAGCGCCCACGTCGTGTCACAGGAAAGCAGCGAGCAATCAGTTCTTGCCAGGCTGTCGAAACGGCTCCACCTCCTAATCTGAACCAACAGTAAAAAAGGAGAAACAGGATCAGAGCAAGGCTCGGAGAACGGAAAGCAGCCAACGGTGCCAAGATCAACAGAATTGCAGGCAAACGCTCGGTCAAAAAACCGAGATTCACCACAACGGGTTTCTTGCGATCCAGCCTCTCAATAAAATTGGCTGTAAATAGTTGGGGCAGAAAATGTCCTCCTTGCGAAAGCATCGCCAGGAACGCCAGCAAAATGGCGCTGTCGGTGAACTTACTAACAAAGAGGGGAAGAATCGTCGTAGGAGATAGAAGGCTGACGGCAACCATAAAGAAGATGACGTCAAACGAATTGAAAAAGAGATTCCAGCCAAAGTTGCGGTCACGGTCGACTTCTGCCTCAGCCGCGTTGAGAATCTGTATTGGTTGATCGAGCTGCAATAAATGTCGCAGGGTTAATGAATTCATGAAGGCGGAATGATCTTCTTGGCATATACTGAGTATTGCCATAAACTTAAAATAAATTTGACCGTTTTTAGTCGAGTAGAATCGGCGGATTTATTTAAGCTTATGAGCTAGTGCAGTATTTTTAGGAGATGAGCGTGATCCTGATCCCCTCTCGATGCCTCCCTTCACAGACAGAACCTATCGACAATGAGACGATCTTACGCTATACTTTTCTGGACCTACTGATTCTATCACAGTTTCTAGCTATGTGGATAACGTTTGATTCCAAGTAACTGTAATGGTGACGAACGTGCCGGGGACTTTAGGATGTGAGGGCCTCAAAACCCCCTCAGAATGACTTTTAAAGCACGATTTAAGTCTGAAGAGTTACGTTTCCAGAGTTTATATCCGATATGGAAACGGGGGAAGATAGAAATTCATGATAAACATTGATGAGCGAATGAAGGACTTAGTTGCGCAGGCACCTGATATTTGGCAGTTAGACGCCTGTGGGGTTACCCGCACTGGACGGACAATTCCCTTTCTGTTACACCGCTCTGCCCATCGAACCACGACCCATCAGAGAAAGGTCATTTTGATTGGTGGGTTGTCAGGATTGTCCGAAGACGTAGAATTGGCGCTGCAAGCACTGAAGACGTATAGCACAGGTTCTGCTCAGCTGCTCGCTCGTGTCGAGTTAAGCGCCGCACCTTGCTGCAATCCAGATGGACTGGCCTCGGGCACCGTGCCTTCCGAGCAGGCACGAGATAATTCTGCATCAGAAAACGGCGCCGATCGCAATCCAAGCATCGAATACCCGCCAAAGGGTGGTTTTTTCTATGCCCCAATCAATCCAGAAGCTCACTATCTCTGGCGATGGATCAGCTTTCAGTCACCCGATCTGGTCTTGGAAGTTCGTGCGGGCGAGATCACAATCTGGGAGGTATCCACGCCGCTTTTGAGTCACATCCCCCAATTATCTGCCGATTTGAACGCATCCGCGTTGCCAAGCGATGATTCTTTGCTTGGTGCCTTGGCGGTGGGAACACCAAATGACCTGCCTCCAGTTTCTTGTCTCAGGTTAACCTGTTCCGCTGACGCTTTGGAAACAGAGTTCAATAGATTGTGGTCAATCTTATTACAGCCAACGACTGACAATCATTCCGCGGTGCGTCGTGCGCTGGAAGATCGCGCATCCCGTTCTCCATTGGCGATTTCCCATTTGCTTGCGTCAACCTATGGCTATCAACTCGATCCAATTGTCTACACACAAGGCGTTGCCATCAGCGGACGCTTACGGTTGGCAAAACTGGATCCGACTGGACCAAATCCTGTACCGGATATCGTCACCTTGGTCGAACCGTGTATGACCAAATTGGGAGAACTCTTTGGTGGTCAAGATGGTGGCGCAAACTTGGCAGGTTTGGTCTGGGCCGATGAGCTAGCTGCTGCGACTGGCGACAATCGCTACGCTGATCTATTGATCCTGACTGCTGACCGCTATGCAACCTCTCACGATAATGGTGTGCCAATACCATCGGATCCTGATTATCGCGTAGAGGATATGTTCTTCAGCGGGACTGTGCTGGGACGTGCATTCCAGTTGACTGGCAACGAAGCGTACCTGAACATCCAAACGCAATTTCTGCTGAATGCCAACGTTCAACAAGAAGATGGACTCTTCTGGCACGCCAGATCGGTGCCCTTTTATTGGGGGCGCGGCAATGGTTTTGCCGCCTTGGGCTTTACCGAAACACTTACCTACTTGCCCGCCGCTCACCCCGACAGAACAGCCTTGGTCGCAATCCATCTTCTCCATTTGGATGCGCTCTGCCGAACGCAACACCCAAGCGGTATGTGGCGACAAGTGATCGACTTTCCAGGCTCAGTAGATCCAAATTTGGCGTTTTTGGCTATTTTCAGTCGAGATTGCAGGGATTTTGGAGTCATTTATTCAGATTTCGGTTACAGAAAACAACCTATTTCATATCTGAAAATCGCCCAAATCTAACGCAAAAACTAGATATCGACCGGCAAATTTGTATTTATGTCAACTGTTTAGCCAGAATTCTCTCTCAAAACCTGAAATTTGGATCTACTGAGGCTCCTACTTGGAGATGTCCGCCACCTGTATGATTGGCTACGCTATGGCCCGCGGAATGCGGATGGGCTGGCTCGATGCAAGCTACCGAGACGCCCTAATGCAAGCGTGGCGCGGCGTCGCCATGCGGCTCGACGACGATGGTGGATTGGTTGATACCTGTACTGGCACCGGTCCTCAGCAAAGCCTACGTGACTACTTAGATCGACCAGCCATCTTCGGACCTGATGAGCGAGGCGGTGCATTGGCTCTCTGGTTTGCTGTTGAGATGGAGTATTTCTTGCGAGAATATGGCTAAAATGCACGCGGCAGGCTGGTTGTCTCCAATCGGGGTTGGCGTTTGAGAAATCGGTATAGTCAAGTCTTTTTTACACGTTCGCCTTGTACGATCGAAACGACTCCGGCTCCATCCGCCGACTGACAACCAAAGATCATGGCTTGCCGATTTGTTTGCTTCTGGTACGTTGTCTCAACATGTTGTTGAAACGTTGGAACTGCGTCTGTCTGTACCAGTGCAACCATACACCCACCCCACCCAGCGCCCGTTAGCCGGGCCCCAACAACGCCATCAACGTCACGAGCAACGTTGACCAACACTTCTAACTCAGGGCAGCTAATCTCATAATCGTCGCGAGCGCTCTCGTGGGCTTTGTTCATGAATTGCCCAAATTTTCCCACATCGTTCTGGTGCATGGCCTCGATGGCTTGAAGGACACGTCGATTTTCGCTCCAGACGTGACGACAGCGGGCGCGGATCTTCAAGGCGGCATTCAAATCAAGGCCAGGGATTTCACCAAGATCGATTCCGTTTCTCTGCAGTTCGCTTGCTGTCGTGACCTCGGGTAAGTGCGGTTCTAATTCGGACCAGGAGATCGCTTCAACATCGCGCAAATGCGTGATATTTGGATAGGCTTTCTGTAAATAGCTGACGCCAGCACGGCAAGCCGCAACGCGTTGATTGAATTCGCCCCGTACGTTACGATGGTGAACGCCGCTATCAACGATGAGTACGCTGTATCCTTGTGGCAGCGGGATCTGTTCGGTCTGGAAACGGTTGCCCTCAGCCGGTCGACAATCGAGAAAGAGCGCATGATTGCATTGTCCCAAAAGCGAGGCAAACTGGTCCATGAGACCACCCCGCGTGCCAACGTACCACTCGGCGTCAGAACAGAGATGGGCCATCTTGGCTGCCGTCGGCTGAAAGCGAGCAAAGTAGGCAAGTGCCATCGCTGTGACAACGGTCAAGGCCGTGGATGAGCTGAGACCTGCACCTTTTGGGACCCCAAACGGTGCCGATCCAGCGACAAGGATGTCGAGTCCTGTGACTGGTCTGTCTAGATGCTGGGCGAGAACTTGGGCTGCGCCACGTACATAATTGCTCCAGTCACCAGTCGATGCACGGGGGATTTCGGAGTCAATTCTGAATTCAACGGGAGAGTATGTTGCTTCGACGTTGTGCAAGCGAATTGTTTGGTCCTGACGCGGGCGCGCCAACAAGACAACATCTTTATCCAAAGCTACAGGCAGTACATAACCGTGGTTATAATCTGTGTGCTCACCGATCAGATTCACGCGACCTGGTGCCCGAAAGACAAAAATTTCGCCAGCGCCATATTGTGCATAAAAGGCCGAAATCGCTTCTCTGTAGCGGGAGAATTGCTGTTGTGCGTTATCTCCATAGATGGAGGCAAGTGAATCGTAGAGTTGTTCCATGTTATAGATTATGCATACCCATGACGCCGTGCAATGTCTGCTGCTTGCGTACGGTTCTCCGCCTGGAGTTTGCCCAATATATTGGAGACGTGATTTTTGACTGTTCCTCTGGTAATCACCAGTGCGTCGGCAATTTCTTGGTTGGATGCACCCTGAGCCAAAAGCATGAGTACCTCTTGCTCCCGTTCAGAGAGAGGCTCAACCGGCGTAAATTGGGGGCGGATCTGCTCACGCAACATCCGAGAAGCAATTTCGGGCTGGATGAAGACGACACCTTCATGCACACTGCGAATAGTCTGTATCAGGTTATCCATTGGCGCATCTTTCAATAGAAATCCCAACGCACCAGCGCGCACAGCCTGAAAGACATAGTCGTCGCGATTAAAGGTTGTCAGAACAATTACCTTGGCCTCTGGCCACTGAGCACAGATTGCCCGCGTTGCTGCAACGCCGTCCATCTTGGGCATCTGGACATCCAATAAGGCCAATCCAAAAAATAAAATATACGCGAGAAGGTGTTAAACTAGCTCTCCAAAAGGAGCAAAAATGACAATCTCGCCAGAAATGGTTGAAGTCTTGAAAGAGACGAAGGCCATGTTAAGTGGATACGAAAGAAGGCACTTCATGGCCCAAACGGTCAAAACGATATGCGAAGGGAGTCCGACGAAAGCAGAACGAGAGTTGGGCTGGAATCGGGCGACGATAGCCGAAGACCATATCCCCACTTTACTGGCCGATATGGTTGAAATCGCCGATCAATTCAGCCAGACCGATCCCACCTTTCGACCCCCCAATTGTACACTCGACTAACCGCCGCCGAAATGCGTACCCAGCTCATCGAGCAGAAAGGATACACAGATGAGGAATTGCCTGGCGAAGAGGCCATCCGCTTGAAGCTCAATGAGTTAGGCTATGGCTCAAACCGGGTCAAAAAAAGTCAACCAGTGAAAAAGATCCCAGAGACCGATGCGATCTTTGATAGAATTCATCAGATCAATCAAGAAGCGGATGCAGACGAGACGGTTCTGCGCCTCTTGGGATGCCAAAGCGACGATTTTACTTGACCGTTTCTCGAGAGAAGGGATAAGTCGAGTGGTTGTCAAAGCGCTCGATCATGACTTTCAAGATAAGAAGACCGAGAAAGTCACTCCTTGGCATTTACCTCCCTTCAACCAAGGAACTCTTTCTTTACTTGACTCAGTCGAAAGTGACGAGTGACTGTATTGTCGACTGCCTGATTGATTTTGGGAAAGCGTACGTGAACACTTTCCTCACGTCAAGACCCTCGTGATCAATCAGGACAATGGTCCCGAAAATCATACCCGTCGGACTCAGTTTATGTATCGTCTCACTCAGTTTGTTGAGCACTATCGTCTCTATTCAGCTCGCCTGCTACCCTCCTTATCACAGTAAATACAACCCCATCGAACGGGTTTGGGGCCATCTTGAAAAACACTGGAACGGTTCTCTTCTCGATTCTCTTGAGACCGTTCTCAATTTTGCCCGTTCTTTTCGCTTTAACCAACTACAACCCTTCGTTCACCTGAATTCCACTCTTTATGAGACCGGCGTCAAACTCACTCAGAAAGAGATGGACCGTTTGGCACAACGCTTCCAACGTTTACCTGGTTTAGAAAAATGGTTTGTCCTTATTCCCCCTCTCCATTCTCTCGTTCGCGTATAATTATTTTTTTGGTTTAGCCTAAGATAATATCGGGACGCTGATGAAGAGCTTTTTGAAGACCAATTTTTCCATTCTCTGCCTCGTCAATGACCTTCATCCCTTCTTCAAGATCGAGAACAGTCCGCAGCCCCTGGCGCATCATTGTCTGATCTTCTACAAGTAAGACGCGAATCTCTTCTGTCATGAGAGCTAATCTACCTTGAGTTTATGCTTTTCCGACAATTAAATTCCCTAATTTGATCTGGAAAAGCTCATGCCAGAGAAATCGACTCGGCAAATCAGGATTTTACTTCTCTGGAATGGCCTTATGCTGTGCGCTGTGACCGTTTTGCGTCTGAAATATCGGGGTTGGCGTGATGACGAGAGGAATCGAGGCCACAATCGTGGGTCCTTGCTCTAATTGACTCTTTATATCTAGCGTACCGCCCAAGCCTTCCAACCGTTCAATCATCCCTTTTAGACCAAAACGAGCGGGTCGGTTCATATCTTCCTGAGATAGACCGACGCCATCATCCTCAATCTCCAATATGACGCGTTGCGCTCCAAAGCGTAATGAGAGCTTCACTTGTTGTGCATCAGCATGTTTTTGGATATTGTTCAGGCTCTCTTGGGCGACCCGCCAGAGCGCCTCCGCTGTCGGGCGTGGCAGCTGATTGGCGTAATCACCAATCGTACATTTGACTTGGAGTCCTGTCCGTTCGCTGAATTCATGGCAAAGTGAGCGCAAGGCTGTCACCAATTCTCTCTCGCCCAGCCCAGGTGCCCGCAATCCAGAGAGCGTGCGTCGTAGCGAATCCATGCTTTCACGAACGGTCTCTTGAAGTGCGTCGATCATGGCTGACGCCTTTTCCGGAGCCACGGGATAGAGCCGCTGAATCGCTTCCAATTGCACTGATAATCCTACAAGTGTATGTCCAAGACCATCGTGCATGTCTCTGGCGAGCCGCGCTCTCTCTCGTAAGACCGCCAACTCAGCATTTTTATCGCGTTCCTCTTCAAGCTGCTGAGTGGTCTCTTCCAGTTCTGCAATGAGTTTCCCCCGCTGCTGGCTGGCTCGAAATAATTGATAAGTATAGAATCCTGAAATGGACATAAAGATCCAGTAGGTGAGCGCTCCGCTTAAGTTCTGGATCGTCCACGTCTGAGTATCGATTCCATTGATCAGTAAGAGCAGCAACGCCAATGTCGCTGCGGCCATTGGAAGGGCAATCTGAAAGGCCAATAAACCAAACATCTGACCCATGTAGGGCCACAAGAGCCAAAACAGCTCGTCATGAAAGAGCCATGCCATGCAGACTAATGCGATATTGATGATAAAGTATGTTGCCATTGAACTGAGAGGAATCGGCCACCCATAACGACGGGGCATTATTAGAAAAAAGCGGACGTAACCGACAAATTGAGCCGCAACCGCCAAAGCTGCGAGGTATGAATTGGGGAAGATGCCCGTCGGTGGCTCCCTGAGTGCTTGAACGACGCCAAGAAGCAGCACGATCACATATGCTATGTGAAAGAGGATCGTCCACTTGAAAAATTGCCCTTGCGGAAGTGGAAGTTTTGGGGTTGTCGATGGCATGTCTCAGATTATTTTAGTTGTTTTCATTGAAGATTTGTTGCCTCAGCCCATGCATTTTGTAACATCGCCACACTTTTGGGCATCGCCGTTTCCGCTGCTTCAGCACCCTCCATCTCAATTGAGACATAGCCAGAGAATCCCGCGTCCAGTAGAGAACGGAAGACCCGTGCATAATCCAGATCAAGCGTATACCATGTACCACCGCCAGGATATGTTTTGGCATGAGCCAACCAGACATAGGGTGCCAGCGTCTTCATCGCGGCATACATATCATCTTCAAAGTAGAAGTTCCCCATATCAAGGATTGCCTTGAGCCAAGGAGAGTTCACGCTCTCGATGATCTGGACCATATCGTCGACAAAAGTCGTGAGCCCCCAGTGATTTTCAAGCAAGAGCATGACGCCACGCCGCTCAGCATGGGGTAGGCAAGCTTCTATGGCATCTACACACCATTTGACCCCCTCGTCTTTCGTGTAGCCATCCCAGGGTTCCACCCAACCTTTTGCTGCAATGAGATCATCAAAACTGCCCTGCTTGCGCCATCCACCAGAATTCACGCGGATCGAGCCAATCCCCATCTCATGAGCCAGATCGATACAGCGAACGGTGTGATCAATGTGCTTCTGCCGCTCTTCGGTCTCGGCCCAAACGAAATCCTGGTGGATGCTCAAATTGTAGATATCGAGCCCCAACCGAAATGCGTGACGCTTCAATTTTTGGAGATATGCGTTTTCCTCGCTCTCCATTTGGCGATGAAGAATCTCGACACCCGACAATCCAATCTTGTGCGCTTCATCCAGCACCGCTTCAAGCGGTACCTTTTCTGGTGTGAAGTGCCAATAAGAATAAGTAGAGGTGCCAAGGCGCAAGAAAGGGGTGTTTAGTGTTGTCATATTTTGGATCCTTATTTGGGTTTTACGGAAACCGCCGCCGCACCTGTTCTAACTCAATTGCCTTTGCCGTGAATCGATAAAGCTTGGCTGGACGATGGTCACCTTCACGGTAATTCCCCGTTTCTTCCAAGACCGCTTCATTCTGTGAGGTCGCAGCAAGCATTTTACGCCGGAAATTGCGTTTGTCTAGTGGGTGATCTAAGACAGTTTCATAAACTTTTTGTACCTCTGATAAGGTAAACTCATCAGGCAACAGCAAGAAACCGAGCGCTGTCCATTCGAGCTTCCATCGCAATCGTTGCAGGGCATAGTCGAGGATTCGTTGATGGTCAAAGGCTAGCTCTGGCAAATCATAGTAATTCCACCAGCGGGCATCGCCTGCGTCGTCACCAGCGTGGACAACTTGCTTCGCTGCCTGATCAAGACTGAGCAATGCAAAGTACGCGATTGTAATCACGCGGCTGCGTGGATCACGATTCGGTTCGCCAAAGGTGTAAAGTTGCTCTAGATAGACATCAGTAATGCCCGTCTCTTCTTGAAGTTCTCGTCGCGCACCGTCTTCTAATGGTTCATCAATTTCGATAAAGCCACCCGGCAGGGCCCATTTGTTGACAAATGGGTCGCGGTTGCGCTGTATGAGCAGTACTTGAAGTGTATCCTCTCGAAACGTAAAAACAATTACATCGACTGTAACAGCGGGACGTGGATATTCATAACTATATTGTTTGCGTTGATTCTGTTGAAGGCCATTCAATTCAGTCATTAGTTGGGATCACAAGATTACGAGAGATGAATGATTCCGTATGTTGCATCGTGATTAGGTGAATCTAGAATAAAAATGTGGACATCTGTTTTGCCTTATCGTAAATTCGACGCTGGGATTTGTCAAGCAGAAGAGGTCTTCCAAATTTCGAATAAATATTGTCATCGTGATAGAGTATTGAGACTTGGATAATTGTGAGTGATGAATCCCAAATGGGTTCGCGTCGTTTGTTGTTTGTAGCGAATTATTCAAGACACGGAGCGAATAATGAATAACGCATGAAGATCCAACGAAGTCTGTCTATTGTTCAACCTGTGATCGTTGTACTGGCTTGCGGTTTTGTGGCATTTCTTTTAATGAACCAATGGGAGCAGCTCAAGAATCAGGCTTGGCGAATAGACACTGGATGGCTGGTTCTGTCAACGTTCTTTTTGGGACTGAGTTGGATGTTTGAGGTACTCATTTGGCAACGATTATTGAGGACCCTTGGTGGATATGTGGCTTACTGGACAGGAATGCGCATTTGGTTTTTGAGTGCAATTGCACGCTATATTCCAGGCAATATCTGGCAACCATTGAGTATGACAATTCGTTGTCAAGAGCATGGCATTCGTGCCGAGGTTACGTTAACAAGCATTTTGCTTTACCAAGTCGTCATTTTACTTGCCGCTGCACCGATTGGGGTGATCTATATCTGGTTAACGGGCAATTGGGGCTTGCTTTCTGACTGGTTTAACAGTGAGCGTATTCGGATCATTGGCCCCTGGCTGTTCGGTGCGACACTGATTCCGGTTCTACTTTTTCTGCTTTATCCAGCCATCTTTATTGCCGTGCTCAATTGGGGCTTGCAGATGATTCGACGTTCAGCTCTGGATGTGACACTTTCTCGTCAGCAGGTTCTCTTGCTGCTGGTCCTTGCAATATTTGATTGGTTTCTGTGGGGAACTTCTTTTGCGGCGATGGCGTTTGCTCTCGCGGACTATTCAGTCGCAGAACAGGGACGTTTGTTCCCACATCTTGTTGCATCTTATTCGATGGCTTATGCGATCGGCTTTCTGAGCTTTATTACACCCAGTGGATTTGGCGTGCGTGAGGGGGCATTTTATCTTTTTCTGGCGCCGAATATGGGCGGTGGAGCTGTGACCATTTTGGCCATTGCAATGCGTATCTGGACGACAGTAGGAGAAGTCGTTGTGGCTCTCTTGTCAGCGTTCACTGACCAGCGTATACGTTTACATGAATCGAATCATTAACTCGTCTTCCCATTCATCAGCCATACGAACACATTCTTTTCTGATACGATGGTCTATGCTCGGTCTGCTCCTTTTCGCTTTCGGTCTACGGATGGTACGCCTCGATCATCAAAGTCTTTGGTACGACGAAGGCGTAACGGCAACCATTGCTCAGCGTTCATTGACTGAGTTGACGACATGGACGGCGCGCGATATACAGCCTCCACTCTATTATTACCTTGTTGCATTTTGGGGTCGCTTTGCCGGCTGGAGTGAATGGAGCTTGCGCTTTCCCTCTCTGTTTTGGGGGGTGCTGACTCTTCCATTACTTGGCGCGCTGACAAAATTCTTGACGCGGAATCATTGGGCTACTCTATTTGCTCTGATCTTGGCTGCTCCCCATCCACTCCTTCTCTACTACAGCCAGGAAGCGCGTATGTACGCCATGTTAACAGCACTTGGTCTTCTATGTGGATATTGTCTGTTGAAGGGGACAGAGTATCTGCTGATTCGCGAGAGTGGGGTCGATCACGAGGTTAACAACAATAAGCGCTCAACGATTCGTTGGTCGGTTGCATATGTCCTAGTCTCAACAGCTGCCGTCTATACACACTATTTCGCCTTTTTTCTCTTGCTGGCTTTGAATCTGTCTATTTTGATTAGACAACCGATCTGGAGTAGAGCGAATCAATTCGATAACTTTTTAATGCAACCGAAGTGGGGCCAGCTCCTTGGTTATCTTGCTTTGACGAACGGAACCGTCTTGGCTCTCTACTTACCCTGGATCATGGTAATGGTCACACAGCTAACCACCGATGCCAGCTATTGGGAAGGTGTGCTTAAAGTAGACGAAGCCGTTCGCCGGGTCATCATCAGTTTCGTCTATGGAGAAACAGGTCTGGAATCGGATATACAGGTCACTCTTGTCCCGATTGTGCTCATTACTTTGTTGCTGTTCTTGGCTTTATTGCCAAATCGTGCCCAGGGATTAGAGACCCGCCAGCGTTCTTGGAGGATGATCTCGTTCGGTCTGCTCTGGTTTGTGGCGCCGGTCACGATTACATTGCTTCTGGCCATTTTTGTGCCTAAGTTTAATGCTCGCTACGTAATGATTGCACTCCCCGGTCTGCTGATTTTATGGAGCGCCGGACTGGCGGCCCTGATGGCGCTCGAATCCAATGACCCAAGTTTAACACAAACCAAATGGAGCTGGTTTCGTCGTTCATTGGGGGCTATCTGCGTTCTAGTTATGCTGGGTGTCTTTTTGCAAGCTGATTATAACCTATTTATTGAACCATCATTTGTCAAGTCTCAATGGCGCGAGGCTGTTCATCACATCCGCAAGCGTTTACGCGCCGAAGAGACTGTCATGCTCGTTAGCGGACACGCTTGGCCCGTCTGGGACTACTATGCACCAGACATCCCTGCCGCTCGCCTGCCTGATTTAGAGATCATAGACGTCAACGCCGTGTTAGATTATGAGACATCGGCCCAGTTGATTGTCCAAGCGTTAACCAAAGACGCTGCTAACATAAAAGATCGGGCATGGTTGATTAGCTGGCAAGATGAAGTGGTCGATCCGATGGGTGTTGTGGGGCTACACCTGGAACAAGCCAGTTTTGAAAAAATTGTGGAAAAGGATTTCTGGCATCTGAATGTGCGTCGTTTTCGGGATATTGATCTGGATATTGTGCGAAGTGCATTGGAGCAGAACACACGCTCTGCGACAGCTCTATTGTCTTCTGTGCATCTGGCAGGAAATAGTTTATGGAATGCCGGATTCGTGGATGTCGACGTGAACTTTGGCCGTCAAGTTGTGTTAGAGCGTTATACTGTCGGTCCAAAAGGCGATCTTCTTCTTTTTTGGCGAACAGATTCGAATGGCCAACAAGGAACAGCGGATCTGCGGTTAATGCTTGAGACGCTGACGATAGAGGGAGTTCGCTATGCAAAGGCACCAGATCAGAGACCATCCAACTATCGCTATCCTACTTTCCGCTGGCTGCCTGACCAAACCATTGTTGGACGGGTGGCCGTTGCAGATTGGGCTGGTTCCGGTGCCATTCCAGGGCAATATCAGATTCGCTTGGGCATGTATGATATCGAAGATAATGAGACCCAACTCGACATTGTGGCCGCCGATGGCACATTACAAGGGAAAGAGACCACGCTCGCTGTTACGTTGCCTGTCACCACAACAGGTGTATGGAACGCCTCCCTTCGCACAACATCTCTTTCGCCAGAGCTGGAGGTACAGACATCGCTGTCGACCTCAACCGCAACACTTGGACAGCCCTTACTCCTCCAACTTTTATGGCACGTAACAAATGTTGTGCATGACGATTTTGATCTTGAATTAACCTGGCGTAGACAAGAGGAAGATCAAATTGTTCATCAAGAGATGTTGCCACTTGCGCCGGATTTTCCAACCAGTCGATGGTCTGCCAATTCAGTTTTGCGGACAGTTCACACGTTGCGAGTCCCGACGATGAACACCCATCGCGGTTGCGACGGGAACGTGGCGTTTGCAGCCATTATACCAAAAGAAGAAGAATCATGTTCTCCCGCCGCGGGACTTCGCTTAATTGAGGGTGACTACCGGCTAGATATCGGGCTAGTAGATGATTCTGTAATGACCGATGAACAGACGACTGCCCAGCTCGGCCTAACACTTGTTGAGAATGATATTCGTTATGATGCACCTCAATTGGCTATACCACTCAATATACTTTTTGGGAACGAATTGAGTTTGCTCGGTTTGGTCGATGCACTTCCGACAGAATTATCTCCGGAAGACGAGTATTCATTCCGACTATTTTGGTCAGCAGTGCGGATACCAATGGTTGATTACAGCGTGACGGTTCAATGGCTGAATCATGAGGGCGCGCCCGCAAGTCAAGTTGATAGTCGCCTAGCGAATGGATCGAGCAATTGGCTGGAGCGACAAGTGGTAGAACAAACGCTCAGTGTATCAGCGCCAAAGCAGCCAGGACAATACCGTTTGATTGTAGCTCTGTATGACCATAATCAGCCTGAATTTCCCCGTTTATTGACAGAAGATGGTCGCGATTTTGTCGAAATTGGGCGGATTGTGGTGGAATAGGCAAGATTTATGATTTTGGATTAGAGAAATTATTGTGCAACGAGATCAACTTTCCACCATCCACTCTACACGACTAGTCTATCGGAGGCAGCACGTCTCTGAAAGGCTAGGGCGACTCTTTACACTTTGCCTTGCCTTTTTCTGCATTGGTTGTGGTCAGCTTGAGTTTCGGACTGGTCCCTTGCTCTACGATGTCATCATCGCACCCGATTTGATCACCCCAAATGCCGATGGTGATCAGGACGTGACGCAGATTCGGTACAGTTTGCGTCGTTCGGCGACGATCAGTATCTATCTGGATGATCAATCTGGCGAGCGCTTCTATTTTCGCAAAGAGCGTCGGCGTGCACCGGGTGACTATGACGTATTTTGGGGAGGTGTCATCGACGCCCCACACGTGGTTGAAACGGAATATGGTCGTCAAGAAATTTTGAGTCATGTTTTGAGTGACGGTCGTTATCAGTGGACAATTGAAGCGGTCGACGATGCCAATCATGTTGAAACCATCAGTGGTGAGATTACAATTCAGGATGCCGACACGGATCTGCCTCAATTGCGTAATTTTGCTGTCGTCCCAACTATCTTTCGACCGAATCAGGATGGTTTGCGCGATGATTGGGTCAGCATCAACTACTATCTCTCCAAAGATGTGGATGCCGAACATGTTTATCTGCTCGACCCAGAACAACCTGGTGTCCGTTTCTTTATTCCACTAGACATCGGTCCAGTGGAGCAGAAGGAGTTTGGTCCCAAAAGCTATCGTTATGAAGGAGGGGTCGATCTGAATGCCGAACCACCACCCGACGGAGAATATACCGTCGTTGCCTATGCGCGCGATTTGGCTGGAAATAGTGTACAAGTCACCGAATCACTTACAATCGAAGAAGGGGGGAAGCCGCGGGCGGATGTTGTGCAGGGTGAGGTCAATTGGCACAATGAAATGAATCGAGTGGTCGGTGTCCCATTAGGACAGAAGCTCTGTTTTACTGTTTTTATTAAGAACGAAGGCACAGTGCCCATACGTACAACAGGTCCTTGGCCCGGTCGCGAGTATCTATTTACAGAAAACTCCAACACGCTTGCCAGCCGTGAGAACGAAGCCTGGTTTCAGCAAGCGGGTGTCTGGCGTTTTGGTATCAATCTCGATACCGCCGGGATCGACTTCCCCTATCGTTGGGCCATCGGTCGCCAGGAAGATCTGGTTATGCGTGTCGATGATCGAGGTGACGAACAATGGTACTTGATGCCGGGTAAGACGGGTGAAGTCAATGGTTGCATCGTGATAAACGAAGAACCACCTGTCGGAACAAACTTTTGGTGGGGAGGGCTCATTCACGAGTTTGTGGGCGTGGCCAATAACTACATCGACCGAATATCAGTCCAAGTCGGCACACCCTAACAGTAGAACAAACAGACTCAGTAGATCCAAATTTGGCGTTTTTGGCGATTTTCAGTCGAGATTGCAGGGATTTTGGAGTCATTTATTCAGATTTCGGTTACAGAAAACAACCTATTTCATATCTGAAAATCGCCCAAATCTAACGCAAAAACTAGATATCGACCGGAAAATTTGTATTTATGTCAACTGTTTAGCCAGAATTCTCTCTCAAAACCTGAAATTTGGATCTACTGAGTCTGTTTGTTCAGCACGCAACCAAGTTGTACGCTTCACAATAAGTAAAGCAAACAGCCCGCTTGTTCAGCAACTGCAACGAGTAAACGATACCATTCAGAAGTCGCTGCTCACCTGCTGGATCCACTTTCGGACCTGACGCAACCAGGCTGTGCGCTTCAACTGCTGGCTCGAATGAAGAAATTGTTTCAAAACGCCCCCCGTAACTGGCGGAAGCGCCCTGCTCTCCAGTCGCTCAACATATGTTCCATTCTCTAGTATCGAGATTGTCATGTTTTGGCCATCATAGCGCCAGACTTCAGCAATACCGAGAGCGGCAAATATTGGATATTTATCAAGTGATGGGCTAGTAATGTCGACTTCGATCACCAAATCGGGCGCTGGGTCGACTGCGAGATCGATTTCGTCTCTACCACGTATGAGTGCTTCATGTTCGATATAGAAACAGGCATCAGGTTCAAAACCGCGGCTCAAGTCTTCACGATTAAATGTTGTCGACCCTAGTCCGTAGACATCGATATCTAACTCTTCCGCCAACACGTCGACAAGTAACGCCAGCGTATGCTTGAGCGCTTCATGCTTTGCCGAGAGGACCATAATTTCGAGTGTTCCTTGGTCAAATGCAAAATGTGTACCGCTGCTTTCGGTGTGCTCACTGAGTAGTTGACGATAGGTGTTCCAGCTGATTCCATGTAGAATCACCCGTTGAACAACATCGGATTCTGGCAAGAAAGTTGATTGGCGAGTTGTTATATTTGATTGGACAACCATTCGGTTAGCTCTCCAATGTTTTTAACGAAGAATTTGGCTGATTAGTCGGACAACCTACCAACCTATTGTACTGCAAGAAGGGGTGCGTTGCATATTTGCTTCAGCAAGCATCGGGATAAACAACTGATATGAGAATCGCTATCATTATTGTCAATTATAACGTAAAAGATCTCCTCCGTAACTGTCTCAGCAGCATCTACGCGTCGGCCTACGAAGGTTTTGAGTCACGTTCTTTCGAACTCAGCGTAGTGGTTGTTGACAATGCCAGCGCCGATGGAAGTGTGGGGATGGTTCGGCTAGAATACCCACAAGTAGACCTTCTACCGCTTGATGAGAACATCGGTTTTACAGCCGCCAATAACCTGGCACTTAACCATCTCGGATTCACCATCCAAAGTGACCAACAAACCAACAAACCAACAAACCAACAAACCAATCACCTTCCCGACTACGTTTTTCTTCTCAACCCAGACACAGAACTCACAAACGATGCACTCTTTCAACTGGTACAATTTTTGGAAAAGAATCCGCGCGCTGGCTTGTGTGGCCCTCAACTACGATATGAAAATGGTACATTACAACATGCTGCCTTTGCCTTTCCGAACACATTGCAAGTGATTCTGGATGTTTATCCACTTGATGATGTCCCTGGATTGCACAGTGTGCAAAGCAGTGCCGCAAATGGGCGCTACGCGGATGATCTTTGGCAGGGGTTCACCCCTTTTAAGGTCGACTTCGTGCTGGGCGCGGCCATGATGGTGCGTGGCTTGGCGATTCAAGAAGTAGGTGGATTGGACGAAGGTTTCTTCATGTATTGTGAAGAGATGGATTGGTGCCTGCGCATGGAGAATGCCGGATGGGCTGTCTATACTGTACCCCTGTCCCGTATTATTCATCATGAAGGGAGGAGCAGCGGGCAAGTCCGTTGGACTGCCTTTGTTCACCTTTGGCAGAGTCGTTTCCGCTTTTATCGCAAATACCACAATCGCTATTCATCCAACTACCTCTATTGGTTGCGCAAAGTAATCTGGCTCGGCCTCTATTTACGTCAACGTCAAGCAAAACGGCTCTTTGCAACAGGTCAGGTAACAGGTAGCGACCTCGCTGAAGAGTTGGATGCGTATGCGGCTGTTGGGCGGTTATAGGTAACTGGTGGTTGGTAACTGGTGGTTGGTAGCTGGTGGCTGGTAGCCGATAGCTGAAGGCTGATAGCTAAAAGCTGATCCAGATGAACGCTGTTCCCAAAATGAGAAGAGTAGAAATTGTTTCACTTAATCGCCGTCATTATCACAAAAAATGAAGCACATCATGTCGCTGATTGTGTCCAGAGTCTGCGCGATTGGGTCGATGCAGTGGTCGTCTGGGACTCTGGTAGCACGGATGAGACAGTTGCCATTGCACAACAGGCTGGCGCGTTGGTTGTCGAACGACCATTCGATCATTTTTCGGCTCAACG
This sequence comes from Chloroflexi bacterium TSY, assembly GCA_019217005.1. Next base: position 67,746 of record JAHBNG010000033.1, read on the forward strand.
GCAGGCTGCATTGGACACGCTTTCTGCTGAGTGGATTTTTTTTATCGATGCCGATGAACGGGCAACAGAGGCTGTTGCGGCGGAGATTCCAGCAACGATTCAGAAGTCAACGAACAATAGCCCGGTCGGTTACTGGATCGCACGCCGGAATTTCATTGTGGGGCAGGAGACACGCCACAGTGGCTACTTTCCTGACTATCAACTGCGGCTGTTGAAACGCGGTCGAGCAGCCTACGACCCAACCCGCGAAGTTCACGAAATCGTCGAACTTGATGGTGATGGGGGACACTTGAAAGAACCGCTCATTCATCTAAACTACACGAGTTGGGAGCAGTTTCACCAGAAGCAACGTTTTTATGCCGCCTATGAAGCACGTATTTTGGCCAGTCGAGGCATCCAGCCACGTCTCCACAATTTTATTTTGCAACCACTCCGTGAACTTCGACGCCGCTTCATCACTCTAAATGGTTGGCAGGATGGCGGACATGGACTCAGACTCGCACTTTGGTTTGCCTGGTATTACGGTTTCATGCCCTACTGGTATCTTCTTCATCAGTTTCCGGATCGTAGTACGCAAGCATGAGTTTGTCGCAAACAAATTGAATTGGCTGATCTGAAGTCACAAACGTAAGATTCTCATAGACAGAATCACCTCAGTCAGATACCGAGACCCTCATTAATATCGCGCTGATATCCATCTACTCTCTCACCCAATATCTCCTCGATCGTGACCAAGCGACCAGCAACATTCGACTCCATCATGGCATATGAAACTGCCACGGAACGCGACCCCTGCTCGATGTCTACATCGACTGGATGCTCACCTAGAATGGCGCCAGCAAAGTCGTCATATTCAACAGCAATCAGCTTGCGATCGGTCTGTTCAAAGGGAAACTCATAGCGCCAAAGCCGATCACCACCAAAGAGAGTTGCCGTCGCCTCATTTAGGTGGAAGTCGGGAACAAGATCCAGAATGCTGCCATCATCAACGACCGTACTGCTTGCCGGATAGAGCGTAATGGTCTTGCCGCTGCGGTCATTGGGGAGGTCCATCGAACCTTGAGAACCATGAATTTGGCGCATCCACATAGGTTGACCGTGGCCAGCGTGGTCCTCAATATATTGGCCGACTGCACCACTGGCAAAATTGAGCGTGGCATAAGCTGCATCCTCTGCCGTGGCTTCGAAGTCGGCGGGCATCTGCTTCTGCCATTTCGTGTAGACACCAGCAGGACTCGCTTGGGGTGTCTCACCGGCACCAGCCGGGTTATGACGAATCGGTTCATGCAGCCGCGTCTGTGCATAGACACTGGTCACGTTGCCCATAAAATACTCCATCATATCGGCAAAGTGTACTCCGACGTCGAGCAACACGCCGCTTTGATCTTTCTGATGTCGCCAGACGGAGATCAGCATTTGGTTGCCGCCACTAACCGTGTTGTGAACCATTAGACGCAGTTTGCCAATTGCACCGGCATCGAGCAACGCTTTGGCCAATCGATTGATGGGGTCACGACGATAGTTCTCGGCCACGCTTACAACACAGTCGGACTTTACTGCGGCTTGGCGAATCAGGTTGCAAGCGCGTACGGTCAATCCCACTGGCTTCTCAATCATCGCGTGCCAACCGCGCTTCAATGCGTCGACACCCAACATATGATGATAGGGTGGCGTGGTTGTGATGTCAACTGCATCGACACCCACTTTTTCCAACTCATCATAGTTGCTTACGACGGTCGGACGCGTGCCGAAATGTTCCGCGGCTTGGTCGGCCAATGATTCAGCATTAGTCTGCACCGGATCACATGCACCGACCAGCTCGAAACGTGACAGTCCTGCGCGATGTAGTTCGGCTAGACCATACATGTGCCGATGCCCCATTCCACCGCAGCCGACGATTGCAAGTTTGATTTTGCTCATTGGTTTCCTCCTGTTGTGATGATCGTTGGCTTCATTTGTCAAGATTATACGCTTGATTGTATCTTTGTGAAAGAACTCTTCTCTGAAAGCACATTATAAAGATAGGGAGACATCATGTATGGATTAGATGGAAAAGTAGCGCTCGTGACGGGTGCAGGGGGTAAACGAGGCATTGGGCGTGCTGTTGCATTGCGGCTGGCGCGTGAAGGAGCCGACGTCGTCGTCAATGATTTGGGTGAAAAAGATGGTTCTGCTCGAAGAGAGAATTCTCCTACATCAGACGAGTGGGGCGGCTTACCACAAGTCATTGACGAGATTCGGTCTTTGGGGCGACGATCAATGGGGGTTTGGGCCAACGTTGCCATCGCACAGCAGGTCCAGAAGATGGTCGATCAAGTTGTGGCGGAGTTTGGCCGAATCGATATCTTTGTGAGCAATGCAGGCACCAAAGCAGGTAATGATCGCGTTGCCGTGGTCGATTTGGCTGAAGAAGATTGGGACCGCGTACAAAATGTCAACATCAAAGGCACTTTTCTCTGCTGTCAGGCCGTCGCGCGTCAGATGCTAACCCAAGAGCCAGGGGGAAAAATTATTACGATGTCATCGACCTCTGGCAAAAGAGGAACCGCGCGTTTCGCGGCCTATTGCTCATCAAAGTTTGCTGTGATTGGCTTTACACAAGTGCTTGCCCACGAACTCGCTCCTCACAACGTTCAAGTCAACGCCATCTGTCCTGGATTAGTCGAAACCGAACGTGTGCTCGACATGGCCACAGCGCTCGGTCCCGATACGATGACGCCAGCCGAATATCGTGAGGTGATGATCAAGCGAGCAAACGACTATACACCAGCAGGACGCATTGCACAACCGGAAGATGTGGCAGACATAGCAGCATTTCTGGCCTCGTCGCAGTCTGACTATATGACGGGACTGTCGTTTCCAGTAGCCGGAGGATCTTATATGCAGTGATCTGTGTGACGTGATTCGTGTTGGCCAATCCGATTTCTAAACGATCCACAGATAGACCGGATGGACTAGATTTTCCTCTTTCTAATCCGGTAAATCCTGTTCATCTGTGGATCATTTATTTTTTTGGGATAATCGTTAAATCACGCTCTACTTCAGAATCCGTTGATCACTCAAGTCTTTACCGCCAACGCTCTTCGTAATTGTTCCCCCCCGATATTCCTGGATCTCTAAGTCGTGTATGGCATTCACGATATTATATTGAGTAGGCATATCTTCCCAGCGAGCGCGATAGAATCGTACTGAACCGCTGCCGCGCCCAATTTCGTGGACGACTCGATTGGGGGTTTCGGCTGGCGTCAGCACAGCATATGCGATATCAGCCGTGCCCCATTCACCGGTTCGGGGCATATATTTGTAGTGTAAAGTGCCAGCCCCAGATGGTTTGCTTGTGGCGGCGGCAATTTCTGCCTGAGACAACTGCGTCAAATCCCCCACGTGCAGATCCATAAATTTGAATCCCAACCAACTGGCCATGCAGTGAGTTGTTCCTTGATAGGTGGTTGGTTCTGGTAACTCGCAATAAATCTTGGAGAAGCCCAGCTCTTCCCGTCCCGTAATGATCGGATCAGTCAAATTTTCCCACAACACACTCAAGAAACTGCCGGTCACTTGTTCTTGCTCACCATTGTACGTCGCAGCAAAGCTCACCCCCAATGTGTTATAACCCCGACCAGCCAGCCATTCAATCTCTTTCATATACGTTGCGGAGACGGTCACGACCGATTCTCCACTTAATTCGAAGCCCGGCGGCAAGAGATTGGAGAGTTGATCGGCATTGCTCAGAAAGCTCACCGAGACCGAAGTGGATTTAGGACTATTTTTACCATCAAACTTGCGTCCGTCCGGACCAAAGCGCGGACCCGTCCGTGGCCCAAAATGGGTCGGCATTCGGTACATGTGGTCGGGCAAAAACGAATAGGACATAGGTTCCTCCATAGTGAGTATTAGCGATTTATGTAGCCTGCAATGACCAACAAAACAAGCGCACCGATGACAGAAAGAATCAGACTTCCGGTTAGGCCAGTTGCAGCCAGACCAAGTATTCGGGCCAAAAAGCCACCAAGTACGCCACCAATAATTCCAACGAGAATATTACCAACTATACCGAATCCGCGCCCTTTCATGATCTGTCCTGCAATCCAGCCTTCGATTCCGCCAAGTACAAGCCACGAAATAAACCCAAACATTTTGTTTCCTCCGAATTATGTTCTTGTTACATTGATTCTTCTGTGGTGCGGTTGTAATGAGAATAAGGTATCCCCGATTCTTAACACAGCGGGGTCCATTATGCAAATTTCACCAACGGGTGGCGATATGTATACCAAATCTAGCATTGAGGCTCTTGCCCGATTCAGTTCGATGGTTCAATCAATCCTTCATCAATCATTCGTTGATAAGAGAAGTCTATCGATGCCTCCAATTCGGTTTCAACACGATAATATTGCGCCAAAGACAACACGGCCCGCATCACGTCCTGTAATTCTTTAGCCAGTTTTTGTTTATTTGGCTCGCCATATGCTTCGACCTTGCGCCCTGTACGTTCGAAATGGTTCACTTCTGCTGCAACCTCACCACACTCCTCGGCCAGTCGGGTAACCATCTGAAAAGGGTCCCGACCATCTGGAAATCTGGTATTCAACCCCTCCACGATTTTGTATAACTTCTCTACTGTTGTCATTCCTGTATAATATCCTGTTTTTCACGTTTATCCCGACCTTGTCGCCAAGTCTCACATCCCCCCTCACCACTTGGTCGCACGCCTGGTTTTGCACGATCTTCGATTCCCTTCCAAGCGTAGGGATCTGTACCAGCCACCATCACAATATCCCGATAGTCAGAGATGGCCATATGCTCGCCTTCCTGAGGGGGATGCCAAGGGAGAAGTGATTCGGCACTCATGTAATGGTTGACTAGGACTCGTCGGTAGCCGCTTTGGGCGCGATTTGGAAAAGAGCGGTGTAAAACGTAGCCATGAAAGAAGACGAGCGAACCGGCTTTGACTTCAACGGGGATTGCATCTTCATCTTTGTAGGGAAAGCCAAATGCTTCGCCCGTGCAATCAAAACGGGCATCATCATGGTCATATTGAGGCCAGATCAGGCCGCGCTGATGAGAACCCGGGATCAACCAGAGACAGCCGTTCTCGATTGTCGCATCATCCATTGCAATCCAACCCCCAACCAGCGAACGATCGCGCGTGGGGATAAAATACTCATCTTGGTGCCAGGCCTGACCTGGTTTTCCCGCGGCTTTGATAAAGAGCATCGATTGCATGCATTTCACATTTGGCCCAACAATCTGAGTTAGCACGTCAACCATTTTTGGGGTTGCCAAGTATTTGGTCATGATTCCTGAAATCTTGTGCGGAAAATGGATGCAAAGATAGCGGTGCAGAACTTCCTCCTCACTTTCATCTGCTGGCACAACTGGTTCAAGTCCACGGACTTCACCTCGCTCTCCCCGACAAATGGCCAACGTCTCTGCACGGAGTTCCTCCAACTCATCTCTAGAGAGCGCATCGGGAATCACTAAATAACCATTTTCCTGGTAGAACTTGGCCAAATCGCCCTCAGGCGTAGCAGTTGGTGATTGAATAAAGTGAGGGCCACCGTTGTGAAGAGCAAGAATTTGCGGATCGAGTGCTGTGGTTAATGTCGTCATGAATTCTACTCCAATATGTAGTGATAAATGAGTTTTCAGCTATCAGCTATCAGCCATTCGCCGTCAGCTGTTGGCTAAGAACCTATCCGAAAAGTGGTTGTGAGTCCAACCAGCCTCTCGGGCCGAATGCTTGGGCACAGAACTTTTCGGATAAGCACTAAGCTAGACTTTGTAAGTTTTAAGCACCATAAAAAGTTAATAACAGACAGCAGAAAGTAAGGTGTTCACCTGAGAGGGAGAGAATAAACGAAGATCAGGTGAAAAGTGAGATGTCTGGAAAAGGAAATGGCACCATAAGCGGCGGCGAACCAGAGAGAGGAGGTCATGGAAGGTGGCGTGAGTCTTGTGATACCAAGCAGCTTGAGGCAAAGGGATAGAGCCATCAGGAGAGAAGGCATGAGCCATCAAGATGACAAGGCTGAAAAGACCAAAGAGAGCAGGAGTAGTCCTCTCAATGGCCAAGTCACTCCACTGGCGCTGAGTTTCGACACCGAGGTGAGCTCTGGCTTCCTCGAAAGAGACTTCAATGGACCAACGTTTGACGAAATCAGCGATGATGTGGGGGGCAGCCTGATGAATATCGGTGGAGAAGTAAGCGACGGTCTCAGCTTGGCCTTTGGGATCGCGGACTAAAACCCAGCGCAGAAGGAGCGGAGTTGTGCCGGTAGAGTACCAAAAGGCAATACCAGTGGCCCAGTCGACGACTTCAGAGTCTCCCCCATACCAGTCAATGCGGCAGCGGTGCCAACAGGTGGTTTTGAAGAGGGCAACATCTTCCAGCTTGGGCAGTCGCTGCCCAACGACAGGAGGACGACCAGGTCGTTTTGTGCCGTCAGGTTTCAAACGGGAGGGTGGATAGTCAAAGAGACGCGCATCCAGGCGCAGAGGCCCAATCAAGGTGACTCCTTGGGATTGACAGCGCAAGCCCAACTCGATCACACTGTAAGCCCCATCGCCGATGAGCTTGATTTCTCGACCTGGCAAAGCTCGACGCAGCCAGGCCACCACCTGCATGGTTCGTTTCGCCACTGTTCGGTGGCGCTGGTTGAGCGTTTCGCTGACTTTCGGTGTTGTGAGTAAGACGCTCAGAAAGGGCATTGACCAGTAGAGGTCACTCCACGGCAACTTGACCACCACACAGAAGACCAGCCACCGCAATCCGCTCGTGCTTACGCTCATCTTCCGGCCTGACGCCAGGCTATCTCGCCAGTGTCCTCGTTTGCTGATCTTGGGACCCCAGCGCCTTTCTAGCGTCTCGTCTACCGTTATCTCGACTGGCGCTCCCATGACCACAAACGTATCCACAATCAAGTGCAGTAAGATATAGCTCAACATCAATCCATCCCACTTTGCTCGATTCAGCACATGGTGATACTTGGACCAGTCTCCCTCTTGCTCCAATCCCATCACTCTCAACGCCGCTGTCACCGTTCGTCTTCCCTTCGTTAACACCGTCCCTATCACCAAGACCAGTGCCTTTTGGTACGTCGGTTCTGTGAAGACTGGGCGAAAGCTCTCGAACAACGGGATTATTTCTGCTGGAAGGAACATTGGGCTCTCCTCTCTTTGATAGTTGTTTTCTCACTCCTATCTTACATCAGCTTCCCTTTTGTTCCTTCTTTATTAACTTTTTAATGTGCCCAAATTGTACAAAGTCGAGCTAAGGGCTAATAGCTGATACCTGGACGATCGATATAAACACTGTTGGAACAAAATTAGTCAGCCAAACACCATTTTCAGACTGATAAAACGTATATCCCTGACTATGCATTGCGCCGGATGCAATGTTCAATACAGTCGGCTTCCCATGTCGCTTGCCAACCTTGATGGCGGTTTCGACATGGGCCGATAGGTGGACATGATGGCGTTTACCAGACTTCAAACCCTGTTGCAAGATCGAGTCCAGAAATCGAGTAGCCGTTCCATGATAAAGCAACTCGGGTGGAGCGACAGGTGTTAACCCCAATTCGACCTGAATTGAATGGCCCTGGTTGGCGCGAATGCGCTGCCGATCTGGCGATAAGGCAAAGCGTTGCTTATCATTCTGGGAGACGACCTCATCAATCAATTGAGGGGTCAGATGAATGCCAGCCTGTGTGGCGCGTGCAATTAGTTCAGAAACTGATGCCCAACCGGCATGGTCGAGCGTCAAGCCGATCTGTTCCGGCTTATGTCGTAGCACAAGACTCATAAATTTGCTGAGGCGGATCAATTGTTTGTTCATGGATATTTCCTGGAAATACTTTAGTCAATCTGTCTTCTATTTTAGTAGAAAGCGGTGTTCCCGTAAAGCAGCACCACTGGTTGGTATACTAGATTACTCCTCATGACCGTGATATACTAAAATATCTATTACATTTCATTTGATAACCAGATTCGAGAGAATGCACATCCATGAGAATCATCGATGCCCATAATCACCCAGACTGGCATGGTCATAATTTCACCAGATTCATTGAAAATATGGATCAGTTTGGGATCGAAAAAACCTGGCTCTTGTCGTGGGAAGCCCCACCTGACGAATATTTTCCGGATGTTTATAACAGTGTCTCCCTATTAGGGGATGGCTACCCCCTTCCCTTCACAAATTGCTTACGCTACAAAGAGCGCGCTCCGGACCGCTTTGTGCTCTGCTACGCACCGGATCCTCGTCGTCCCGATGCCATCGACCAGCTCCAAGCCGCCATTGACGTACATGGCGTGCAAGTCTATGGCGAACTCAAGCTCCGCATGATGTATGACAATCCCGATGCATTGCGCATTTATCGATTCTGTGGCGAAAAAGGATTGCCCATCACGGTTCACATCGACTATGAATTTGAGACAGGGCACCGCTACCCGCGTCCCACTTGGTGGTATGGTGGCGGGATCGACCCATTTGAGCGTGCCGTCCGGGCCTGTCCAGAGACTATCTTTATCGGCCATGCACCCGGATTCTGGGCACACATCTCGAGCGACGACAAATTTGACCAAGAACCCTATCCATCTGGCCCCGTGCTCCCGGGAGGGAAAGTGCCTCAAATGTTCCGCGACTACCCAAACCTCTACGCAGATCTATCGGCTGGTTCCGCCCGTCGAGCGCTAGAACGTGACCCTGTCCACGCCAAGGAATTTCTCATTGAATTTCAAGATCGCTTGCTCTATGGACGCGATTATTTTGACAATCTGCTCCAAGAATTCCTGAATTCGCTAGAACTTTCACAGACGGTCTTAAAGAAAATATATGCAGAGAATGCAATAAGGTTAGTAGGAACGTAGAACTCAGAACTCAGAACTTACAACTATGAACATAAACAAAATTCTTGTGACTGGTATGAGTGGGTTGATTGGTGGTGTCGTGCGAGAGCGACTACAAGATCGGTATAAACTAAGCGCGCTCAACCGCAGCGATGTCCCTGGTGTTCCTTGTCATAGGACCGATATCGATGATTTGGCCGCCATCCAGCCCGCATTTGACGGTATCGATCTGGTGATTCACCTGGCAGCCAATGCGAGCATGTCGGCATCCTGGAACGACATTTTGCAGACCAACATTGTTGGTACCTACAACGTTTTTGAAGCAGCGCGCCAGGCAGGTGTCCAGCGCATTATCTATGCCAGCAGTGGGTCAACAACCTCTGGTTGGGAGAAAGAGATGCCCTTTAGTGCGCTGGCCCAGGGTCGATACGATGAGGCACCCGTCGAATGGCCCATGCTGAGTGACAAGTCACCCGTTCGGCCATCCGGCATTTATGGCACCAGCAAAGTCTTCGGCGAAGCACTGGCCCGACACATCACAGATACATCCGATCTCTCCATCATTTGCCTCCGCATTGGTCATGTCACGCGTGATGACAAACCGACCACCATTCGTGACTATTCGGTCTGGTGCAGCCAACGAGACATTGCCCAGATGATCGAAAAGTGTGTCGCTGCACCCGCCAGCCTCAAATATGACATCTTCTACGTAGTCTCCAACAACAAATGGAGCTATCGAGATTTGGCTCACGCACGGGAAGTAGTGGGGTATGAGCCATTGGACTCAGTAGAGGATTATCGGGAGTAGAGGCGAACGATCCTTCCTCTACAGGCCCTTTTGTTGGCAAGCGCAGATCACATTATGCGCGTACCTGCGGTTACAGAAAAGCCTTATCGCTTGACTTATCCTCTGGAACTGGATGCAGTGAGCGGCCGCGTCTATACAACATAGAAACATTCATAACTCAGTTTAGGTAAGAATGAAGTGTTTCATTGCATCTGGTATAGAAGAAAAATAATCAAACTCGTATCAAGCAAAGTTGTGTAGAGCAATGACTTTACCTGATATGGGTGTCAATACTGATCACAGCCGTAAATGAGAATCAATTTGACCGTCATCTATCGAGCGGTACAATCAAATTTGGTAAGCATTCAGCTAGTCAGCCATCAGCTCGGCATGTCCCTATCGAGACAAGCTGCTTAAACGTGTCAAGCTGATAGCTGAAATGCTGATAGCTGAAATGCTGATAAGCTGCCAGCTACCAAATTTGTTCTCATTGATGAGCAAGTGCAGTAAATCAGATAGCTAAGGAGCTAAGTATGAATTTTCTTTCCAGATACGCTCATTGGGCGTTGCGTCTTGCGATGGCGAGCGTGTTTATTGTTCACGGTGTCGACAAATTTCTAAATCCAGGCATGGCAGAGATGATGGGGTTACCATTGGCAGTCTGGCTTTTGGTAGCGGCCGCAGAAGTAGGTGGTGCTCTGTTGATTCTTGTCGGTGGCTTTGGTTTCAACTGGGCAACCCGACTGGGGGCATTGGCTCTACTTCCTGTCATGTTGGGAGCAATTTTCATGGTCCATTGGGGACAGTGGTCGTTCATGGCTTCAGCAACACATCCCGTAGGCGGCATTGAATTCCAAGTTACACTCGCGCTGCTGGCCCTTTATTTCCTTTTACAAGGCAATAGTGCTGATGAGACAAACATGTCGCAGACTGCTGCGGCATAAGAATCTATCCGAAAAGGGGATGTGTCCGACTAATTTCTCGTACGAGCATAGATCGTCACAGAGCTTTTCGGATAAGCACTAACGACAGGTAGCGTCGCTTATCTTGTCGATAATCGGTAGATCGCAACGCGGAGTGAGCATTCTCTAAGGCTAAACCAAAAAAATAAATAATTATACGCGAACGAGAGAATGGAGAGGGGGAATAAGGACAAACCATTTTTCTAAACCAGGTAAACGTTGGAAGCGTTGTGCCAAACGGTCCATCTCTTTCTGAGTGAGTTTGACGCCGGTCTCATAAAGAGTGGAATTCAGGTGAACGAAGGGTTGTAGTTGGTTAAAGCGAAAAGAACGGGCAAAATTGAGAACGGTCTCAAGAGAATCGAGAAGAACCGTTCCAGTGTTTTCAAGATGGCCCCAAACCCGTTCGATGGGGTTGTATTTACTGTGATAAGGAGGGTAGCAGGCGAGCTGAATAGAGAGACGATAGTGCTCAACAAACTGAGTGAGACGATACATAAACTGAGTCCGACGGGTATGATTTTCGGGACCATTGTCCTGATTGATCACGAGGGTCTTGACGTGAGGAAAGTGTTCACGTACGCTTTCCCAAAATCAATCAGGCAGTCGACAATACAGTCACTCGTCACTTTCGACTGAGTCAAGTAAAGAAAGAGTTCCTTGGTTGAAGGGAGGTAAATGCCAAAGGAGTGACTTTCTCGGTCTTCTTATCTTGAAAGTCATGATCGAGCGCTTTGACAACCACTCGACTTATCCCTTCTCTCGAGAAACGGTCAAGTAAAATCGTCGCTTTGGCATCCCAAGAGGCGCAGAACCGTCTCGTCTGCATCCGCTTCTTGATTGATCTGATGAATTCTATCAAAGATCGCATCGGTCTCTGGGATCTTTTCACTGGTTGACTTTTTTGACCCGGTTTGAGCCATAGCCTAACTCATTGAGCTTCAAGCGGATGGCCTCTTCGCCAGGCAATTCCTCATCTGTGTATCCTTTCTGCTCGATGAGCTGGGTACGCATTTCGGCGGCGGTTAGTCGAGTGTACAATTGGGGGGGTCGAAAGGTGGGATCGGTCTGGCTGAATTGATCGGCGATTTCAACCATATCGGCCAGTAAAGTGGGGATATGGTCTTCGGCTTTTTTGCGACCACGTCGGTGGCTTTGGTCGACATAACAGAAGCCGCCTTCTAGTTCTTCCAGGGCTTTGGCTATCGTCGCCCGATTCCAGCCCAACTCTCGTTCTGCTTTCGTCGGACTCCCTTCGCATATCGTTTTGACCGTTTGGGCCATGAAGTGCCTTCTTTCGTATCCACTTAACATGGCCTTCGTCTCTTTCAAGACTTCAACCATTTCTGGCGAGATTGTCATTTTTGCTCCTTTTGGAGAGCTAGTTTAACACCTTCTCGCGTATATTTTATTTTTTGGATTGGCCTTAACCTCTTTATACGACATTGGAAGGAAGACGCGCGGGAAGCATTTAAAGCGAATCAAACCCAGCTCCAAGAGGGGCTGGAGGTTGGCGACATCGAGTATACGGCGCTTACCGCAGCCGACAACTGCCTGAATCCTATCCTCCTCGGCGAGCCATTAGATAGCACTCATCAGCAACAGCCTGTTTACATTCAGCTACTTGAAAAGCTACAGCAGGAAGAATCGATGCTTTATGCTTGGATAGCATCCCAGTTCATGTTGAATCTGCGTAGCATAGAATCGAGTAATCCACACCAATTGACTGGCGAATGCTTCGACGCGGCAGAACTATTGCCTGTTTTACAGCAAGCCAAAAGTTACACGACGCTCTTTATCGTACACTTGCTGAACGCCTGGCTCTGCCTGTTGTTCAAAGAATATAGTGACGCGATCAGCCATTCACAACAGGCCGAACAGTATGCAGAATCGGTGATTGGCATAACGGTGGTCGTGTCACACAATTTCATCTATTCGCTGGCCCTGCTGGCGGCGTGGCCGATGGAAGATGAATCAACGCAGGCCAAGTATCTCGCAAAGGTTGCCGCCAATCAAGAGCGCATGGCCCTGTGGACGCACCACGCGCCGATGAACTATCAGCACAAATTTGATTTGGTGGAAGCCGAGCGGCTGCGCGTTGTGGGCAAACATTGGCATGCGGTCGCTTCCTATGAACGTGCGATTCAGGGCGCGCGGGAGCATGGCTATCTGCACGACGAAGCCCTTGCCCATGAGCTGGCCGCAGAGTTTTTCTTGGTCAACGACATGGCAACTGCGGGTCAGGCTCACCTGCACGCCGCCCACGCCGCCTATATGCGCTGGCAGGCCAGCACGAAAGTGGCCGCCTTGGAAGCGCACTATCCCCAATTAACGCCAGCGCATGCTGAAGAGACGCAGACGGCGTCCGATTTCCTGTCGACCTCCAACATCTCGCCCAGCAGCACGTCGACCAGCCTCTGGGACGCGTCCAGCATTCTGAAAGCGTCCCAGACCCTCTCTAGCGAGATGAATCTGCCCCAGTTGTTGATCCAGCTGATGGAACTGGTCATTGAAAATGCCGGCGCCGAAACAGGGTATCTCTTGCTGCTTCGCCAAGATCGCTGGGTTATCGAAGCCGAGGGGCGCGTGGACCTCGCTGACCTGAATGTTGCCGTCATGCAGTCGATTCCGCTGGATCAGGTAGACTACTTATCTCATGCTATCGTGAACTATGTGGCACGCACCCGACAGCCCGTGGTATTGGATGATGCCAGCGACGACGGCCCGTTCCAGCGAGATCGTGCGATCAAGAACCGACAGCCGAAATCCGTTCTCTGTATGCCGCTGCTCAACCAGAGCAACCTGAGTGCCATTCTCTATCTGGAAAACAATCTCATTTCAGGGGCCTTCACTGAAGATCGCTTGGAAGTGTTGACGCTACTGGGAAGTCAGGCGGCCATTTCCTTAGAAAATGCCACCCTCTACACACAGCAGCAGCAGGCCGAAGTGCGCGCACGATACATGGTACAATTCCAGCAGTCGCTTATTGCCGCCAGCAATCAGTTACTACAGCATCCTGCATCTACCTCGCTCTACCAACAGATATTGCAACAGGCAGTACAGATTATTCCCGGCGCGCAGGCCGGCAGCATCACGCAGCGTGGCGACGATAACCGTCATTATTTTGTGGCCGCAGTGGGTTACGATCTGACCGAGATCTCGAAAGTCAGTTTTACAGATGATGAAGCCTTAGAGATAAGCGACAAAGGGGCCTCGTCGTATCTCGTGGAAAATTTGCGCGATCTGAATCAATCCAATCTGGCATCCAGCGAATACTTTACTTTCTGGTAAAGGCTTGAGTGACAAAGGGCAAACCGAAAGGGGCGGAAAAAAGAATCCACCCTGAAAAAACGGGATAAAATGTAAAAATAGTGCTCGGCTAGTTTAAGCAGCGGCATTGAGGCGGCGATGAGCGAGAACGCCTTTAGGGAAATGGTGTGAAACCGAGGCCTTTTTCCGAAAGTCAGGGTCGAGTTGGTCAGGAGTTGGAAAAAGAGCACTCGAGAGAACACGGCGCAGCCTGCCGGGAGTGGATTGAGGCTCTCGATCCCAGTAGCCAGTCGGTATGGGAGGAAGAGAAGCGGCTAAATGGGAAAGAAGATTGCCAGCAAGCAGCCCCAGTTCAGGTAAGCGGAAACAAGCCTCATCGGCATGAACAAATTGACGATGTAAGCCAATCATCTGCTTGGAAGCCAAGGGGGGAGGTTCAACAGGCCAGCGTTCCAGGTAGACAAGATAAATGGTTTCAGGCTGCAAAGTCATAACGGTCGCCAAAACCAAAGGTGTGTTGTAGGCCGGATCCTGAATGACGTAAATCGAGTAGGTACGGTTGGCTGTATCCACCTTGGTTGTTCTGGGGACGAGATTGTGCCATGCTTGATAGCAAATCAGGCGACCACTATAGAAAAGCGACCAGACGAGTCCGGAGTTGTAGCCTCGAGTCGCTTTCCTTATAGCTGCGAGAGCGGACGCACAATATCACCATATTCAGGTGGTCTGCCTTTTCTTTGCGTTTGGGGAACTCATTGCGGCGCACTGTGCAGTTAATGCTTCCCGGACAAATCGGTCGATGCCGCTTTCTAGCATTTCTCTGATTGTAAACCCGGCATCGACCACCGCCACTTCGTCTGACTCCAGTGATTTCTTCGTCTCTGTCAGCAGCTTTTCCGAAACTCACTTTCCTTTGTTCCAACCGTGCATCTCGATTGCCTTGAGCAGTGGCACTCGCTTCCCGCCTATCTCCCCGAGCTTATCATCACTCCAAAGATGAGCGCGGCAATGCCCGACGAGCCGTTGAGTTATAGAGTCGGTTCACTTTCCCTTGCAGCTTCGGTCGCCAGAACCCTGTGATATCTATGCTTTTCACTCGGTACCCTTCTAACTTTTTTGCCTCCCATTCCCTTTCCACTTCTTCTTGCCACGACCCCAGCAGACTTGTGATATCCCATGATCCATATCAGCTCCACCAGCTTCGCCGGGCTCCTCATCTTCAAACCCGCTTTCTTTCAATGCGCTATGGATTGCTCCTCGACTTTTCAGAAACGACCCATTCAGCATTGCCCACATCAGACGCATTACATTTACGTTTGTTCCCATCGGCGTTACTTGCAATACATTCATCAGTACTGCTATAGTTATTTCTGGCGCGGTTAGCATTCCTTCCTCCTTTTTGGGTTCTCTACCTTTAGGATGAACTGCTAACCGCTTTTTGTCACATTTCTCACCTCATCTCTTTTCTTTTACCAGAAAGTAAAGGACTATGAAATCATGCAAAATGCTGGGCAGATTCATGCGATTCAGGTCACGTTGATGGTACCCATTCGTCAAGGCGACAAGATGGTCGCAACGTTGATGCTCGACAATATGGATGACCGCAACGCGTTTGGCGAGGAAGCGCGACGGATGGCCGAAGCCTTTGGCGCTCAGGTTGGCGTGGTGTTGCAGCAGTTGGCGCTTCAGGCCGATCTGGTACGCGAAGAAGAACGTTATCGCCAACTGGTCGAACGCATGAACGACGGCTTGAGCACCGTTAATGAAGAGGGCGTGATTACCTTTGTCAATGAGCCTTTCTGCGAGATGCTGGGCTACACGGCAAATGAACTCATTGGTATGCCATTGCTCCATCTCTTTGATGCGGAAAATCGACAGATACTGAACCAGCAGTGGGTACTGCGTGAGGCTGGGGCCAATGAACCCTATGAGATCACATACCGCCGTAAAAATGGGTTGCCCCTCTACACCATTGTGTCGCCCCAGCCGGTCTTTGATGACAATAAGGTCTTCCGCGGGAGCGTGAGCGTCACAACCGACATCACAGATCGGGTGCTGGCGCAGCAGGTGTTGGAACAGCGGGTAGAGGAGCGCACGCGCACGCTGGAAACCACTCGTTCCGTGGTCTCAACGCTGGATCTGGAACCACTGCTCAACCTCATTCTCGACCAGTTGGAGCAGGTCGTTGCCTACTCTGGCAGCGTCATCATCGGTCTGGATGATGACGAACTGGTGGTGTTAGCCTACCGTGGACCCGCCCCATATGACGAGGCCGTCGGACGACGTTATCCCGCGGCCCCCATGTTGAGTAGTCTCAAACAGTTCGATCTGCAGACCACAATGATCGTGCCCGATGTAAGTTGTCATCCATTTGTGACACCGATGCTGCAGCAGATTTTGGGCGAACGCATGGACACACTGCTCGACTATAGCCGCGCCTGGATGGCTGTACCTCTGCTTGTCGGTGAACAGATGATTGGCCTGTTGAGCGTCAGCCACAACCTGCCTGATTATTACACAACACAACAAGGAGAACTTGTGAAAGCATTTGCCGACCAAGCTGCTCTAGCGATTGTCAATGCCCAACGCTATCAGCAAGCCCCTATCGAAGCCGTGGGGGAAGAGCGCAATCGTTTGGCTCGGGAACTGCATGATTCGGTCACGCAGGCCCTCTACACTGCGAATCTCTATGCAGGCGCAACAGAGAGAGCATTGTCGTCGGGCAAATACGATGTTAGTCAAGAATATATACATGAGTTGCAAGGCACCATTCGCGAAGCCACGCACGACATGCGCCTGCTCATCTTTGAACTACGTCCGCCTCTGTTAGAAAATGAGGGGTTAGCGGCGGCGATTCGCGCTCGGATCGAGGCTGTCGAATCGCGATCCGGCATCGACGTGCAGCTTTTAGCCGACGACCAAGTGCGTCCACCGATTGGCGTTGAAGCCGAACTGTATCGAGTGGCACAGGAAGCACTGAATAATATTGTCAAACATGCCCAAGCAAAGGCAGTGGAGATCAAACTGCGGATGGGAAATGACCACTTCCTGTTAGAAGTGCGCGACAATGGACGTGGCTTCGACCCCCAAACAAACGGCGGCGATGGTCACATCGGCCTGACCAGCATGGCAGAGCGGGTCGAAAAGCTTGGCGGTACACTGACCATCGACACCGCACTAGGCCACGGACCATCGATTCGGGTGGCCGTGCCTGTAAAAATGGCAGAGTAGCGAAGTTGCAAGGTTGCAAATATATAGTCGGATCCGACTATATATTTGCAACCTTGCAACTCTATAAACATTCAAAGGAGATGAACTCATGGCGAATCAATCGATCCGCGTGCTTGTTGTGGATGATCATGGCATTGTGCGACGGGGGACCTGTGCGCTGCTGACTGAGGAGCAAGACTTCGAGGTCGTTGGCGAGGCGAGTGATGGGCTGGAAGCCATTGCCCAAGCTAAAGCACTCCAACCCGACGTCATTTTGATGGATCTGATGATGCCCAACCTGGATGGAGTTGAGGCCATCAAACGCATCACGGCCGATCATCCAGCGATCCGCATTCTTGCTCTGACCAGCTTTGCCACGGATGATAAAGTCTTCCCTGCCATCAAAGCCGGCGCATTGGGCTATCTGCTCAAAGATGCGGATCCACCGGAGCTAATCACAGCCATCCGCCAAGTACACCGCGGCGAACCATCGCTGCATCCGAGCATCGCGCGCAAAGTACTGCAAGAGTTGAGCCGCCCACTCCAGCCCGGTGCGCCTGACGGTCCCGATCCGCTCACCGCCCGCGAACTCGACGTGTTGAAGCTGGTTGCCCAGGGCATGAGCAACCAGCAAATTGCCGATCAGTTGACCGTCACCGAGGTCACAGTACGTACCCATGTGAGTAACATTTTGAGCAAGCTGCATCTTGCAAACCGGGTGCAGGCCACGCTTTATGCGTTGCGTGAGGGGATTGCTAAGTTAGAGACGAAATCGGAGGAGCAACCATGAAACAGTACAGTGAGGAGTTGGGCACCTTCAAATCTGTTTGAACCGTCTCACAGTTAAACAGCGAAAACCCGAAAGCCCTGACAAAACAGTAGATCACACTACAAGACACGTTTTTTCATAAGGTTTATTCCAAAAGAATCGCCAGTGTCGCTTGTTACGGCTTAAGGATATCGGAATCCCTAAAGCCGTTGTACATTGACTGCCAACATTATACCATATCGTATCTCCTACAATTGTTGTAAAGGTGACCAACGAATGTTAATTAAAACCGCCTACGGGCGGTTTTTTGTTGAGAAAAATCTCCACGGTAGACCGATGATTTTCTATGTGCCTTGCGCTAAACTGGACTTTAGATAACGCACTCCCGACTCATTATCTTTAAAGAATAGAAGGATGAACCAAAATGCCAAACATTGCATCATCAACCCTTACCAATCTCACTGCTATCGTCGGTGCGGAAAACATTGTGACCAATGCCACGCAGCTACAGCGTCACTCAAAAGACAGCTACTGGTACTCACCCGTGCTCAAACCCCAACTAGCCGAGAAGTCCGCTGATGTCATTGTCCACCCCGGCACTGTGGATGAGCTAATCGACGTGATCCGCTTCGCCGTCTCCGAGCAAATTCCCATCACCATGCTGGGCGCTGGCACAGGCAACTATGGCCAGGGCGTCCCGGTTCATGGCGGCATCTCCATCAATACCAAGCGGCTGGATCGTATCCTTGAATTAACGCCAGAGCAGGCACGAGTTGAAGCAGGTGTTATCCTCATGACCGTTGAACAGGCGGCCCGCAAAATTGGTGCGGAACTACGCTTCTTTCCCAGCACGGTGCAGACGGCGACGGCGGGCGGTTTTCTGGCGGGTGGTTCGGGTGGCGTCGGCTCCATCACCTATGGTTCGCTTTGGGATGAAGGCAACGTCCTGGGCATTACCGTGGTCACGGTGGAAGCAGAACCACACATCCTCACCATCACCGACCCAGTCGAGATGCAGGGCGTGATCCACAACTGCGGCCTGACCTGCATTATCGTCGACTTGACGTTGGCCCTGGCACCAGCCATGCCGTGGGAACAATATGTGGTCGCCTTTGACGATTTTGAAACAGCCCTGCGCTTTGGGGAAGAGTTGGCCCACAATGAAACCGTGAGCAAACGGCTCGTCACCCCGCTGGAGTGGCCCATACCCAGCTACTTTCGTCAGCTTGTAAAAGAAGGTGCCTGTCCTGAAGGCAAATCCATTGTTCTACTTCATGTGGTGATGGATCAAGAGTCGATGACGCAACGCGCTGCGCCATACGGTGGCACCATTACCTGGTACAGCCCTCATGAAAAGTATCAGCGAAAGGGCTGGCAGTTAACCGACTTTTCATGGAATCACACGACGCTGTGGGCCATGCGCACAGACGAGCAACTAACCTATTTGCAAGATCTCTTCGATCCCGAGCGGCTGTATGAACAGCATCGATTACGCAAAGCGCGCTACGGTGACGACGTGCTGACCCACATCGAGTTCACCATCTTCCGCGGTCGTCTTGTCCCTTCGGGTCTGAGCATTGTGCGCTATCGCTCCAAAGA
The DNA here is from genome assembly GCA_019217005.1 of Chloroflexi bacterium TSY. The sequence continues at coordinate 87,190 of JAHBNG010000033.1, forward strand.
GCATTTGTGGGAACTCATCGACTACTGCGAATCGATTGGCATGATTGTGGCCAATCCTCACACCCACTATCTGGATGAAGATGTGCGCTGGAACGGGCAGCCGATTCTGGATGCCAAAGCAGAGTGGGACCCCCACGGCCTGCTCAACCCTGGGCATTTGCGCAGCCTGGAAGTAGCGTAGACAGCAACTCAAACCAATAGAGAAAGGAGTGAAGACAGATGAATATACGTGAATATGCTGTAGAAACGAAGAGACCCCCGACTTCACAAAAAGTAGCCCCAACGTTATCTTTTTCCGACGTGAGCATGACGTTCCCAGACGGCACCGAAGCTGTGCAGAATGTAACCTTTGATGTTGCACCGAAGGAATTTGTTACAGTGGTTGGGCCTTCCGGTTGTGGCAAATCAACCTTACTCCGCATGGCAGCCGGGTTGCTCTCGCAGACATCGGGCGAGGTATCCGTCAATCGCCAGGGAATTGGCTTTGTCTTCCAGGATGCCACCTTGATGGAGTGGCGAACCGTTCAGGACAACGTAGAACTGCTGGCTGAACTGCGAGGATTCGACGCCAACGAGCGCAAGCGTCGGGCCAGTGAGGCAATCGAATTGGTTGGCCTCTCTGGCTTTGAAAATCACTACCCTAAGACCCTATCGGGCGGCATGAAAATGCGAGTGTCGCTAGCCCGCACGATGACGCTTAAACCACCCGTTTTCCTCTTTGACGAACCCTTTGGGGCCTTGGACGAGATCACCAGGGAACGGCTCAATGAGGAGACGCTCAAGCTGTTTGTACAGGAGCAGTTTGCGGGGCTCTTTATTACCCACTCCATCTATGAAGCTGTCTTTCTTTCGACTCGCATCCACGTTATGTCAGCACGCCCAGGAAGGCTCATTGCTACGTTCGACGTGCCGTTTGACTATCCCAGAGATCCTGACTTGCGCTTTGATGCAGACTTCCAAGCACTAAGCCAAGATATCTCACATGCCCTGCTGGAGGCTCACTCATGAACACACTAATCGAGAGAAGTACAATTGAGGGAAGTACGATCGAGGCGAATACAGTGACAACCAACAATGCCGTCAGCGAAGCGAAAACCATACAGCACCATTCCGCAAACGCAGGCAAGAACGTTATCCAAAGCTCGCTGCGCACACTCTTGCCGCCGCTTATACTCGGTCTACTTATGCTCGGACTTTGGTATTTCGTCTCTTATGGTCTGCTGGATGAGCAACGTCGCTTCCTACTGCGCCCGCCCCATGAAGTCTGGGCAGTCGGGTTTGCCAACTGGGCGAATTTCTCCGAGATCCTGGCGGGTCTGTGGTCCAGTACCAAGGTTGCCCTCATGGGGCTATCGCTGGCCATTGCCATCGGCTTCTCTCTGGCAACCTTGATGAGCCAGAGTCTATTGATCGAGCGAGCCGTCTTCCCTTACGCGGTTACGTTGCAGTCCATTCCGATCTTGGCGATTGTTCCGCTTATTGGTTTCTGGTTTGGGTTTGGTGTCACTGCGCGAGTAATTGTTTGCGTGCTGATTGCCTTGTTCCCGATCATCGTCAACACGTTGTTTGGGCTGCTGGCTGCACCGCGCGGGCTGCACGACCTCTTTACGCTGCAGCAAGTTGACCGCATGACCCGACTACGTAAGCTCATGTTCCCAGCCGCGCTGCCAGCCATCTTTGCTGGCCTGCGCATCTCAGCTGGACTCTCTGTAATCGGTGCCATCGTTGGTGATTTTTTCTTTGGTCGTGGCGACCCGGGCATTGGTCAGCTGCTTCAACTCTATGCCAACCGACTGATGGGAGAGCAACTTATCGCAGCCATCATCATGTCGTCTGTCTTAGGCGTTGCTGTATTTCAGCTATTTGGATGGATTCAAGCGTGGACGATTGGCGCTTGGCATGAAGAGAGATAAAGAATTCTAATTGCAATTAACAAATGACAACTATGCTCCGCAGCAGCACATTATAACATTTTTGCTCGACTAAAAAGAGTTATTTTATGGCGCTGCTCAGTATTACGAAGTCAAAACACAATTCAAGAAAGGAAAAATCTAATGACAACCTTACACAAAAACCTATTGCTTGGCTCGATTCTGTCAATTGTGGTGGCTGGCTGTATGTTTGCCAGTGCTGCCGACACAAATGAAGCACCTGCTACAACGCAAGACGCAACGATAGCCAACAGCACAACAGAAGATGCGACATTGGCTATGGGAACACTAGCCGACGTCTGCCCCGATCCAATCGTGGTTCAGACGGACTGGTTTCCCCAAGCAGAGCACGGTGCAGTCTACAACCTGATCGGCGATGACTATACTGTCGATACCAATCGAAAATCTGTTCGGGGTCCCCTGGTTGCTGCGGATGGGGATACGGGCGTTCAGATCGAGGTCCGTGCGGGTGGTCCAGCCATTGGCTTCCAGTTGCCCCCACAACAGATGTACGTTGAAAAGGATATTCTGCTGGCGTTTGTATCGACCGACGAAGCCGTCTTTGCGGCAGACGATACGCCAACCTTGGCGGTGATGGCACCCCTTGATAAGAACCCGCAAATCATTATGTGGGATCCTGCCACCTACTCTGATGTCCAGTCGATTGCCGATCTCGGAGAAACAGGTGCCCCGGTTAACGTCTTCGCTGGTGGCACTTTTATCGAAGTCTTTGTCAACGAAGGGCTTCTTTCCGCTGACCAGATAGACCCATCCTACGACGGCTCACCCGCACGTTGGGTGGCAGAAGGGGGAGCAATTGCCCAGCAGGGATTTGCTGGCGCTGAGCCATATATCTACGAGAATGAACTTGCAGAATGGGCCAAACCAGTTGCCTTCCAACTTGTTCACGATGCAGGCCTGCAAATCTATTCACAGCCGCTGGCCATTCGCGCGGGTGAACTTGAAGAGCTACGCCCTTGCCTGGAGCAACTCGTTCCGATCATCCAGCAGTCCGTTGTTGACTTTGCTGCCGACCCCAGCCACGCAAATGCCATTATCGTCGATACCGTAGCCCAATACAAAGACTTCTGGGTCTACAGCGATGAACTGGCCGACTTCTCGGTGGCAACGCAACTTGAGCTTGGCTTAATCGGCAACGGGTCAGATGAGATTGTCGGCAATATGGACGCTGACCGCGTTCAGAGCGTCATCGACAAGATGAAGGTGGCAGGCATGGAGGTATCTGAAAGTCTGCAAGCATCGGACATCATCACCAACGAGTTTATCGACGAGACGATTGGACTGCGGTAGGTGCTTGCCTCACTTAATCTCATATTCGCTCATCTACCTCAAATGTTGTAAAGCGAATCCACGGAAGTTTACAAGACCGCCTACGGGCGGTCTTATTTGTTGAGCAGAAGTTCATCAGGTTACCGATGCGCCTAGGTTTTCACTGCCGTACAATAACGTTATATCTAATTTTTGCGCATGATCGGACGCAGCGCAACCATAGCCAGGTAGCGTCCTTGGCTACCGAGTAAGACCGCTGGCAAACCATCAAACCCACAAGCAATCATGCCCAGTGCCAAACTCGCAGATCAATTGACCGCTGGCCATATCACTGGAACCAGCACCCAACGACCAATAACCAACAAAAGGAACCAACCATGAACACCGAACAAAAGTACACCATCACCTGGAGCAGTGCCTGGATCGGCCTCATCATTGCGCTGATTCTGCCGTACATAATTATGGGTGCGAGTATCTTCTTCGGCGCACAGGTTTTAAGCGCGCGCATCGAAGCTATCGCGCAAGACGTCGAGCAGGAGATCGCGCGGCTGGAAGTCAAGTTCGACGGGATCGTGGCCGACGTGGAGAAAGAATTGACTCCCGTGACCGCGGCGATTGATGAAGTAGTCAAAGATGTTGATAAGGAGATCGCCACCGTCGAAAAGTTCATTGCCGGAATTGAAGCGGACGTTGACCGGGTCGAGAAGACCGTTGACGGCATCATTGCGGGCATCGAACAGGAGCTTGTTGCAGTTGAAAAAGAAGCTGAAAACGCAATTAAAGGCTTTGTGCATGAGGTGAACGTGGAGCTGACCAAAGCTGAAGCGTACGGCCAACAGGTGGCCGTACGCTTCAGCTATAAAATTAATGCAGACGAGCAGAGTCTTGCCGCTGAGGTTAATCAGATGGTCAAAGAACTCGATATCGCTTACGCTCACGCCGATGCTGACACCCAAAAAGAATGGAACACGCTGAAAGCCGAGTACGATCAGGTGGTCAAATCCTTGCAAAGTGGAACGGACGCAACCGCTATTGACACTGCCCTCAACCAATTGGAAACTTTGGTCGAAACTTCGCTCAAGGCTGAAGGCAAAACTGTTCCCCTGAACGTTGAGAAAGTTGCCAAAGAGATCGGGCTGGACGAAAAGGCAGTCGAACAGGCCATCGATAGTATCGTCAACACCGTTGAGCTTGACCTGCACAAAGCCGAAGCCGGTGGGCGACTCGCCAGACTCAGTAGATCCAAATTTGGCGTTTTTGGCGATTTTCAGTCGAGATTGCAGGGATTTTGGAGTCATTTATTCAGATTTCGGTTACAGAAAACAACCTATTTCATATCTGAAAATCGCCAAAATCTAACGCAAAAACTAGATATCGACCGGCAAATTTGTATTTATGTCAACTGTTTAGCCAGAATTCTCTCTCAAAACCTGAAATTTGGATCTACTGAGTCTGATGGCATCAGACGTCGCCGACAGCGATCCTAAAGCCATTGCCCAGGACTTAACGCAGATCATCAACGAACTGGACATAGCTTACGCCAGTGCCAGTGCAGATGCACAAACCGAATGGGCAGCCCTCAAACCGGCGTTAATCCAGGCCGCGCAAGCATTAGAGAACGAAACGACCGATGCTGTGAAATCCACCATCACGGTTGTTGGCCACTACTTAGCCCGTCACCCAGACACGCTGAACATCATCATTGGCGTCGTGCTGACCGAACTGGACATTCGCTCTCCCGAAATCCACAATATTGTCGCCGAAGTTGTGCAGGAAATTGGGCAAAACAGAGGGAACAGCTTGAGTAGCTAATCACGCAAACACAACATCGCGAGTAGAGACACGGCGCTATTTCGCTTGTCGAATACACCTATCTTTTCTGGAGGCTACTGTTCTGTCAAGTAAGTTGTGATAGATGAACAAACCAGGTTTCTGTCAGAAACCTGGTTTGTCTGAGATTGTCATAATTTATCTGACAGAACACTACAACATTCGTCGTAGTCATCATCGACAGAACATGAATCAGACCGTCTGCGGACGGTCTTTTTGTTGATGTGAAGATCAACAGGCTACCGATGATTTTTGACTCCTCCAGGGGTACACTAGGAATCGTTGACATTTGCTCACGTAGTGGGTGCGAAGCACCACAATCTCCCCAGAGAAATGATTGGGCAGGACGACCAACGCTCTGAGAGCGCACGCTAAATGTCAACAGAACCTAGTGACGGTATCGCCAAATGATGGCGGAATGAGAAAGAAGTATAAGATTCACATCTATTTCTGATAAAGGAGAAAAATCATGACAGCAGTTGCAACACAACAATCACAGCCGAATGTGCAGACCGTTCCTCGGTGGGTGGTACTGATTCAGGGCATTCTGTCGCTGATGATCGGCATCTACCTGTTCACCAATCCGGCCTCGACAGTGATCGCGATTGTCATCGCCTGGGGTCTCTTTATGTTCGTTGGGGGCATCGTCAACACCTTTGGCGGCATTTTCCACGAAAAGGGTGCAGAGGGCTGGGGTTGGCGCATCTTTGCGGGGATTATACAGATTTTGGTCGGCGGCTTTGTTCTGGCCCATCCGCTGCTCACATCACTGATCGCACCAAGTGCAATGGCCTGGGTGTTAGGCGTAGGCGCAGTTGTCAGTATGATTACACCACCTATTCTCAGCAGTGTGGTGATGGTAATGGCCGCTGCCTTCGTCAACATAGGCATCGGTGTCGGCCTGATTGTTGGTTCACTGATGATGCAGAAGGAGTAGAACAATGGGCTTCATTTCCTGGATCATCTTTGGCGCATTGGCTGGCTGGATCGCAAGTCGAATCACTGGAAGAGCCGAACGGATGGGGTGCTTGACAAACATGGTCGTTGGCATCATTGGCGCATTCGTTGGCGGCTTTATCGGTACGGCTATCTTCGGCGGACATGGTGTAAGCGGTTTCAATCTCAACAGTTTGGTCATTGCCGTTCTAGGGGCGTTGATCCTGCTATTTGTCACTGGCTGGTTTCAACAACAGCAGGTCTAAGTTTTAGATGTAAGTTTTTACCAATCTATTTTGACTTTCTCATATCAAATAAGGAAAACAAACAACATGTTAGCATCAACCGTATTTCAGAAAGACATTGACCGTGCATCAAAAGTCTATGCATCACTGAAGCAAATGTCCGACAACAAGCTGGTTAAGCTGGAAGCAGCGGCCGTCGTGATTCGCGGCTATGATGGCGAACCCAAGCTGCGTGAGACCACCGAATGGTCAACAGGATCGGGCGCTGGCTGGGGAGCCTTCTGGGGAACCGTCGTCGGGTTGGCCTTTGCTGGACCATTTGCTGGCTTGCTTGCGGGCGCTGGCTTGGGCGCACTGCTGGGTGGGTCAGCAGAAAAAGCCATTGATCCTGACTTTCTACGTGATGTCGGCAAGGCAATGGACCCTGGTGATTCCGCAGTATTTATGGTCATTCCCGAAGGGGATCAACATACACTCGACGAGGTCAGCAAATTTGGTGGCGTTCTACTCACCAGCGATCTGACACCCGAAGGTCAGCAAGCGCTACACAAGGCTGTCGAACATGCTGAATTGGCTACGGCTGCTCAGCATGTGGCAGATCACGAATATCTGAAGACGGCGGAGGCAGTTGAGGAAGCAACAGTTACTGCTTAGCGAATTGTCGATTGTAAATGAGGAGAGTGTATTCGATGGCATTGACAATTGAGGCCCCGAATCGCCATGTTCGTCTCAATTGAGGCGGCTCCTCACGAATGAATAGCGCCGTGAGGAGCCGCTGACTCTGATAAGAAAGAGATATCATCATGAAACAAGATGCAAACGGAACCAATCATGCCATTGTCGTCGGCAGTAGCATGGCTGGCCTCTTGACTGCTCGGGTTCTGAGCGACCATTTCGGACAGGTGACCATTGTAGAACGAGATCGCGTCAGCGACCGACCAGAAAGCCGTCGTGGTCAACCCCAGACGGGCCATACACATCTGCTGCTGGCCAAGGGTTTGGAGATCATGCTTGACCTCTTTCCAGATTTGTTGGCGGCTCTTGAGAGCGGGGGTGCAATTGTACGCGACATGGCTGCTAGCTTGCGCTGGCACGTAGCTGGCGACTATCGCCTTCAGTGCGAGAGTGGCATAATGTTGTAGAAGGCTCATCACACGTTGATCAAGACCGCCAGCAGGCAGTCTTTTTCGGTGTGAAATATTTCAACGCCAGAACGATGATTTTCTGCCTCCCTATCCTTGTCACCGGAGCGGCCCAATACGCCAGCGATGTGACGATGCCCGACATGCTGCATATGAAACTGGTCTTTGCCGGACGACCCCACGCCCGCATCCGGTCAAATGACTTTTTATGATAATTTGGAGACAGAGGTAATCGTCGCCAAATACAGGCGAGAGAAGTAGATTCCTTCTCCTACTACAAATGTTGTAAAACCTATCAACACATCGTGAATCAGACCGCCTGCTGGCGGTCTTTTTTGTTGAGCATAAGTTCAACGCGTTGCGGATGATTTCTGCAAGCTATCTGACTATACTAAGTGTTGTCAACGACAATCTACCAAAAACCATCTATCCGAAGGCAAATTCGATAAGCATAAACTCTATATCACCAGGAGGAGACAAAATGCGCAAACTCTCAAGAATCGTCCCCATATTCTTCATCATCGTACTAATTCTCGTTGGGTGCCGGCGTGAAGCACCCTCTGCCCAGTTCGGTGTTGCGCACGCGCAAGCCGCTGAAGTTGAGACGACATCCACGTCGGCAACTGCAAACGAAAAAAATAGCTCTGCCGTCAGCAGAGCGAGCAACGAGCCAATCAAGATTGGATTCATGGGGCCGTTGACCGGCGGTGGTGCCTTCATCGGCAATGAAATGCTCGGCTTCGCGACGGTGGTCACCGAGATGTATAGCGAACGGACTGGTCTGACCTTTGAATTTGTGGAAAGTGATACGGAACTCAACGCAGACACTGGGCGCATTGTGGCCGAACGTTTTGCGGCTGATGAGCAGGTTTTGGGCATTATTGGCCCCGCGGCCAGCCAGGTTTGCGAAGCTGTACAGCCCGTCTTTGACAAAGCGACTCTCGTCCACCTGACGCCCTCCTGTACCATGACTGAATTTGGCTCAAGCACCTTCTTCCGCCCTATCCCCACTGATGCAGACCAGAGCAAGACGATCGCGGCCTATTTGGTAGACCAATTGGGTATTCAATCCGCGTTTCTGGTCGATGACCAATCGAGCTATGCAGTTGGCTTGAATGATGAAATTATGTTCTTGTTGAAGAAGGTCGGGATAGCAGACATTGAGCGAGTTTCGGTGACCCAAGAAGAGACCGATTTCTCATCCATCGTCACCACGGCCAACGCACAGGGCGCAGACGTAGTCTTTTTCGGTGGTCAGCTATCGGGGCAGGCAGGCACACTGGCCGTCCAGCTTCAAGAACAGGGCTACGATGGCCTCTACTTCCTCTCCTCTGGCGGCTTTGATCCAGAGTGGATTGACTTGGCTGGCGATGCCGCCAATGGCACCTATGTTGTTTTCTATGCCCCGGATCCCAAACTGGTGCCAAATGCTGCTGAGATGACGTCTCGGTACAGTGCACAGTTCACCGACGAGTTTGGCGCCTTTGGTGGCGCTGCTGGCTTCACCACACAGATTCTGCTGGAGGCGATTGTTGCCTGCGCGGAGTCTGACATGCTGACACGCGAGTGCGTATACATGGAAGTCGTTAATACCGATCTAAAGACAACGGTCCTGGGGATTCCGATTACGTTTGATGCCAACAATCAGGCCGAGGAAAGCCGATACTTCGTTTTTCAGGTACGTGACGGTGCATTTGTCTTGCTAGACTAATTGACGTACTCCGCATACTGGACTAGGGAATATAGATCGCTGCGCTTTCGCTTGGGGCTAGAGATATTGAGATGTATTTAAAGGAGAGCAAAAATGCGTTACAACATGCAACAAAACTTTTTTAGTCTGACAGATAGCTTTGACATTAGAGATGAGCACGATGAGATAGCCTTCCGCGTGCGCGGGGCGTTCTTTAGCCTGCGCAAGACACTCTCGTTTCAAGATTCGTCCGATACAGAGATAGCGTCTATCACCGAACTAATATTTGCCTTCCGCTCCACCTATCGCATTCAGCGCAACGGCAAGCATTTTGCCGATATGTCCAAAAATCTGTTCAATTTTTTCCATGATGGCTTCACCATCGAGACGCAGGATAACTCGCCCGACATGCAAGTTGATGGTAATATCTGGGATTTAGACTACAGTATCTCGCGTGGTGGCAAGCGACTAGCCACTGTGTCAAAGGCGCTGGTGGCCGTTCGCGACACATACACAGTAGACATTGCTCCCCATGAAGATCCCATTGACATTCTGCCTTGTGTCGTCGTCATCGATATACTCTGCCATAACGGCAAGTCGTAGAGAAAACGAAAGTTTACAGTGGATCATATCTGAACGAAGGAGCGTGTTTTAAAAGTCATTCTGAACCCACATAATATAGAGGAGAAAGTGTGCGATGTTTCCGGAGAAAGAATTGATAGAGTTGGAACAGAAAATCGATCCGCAGCTCAAGACGCTCTTGCTGGCAGCCATTGCGCTTTCGCTGACGATTTGGGATCTGGCTTTTAATCTAGGCGCATTTGGTACGATCTTTTTCAGTGAGTTTTTCTGGGTCTGGGTAACGGCAACGGTTACGCTACTGGTTATATTCTTAAGATTGTGGGACAAATCACTGATCAGGTGGTGGGGCGTTTTGATGCTTGCCTCGCCGACAATTATTCTGATACTCGAATCTCTATTGACGATCGTAGGAGGTGTAGATGAAGCCGATAACTTGATCTCGATCATCACTCTTCTCGTTGCAGTGGTTTGTTTACCTTACACTGTTTATATTGTATCTATCATTACCAATGAGTCTCTCCTAGAGATTAGGAATAGAGAATACCAGCGTTCGTTGGTGATGATTGCTGTGGTGATTGCGCTCGTGGGTTTTTGGGTGGGGCGATTCAATTATCTTGTTCTCACCTGCGACGATTTCAAAGTAAGCGGAAATGATCTGCCAGCCAATTGTCGACAAGCTGAAATGACTGTGTTGCCCATCGGCTTCGTTGACGCTTTGCGCCCGTGACCGAATATACTGAGCACTGCCATAACTTTAAAATAAATTCGACCGATTTCAGTCGAGTAGAACAAGGGTTGATCCATGTTACTTCTGCTTTACTGACAAGATTCTGATTGCTTTGCGCATCTCCTCTACAGTTTCAATTCTGACTCGATAGCCGTTAACCTCAAACTGATAGCGGTTTTGTCTTTCCTTTATCGGCTCCATGTCCTCTGTCGGATCAGCTTTAAACTGTAGAGCCTTAATAGCTTCATGAATTGCTGTTCCTGTCTCTGAACCTCTCAGAGAGTAGAGGAGAGCCGTGACAGTCCGATCATAGTGCAATTCCCATATTATCGTCATGATCTCGCCATCATTGCGTCAACGTCAGCCACTGTGTCATACTCCCCGGCCTCTATTCGCCTACTTGCTAAATCATCCTCTATCAGAGACTCAAGGTAAGCCAACCGTCTAGCAATAGCATCCCACATAAAAGGAGATACAACCACGGCTTTAGTCGTGGAGCGGCTCAGAATCCTTACCGGACCATTTTGAGCCATGTCAAAAATGCTGTTTGGATTCTGTTTTACGTCCCCGGAGGATGCGGTTTGCATAAGTGTTTGCATATGTTATTCCTTTACAATGTCTTACATAAAATCTAGTTTGCATCATGTATATTATCATATAAAAAGTCTACTCGTCAATCTGCGAACAATACACGACTATATCTATTCCATTCGGTTTGTACTTCTCATGATTCCATTAGAATTAGTGTCAAATTGATAGAGCAGGACTCCTACTCCTCAATCACAATCGTATCACCTGCACTACGGCCCCACACTTCTGGAAAGTACATCATTTCAGCATGAGCCGGTAGGATGCGATAGGTGCCAGGAATCGTTGCGCGTACCTGAAAAGTGTATTCGTATGTACCGGCGGATAATTGAGTGGCGAAGAAGGTCACTTTGTCATCCCGAATATCGATGTGAGTCGGCAGCCAATTTGACCACCAGTCGCCCCTTGTGGCCCTCGGTGTCACCTCATTCACTTGTGGCTCGACAAATAACGCGCTTTCTGTGTTGAGACGGGCATCAATCGGCTCCGTGCCAGCTGGAATCGGTGCCTCGACCAGCACATGATGCAGATCGGTTGGTGCAATGACCGAGACTGTGATGCTGACCAATTCACCGACTTGAATCGCTTCTCCAACGCTCGCTTGTCGCGTAAACTTGCTGTCGATGAGAATGCCCCGGTCGATGGGGGCGACGTCTTGGGCGTCCTGATAGGTTCGCAAGTGAGTCGTGTAGTAGAGTTGGCCGGATGGATTGCTGCGCTCAATCTGGATGATATTTGCTTCATCACGCAGGAGTTTGGCAATGGCAACTGTCAGATCAGTCGAAGATTGTAAGTTGGCGCGATTTACTTCACCATTGTCCAGTCTTTGACTATTCACTGTGACGTTCCAATTATAGTCCCCCTCAAGTTCGCCCGACGCGACCATCCATTCGGTCAACGCGATGAGCGACCAGACATTTTCCTGCGTCGATGCCCAGCGTCCAGCTCGTCGTGTTTCCATGAGCCAACGTACGACCATGGGAAGCAAGGGCTCCTCAGGTGCCAAACGGCTGAATGCCGTCAGGGCGATGGCTGTGGTACGTGTGTTGGTATTTAGCGTCCTGTAATCAGTCGATTCTTCGCTCCAGAAGGCACTCGATGCCGTCAAATTCACCTTGGCAAAAATCGCGTCCAGCAATTGCTCGACGCGTTCGTCTGTGCGCTGCTCATTGTCTGGACTCATCTCCTGGTTTATGCGATCCAGCGCCATTGCCAAAAACGCCTGTCCGTAAATGGCAAGTTTCTCACGTTCATCAAAAAGTGTGCTCGCCCGCCCGGGATCTCCTTCGCCCATCATGGCTAGTACATAATGAATGAAGGCCATTTCGTTCAGTTGCCAAGCAGCGTCTGAACCCATCTCGATCACTTCGGACGGTGCTCTAAATTGCCTCTCCAGATACTCCACCGCCAACATCAGTGTCTGCTTCGGAACAACATATCCCATCAAATCCACTGTCTGATCTTCTGAATCCGCTGTCCCATTCGCTGACTCCTTTCCAAAATCCGCGGCCAACAAACCCCACAGCACATACGCACTGACGAACGGCGTGCTCTCCTCTCCGGGCCAATATCCCCAACCACCATCTGGATTCTGACGATTCACCAATTTCTGGACCCCAACTCTGAGCTGCGTCTGGAGAGATTCTTCTAATTCCTCGATATTATCTTGCCCCCCAAGCGTCGCTTGCAATCCGAGCGTCTGCAATGCGCGCAGAGTAAACAGATTTGGCAAAAAGCGACTCACTGTTTGTTCATTGCATTCATATGGGTAATGTTCCAAATAGTCAAATCCTTCTGCCATCCCCGCTGCCAAACTTGGCTCCAATCGAATCTGATACGAGCCATTGTTTGTGGCTTCATCGGGAATGCGGAGCGCCTCGAACAACTCTATGCCGTCGACTTGGCCAGCTGACGCGACGACTGCTGGTGTTTCGTAGCGACGCACCGGAATCGTCAAACGTACTGCGTCACGGATGGGAGAGAGCCCAGCCGACACTATGTCATCGCGGAGAAATGCTTCGGCCGTCATGGTGATGGTCACATGGTCTGTCTCTGCTCCGACAACGATGGGTGTATCCAAGCGTACCTGCTCACCAGCCTCCAGGTCAAAGCCGAGCGTGGCCAGTTGGGCAGTTGTACGCTCATTGACAAATGTAGCACCTTCGACGTCGATTGCCACTTGACCACCCGCGGCCACTTGATCCGTTGCATTGACGACGACCGCACCAATCGTAGCCTGGTCGCCGGCCGTAAAGAATCGTGGAACCTTGGGGCGAATCTGTAACTCCTTGGTCGCAATGATATCGTGCTCAGCTTCTCCCACTAATGTTTCATCCGTGACGGCGCGAACAACCAAACGCCAAGTAGTCAGGTTGTCAGGCAGGTCGACGGCGAAAGTTATTTTGCCATGTTCATCCGTCACCAGATCAGCTCGCCAGTAGGCGCTGTCGGGAAATTCATCACGTACTTCGATGGCCCCAGCCCCACCTCCGCCCCCACCGCCCTTGGTTCCTTCGGTCAACTGCTGACTCAGGCGGTCTCTGTTGATGACAAGCAAGGCGCTGGTGCTGACCCCGAGAGGCTGCTCGTTATAGAAAGCATCCAGCAGGGAGCGGCGAAAATCAGATGCCAAACTGAAGATGGCTTTATCCACCAATGCAATGCTGACCTCCGCACCTGAAACTGTGTTTTCATCTCGATCAAGTATAGAAAGTGTGTAACTGATCGGCTCACCTGGGCGCGTCTCACCAACTGAAGAAACAATATCCACGGTGAGTTCGCGTTCACTCACGTCAACGGGTAGCTGTACATAACCAAGGCGCATGGCGGGTATGGGATTTGTCTGGTCAATGCCCTTCACGAGCATGACGCTAACGTAAATGTTGGGAATGTGTTCAGCTGTAATGGGAACGGTTAGTGTTTCGCTGTTGCCGTCGAGCGTCATGACCTGGGTGTCGAGTATCCCATTGCGTTCCAATGTAACGAGCGCTTTGACTGGACCCAAAAAGGGACTTGGAACCAAGATCTTGGCGATATCTCCAGGCCGATATTCCTCCTTGTCAGCGACAAGTTGGATCCGATCATTGTTGTCCCTTCGCCAAGCAACAAACTGATCGTCCTGGCTGCTCACATATGTGTAAGCAACACTTGTGGACGATGTCTGTCCATTCTCCAGATTTTGATCGAGGCCAGTTACTTTGAACTCATATTGACCGGGAGAGGTGGGGACCCAATCAAAGCTGGCCATCCCTGCCTGATTCGTGCTGACACTGTCTGTCAGCACAGGTGTCCGTTCGACACTGGCACGCCAACGATACTGTCCGTCTGGGGCTATCTCATAGACGCTGTTCCACTCAAATTTGACCACGACAATTTCGAGTGTGCGGTTGGAAAGTGGATCGCCTTGGGGAGAGACAGCGACGAGGTCAATCGTACTCTCGTTACCCACACTGGTTACATAGTGACGTGGACGGAGCCCCGCATAGTAACTGCTCTTGTGGACAGGGACACTTGCTCGGGCACTCACAAATTGATTGGTCGAGCTTTGGATCGACACATCGATGACCCACCGTTGACTCTGACGCGTCTGTGACAGATCCGCTGGCAACGTGAGTTGGAACAGCCCATCAGCATCCGTGACCCCGCTTCCTTCCATCAGGAGACCGCCATCAAAGGCACCCAAGTAGGGATTCGAGATGTCTTGCTCTGGATCAAAGGGTGTGAATTGGAAAAAGCGTCCATCCTCACCGTCAGACCATTGAAATTCGTATGGCTCAGCAAGTAGACGCCACGTCACCTTTGCATCGGAGAGAGGACCGCCGCTCAAATAATTGGCCTCTGCCGTGACGGAGATCGTCTCTCCGGCGATATATTCATCTTTGCCCAAGGCTAAGTCGATTTCAAATTCAGGTTTACGATAGGCACCAACTTGGAAGCTGACTCCACCATAGACTGACTCATCAAACTCTCCAATCTGAGCTTCTAGAAAGTAATACCCGGTTGTAGCCTCTGGCTGTAGAACGACTGCACCATGCACAGTTCCGTGTGCATTGGGTCGTACGTCTTGGCGCGCAATCTCGTTTCCTCTATCATCTCGGATGCTGATTGCGATCGGCAGATCGGACGTTGGCAAACGATATCCATCATCATGAATGGCGCGCACGATTCCTTTCCAATGGACTGTTTGTCCTGGCCGATAGATGGGACGGTCTGTATAGAAGTGAGACAGATAGTGGTTTGGTTGACCTCCACCACTGATATCAAATTCCCAAGGGCCAATGCCTTCGTTCCATTGGCTGGAGACAGCGCCGAAACGTGCTGTCCCTGGTTCCCCACTGATTGCGAGGATGGGTTGCCATAGTTCATCGCGAAGGAGATTGAGATTTGCTTTGGCGAGCCCATCGGTGTCTGTGACTGCCTGGGCGCGCAATTCGCCATTTGCGTAAAATCGTACTGCCTGACCTGGGACTGGTTTTCCGCTGATGAGATCGGTTAGCCAAACAACGCTTTCTCCTTGTGAGCTTTTCTTGAGAAGAAGATTTTGATTTCCCAGCAATAAAAGCTTATATGCAGGACGCCATGATTGTATGCTGAGTGGTGTAGTGGCATTCGAGACAGATTCATTTGTTGATTCTTCGGTTTGATCTTGTTCTAGCACGGGTGTCTGTAGTTCTAGCATGTAGATGCCAGCTGCAAGGATGTCGCCGACTTCATTGGTGAGGCTAATCACCTGTTGACCCGTAACATTGTGCTCGACGCCTGCCGCGTAGTTGCGTTGCCAAACGCGGTTGGCGGCGCGATTTGGGATCTGATAATCTTCCCAGACTTGATATTGATTTTCACCGGTTAGCTTGAATAACTCACTTTCCGGCAGCCGAAAGAGTCCAGCGCGGACAGACTCTACATTGCGATACAGAACGCTGATGTGTGTTTTCGTGTAGCCATTAAAATGGGTAAACTGACCCAAATTTGAACGAACAAAAGGAGAATAATCACCTGTTGTGAAGCTGAACTCTCTATCTGAGCCAAGCCTATTGCCATAGTGATCAGCTACAGCCCCTCCAATCGTGACGGTATAAGTCGTCTGCGGTTCTTTGTACCAACTCAGCGTCACCTCGCGGCTATATGCGGAGTAATAGCTGTAAACCTGGGTCGTGGTGAGGAGGGGGGTAACGTCAAGATTCTGCATCAAAAGCGTTGGGCTGATGGGTGTGTTAAACTTAATGACAACATTGCGTTCTGGGTTGATATCGATCGAATTGCTTTCTGGAGTAACCGTCTGGATGGCGGGATAAGGGGTGACATCGACGGTATGGTAATATGGTTGTCGCAGTTGTGCCAAGCCGTTGGCAGAGCGGGCCTCAATGCCAATCTCTAAGGCATAGGTCGCACCAAACTCTAACCACCTGGTTGGGGTAAAGGTGAGCGTTGTCTGCGTTGCGTTCCAGCCAAACTGTCCTTCCACCAGACCTCCTTCTTCGCCTGTGAGATTGACTAAAACATAAGCATCCTCTGTACTCTGAGGGTCCATTGGCTGATTAAAGCTCACCTGTAAAGTGCTTTCCGGCTTGAGCACTGCATCGTCTGGTGAAAAGCCGGTAACGACCGGCAGTGCTGTTCGAAATTGGGTCGTGATCGGTGTTTGTAGTGAGGTTCCTTGACTATCCACCACGTTGTCCACAATAACAGTGTAAGCAGTACCGCCGACCCACCCTGACGTAGGGTGGAATCTATATGTACTTGTGTTGAGCCATTCGCCTTGCCCTTGTACACTCGGTTCGATTGAGAGGGGGGCTGGGAGCTTGGCTTGCTCGGCCAAGCCTGTTAGCGCAACCACGGGGCGATTGAACGTGATGACAATGGGCACGTCGACGTCAACATCCTGTGCATGATTGCGCGGCTGGATTGATGTAACTTTGAGCGGTGTGGCCATTGATAAGAAGATGCTTACCGGTGCGTTGAGGGCCGCACCATTCGTCGACGTCACGCGTTGATCCAGAAAAAATGTGTAATGGACATCTGGCCTCGGTCTGGTCGCTGGCGTAAAGGTGATTGTATTGTTCTGAACCTCTGTGGTACCATCCAACTGTGGGGAAATCTGGAGGGCCTGACTGCTATCACCAGAGAGCGGTTGGTCAAAGATAAACGTGACGCCATCACCCATCCACCAACTGCCTGCTTCTGGAATACTCCCAATGAAAATCGGCGGCGTTTCGAATTGGCTCGGATGAGAATTCTCAAAGGAGGAGTTGAACGTCGTAGGACTCGAGTCTATGTTGACTGGATCGGTCTTCGAAGAGAACGAAAAGATCAGTCCCGTCAAAAACAAGCACGTCGAGAAGAACAAGAGAGAGACAATCTTAAAAGGAATCTGAAAAGACATTTCTATTTACCTTTACGCCTATTGAACTTTACTTTCTGGTAAAAGAAAAGAGATGAGGTGAGAAATGTGACAAAAAGCGGTTAGCAGTTCATCCTAAAGGTAGAGAACCCAAAAAGGAGGAAGGAATGCTAACCGCGCCAGAAATAACTATAGCAGTACTGATGAATGTATTGCAAGTAACGCCGATGGGAACAAACGTAAATGTAATGCGTCTGATGTGGGCAATGCTGAATGGGTCGTTTCTGAAAAGTCGAGGAGCAATCCATAGCGCATTGAAAGAAAGCGGGTTTGAAGATGAGGAGCTCCGGCGAAGCTGGTGGAGCTGATATGGATCATGGGATATCACAAGTCTGCTGGGGTCGTGGCAAGAAGAAGTGGAAAGGGAATGGGAGGCAAAAAAGTTAGAAGGGTACCGAGTGAAAAGCATAGATATCACAGGGTTCTGGCGACCGAAGCTGCAAGGGAAAGTGAACCGACTCTATAACTCAACGGCTCGTCATTGCCCGCGCTCATCTTTGGAGTGATGATAAGCTCGGGGAGATAGGCGGGAAGCGAGTGCCACTGCTCAAGGCAATCGAGATGCACGGTTGGAACAAAGGAAAGTGAGTTTCGGAAAAAGCTGCTGAAAGAGACGAAGAAATCACTGGAGTCAGACGAAGTGGCGGTGGTCGATGCCGGGTTTACAATCAGAGAAATGCTAGAAAGCGGCATAGACCGATTTGTCCTGCGGGAAGCGATTAACTGCACAGTGCGCCGCAATGAGTTCCCAAACGCAAAGAAAAGGCAGACCACCTGAATATGGTGATATTGTGCGTCCGCTCTCGCAGCTATAAGGGAAAGCGACTCGAGGCTACAACTCCGGACTCGTCTGGTCGCTTTCTATAGTGGTCGCCTGATTTGCTATCAAGCATGGCACAATCTCGTCCCCAGAACAACCAAGGTGGATACAGCCAACCGTACCTACTCGATTTACGTCATTCAGGATCCGGCCTACAACACACCTTTGGTTTTGGCGACCGTTATGACTTTGCAGCCTGAAACCATTTATCTTGTCTACCTGGAACGCTGGCCTGTTGAACATCCCCCCTTGGCTTCCAAGCAGATGATTGGCTTACATCGTCAATTTGTTCATGCCGATGAGGCTTGTTTCCGCTTACCTGAACTGGGGCTGCTGGCTGGCAATCTTCTTTCCCATTTAGCCGCTTCTCTTCCTCCCATACCGACTGGCTACTGGGATCGAGAGCCTCCACTCCCGGCAGGCTGCGCCGTGTTCTCTCGAGTGCTCTTTTCCAACTCCTGACCAACTCGACCCTGACTTTCGGAAAAGGCCTCGGTTTCACACCATTTCCCTAAAGGCGTTCTCGCTCATCGCCGCCTCAATGCCGCTGCTTAAACTAGCCGAGCACTATTTTTACATTTTATCCCGTTTTTTCAGGGTGGATTCTTTTTCCGCCCTTTCGGTTTGCCCTTTGTCACTCAAGCCTTTACCAGAAAGTAAAGTTTAAGTAAATCCGAGAAAGTATTAGGACACGAATTAATTGGATTTTCAGGATGTTATCCGTGTGCATCCGTGAAAATCCGTGTCCTAATTTCTAAAGACTTTTTGGAATCACTTAATTCTTATCTGTTGAGGCAACCGTTGGTGACGTAAACTCTTCCACAACAACGAATGACTCTTGCGAACGAATGACTCTCTCTTCTCGATCATTGTCAGCCTCAATGCCTTCGAGCCAGAAGCGATGTTGACCCACTTCTAGCGTCCACCAGGCATCGATTTTGGTTGAATTTCGTTCTGTTAAGATAACTTGGTTGTCTTTGATTAAGCGCAATTCTCTCCATGGGTGTTCGGATCGGACAAAACCTCCAATTTGGATCCGTTGGCGGGATGTCGGTAGACCTGGGTGGATCTGATACGCTGTGCGAGAAATGGGGGTCGCTAGGACAAGCTTATCTATATCCTGATTTGATGGTTTCGTTGTCTGATCGGCAGAAGCAATAGGTGGTGGTGGTGGCGGTGCAATGGCAATATTGTGCGCAATCATCCAATCATGATACTCAGTTGAGAGCATCCAATAGATACGTTTGGCAATCCGTTCTTGGGGCGTATTGGCAGTCGCACGCTTGCCTGTGGCGATATCGATCTTAATGGCTTGAAACTGGGTGTCGCGTTTGGCTGGAACAGTTCCTGCTACAAATCGCTCTTTCCGGAGGCGTGGACAGTGTACCGACGGCAGGTTTCCCGAACCATCACAGATTGTCTGTTCAACAATGCCGCTTGGCTTCTTAAAGTCCGAGGGCGCTTTCTGAGTCAATTGGTGGTGTGCGGCCAACATGAGATCGCGCCAAATAGGGCCCGCACCATCGACGCCGCTGACATCAAGCATGGGCGTATTGTCAGCATTGCCCACCCAAACGCCCACAATGTAGTCGGGCGTATAGCCAATTGTCCAGTTGTCTCGCCAGTCTGTTGTTGTGCCAGTCTTGACTGCCGCAGAAAATGGCAGAGCCAGAACTGAATTTTCACCAAAAGCAGGGATGCGCGCAATCGGATCAGAGAGAATGTCTGTGACCAAATAAGCTGTTTCCGGTGTGATCACCTGTTTGCGCAAATTTTCTGTGGTTGACCCTGGCGCTTCAGTCGTCGAACGATCTGCTGAGGCAAATTCCGGTGGTATGCCAAATGGTGTGGTTATTCGATTTCTCGCTGACTGAGAGCGGCAATTTACACAATTTGTGCTATACCGTCCAAATTCCTGGGCGCGGAAAGGTGTGCTGATTCCTCGAATATTGAGAATCGAGCGGGTTTCTAATCGCTGGCCATCCAGGAAGATGCCATAAGCCGTTGTTAGTTCCAACAGACTGACTTCGCTGCCACCCAAAGTCAGTGCCAACCCAGACTCGTTGGTGAATGTGCGAATTCCAGCCAGCCCTGCAAGTTGCTGCAATGTCTCGACACCGATCTGATCGAGTACCTTAACAGCCGGAACATTGTAACTATTGGCCAATGCTGCACGGACACTCACAGGCCCATGAAAGACACGATCATAGTTCAGGGGAGTGTAGGGAGAGGCTAAGACTGAGGCTGAGGCTAAGAAAGCAGACGTGCGATCGGATGCTCGGTCTTCCTCAGCCTTCTCCTCAACATAGAAGGTCGTTGGTAAGTCCGCCAAAATAGATGCCGCCGTGAGCGGTTTCTGACCACGCATTCGACTCCATTCGGGGTCGAGAGCCGCAGCATATGTGAAGGGCTTGATGGCGCTGCCGGGTTGGCGGTGTGTGAGTGTGGCATTGACGTTGCCCTGGATTGTGGCATCAAAGTAGTCTGGACTGCCCACCATCGCCAGAATATCGCCCGTTTTGTTGTCCAAAATGATAGCCGCGGCATTGTCAACGCGTCGGTGCGGATCGGTTAAGGCATCACAGTGACCTGGTTTGCGGCAGTTTAAGCGATCCAGACGATGGCGGATTGCCTCTTCTGCTTTGCGCTGTAGATCGAGGTCAAGGGTTGTTGTAATCTGCAAACCACCTGCTTCCAAAAGACCGCCGCGCATGGCGTCAATCCCATAGGTATCCAAAAGCCTGTCCTGAATATACATGACAAAGTGTGGGGCCTTGATATCGAAGAGATGGGATCGATAGCGCAACGGTTCTGCTGCGATGCGCCTGCGTTCTAGCTGATCAATATAGCCAGCTTCTTCCATCAGGCGTAAGGCGGTTAGCTGGCGACGCTTGGCAACATCTGGGTCGAGAAGGGGATCATAGCCGCTTGGATACTGGATCAAGCCAGCCAGCAGAGCGCATTCTGCACTGCTTAACTGGAGGGCAGGCTTGGCAAAGAATATTTGTGCTGCAGCTTCTAGGCCAAAAGCAAAATGACCGTAATAGGTCTGATTCAAATATAGTGCGAGCAATTCATTTTTCGTGTAGTCATATCCAAGCATCCACGCCAACCATGCTTCCCGCACTTTACGACGCAACGTCTGCTCATACCGTTCTGTTGGCGGAAGAAAGAGGTTACGTGCCAACTGCTGGGTCAATGTACTGCCACCACTGATAACTTGACGTCCGCGGACATTTTGCCAGAGCGCTCGAATGATGGCAATGGGGTCAATTCCTGGATGATGAAAGAATCGGCTATCTTCCGTAGCGAGAGTTGCTTGAATACATGCTTGAGGCAGGGAGTTGAGATTTAGATTGAGTTGCTTGCCATAATTGGGGTCGAGAAGTTCGTAGAGCAAACGACCATGCCGATCGCGAATTTGGGCCGTGGGATGCACAATGCGCATTTCGTTTGGATGAACAGAAGGCAGGTCGGAGAGCGCCCAATGATAAATAAACACCAAAGACGCGCCACATAGCACGCTGGCGACTGCCAGCGCGGCCAAAATTTTTCGTCGGGAGATTTGAATAAAGTTCATCGTACCTTCAACGGAAACGCCGCATTGCGTGTTCCCTGTACGTGTTATACGTGATGCGTCTTGCGTGAACTACTAGAGATTCTGACTAGTGCACACAGATCCGTGATTTCGTGGCTCAACGCAACCGGCGAGTCAATCGTAGGTCACTCCAGAGGAGTGACGAGCACCAAGAACCCCTGCTCTCCACTTGACCCCAGTACCACGCAACATGCGATAGACTCAATACAGATCATCCGTCACCCCAGACTCTAATTCGTCCAATACATAGTGTCGCGCGGTTGTTTCAATTCGCTTGTGTCCCAGTGCCTTTTGCGCCACGCGGATATCTTTCTTGGCCAGTTGTGTGCCGACAAAGCGGCGAAAGTCATGGGGCTTCACATCTGGTAGCTCCAAGGCTTCTGCGTATTTGCGCACAATTTTCCAGACGGCAACATTGGAGAGGGGGCGTTCTGTTGCTCTTTGACCACGACCATCAAAGGCGGTAAAGATAAAACGACTCTCTACAGGGCGGACCTCCAGCCACATTTGAATGCACTCGTAGGCTTCAAGACTGAGGGGCGCTTCCCGATCCTCTACATCATTTTTACCACGTACCAGCAAGATATAGCCTTTGCCTCTGCGAAGGATCTGATCGTGGGTTAGGTGCGCCAACTCGCTGACCCGTAGGGCACCACTAGCCAATGTGGCCAACAGGGCCAAGTCGCGCAGGCCAACTAGTTCATCCGTCATGGGCGAATCGCAGAGTTCACGCATCTCGGTGGGTTCAATCCGGGTGCGGGCGTTGGACTTGATGCGATCTTTGAGGGCCGCCACCTTCACGCCAGAGACGTGCTCGAAGGCAATCGCCATCTCGTTGCTGAGATACCCCTGCGCTGCAGCCTCACGCATCATGCGTTTGACAGCACTGATCATGCGGTTAATGGTGTTGGGACTCTTGTTGGTCTCTTGGGCCAGGTGTGTTCGCCAGCGCGCCAACGTGGCCGACTGGATGGCTGCTCCAAATGTGCCCGCAAAATCCAGATATGCTTTGAAATCGCGTTCATACATGGCGAGGCTGGAAGGGGCCAACTGTCCAGTGAGAATGCTGGTATCGAATTGTGTGTCGTGACTAGCCGTCTGGACCGATTGCGATCCAGACAGCAACGTTGTCTCAGCTGATACAAGCAGGTTGTCCTGTCCGTCTTGATGATTCATCGATAATCCTTCTCTGCAATTTAATTAACCTAATTGAATCACACAGAGACTGACCTGTCAAGTAATATTCTATTTGACACAAACGACCAAATCGTCTATCATCTGTCCCCAATCCAGCCACGCTGTCCAGCATGGACAATTCTTGAAGGGCCCTGTTCAGCACCTGTTGCAGATTTCCACTTTGCATTTTGCTGCGTCAGCGTCGACCTTCTCGCCGTGTGGCCGGACCGGTCAATTGAAAATGCCGCTGCCGAGTGCGCACACTCGACGGACAGCTACCACCCGAACTGTCCGAGCAGTCTGGGTGGTTGTGTTTATGGTACAAGCTCCTTACGAGTCTGTCAAGAGAGATGCGGCCACCTCGATTGCGGATCGCACCTGTCAACCAACAGGGCGTTCCCAGGTTGGGGTGGTCGTTTTGATGTTGACCTTTATCTTGACCAGAGGGGCGATGCGGGGGGCGTGTTGTGTCTCTGTCATCAATTGGGGGCGTCGTAGTACGTGGTGCGTAGTGCGTGATTCGTGGTACCAGAAGAGGATCTGTTTGTGCTGCAAGAAAGTAGTAGGGCGAACAACACAGAGAAGAAAAAGCCACGCTCAGCACAGTTAGATTCTGGATTAGTTCTACGCACCACGTACCACGCCCGCCCTGCAAAAGGAGCAAAGATCATGCACACAGACAAACGATTCACCTCCCAGACCTGGGAGGAATTAGCCCATCAATGGGAACGGGAAGAGATCACGTTCGAGCAGCTCAATGGACGCTTGCTTGTCTGGATTGGGCACTTGCACGGGATGTTGGTGGCCAGTCAGCGTGAACAAGAGAGCATGGCCCATGCCTTGTCCGACTTGGACGCCAGGGTGCAGGCATTGGAGACTGGAAGAGGGTAAAACTGGTTATTGGTGGCTGGTTGCTGGTGACTGGTTGAAAACCAATGACCAGCAACCAGTCACCAGCAACCAATCTACCCCTCCTCCGCCAACAGGGCGCGCACTTGGGCCAGCGCGGCCCGATCGCTCTCCAGATCGGGATGGCCCACGGCTTCGTCGATGGCGACGACCTGCTCCAATTCGACAACTGCCTCTGCCAATCGTCCCAGAGCGCAATAGGCCATGGCCAGGTTGTAGCGGGTGACTGACTCGCCCCAAACGTCCTCCACTTGCCTTCTGAGAGGGAGGGCGAGGTTGTAGAAGCGCAAGGCTTCCTGCTTCTCTCCCAGGTCGTCATAGACTGAGCCCATGTTGTTGAGGATCGTTGCGCGCAGGGCCTCCTCTTCTGTGCAATCCAGACCAGCCTGATAGTGGTCGATGGCCTCTCGTTTGTCGCCCAGCTGATTTTTGGCATAACCGAGCTGGTTCCAGAGGCGAGCACTGGTGGTCCGCTCGGTGGTGCGCGTCACCAAGTCGATGACTTCGCGGAAGCGGTACTGATCAACGCGGTTCCAGCGTCCGCTCAGGCTGTTGGTCAACTCTTCGGCCAGTTCCCTTTCACCGCCCGCCAGCGCCAGACGGTGGAGTTCCAGTGTTTGCGCTTCGCTGGGACGGGCATCGTCGGCCTCCCACCAGAGCGCATAGAGGGTGCGGGCTGCGGTGGCCGCGAGCGTGGTGGGATCCGGTTGTTCTTCATCGGCCAGCAGGGGTGAGGATGCGGGGGACGCGGAGGCGACAGGTGCGGCCGCGGGCCAGCAGTTGGCGCAGGGTGGGGCGTTGGGCGGCCAACAGCTCTGTCGCCAGGATATTTTCGCGCAGGTCGGTCTCTTTTGTGGCCATGCGGGCCAATACCTGCGCCAGATCGGGCAAGGCGCTTTGGGTTGGGTCGGTCACTTCTGCCGTCGCCGGTGCGTGCCGTTGCTCTTGGGCCAACAGCTCAAAGAGCCATTCGAGCAGACGGGGGTTGCCGTCGGCAATCTCAATGGCCCGTTGGCGCAGCGGGCCGGGGTCGGGGTCTGTTTGGGGAGCAGGCTGGGAACAGGTTGGTGGCGGTGCTGTGAGGCGGGCGACCTTCTTCTGCACGGCTTCATCGCTCAGCTTGTCGAGCTGATGGATGTAGAGTTGACTGGCACCGCTCCAGGTGGGCCGGTAGCGGCTGGTGATGAGCAGCCGGTGCTCCTGTCCGCGCTCCTCTTGTTCAAAGTTGTCCTCGAAGTTGTCGAGAATGAGCAGCAGCTGCTCGTCGCAGGTCTCCAAGGCATGGAGCAGGCGAAAGCGCAGGTTGTCTCGACCATTGAGCGCTTCGCGCGCCCGCTGCGAACGCAGGCCGTTGTTGAGCTTGTTGAGCAGCAGGATCTCATCCAGTTGGCCATAGAGAACGATGGACCTGTGCTGGTCGCTCTTCTGTCGCCAGCGCTGGCGCAGCCGGTGGGCCAGCGTGCTCTTGCCGTTCCCACCCATGCCCCATAGAAGCACCCCCAACTGGGTCGCATCAGCCCGCAAGGCGCGCAAACAGGCTTGCAAGACCCGCCGTCGCCCCACAAAGTTGGCGCGGTCGGCCACGGGCACGCGCCGTTCATCTTCGTCGAGATAGTCTGGCTCGCGATGGGGCATGGTCAGCCGGGCGCGGCCTCTGGTGCGGGGTGCCGTCACCAACGCCTCCAGACTGCCGCCGGTGGCCTCACTCGTTCCTCTCCCAGCCTCTCCCCGCGCATAGAGGCGCAACAGATGCCAATGCTGGCAGTCGGCAGGGTTCTGGGCGTGGCGACGCAGCATCTCGCCATAGGTCTCGGCCAGGGCGCGCACGAGCGGGAGTCCTTGGGACAGCCCGCCGTAGAGAGTGGCCGCCGCGGTGGTGGCATCCGGGTCATAGACTGGCTGGCCCCACCCCAACACGGTGGGGATGCCTCTGGTCACCAGTTCCGCGGCCAGCGACGGGATGGCCCCGCCCCGCCCCGCCCTGCATGGCCTGTCCCGTGCGGCACCCGGAGAGAAAGATCAGGCGCGGTACATGGGTCAGGCGGTCGACGATCTCTTGCGCGCCGGCCAGCTGTCGACCGCCCACCTCATCCTCGCAGAGAAAGCGGGGGCCGTCGCGGGTGTGGGTGGCGTGCCCGGTCAGATGGACCACATCGGTCTGCGCTTCCCCCAGATCGCCAAGCAGATCGCCAAGTTCCTGCAGGTTGCCACTCTCTTCCACGCTCAGACGCAAGGGGTGGCGTTGGGTGGCCTCCATGATGCGCGCCTCTTCGCCTTCAAAGTCCAGCGGACGTTCTGCCGCTTCTGCGGGTGCGGTGGCCATAAAGGCCACGTGCAGCGGCCGGTTTTGGGGCGTGCGATAGAAGGGTCCGTCGAGCGCATGACCATTCTGCCAGCGCACGGGGATGACCGCGGTTGTGCTCTGCTGTACCAGATAGCCGCCACCTGTCTCGGCCGAACTGCCGTCATGCAGCAACTCCCAGGGGAGATGACTGAACCCTGCGCCTTGTTCAATCAGCAGAGCCACGGCTCTGGTTTTGCCTCGCTGCTGGTCGATGGCGCGGGTCAGAAAGCGGTCATCGCCATCCAGCCAGCGATAGAGAGTCTGTCCGATTTCGCATAGTTTGCGGGGATCAGGTACGGAGTATACGTAGTAGTAGAGCTCGGCCTGGTCGAGGAGGGGTGCGATGTCTTCGCTGATGGTCAGGTCGCGCTCTGGGTGGAGGGTTTGGGCGCGCTGGATGAGTTGAATATGAATTGGCATGGTGATTGACTACTTGTAAGTTGGTTTGCGTCCGCCATGATTTTTGCTAGTCTGAAAGAAATCAGCTTCAAAACCGGCGTTCTGGGACTGGGGATTGACGACTGGGGATCAGGCAAAACCAGTCCCCAATCCCTAATCCCTCCATTTGTTCTACTTGAGTGTGTCGAGCATCTTGGCGAGCTGGTCGGTGGTGATGTTTTTCATGAGGTAACGCTGGCCGTCGGGGAGTTTGATGATTACTTTGGAGAGCATTTGGCCGTCTTTGCCATCTCGCCAGGCTTTGTACCATTGGCGAATCTGTTCGGCTGCCGCGATGCTGGTGCCGACGATGCCCACAATGGCGACGGCGATGGTTAAGGGGTCACCTTTGGTGGTGTGGTTCTCGTCCGCTTGCCGGGTGGCAGAGAGGTCGGATAGGGCGAGTAGTTCGTCGGTGGCTGCGGTTGCAGCTGTTCCATCAATAATGAGTTGAATCGATTGGGGCATGAGGGATTGCTCCTATATTTGTTGAATCGTAGAGCGGTAAGGATTCCGATTCTCCACTTGGAAAGTGTACCTATCTTGGTGCATGTCCCGTCTCCGGTGGGACCTACGTTCTGTTGTGATTTCGTAGGTCACTTCTCTGAAGTGACGAGCGGCAAGGATCCCGGATCTCCACTTGGAAAGTGTATCTATCTTGGTGCATGTCCCGCCGGAGACGGGACCTACGTTCTGTGTTTAACTGTTCAATTTGTGTAGCACGTATTGAGTATCTTACGAGATTGTAGGTTGGCTGTCAAGGGTTCGAGAGAATATGGTATAATCAACTTGCAAATTTGATGTTTGAACTGAGGAAGAGGACTATGCCCAAGCCCGTGCAGGCGACTTCATATACATTTCGCGACATTATCGAGGGCGGCTTTGTCTATGTGGACAAGACGCGCGATATTTATGAGCTGATCCGTTACAGCAAAGGGATCTATTTTATCTCGCGGCCGCGCCGGTTTGGAAAGAGCCTGATGATCTCAACGTTGGGTGAGATCTTTCAAGGGCACAAAGAGCTGTTCTGAACAAGAGAAGGCTCCAATCGTAGACGACTTACTACTGCTCACGATACACCTGTATGAGCAGTTCTTTGAATTCATGCGCACTATATGTGTCATGCCACTCTTTTAGATAGATCTCTTTGGGGATCATGAGCACGCTCAGAGGGCGCTCAGCAACAATCGTCGCGTTTCTGGCTGCTCCACGAATAACGCCTGTATTTCCCAGCGGTGTATAAGGATACACGGGAAATGGTCGGTAGCCACCCAGCGGCGTGCCGTGGAGACCTTCTGTCAGCGCAACATAGACAAAGCCAGGGGGCGAACCGGCTTCGATGAGCACCTCACCCGCACTCACGTTAACCAGCTTCACGCCATCAAACGCTTTGTCTGGATCCATTGCTCCGATCTTGTGCCCGGACTCTGCAATCCTGGCCAGGATGCGCACTTTTTTACCTTTGTCCCATGTTAAATCTTCACCACTGAGATATTTATCTCGCTCTTGGTCACTCATGTTCTGCAAGGATGGAACGGGGCGGCAGCGTCCTTGCAGATAGGGGTTATTTCGTACCAATTCTTGCGCAACCAGTCTCAGTAGATCCAAATTTCAGGTTTTGAGAGAGAATTCTGGCTAAACAGTTGACATAAATACAAATTTGCCGGTCGATATCTAGTTTTTGCGTTAGATTTGGGCGATTTTCAGATATGAAATAGGTTGTTTTCTGTAACCGAAATCTGAATAAATGACTCCAAAATCCCTGCAATCTCGACTGAAAATCGCCAAAAACGCCAAATTTGGATCTACTGAGTCTGGCAAAATCTGGATTGTCGTCTACGCCCTCTAGCAAAATCTGCATTTCTTCAGCGCTTTTGAGACCCGGATGTGGTGTTAAACGCTGGAATCTGTTGATTACGTCACCCTGAACATCGTTGACCACTTCTGCGGCAGAGTGGACTGCTCTCTGTAGCGCCACAGCAGAGGCAAACGAACCACGATGAAATGAGATACGTAAGTCACCCTCTTTTGTCACTCCACTGCTGGCAACGTTGGCTTCACCTGCACTAAGCGCTAATTCTGCTTCCAGCAAAAAAAGTTGTTCATCAGCTCCTTTTTTGAGTATAAAAATTGCGTTGGCGCTCTGCTGGCTCACAAAAACCTGGTAGCCGCCGGAGGTGTTGAGGACTGCTCCACGTTGGCGCAGTGCATCCGCGCAGCGCAAGGCGCGCAACGTATCGGTCACGTCATCCACCAACGAAGTGACATCTGGTTGGTCGGATGTCAACCACGCAAAGGCTTCACGGGAAAAGTCACCGTAATGGCGGCTCAGATTGCGTTTGATTTGAGCGGCCTGGCCGTCGAATTCAGAAAGGTTCGCTAATTCGGCTTCTGCGATTCGCAAAGTCTGTACTAACGATTCGATCTCAGATGTTGCGAGTTGTAACGTCTGCGCTTGTTCCAGTTTTTTTCTCTCCTTCGCTACCCGCTGTTGTTGATAGAGAAAAGCGAGAGGTGTCGCGATGGTTGTCTGCATCGTTTGACGCAAAAACTCTGCATCGTTGAGTGTGCTAATGGGCACCTTGCTCTTGCTGTGACAAACACACATGGCCAATAATTCCCGCAAGACAACCTTGGGGTTCTGTTTCAGCACACCGTTGTCGGCTAGATTGAGCAGACGCCACGCCACATTGCCCCAATTCTCTGCCCAGATGGTTTCAACAATTGGTTCAATTTCGTGTTGGAAAACAGTCTGTGCAGCAAATTCAGCGTGCATGGCTCGGCCAAACGGGGAAAAGTCGGCCATACCAATATCGTGTAGGTAGGCAACCATGACACCATAGCCCTGCATAAAGACTAGGTGGCTGGCGTTGCGTTCTGGGATGAGCACACCATTGATTACCTTTAGCACTTGCAGAATCTGTTGGGCAACATCTCGTACGTGAACCACCCCATGATCTGCATAAAGAGCGACATGTTCGTCTGGATTTTCAAGAAAGGTTTGATCTTGGGCAAGTTGATCTAGATGTGCCTGTGCATTAATTCGCGCGTAGTAATACTCTTCTATCTTCTCGCGAATCTGACGTGGCAGGTACTTATCCAATTCTATGGACGTCATGGTGTATCACCAACTCCATTCGTTTAAAGCTATATCGTCTCCCATGTTTTACGGCCCTTTGCGAATGAGAGAATGAAGTGACAAACGGTAGGGGCATGAGAGGGGCATGAGGTCGGGCGGAAGGTGCTTTCATCTATACGGAAATCACCATTTGCCCGACCTCATGCTTGTCTATCCGTGACGAATCTTGTCGCCAGCTTTCCCTCTCTGCTCTCTTTGTTTTCCGATTTGTGAAGAGCTTTCTTACGCGATTCCATCCAAAGAACCAGCAGCTATCGCAGCATTGTAATAGCGCTCATCATCAGTTACTTCGCGTTCGACCTGAACAAAAGGCGGCATCTCAATGGTTTCATCCTTGTTGGCCCCCACTTCCAACAGTTGAAGTTCAGGATGTGGATCGATGAAAGTGTCCAAATCATAATTTAGGCCATTCCAGTTGAAGACATGACGCTGTTTTTTGATAATGCGCCGGCTGCGATCTGCAGTAGGCATGAGTGTCTTATAAT
The DNA here is from genome assembly GCA_019217005.1 of Chloroflexi bacterium TSY. The sequence continues at coordinate 117,460 of JAHBNG010000033.1, forward strand.
ATTCGTCACGGCTGACAATGCGCTCGATCTCTACGCGTTCGCCATGTTCTAGCGGTCGTTTGATGGTGTGGACATAGGTAAAATTATCGTCCTGTCTGCGCCGACGCAATCGCGACTCTGAACCATCCGCTGTGTGTAAATAGAGTTGAACGAGCTCCAATTCGTCATGCTCAACAGGAAGTCCATCTGTCATGTCAACTTTCACCAAGAACTTTCGTTCGATCTCAACCGGTTCTGGTATGTCAAGCACCTGGCAGACTGTCGCGACCACACGCCGGATCTTCTGTTCAAAGCTGGTGCTATTGTCGATGACCGTCAACTGTGGATGATTTTTCCAAGCATCTCGCAGTCGTAGATCTACGGCGCGGGCCTCGTCTGGGGTTTCGTATCGGGCTTCATTGCCACTCAGTGTGTAGAATTCTTCGGCTCCCTCAGCAGCTGTCATCATATGGATGACGGCGTCGTAGCGTCGCTCGCTGATATCCTCCTCTCGCCACCGATCGCGCCACCGATGTTCGTCTAGCAGCATCTCCCAGTCGTTGGCCGGCAAATATGCCTGGACATCCATCACGCCGCGGTCGCAAATGACAACCGCTGGCTTGCCATCCAATTGCGCCATTTCCATAAAACTGTCTTCCAGGTTCTGAATCAACGTAAGCATCTTATCAGAGAGCGAAACGCGTTGTAGTGGTGTGAGATTATCCAGCGTAATGCCACCTTCGAAGAGCATCGTCGGTACCTCGGGCACTAGATAGACATTGTAACCAAGTGCGGAAATCCGCTCCGAGAGGTGAGAAAGTGCGGTGGTTTTGCCTCCGCAGGGTCCGCCAGTCAATACAATACGATAGACAGGTGGTTTTTGTGCCATTGTTTATAGCTCCTTATTTATTGTGGTCGTAACATCATCAATACAATTCTGAAATCATTGAGAATGCTGCAGCGCCCGCCAACACGACTACGAGATCGTAACCGATCAACAGCGTGACGATGAAGCCCCATTCGCTAGAGAGTGGCTGACGCAGGGCCAGAGACATCATCTGCCCAGCCAGCGCAATCACAGGGATGACGACAGGCATTACCATCATCGGCAACAGCAGCTCTTTTCCACGTTTATTTATCACAAAGGCGGCCGCCAATGCACCTACACCAATAAAGCCAATGGTCCCTAAAACTAGCGCAAGTAGAGTGCCAAGCGAATCAACCGGCCAGCGCGTCACAAACGAAAAGCAGATCAACACCACAATTTCGGCAATCAGGCTGACCACTACGTTGCTGGCCAGCTTGCCAAAGTAGATGGCGCTGTGATTGATGGGGGACATCAAAAGTGCGTGCCAGCCACCCGATTCGAGTTCTTGATTATAGCTCTGGCTGAGCCCCAACGTTCCAATTAAGGCGAAGATCACCCACATGACACCAGGGGCGACCGTGAGAAAGTCCAGCTGAAAGAGACCGAGCGTTACGTAAAACGTGACAAAGATCAGCAGCCCAAAGACGCCCCACACGGCCAGAATCCGCCGGCCGCGTGCTTCGGAACGAAGATCTTTGGCGGCAATGAAAGCGACAAGCCGGATGAACTCTCCACCACGATCCAGCCAATCTATCCACCTTGTATAGAACGATACTCTTTCGTGTTCAATATCATTGTGTTCAGTATCATTGTGTTCAGTCATCGTCATCTTCCGCCCATTGATCGAGAACTTGGCGGTACCTAGATTGCAGCACCGTCAACGAGATCGCACGACTCTCGGCTTCGTATACAATACGACCTCCAGCCAGAATGATCAGGCGGTCAGAGTGGATCAGGCTGTGGACTGGATCGTGGCTTGTGAAGAGAAGTGTGTGACCCAGCCTTTTTAAGTCATCTAGCAACATGTCTAGACGCTCGGCTGCTCTCATGTCGAGACCGGTATATGGTTCATCCAACAGTACGAGATCCGGGTCATGCATCAAAGCTCGTGCGATTGCGACACGTTGACGCTGACCGTGGGAGAGCGACCTGACTAGGACATCTTGCTTACTGTGCAACCGAACGTGGGCTAAAAGCTCATTTGCTCTCTCTGGCCACATGAGAATGCCATACAAGCGACCAAAGAAGGCCAGATTCTCCCACACGGTTAGGTGTGGATAGAGAAATGCTGTGTGAGCAACCAACCCAACCTGACGACGCACTGCAACCGGGTCCGTCCGTAGCGACCTATTGCCCACAACTACATCGCCCGCAGTCGGCTGGACCAACGTCGCCAGAATATGTAGAAGTGTTGTTTTGCCTGCGCCATTCGGACCAAGTATACCAATAGAGGCTCCAGCTGGCACAGCCAACGACACGTTGATCAATGCCCACTGGGATTCATACTGATGAGACACAGACTCGATCGCAAGTGCGCGCCGATGCGGCTGACTGCCGTTCGGATGAATATTGGCAATGCGCTCGATGTTGCCTGTTTGTCGTCGATGCTGCCCAGCCCGCGAGTTACGCCCCAATGAACCAACTAACATAAGCAAGAGCAGGCCCACAATCAAGATCAACAACTCGTCCCACGTTACTCGAACACTATGCAACTGAGGAACTAGATCGATGTTTAAGAACATGATTCAGACAGATTCTAACCTGGACGCGTCACTGTCGCGGTCTCTGCGGTACGTTCAGCGGCCACCTTTGCCATCTCGCTCATGCTGGCTTCCGACGAATCCATCAGACCACCAAATGTCGTGTGATCCAGACCCAATACTTCCACATCATCTATCGCGCGCACGGTAGCAATGCGCCGCTCACCGTTGATCAACTCAACCTCACCAAAATATTGACCGGTACCCAACTGCGTGATGACGACCTCTGGTTTGCCTTCATCCTGCCGCACCACCTCGACATCGCCCTTGGTGATGATGTAGAATTTATCGGGGAGATCACCCTGCCGCACAATGGTTTCGCCAGCACGATAGCGGGCCGGTTCCAGCTTGCGTGTGGCAGATACTTGCATCTCCTCAGTGAGTTCGGGTAATGCCTGTGCCAGATAGATGTTGCGGGTGCGCCGCACTTCTACAAGATAGGCAATGAGCAAAGGGAAGAAGACAAAGTTATTGTACCAGAAGTGGAGCTGCGGTCGGGCAAGAAAGAGATCGGGCGATGCGCCAAGCAACGTCTGCACCAAGCCACCGCGTCCCATGATGCCGTTCTTGCCCCCAGCGCCATAGAAATTGACCAGTAGTTCCTCTGTACCGACCGGATGCGCGGTAACGATTTTTCCCTCCACTGTTGTGGCCCACAACTGCTTGACGCCGTTGAAGACCAACTCGGTGTCAAAGAAGAAGATATAGCTAATGAACAGATGTTCAATACCATGAATGCTCACCACGATGAGTGCGATCCAGAGCCATATATTTCTGGGAAATTTCATTAAAAGCCACGCAGTCGTTAACCAACCAAGTAACTCCCAGATCAGATGGACGATCTCCAGATCCAATTGACCAAGAACGCCACAAGCGGCGGGACCAACGACTTCGTTGCCATTTGCATCCAATGCTGGTTGCCCGGTGGCTTTGTCTGCCTTAACAACCCATTGAGTAGAGAGTCCAGTGGGTGCCTCGTCTGCGGGACGCAGACCGGCTGCTATTGCACGTTCGTAATTTGCACCTGCGTCGAGAGGAGGCGGACAGGCCAACGTCCCATTCATAAAAGAGAGCTGTGTGACTTGCGTAAAATGCTCACCGACATGACCAAGCTGCATCAATACAATGATCGTAAAGACGGCGATCACGTTATAGTGTTTTACTTTCCAGATGCCCTCCATAAAGATCACGGGAATCCAGGGCAGAAGGGTGTAAATGGCGATTAGGTAGAGCGGATATCCCAGAAAAATCGCGCCCATTTGTAGGATATAGGAAGTCAGTGCCGTAATAACAATTGTCTTCATCGGTACGCGACGCACCGATACGAGGTTTTCCAACGTTGCAAGCATGGAGGACATATGATTGATAGCTCCTGAACTTAAAGGGTGTTGCGATTTTTGCGACGATTACGAAAGATCATGGCAATGAAAATGGCATCGATCACAATGGTCAGAGCAATAACAGCATAGAGCAGTGGTAGATGTGCCACCCAGTCAGCTGCGGTCAACTCTCGCCCCTGTTCTTGCTGAACTCCCGCCGCGTTCAGCGCCGGGTCCGTAACAGGGAAGGAACTGGCCTCTACGACGCTCACGGCACAAATGACTAGCACAAGCGTAACTAATATTAGACTTTCCTTACGATACGGCATATTTATCTCCTGTGGTTGGTTTAACAAATAACGGGTCTATGCGACAAAGTGGACCAAATTGTAGACCGTCCTTGTAAGGCTCTGTCGCGTAGAGCCCAAATAACTAAACAGGACTTACGCAGAACCCTCTCGTACGGGCTCGATATATCAAGCCCGTACGAGAAAAGGCGAATCACATTGCGCGTAGATCCTGGAAAATGATTTTCATTCATATTGTATCTCTACGAGCGAAATCAGGCTGCTTCTTAACGCATGATTAGAACGCCCAACATGACACTTACCACAACACCGATATCAATCAACAGCGCACGCCAGCGGTAAGGGCAAGCGAGGTCGAACCAGTGTAAGCCCAATGCCACCACCACAGCAGTGAGCCCCCATAAGTTCCAGCCAAGCAACACAACGCTAAAAAGCACGGCACGGCTCATCAACCGCGGCCATAATTGGGCCGATACCCATTGCTGATAATCCTTATCTTTGTAGAAGAGTACGCGCTCGGTAACAAACCAAGCATGAGTAACCAGCGTAAAAGCACAAGCGTAAACGAGCCATAGCCCGTTGTCGGCCAAAGGCAATTCATGATTGAGCCACGCTAACCAGAGGGTGACACCCACAATGGAAGCAATGTGCAATCCCTGATCCTGAAGGTAACCAAGGATCACCCAATGCGGCCAGCGATTGGAAAAATAGTTTTTCCACGTATCGATACCAAAGTGCACAACCGTTATTACCAGAACCCCCCAAAAGGTGGGATGGGGTGCGACCTGCAGGACGCCAAATATCACCACTAACATGGTCGCTAGATGGATAGCAACGTGCATGACTAGTCCCGTCAGCGTTTTCTTCGCCTGGACCATCGCATCCGTCTGCAGTGGATAATCGGCAAGAAGATGAGATAGTAAAAGTGGCCAGAACATACTTGCCCTAATAGCTAACTGTGTTACTAGCTCGGTTTACGGTCGCGATGCTCTTCGTTATAATTTTGTAGTCGGCGTGTATCATCCTCGCTCAACCGCGTCTGCATATCAATCCGTCTGCGCTCCAAGGGTTTTAAGAGCAGTTCCAGAACACTTGCATCAGAAGCCAGAACTTCTGTGAACGCCTCTTTATCAAAGATTACCATTTCGGTTTCTGTGTTGGCGATAATTGATGCCGAACGCGGTTCGCCAGTTAACAGGCTCATCTCCCCAATAAAGTCACCCACAGAACGGTTGGCGACATGCACCTGATGACCATTTTCTCCAGCCACATAGATACTCACATCGCCAGACTTGATGATGAACAGTGAATCGCCCGGCTCCCCTTCGCGCATGAGCCACTCGCCAGCTGTGTAGCGGTGTAAGATCGTCCTTTGGGCAATATGTTGAATCTGTTCATCGGACATTTCCTCAAAGAGGGCAACCGGTCGCAAGGCATCGACGATCTCGGCATGGCGGGCTTGCTGCTGTTGGTGTGTCCGCTCTGGCGTTACCATGCGCAGGTTTACATCGCGAATTGGGAAGGGGATCGTCATCTCTGCGCGACGCAGGGCATACCAGAGTCGGGTTGAGACGGCATCACGCAACTCATTTTTTTGTGCATAATCGCGATACCAAAAGCGTACTCGATAGTTGATAGCAAAGTCAGCGTACTCTATGAGAATTATTTGCGGTGCCGGTGACGTTTCCACGCCTTCCAACCCAACAAGCGCTTGAGCCAATATTGCCTTTACCTGACTCGGTGGATGGGTATAGGCCACACCAACAAAGACATCAAAGGCAACGAGCGGACTTGGACGGGAATAGTTGATAATTTTGTCCTGAGCCACATTCCCGTTGGGCAGAACAACGTACTCATTTTTACGCGTTACAATTGCCAGCGTACGCCAATTCTGGCGCACAACTTTACCTTCTTGCCCATCTACCTCTACCCAATCATCTACCTGAAATGGCGCTTCGATCTGAAGAGAAATGCCCGCAAAGAGGCTACTTAATATTTGCTGTAGTGAGAGTGCAACAATAGCGGAGGCCACCGTTGAGCTAACCAAAAATCCAGTGAGTTCTACCCCAAACACACGGTTGACTACCAGTAATCCAACCCCTAGAAGCACAAACCAACCAGACAAGTCGAGTAAGAAGTGGGGTATATTGACCCTTTTGGGCTTGATGACAAACTCAATGAGCGTCCACTTTGTCAATTCCATGATTGCATTGACGGTCAATATCACAGCCGCTGTCAACCCGAGTTGCTGGAACCAAAGGATATCACTAGATGTACCGCTCACCATATTTGGCAGAAAAAAGAGCAATTGAAACAAGATTAGCGCCATGGTAGCGGATAGGATCACGCTCCGACTAAAGCGAACGTTTTTAATACGCCACAGGATGATACCACTCAACGTAATGACGGCGGCGATAGTTAGGGCTAAGATATTCCAGTTACTCAGTATATTCACGAACGTTCCCCGATTTTATTGATTTTGACGTGCAGCGGTCGTCATGCGCACCCGTTGGCACAATGCCCGAATTACCCCCTGCGCAATTTCCGGACGGTCGGCCATGACCTCGTCAAACGCGTCTTTGTCGATGCGAAAGAGCTGTGTTTCAACGACGGCTGTTACCGACGCCGCCCGCGGTTCAGGATCGAGCACGGCCAACTCGCCGACGCTCTTGCCTTTTCCCAAGTTGAAGAGGATTCTATCATCGTTGTGAACACGCACCTCGCCATCGACGATGATGTACATGCAGTCACCTAGGTCACCTTCCTGGATAAAGGTTTCATCAGGCAGCAGGTCTACTTCCTCGGCAATCGCCGCCACCGAGGCCAGCACATAGTCGGGCGTATTAGAAAAGATATCCACGGATTTTAAGATGGCTACTTTTTCAATCGTAAGTAACATTATTGTTCCTCCAGCTATCATGCCGCTGGTTCAATCAGTAGCAGCTTTCTGCTTCGCAGGCATCGTCAATTTAGACAGGACCCAAGTGGCTGTTTCTGGGATTGGGTGCGTATGATAATTACTTCTGCGTCATGACAGTCACGCCGGTCCAGCCTTCAGGTGCACCCGTGTCCGCTAGTCGGGTAGCATTGACCAGATGGTGCCAGGCCACCTTGTCGCGCGGATTGCGTTGCAGGATATTAAAGAGCTTGATCTGAGCCGCATCAAAGTCGCGGGCGTAGTAGAGCCGAAGCGCCTCCTCATAGTCAGCTTGGGTCTCCTGTTTGAGCGCTCGCATCGCCGGCAGATCTGCATCATAGACTTCATAGAGATCCAGTGCCTTTGAGCGCCCCTTGACCTGCACCTTGTCCAGAGAGCGGATGCAGTAGCGCTCGGGGTTGGCTAATTTTTCATAGGTGGCATGGCTGATGATAAAGGAGATACCGTAGAATTTCGTCAATCCCTCCAGCCGTGCAGTCAAATTGACATCGTCTGAGAAAGCATCGCCCTGGACGCGGTGCTGTTCACCCACCATGCCCACCATCATGTAGCCGGTGTTGACGCCGATGCCCACGGCAATGGGCAGCCGGTCTTTCGTACGGCGATAATCGTTATAGGCATTGACCTGTTCCAACTTATCGATGCCCGCCTGCACGCCATCATCGGCGCCCTGTGGAAAAACAGCGTGGATGCCGTCGCCCAAATATTTGATAATAAATCCATTGTGTTGGCGGATAGGGGGGCTGACTCGCCCCAGATAGGAGTTGATAAAGGCAAAGTTCTCCTGGGGCGTCATGGTTTCAGAAACGGTGGTAAAGCCGCGTAAATCCGAGAACATGACGGTCATCTCGCCGGTGACGTAGTCGCCCAGGTCGATATTGATAATGCTCTCCTTCTCCAGAAAGCCCAGGTACTCCTGCGGGACAAAACGGTTCGATGCTTCGTTCATCTCCTTAAGATGGGTAATATCGTGGAGTGTGGCCAGGACGGCTGGCTCATCGTTGAAGTCAAGCAGGCGCAGAAAGAGCTCCACCCACACTGGCGTGCCGTCCATGCGTTTGAATCGTACTTCGTAGCGGTCGACCTGTTGCTTCGCCTGCAACATCTCCATGACGATGTGGCGGTCGGTTGGGTCGTAATAGAGGTCAACCGTTTTGCGCCCCAGTAATTCTTCGGTCGACACGCCAAAGAGCGGTCCCATCATGGCATTGGCGTAGATGATCTCACCATCGGTCAGGCGGCTGATGGAGACCGGTGCGGGCGTGGCCTCAACGATCATACGCAGCTGTTGTTCGCTTTTGAGCACGGCGGCCTCTGCTCGTTCATGGAGTTCTTCTTCCACTGTGTCCGAGTGTTCGGTGGTCATCTCCAAGATTGTTTCCAGATCGCCTTTTTCTTGTTCAAGCTCTTCTTCAATCGCGGCTGCATGTTCTGTTGCCAATTCCAATGCGGCTTCCAACTGACTGTTTTGCCATTGAACTTGGGCCAGTTGTTCCTTGAGTGCAACGAGTTCGGCTTCCAGATCGGCTTTGGTTGGTCGCCGGCTACGGCGCTGAGACTTTGTTTTGGATTGTGTTGCCTTTGTTTGCGCAATCTGTGCGTGCGTTGTGGCCATCGTTATAGTTCCAGCTTGAGTGTGGGCAGAAGTCGCTGTAAGTTCTTTAGCGATTTTTTCTGCCAGGGGTATTGAGCGTTGCCCAGTACAACCAATTGACTCTCCTTTTTCTTCCGCATACCAATGACAAATTTCGAGAGCGTGTTGATGCCTGAACTGTTGAGGAAGTCTAGGTTGCGAACATCCAATGTGATCTCTGCGTGACCTGCGCTTGACGCCTCATTCATCAGGGCTAGAATCGGCGCATATTCCGGGCCATGTAGGCGGAAACTGCCAGCACAAGTGACTGTGGCTGTCTCTGGGTTGTAACTGACCTGATAAGCTTCTTCGTGAATTTCTTGCATGGTAGATCGCTCCTGTTATTCAAATTCTATTGTCACCGCGCGCATAAGTCGCGGTAATATGCGGAGGGATTTTGCCTGCCAAGGGTGCGCGCCGTTGCCCCTGACAACTAATTGGGTAGCTTCACGTTGCTCGAGCTTCATAACAAAGCGCGAAATAATGTTAATACCATAACTATTTAGGAATGATAGTTCGCGCAGATCCAGCGTAATGACTGCTAGTTCCGTCTCTGTGACTCTATCCATTAGGGCAGCAATTGGCTCGTACTCGGCGCCAGGCAAACGCAACATGCCCGTAAATACAATCGTAGCCATGGCGGGATCGTAGACAACTTGAAAGTCATCGTGGACAATCTCATTCATATGTTGTATCTCCTACAGCTTGGACGGGGAGCGTCTAAACAGCATTCCACCGGAGACCGGCGGAACGAGCATCACTATCAGAGTTTTCCTGACAAAGCACTATTATACGGTTAACTCGACCATCGTCGTAACAGTCGGTGCGGCGTTGCCGTTTTCGTGGCTGAACTTCCACGCCAATTGGGCGCCGTAATTGTTGATCATCGTCAGGAAACCGAGACCGGATACTTCAGTGTCGTCATCTTCGGCGTTTTCCATCAGCTTCGCCATAATGCCATCCGTATAAAGGACAACGCCATCACCTGCATCTAGCTTGATGGTCAGCTGATCGACAAACGAATCAATGTTGTCAAGCAGACCAATGGGCATTCCCAACTCAAACGTGTCAATTCGTTCAATCTTCCCGCCGTTGCGGACAACGATGAGCTCTTCATGGTGCCCTGTCACTGTCAATTGACCATCTGCGTAATCTAACAGGGCCAGGCTAAGTGTACGCTGTGAACCCATCCGCTTCACGTTCTCATAAATGGCACGGTTAATGGCATGGATGAACTGCTTTGGATCGCGCCCCGTTGCCGGTTCTATTCCCTGTGCCATTGATCACGCCATTGTCGGCCAACAACGTACGCACGGCCGTTTGGGTCATCAACATGAGTACGCCGCTTTCCAAACCGTGGTCGGTGACATCGCCGATGCCAATCTTGATCTGGCCATTGTGCTGCAACACGTCATAGTAGTCACCACCCACCTCGGCTGAGGGGGACATGTAACAGGCGATATCCAGCTCTTGGACCTGCTGCAATTCTGTCGGCGTGGGTAGGATCATCTGTTGGAGTCGCTGCGTCACTTCAAGCTCAGCACTCAACCGCACATTTTCAAGGATCAACTCTTTGATGCTGAGGTGCGTTTCAACCCGCGCAAGTAATTCTTCTTTGGAAATTGGCTTTGTCAGATAGTCATTGGCACCGCTCTGTAAACCCGTAACCAGGTCGGTGACTTGATCTTTCGCACTTAGCAGCATCACCGGTAGTTCATTGGGGGCAAACTTTTCGCGCAGCCGCTGACAGACCTGATAGCCGGACATCCGAGGCATCATTACATCGAGGATCACCAGATCAAAGCGCACTCCATCTTCGATGAGTGCAACCGCTTCGAGACCGTTTTGGGCTTGCGTGACCTCATAGTTTTGCAAGGAGAGATGGTTTTCCAACACTTGCAGGTTGACTGGCTCATCGTCGACGATTAACACTTTATAGCGACCGTTCGCAGATGGTGGGAGAGGCTTGGGCTGGACGATACTGTCCGTCGATTCGACAATGGGCGTCACAACTTCGTCCGTTGGGGCAGATGGATACGTCCTCACTTTTGTCACCGTTTCAGCGGGAGGCGCAACTTGGGAATTGGCAGCTTCTGTGGCGTCTGCTAGGGGTAACGTAAAGGTAAACTGTGATCCCGTACCCACTTCCGATGCGACCTCGATCTGCCCACCATGAAGCTCGACCAACTGTTTGGTCACGGCTAGCCCCAGCCCTGAGCCACCATATTCACGTGCGGTTGTGCCGTCGACCTGTTCAAAAGACTGGAAAATTTGCTCAAACTTCTCTCTGGGAATGCCGATACCTGTATCTACAATCGTAATTGCGAGGTAATCGCCTTGCACATGGGCTCGTACCGCCACCTCACCTGATTCGGTGAATTTAATCGCATTGCCCACAAGGTTATGCATGATCTGCTGTACCCGATTTTCATCAGCCGTCACGAGCGGCAGGCCGAGATCGGTCTGATTGATGAGCGCCACCGGCTTATGCGCTACCAAAGGCTGTGAGAGCATTAAGATCACGTCGGCTAGTGTGGAGACGTCAAGCGGTTTGAGTTGCAGCGAAAAATCTTCATGTTTGAGCTTGGAGAAATCCAGGATATCGTTGACTAGGCTAGCCAAACGTTTGCCGCTCGCAACGATCATGGCCAGATTGTGGTTGGTTGCATCGCTTAAGGTACCCGTGGCCCCATCAATGAGAGAGTCCGCCAGACCAATAATGCCGTTGAGGGGTGTGCGCAGTTCATGAGACGTGTTGGCCAAAAATTCATCCTTGAGTTTGTCCAGCCGCTGCAACTCTGTGTTTTGTAATTCCAAGGTCTCAAAGGATGTTCGCAGCTGTTGCGCCATCTGATTGAACGATCTTGACAACTGTCCCAACTCATCGGTGCGATCTTCCGGTAACGTCTGTTCCCACTCCCCCTTCGCCAGTTTTTTGGCGGCTTCGTTTGCCTGCGAAATTGGGCGGGTAATCCAGCGTGCCGTGACGACCCCAATCCCAATCGCAACGAGCAAGGCGACGACCGACAATATCAGCGTGAATCGAGTACTGGCCTCGATCTGGGCGGTAAAATCGGTCTCCGGCACCACCATCACGGTGATCCAGTCAAGGCCATATTCGTCTTGAATTGGCGTAACGTATAGGAATTGGTTGATCCCGTCGAGTGCAAATTGCAATTGCTGTGGCTCTTGGATGTTAACAAGCCCATTAAATTGGTTGATCAGAAATTGCGAGGTTTGTTGGATAAGAGGAATTTGACTATCGTTCGCTTTGATACGATTGAAGTCGAAATCATCGGTATTGGTAAAGAGTGGCGCATCGACCAATGACGTTGCGACCAATTCTCCTGAACGTTCAATGATAAATGTTTGTCCATTTTTCCCGATTTCCAGACTGCGTAAAAATGTATTGACATCCGACAATATGACTGCAACCCCCATCACACCATGCAGAGAGCCATCCTCATGATAGATCGGCAAGGCGGCATCAATACCCAGATCGGGAGTGCCTGCCCAGCGATAGATCGGTGTCCAAATCGAGGTGCCCGCTTCGACAGCGGCAATATACCACGGTCGCTTTCTAGGATCATACTGGGGGATCACATGGAGTTCGTCCGTGAGATTGCCTTGCTCATCGATGGCATATTGGGTGAAATTGCCGGGATTGGATAGGCGTAACCACCAAACGGTTATTTCACTATCCGCTGTACTCATGACGCCGACTTCTTCTCCATTCTCGTCGGCAAAATAAATGTAGCTGACGGAATCAAAGAGTTGTATCTGTTCTCTCAGTACATTCTCCAAGCTCTCAAGATCCGTCAAATTCAATTGCCCAAGTTCGGCAGCTTTCGTGTTGATGGCGTTAATGACGTGTGCCGTATCCAAGTAAGGAGCGAGGTATTGCTCAACGCGAGAGGTGATTTGGTGTCCCAACTGGCCCGCCATGTCATCCACTGTTTGCTGGCTGTTGCGGAAGGAGAGCCATCCAATCAATCCAATCGCAACGATGAGCTGCAGAACAAACGGCACAACCAACACAATGCGCAATGGGAATTTATTGACAAAAGACATGAAAACTTTACTTTCTGGTAAAGGCTTGAGTGACAAAGGGCAAACCGAAAGGGGCGGAAAAAAGAATCCACCCTGAAAAAACGGGATAAAATGTAAAAATAGTGCTCGGCTAAGCAGCGGCATTGAGGCGGCGATGAGCGAGAACGCCTTTAGGGAAATGGTGTGAAACCGAGGCCTTTTTCCGAAAAGTCGAGTTGGTCAGGAGTTGGAAAAAGAGCACTCGAGAGAACACGGCGCAGCCTGCCGGGAGTGGATTGAGGCTCTCGATCCCAGTAGCCAGTCGGTATGGGAGGAAGAGAAGCGGCTAAATGGGAAAGAAGATTGCCAGAAGCAGCCCCAGTTCAGGTAAGCGGAAACAAGCCTCATCGGCATGAACAAATTGACGAAAGCCAATCATCTGCTTGGAAGCCAAGGGGGGAGGTTCAACAGGCCAGCGTTCCAGGTAGACAAGATAAATGGTTTCAGGCTGCAAAGTCATAACGGTCGCCAAAACCAAAGGTGTGTTGTAGGCCGGATCCTGAATGACGTAAATCGAGTAGGTACGGTTGGCTGTATCCACCTTGGTTGTTCTGGGGACGAGATTGTGCCATGCTTGATAGCAAATCAGGCGACCACTATAGAGAAAGCGACCAGACGAGTCCGGAGTTGTAGCCTCGAGTTTTCCTTATAGCTGCGAGAGCGGACGCACAATATCACCATATTCAGGTGGTCTGCCTTTTCTTTGCGTTTGGGGAACTCATTGCGGCGCACTGTGCAGTTAATGGCTTCCCGCAGGACAAATCGGTCTATGCCGCTTTCTAGCATTTCTCTGATTGTAAACCCGGCATCGACCACCGCCACTTCGTCTGACTCCAGTGATTTCTTCGTCTCTGTCAGCAGCTTTTTCCGAAACTCACTTTCCTTTGTTCCAACCGTGCATCTCATGATTGCCTTGAGCAGTGGCACTCGCTTCCCGCCTATCTCCCCCGAGCTTATCATCACTCCAAAGATGAGCGGGCAATGCCCGACGAGCCGTTGAGTTATAGAGTCGGTTCACTTTCCCTTGCAGCTTCGGTCGCCAGAACCCTGTGATATCTATGCTTTTCACTCGGTACCCTTCTAACTTTTTTGCCTCCCATTCCCCTTTCCACTTCTTCTTGCCACGACCCCAGCAGACTTGTGATATCCCATGATCCATATCGAAAGCTCCACCAGCTTCGCCGGAGCTCCTCATCTTCAAACCCGCTTTCTTTCAATGCGCTATGGATTGCTCCTCGACTTTTCAGAAACGACCCATTCAGCATTGCCCACATCAGACGCATTACATTTACGTTTGTTCCCATCGGCGTTACTTGCAATACATTCATCAGTACTGCTATAGTTATTTCTGGCGTGGTTAGCATTCCTTCCTCCTTTTTGGGTTCTCTACCTTTAGGATGAACTGCTAACCGCTTTTTGTCACATTTCTCACCTCATCTCTTTTCTTTTACCAGAAAGTAAAGTATATTAATGTTTGGGAATTCATTCTTATTTCTTTCAGTTAGGGGTTGAAATGCCTATTGCTGCTTAGCCACCACCAGCGTAATATCATCAAAAACCTCCTGCTCACCAATGTGTTGCCGCACGTTGGTGATGATGGCCTCCTTGATGGCGTCGGCCGAACCTGACCACTGCTCACTGATTACCTGACAAAGTCGGTCCATGCCATACTGCTCGCCCGCTTCTGCCCCCAAGCGTAAATTCTCTTCTTTGAGTTGTTCGTTCAGTGCGTTGATC
>JAHBNG010000012.1 GCA_019217005.1 Chloroflexi bacterium TSY
CCCTTTCGGTTTGCCCTTTGTCACTCAAGCCTTTACCAGAAAGTAAAGGTTAACGTACTCTCTTCTTTGTCAACCTATTTCTGAACCAGCCCCCGCAACGCCGCCACCAACACCTGCACCATATACACCGGCTCCAACGTCAACGTCAACCGTTACACCCACACCTGTGATTCATACCATCCAGAGCGGGGATAGTCTTCTTGCGATTGCAGATCGGTACGATTTGAGCGTAGCGGCCCTGCAAGAAGCAAATGGTATTCTAGACCCGCGTGCCTTACAGATTGGTCAACAGTTGATTATTCCGCGTATTGAAGAACTGAATGAAAATGAAGTTGCAACAGCAACGCCTACGCCTTTGCCGGTCTCGGTCGAGAATGTCTACTTTAGCGAAACCACGATTGGTGGACTTTGGGTACTGGGCGAAGTGTTGAATGATAGCGGTGTTCCGCTGGAGCAAGTACGAGTTGGTGTAACATTGCTCGATGAAAGCGAAAGTGAACTTGCCCAGGCTAGCGGGTTGGTCGCACTTGACTTTGTCGATGTGAACGAACGCGCGCCATTTGCAATCTTATTTGGTGCTGCGCCGGGACGTTTTGACCAGTATCGTACGTATCCGATTAGTGCTGTTGGTGCATATATTGGAAGCTACTATCGAGATCTAGAAATACGCGGTCTAAAGAGCGAGGGAGAGCGGTATGCCTCATATACGGTCAGCGTCCAGGTTGTGTTGACCGCCTATGACAATCTAGGACGCGTCATCGCGATGCGTCAAGTTGTGCCAGATCACAACGTTGTGCCTCGTGGGGGAGAGACAACGTTTATTGATGTACTGGTTCCCATTGGTGGACCAGTCGAACGAATTGAAGCAGTTGCCCAAGGTCGACGCTTGCAGCAGTAGTCAGTATTTGATAGGTCAGTCATCAATTATCAAGAATATCGAGAACAAAATGTATAGACGAACTAAAATGGTGCTGATTTTTTGTCTGAGCATGTTTAGCTTAACGGGGTGTTGGTGGAACGATTTGTTTGGCAATACGAGCAACCTGCCAACACCGCCGCTCCGCAATCCAGCGATTGCACGTCCTGGTGCCAGGGGGCTTCTACCAGATAAAATAGAGATTCCAGCTATTGACTTAGATACCCCTGTTGTTGAACTGGGTTGGCATCCAGCCCGCAACGACGATGGCGCAGTGTTTAGCGAGTGGGATGTAGCCGATTTTGCCGCAGGGTGGCATAAGAATAGTGCGCTTCTCGGCGAAGGTGGCAACTTGGTGCTAAGTGCCCACAACAATATCAAAGGTGCCATTTTTCGGGAGCTAGATCAGCTCAAAAAAGGCGATGAGATAGCCATCTGGTCGGGAGAACACAGGGTTCGCTACTCTGTTAATCAGGTAATGATTGTTCCCGAGAAATATGCTTCGCCAGAGCAACGCGCGGAAAATTTGAACTGGATTCAACCTTTTAATGATGACCGACTAACTCTTGTTAGTTGTTGGCCCCGCAATGATAATAGCCACAGGATTATTGTGGTTGCTCGTCCGACAGAAGATGAGACAGCTTCTCCATAAGCCGATCACGCGTTGTGGCCAAAGGGCGCCAGATGTGCCCATCGTCAAGTCTTTTCAGGGTAAATAGAATTGCATCATCGGTTTCAGTCAATTTCGTTGCTGGATAATAGTTTTTTCGTCGCCCAACAGTTTCAAAACCAAGCCCGCTATAAAGCAATTGCGCAGCCTGATTGCGTGACCGGACTTCCAAAGTTGCCAAAGCAATCCCTGAACGTCGCGCTTTTTCTAGCATATTGATCAGAAGCCATTTCCCCAGGCCGCGTCGCTGCCATTGCGGTGCAATAGCTAAGGATACAATGTGCATCTCTTCTGCTACAAGCCAATATCCTCCATAACCGACCAGTTCTAGCACCATTCCATCAATCACTGCGTGTATACGAGACAAATTTTCGGAAAGGATTGGCCCTCTCTGCGTTCTGAAAGATAGGGAACCCGGTTTTTTGGGGTCAGCATCATTGGAGCTTTGGGAGGCAGTTGTTCGCTGTAGTTGTGCAATCCAATAATGACTCTGTCGATTCTGTTCAATCTCTTTATAGTAGGTTTTGATGGACCAGGGTGTTGGAAAACAGCGCGTTGCCAGTTGATATACAGAAGGAATGTCGTCAGATGTCATTGCTCGAAATCGAAGTGGGGCTGGATTGTTGTTCAATTTGTTTCCTTGCCTCCTTATGGGCTGCGCAGGTAGAGTGGTTGTAGATCCTCCAGATTATCCTGGATATTTGCGGCAAAATATCGCGCTGCTAGTCGCGCTAGATTTCCGGCGCGTCGTAAACCACTCACGGCATCAACAATGGTCACATGCTCCAGATCGATGATGGCTCCATGAAGCTCGGTCGTTAGTTCGCCGATTGCCCAAACGAAACTTGGTTGTAGCGATTGGAGCATGGTCACAAATTCTTCGTTGGTTCCGACTGAATGTGTAGCGGCATCTGGACGCGCAAAGGTCGATTCTGCTGAATCAACTGAGGATAAGAGCCAGTTATAGCGTCCGCGTCCAGCTTGAATATACGGACAGAGGATTATGTTCTCACTTTTGTGCAATTTGGATTGGAGAGCCAGAGCCAACCAAGGCCACGCTGTTACGCAAAGGGTAGGAATACCTAGAACTTTTGGTGGGTGCGGCAAACCAATGGCAATTCCTTTAACAGCGCTGATCGCAATGCGTACGCCAGTGAAGCTTCCTGGACCTGTAGTGACGGCCAGGGCCGTCACCTGCTCTGGCTTCAAACGGAGCTGCTGTAATAGTTGTTGAGTTGTAACAAGGAGATCCTGGGTTTGCCTTCGTTGCGCTTGCCAGGTCCACTCTCCAAGCAACGTATCGGTCTCTAGATGATAGATAGCGATTGAGGCCGTTTGCGTTGCAGTGTCAAGTGCGAGTAACATAATCTATTATAAGCTGATTTGGATTCATGCAGAATGAATTATACCAAGCGGGAGATGACTAGGTAAATCTTAAGTGCAGCTCAATGATATTATCAATCAGAAACACTTAGTGCTTATCCGAAAAGTTCTGTGTCGATCCGTTCTGACTTGAGAAGTTGGTCGGACTCACAACCACTTTTCGGATAGGTTCTTATTCACCAGGAGAAAACTATGTCTGTTTTAATGCTTGGCGCACATATGTCAATTGCAGGGGGTGTTAGCCAAGCGCTTGATCGTGCAAGTTCGATCGGGAGCAATGCTGTTCAACTATTTACTAAAAACAATCGACAATGGCAAGGCCCACCAGTTGATCAGGAGGATGTTGCTCGTTGGCACGATGAGATGCCCGCTCAGGAAATTGTTTATGCTGTGAGCCACGCCAGTTACCTCATTAACCTGGCCTCTCCCAAAGATCCGCTTTGGGAAAAAAGCCGTAATGCCCATAAAGATGAATTACAGCGTGCTCATGCCTATGGGGTACCTCATGTTGTGCTTCACCCAGGTGCGCACACGGGAAGAGGCGAGGAAGCAGGGGTTGAGCGCGTGGCTACCGCTTTGAATCAAATCCACGTTGAAACCCCTGAGTGCGTCGACACCATCACGTTGTTGGAGCTAATGGCCGGACAAGGTTCGACAGTTGGCTATAACTTCGGACTATTGCGCAACATCATCGAGCAGGTGGATGACCAGAATCGAGTGGGTGTCTGTGTTGATACATGCCATGCTTTTGCAGCTGGTTACAATATTCGAGTCCGTGATGGATATGAGGCCATGATGGACGAAATAGAACAGGAAATTGGTCTTGCCCGTGTCAAATGTTGGCACTTTAATGACAGCAAAGGAGGACTGGACAGCCGAATCGATCGACACACACATATCAGCGAAGGCGAGATCGGTGAGGATGGCTTCCGCTTTATCCTCAACGATCCACGGTGGGACGGAATCGCCATGTTGTTGGAGACACCAAAAAAGGATGATCTAAAAGACGATGTCAAGAACCTGACTCGTCTGCGCACATTGATCGAGGATGAAGAACGTGTTCCGCCAGGGTTGCGGTAAGACTACCTCGATGCAAGGAGAAGACGAAAAGATCGATAGAGGAAATACACAAGTGCATTGACATTTCTTGCGTAAACAGCTATCATAGATTCAGTCAAACAAAAGGTTTTGGGCCAGAGATTAATGTGTCGATTTGCACAGCTTCTTCTATAGTCAATTGGCCAAGTCCTTGTCGGAATTTAGCCCCTCTGCCATTGTGTATATCAATTTCCACACAGCTTGAACATCATCTAATTCGGTTGGATAGGCTCCAATGCTAATCCGCACCATCCAACGTCCGTTGAGTGTGGCTGGCGTTAGGTAGGCTTCGCCGGAGCGATTTACTCGATCCGCCCAAGACAGGGTATGCTGGTCTCAGTAGATCCAAATTTCAGGTTTAGAGAGAGAATTTGGGCTAATTAGTTGACATAAATACGTATTTGCCAGTCAATACCTAGCATTTACGTAAAATTTAAGCGATTTCTAGATATGAAATTGGCTGTTTTTTGGCAACTGAGATCTGAAAAAATGGCCCCAAAATCCCTTCTCTCCCGACTGAAAATAGTCAAAAACGCCAAATTTGGATCTACTGAGTATAGAAATCTGGCACAAACTTGGCAATATTCGATCCTTGATAAATGCATTAGATGGATTAGGGTTGGTTTATCTTGGACAAGAGAGATTTCGCGAAGCAAGGAATACATTCCAGGAAGCATTAAGCAGATTAGAGCAGCTCAAGAATCAACCCGGCCATGATCGACTTTCTCATCTTTTAACAAAACATCTCGGTGAAGTCAAAGAGTGATGGTCAAGTCGTCACCAATTCTTCGCTTATAAGGATAAGCATCATAGTGTTAACTTCGGCGGGAATCACGATTCGGTGGATGGGTACTCAGTATTCGGTAGGTCAGTAGCCAGTAACCGAACACCGACCTACTGACCACCGTTAAGTTAACACTCACGGGATAAGCATAATAAGGCTTGAGAAAGCGAACATGTAAACTTGCATCTCTCAAAATAAAACGGAGGAGCTAAATTGTATTAGCTCCCCCGCTTAGGTCTATCAACCACCTCCTAAGGTTTCTTCATGATCATCTGCCAGTGGTTCTGGCTCGGTTGCAGTACAAGAACTTTCATTCTCTAGATCGACATTGATCCGAACAAGTGGCTCTGGATTAATAGCGACTGCAACTGTAACCCATGCGATCAAAAGCCAGACAATCACACGCTTGAATAGTTCATAACTGTTAGAGTACATGTTCAGTTTGCCTCCGTTCAATAGGAGGCTCACCGAAGCAGAGATCTCTCCGCCAAAGCGGCACACGTGCGGCTCACAGCGAGCCAAAGTTTAGACGTTGTTCGTGACCTTTTCTGCGCAGTTCGTTGTCACATTTATATTGTGACAAAAGAGTGGCCCGTTTGGGTGGATAGTTTGGTGCATCTCATGCGCCAAAGTGGTTCAGATGTTGCGTTACTGTGAAGTAAGTGTGAAGGTTGTATATAGATGTCAAGTTCTCCTAAGTATTATCCTGAGTTTGCTGAACTCTTGGATGGCTATCTTGCAACTGAAGAGCGTTCAGGAAATTGGTTGGCTGGACGTTTGAAAGTAAGTCGAAGCACCGTGAATCGTTGGCGTTCCGGTGAGACAAGACCAGACTCACCGGAGATCATTATTCGTATTGCCGAAATATTAGGTGTACATAAACAAAGTGACCAGCAACGCTTACTGGCTGCGGCCGGTTATGGCTATCAGATGTTTAAGGAACCTGAAGCGTGCTTCACATTTATATCGGTTGCACCGCCTGCGCCTCCACCGCATTTTACGGGACGTCGCCGAATTCTGGATGCATTAACCGTCGCCATCAATTTTGGTGAGAATATTGCGATTCAAGGCATGGCTGGTATTGGCAAGACAGCCACGGCTCAACAACTGGCAGAGGAAACAAAGGATATTTTCAGCTGTGGAATTTTTTGGGGTTCGCTTACGGATCACGACGGTAATCCACTTCCTATCTTACGCGCATGGGAACGTGCATGTACGCAAGACTTAATGGATGTGAATGATCCTGTTGTGTTGGCTGACCGGGTATGTGAACTGCTAGTCAAGCGGCAAGAAATTGAGGGTTTGCTACTCGTGATTGTGGATGATGTACGTGAAGAATGGGTGGATGCAGCTCGAATACTGAAACGTGTCCGCCCTACAGACGGCCCAATGGTGATCACAACTCGCGATGAAAGGCTAGCGATGGCACTGGATATGCAGATTCATCGTCTTGACCCACTCCCATTAGAGGATGCACTAGACATGCTGTCAACTTCAGGAACGGCAGAGTTGGTGAAACATGAGACAGAATCTGCCAAAGAGTTGCTCGATGTTATTGGTCGTTTGCCTTTGGCTATCAAGCTGGCTGGGGCACGTTTGGCAATGTTGGCTCGAAAACCCGGCTTTCAAATCAGTACGCTCACAGAACAAGTACGTTCACGAGCCCATGATGCGTTGGATATGCCAGGCGATCCGGGTTTGGTAGCAACCTTCAGTATTACCTACGATACCCTCACTGCTGATCAACAGCGCCTCTTTCGCTGGTTGAGCGTTTTTGCCACTGGCCCTCTGAAAGTGCCTCAGATAGCTGGTATATTGGGCATGGACGAAATTCAAACTGAGATGGCACTCGATACATTAGTTCTATTGTCTGTTCTGAATTGGGGAGAAACAGCGGGCGTTTATGTTATGCATCCTCTGCTTCGTCAGTATGTAGCTATTCACTTAGAGGAAATGGGAGAGGTCCAAGAAGCCGAGAAGCAACATCTTGCATACTTCCTAGCTTTTGCCAAGGCGAATCAATCACAGGAGCCCGATGCTTGGGACAGATTGGAAACGGAGCTTCCTAATTTGGTATTGGCTATAAAACGAGCGGCGTCTATGCAAGATAGTAAAGCTTTGCTCGCATTTGAAGAAACACTGTTACACAATAGTCTGTTTTTGAATGTCCGTGGTTTTTACCAAGAAGCTGTTAGTTTATTTTCAAAATCATATGAAACCCAAAAAACAATGGGCAAGAATCCACTCCTTGCCCGAACCTTAAACAAACTTGCATGGTTCAATTACTGCCTTGGACAACTCGAAGATGCTCAGCAACAAGCGAACGAAGCGCTCGCAATCGCCAACGAATTCTCCGATTTGGAGCAGCAGGCAGATAGCTTGCGCTATCAAGGTGTAATCCTCACTGTACAGGGCAATCCTAAACCAGCACTAAATTTCTTTGAAAAAGAACTGGCGATTCGCGAGAATTTGGGAGATCTTTCACAGTTGGCTGATAGTCTCAGTAGATCCAAATTTGGCGTTTTTGACTATTTTCAGTCGGGAGAGAAGGGATTTTGGGGCCATTTTTTCAGATCTCAGTTGCCAAAAACAGCCAATTTCATATCTAGAAATCGCTTAAATTTTACGTAAATGCTAGGTATTGACTGGCAAATACGTATTTATGTCAACTAATTAGCCCAAATTCTCTCTCTAAACCTGAAATTTGGATCTACTGATACTGGACAAGTACGCTGATTCTGCATACTTCCATTGCCGCACATTACGATAGTCTATTCCTTTATTGACAAGAGTTCTTGCCAAGCGCAACTCATCGTTTGTTTGTCGAAAAATAATTTCTGCTAACTCATACAATCTGAGAGCTTCATCTGGTTGTCCTTGTAGTGAGTAAATTACACCAAGGTTTACCTGGGTTGCTGCTTGCTCGACCGGATCTTGTATGTTTTCCAGTAACTCGATCGCTCTCCGATAACAGGTGATCGCTTCATCATAGCGTTCCTGAGCGCGCAACGAAGGTCCGAGATTGCGTAACCCCCAAGCTATCTTTCGCTCGTCACCTTCCTTTTCCCAGAACGCTAGAGACTGTCTAAAATAGTTCTCGGCGAATTGCCATTCACGTTCATCAAGGGCAATTGAACCCAGAACAAAATAGCTAAACCCTCTTCCAATATCTTCTTCATCTAGCAACGTCAATGCAGTTCTTACCAAGCTATTGGCCTCTTCATAGCATCCCTCAATGCGAGCGATATACGCCAACCGATTGATTACTTTGGCTTGATTGCGTAAATGATTCAATTCTTTGAAGAGAACAGAGCTTATCGTCAGAAATTTGCGTGCCTCATCATAATGACCCAGAAATTGATGGAGCAACCCCAAGTGATGGTTTAATTCAGCCTCAGTTGGTGGGTCGTTCAAAAATCGACTCTGCTCAATACCTTGCTTTAGGTACGGTATCCATTCCTCCCTAAAACCTGCCTGCTCCATCTTCGGTGCCATGGTTAGCAAGAGGTCGCGTGTATAGGGCCATGCCTCTGGAATTTTGAAGGCATAGCTCAATACGTGCAGCGCTTGCTCGCGATCATCCTCGCTCAAGATAGCATCTGCTGCTTGGACTCTGGACAATGCATATTGGACGCTCCACATGATATAGTTGCGAAAGGTATCCGGACTAAAGGTAGAGAACCCAAAAAGGAGGAAGGAATGCTAACCGCGCCAGAAATAACTATAGCAGTACTGATGAATGTATTGCAAGTAACGCCGGTGGGAACAAACGTAAATGTAATGCGTCTGATGTGGGCGATGATGAATGGGTCGTTTCTGAAAAGTCGAGGAGCAATCCATAGTGGATTGAGTGAAAGCGGGTTTGAAGATGAGGAGCTCCGGCGAAGCTGGTGGAGCTTTCGATATGGATCATGGGATATTGCAAGCCTGCTCTCATCGTGGCAAGAAGAAGTGGAGTGGAAAGGGGAATGGGAGGCAAAAAAGTTAGAAGGATACCGAGTGAAAAGCATAGATATCACAGGGTTCTGGCGACCGAAGCTGCAAGGGAAAGTGAACCGGCTCTATAACTCAACGGCTCGTCGGGCATTGCCCGCGCTCATCTTTGGAGTGATGATAAGCTCGGGGGAGATAGGCGGGAAACGAGTGCCACTGCTCAAGGCAATCATGAGATGCGAGGTAGGCACAAAGGAAAGTGAGTTTCGGAAAAAGCTGCTGAAAGAGACGAAGAAATCACTGGAGTCAGACGAAGTGGCGGTGGTCGATGCCGGGTTTACAATCAGAGAAATGCTAGAAAGCGACGTCGACCGATTTGTCCTTCGGGAAGCGATTAACTGCACAGCGCGCCGCAATGAGTTACCCGAACGTAAGGAAAAAGGCAGACCACCCGAATATGGTGATATTGTGCGTCCGCTCTCTCGATGCTATAGGGGAAAGCGACTCGAGGCCACAACTCCAGACTCGTTTGGTCAATTTGTCTATAGTGGTCGCCTGATTCGCTATCAAGCATGGCACAATCTCGTCCCCAGGACAACCAAGGTGGATACAGCCAACCGCACCTATTCGATTTACATCTTTCAGGATCCTGCTTATCACACACCTTTGGTTCTGGCGACCGTCATGGCTTTACAAGCTGAAACCATTTATCTTTTCTATCTGGAGCGCTGGCCTGTTGAACATCCCCCCTTGGCTTCCAAGCAGATGATTGGCTTACATCGTCAATTTGTTCATGCCGATGAGGCTTGCTTCCGCTTACCTGAATTGGGGCTGCTGGCTGGCAATCTTCTTTCCCATTTAGCCGCTTCTCTTCCTCCCATACCGACTGGCTACTGGGATCGAGAGCCTCAAGCCACTCCCGGCAGGCTGCGCCGCGTTCTCTCGAGTGCTCTTTTTCCAACTCCCGACCAACTCGACCCTGACTTTCGGAAAAAGGCCTCGGTTTCACACCATTTACCTAAAGGCGTTCTCGCTCATCGCCGCCTCAATGCCGCTGCTTAAACTAGCCGAGCACTATTTTTACATTTTATCCCGTTTTTTCAGGGTGGATTCTTTTTTCCGCCCCTTTCGGTTTGCCCTTTGTCACTCAAGCCTTTACCAGAAAGTAAAGGTTAACGTACTCTCTTCTTTGTCAACCTATTTCTGAACCAGCCCCCGCAACGCCGCCACCAACACCTGCACCATATACACCGGCTCCAACGTCAACGTCAACCGTTACACCCACACCTGTGATTCATACCATCCAGAGCGGGGATAGTCTTCTTGCGATTGCAGATCGGTACGATTTGAGCGTAGCGGCCCTGCAAGAAGCAAATGGTATTCTAGACCCGCGTGCCTTACAGATTGGTCAACAGTTGATTATTCCGCGTATTGAAGAACTGAATGAAAATGAAGTTGCAACAGCAACGCCTACGCCTTTGCCGGTCTCGGTCGAGAATGTCTACTTTAGCGAAACCACGATTGGTGGACTTTGGGTACTGGGCGAAGTGTTGAATGATAGCGGTGTTCCGCTGGAGCAAGTACGAGTTGGTGTAACATTGCTCGATGAAAGCGAAAGTGAACTTGCCCAGGCTAGCGGGTTGGTCGCACTTGACTTTGTCGATGTGAACGAACGCGCGCCATTTGCAATCTTATTTGGTGCTGCGCCGGGACGTTTTGACCAGTATCGTACGTATCCGATTAGTGCTGTTGGTGCATATATTGGAAGCTACTATCGAGATCTAGAAATACGCGGTCTAAAGAGCGAGGGAGAGCGGTATGCCTCATATACGGTCAGCGTCCAGGTTGTGTTGACCGCCTATGACAATCTAGGACGCGTCATCGCGATGCGTCAAGTTGTGCCAGATCACAACGTTGTGCCTCGTGGGGGAGAGACAACGTTTATTGATGTACTGGTTCCCATTGGTGGACCAGTCGAACGAATTGAAGCAGTTGCCCAAGGTCGACGCTTGCAGCAGTAGTCAGTATTTGATAGGTCAGTCATCAATTATCAAGAATATCGAGAACAAAATGTATAGACGAACTAAAATGGTGCTGATTTTTTGTCTGAGCATGTTTAGCTTAACGGGGTGTTGGTGGAACGATTTGTTTGGCAATACGAGCAACCTGCCAACACCGCCGCTCCGCAATCCAGCGATTGCACGTCCTGGTGCCAGGGGGCTTCTACCAGATAAAATAGAGATTCCAGCTATTGACTTAGATACCCCTGTTGTTGAACTGGGTTGGCATCCAGCCCGCAACGACGATGGCGCAGTGTTTAGCGAGTGGGATGTAGCCGATTTTGCCGCAGGGTGGCATAAGAATAGTGCGCTTCTCGGCGAAGGTGGCAACTTGGTGCTAAGTGCCCACAACAATATCAAAGGTGCCATTTTTCGGGAGCTAGATCAGCTCAAAAAAGGCGATGAGATAGCCATCTGGTCGGGAGAACACAGGGTTCGCTACTCTGTTAATCAGGTAATGATTGTTCCCGAGAAATATGCTTCGCCAGAGCAACGCGCGGAAAATTTGAACTGGATTCAACCTTTTAATGATGACCGACTAACTCTTGTTAGTTGTTGGCCCCGCAATGATAATAGCCACAGGATTATTGTGGTTGCTCGTCCGACAGAAGATGAGACAGCTTCTCCATAAGCCGATCACGCGTTGTGGCCAAAGGGCGCCAGATGTGCCCATCGTCAAGTCTTTTCAGGGTAAATAGAATTGCATCATCGGTTTCAGTCAATTTCGTTGCTGGATAATAGTTTTTTCGTCGCCCAACAGTTTCAAAACCAAGCCCGCTATAAAGCAATTGCGCAGCCTGATTGCGTGACCGGACTTCCAAAGTTGCCAAAGCAATCCCTGAACGTCGCGCTTTTTCTAGCATATTGATCAGAAGCCATTTCCCCAGGCCGCGTCGCTGCCATTGCGGTGCAATAGCTAAGGATACAATGTGCATCTCTTCTGCTACAAGCCAATATCCTCCATAACCGACCAGTTCTAGCACCATTCCATCAATCACTGCGTGTATACGAGACAAATTTTCGGAAAGGATTGGCCCTCTCTGCGTTCTGAAAGATAGGGAACCCGGTTTTTTGGGGTCAGCATCATTGGAGCTTTGGGAGGCAGTTGTTCGCTGTAGTTGTGCAATCCAATAATGACTCTGTCGATTCTGTTCAATCTCTTTATAGTAGGTTTTGATGGACCAGGGTGTTGGAAAACAGCGCGTTGCCAGTTGATATACAGAAGGAATGTCGTCAGATGTCATTGCTCGAAATCGAAGTGGGGCTGGATTGTTGTTCAATTTGTTTCCTTGCCTCCTTATGGGCTGCGCAGGTAGAGTGGTTGTAGATCCTCCAGATTATCCTGGATATTTGCGGCAAAATATCGCGCTGCTAGTCGCGCTAGATTTCCGGCGCGTCGTAAACCACTCACGGCATCAACAATGGTCACATGCTCCAGATCGATGATGGCTCCATGAAGCTCGGTCGTTAGTTCGCCGATTGCCCAAACGAAACTTGGTTGTAGCGATTGGAGCATGGTCACAAATTCTTCGTTGGTTCCGACTGAATGTGTAGCGGCATCTGGACGCGCAAAGGTCGATTCTGCTGAATCAACTGAGGATAAGAGCCAGTTATAGCGTCCGCGTCCAGCTTGAATATACGGACAGAGGATTATGTTCTCACTTTTGTGCAATTTGGATTGGAGAGCCAGAGCCAACCAAGGCCACGCTGTTACGCAAAGGGTAGGAATACCTAGAACTTTTGGTGGGTGCGGCAAACCAATGGCAATTCCTTTAACAGCGCTGATCGCAATGCGTACGCCAGTGAAGCTTCCTGGACCTGTAGTGACGGCCAGGGCCGTCACCTGCTCTGGCTTCAAACGGAGCTGCTGTAATAGTTGTTGAGTTGTAACAAGGAGATCCTGGGTTTGCCTTCGTTGCGCTTGCCAGGTCCACTCTCCAAGCAACGTATCGGTCTCTAGATGATAGATAGCGATTGAGGCCGTTTGCGTTGCAGTGTCAAGTGCGAGTAACATAATCTATTATAAGCTGATTTGGATTCATGCAGAATGAATTATACCAAGCGGGAGATGACTAGGTAAATCTTAAGTGCAGCTCAATGATATTATCAATCAGAAACACTTAGTGCTTATCCGAAAAGTTCTGTGTCGATCCGTTCTGACTTGAGAAGTTGGTCGGACTCACAACCACTTTTCGGATAGGTTCTTATTCACCAGGAGAAAACTATGTCTGTTTTAATGCTTGGCGCACATATGTCAATTGCAGGGGGTGTTAGCCAAGCGCTTGATCGTGCAAGTTCGATCGGGAGCAATGCTGTTCAACTATTTACTAAAAACAATCGACAATGGCAAGGCCCACCAGTTGATCAGGAGGATGTTGCTCGTTGGCACGATGAGATGCCCGCTCAGGAAATTGTTTATGCTGTGAGCCACGCCAGTTACCTCATTAACCTGGCCTCTCCCAAAGATCCGCTTTGGGAAAAAAGCCGTAATGCCCATAAAGATGAATTACAGCGTGCTCATGCCTATGGGGTACCTCATGTTGTGCTTCACCCAGGTGCGCACACGGGAAGAGGCGAGGAAGCAGGGGTTGAGCGCGTGGCTACCGCTTTGAATCAAATCCACGTTGAAACCCCTGAGTGCGTCGACACCATCACGTTGTTGGAGCTAATGGCCGGACAAGGTTCGACAGTTGGCTATAACTTCGGACTATTGCGCAACATCATCGAGCAGGTGGATGACCAGAATCGAGTGGGTGTCTGTGTTGATACATGCCATGCTTTTGCAGCTGGTTACAATATTCGAGTCCGTGATGGATATGAGGCCATGATGGACGAAATAGAACAGGAAATTGGTCTTGCCCGTGTCAAATGTTGGCACTTTAATGACAGCAAAGGAGGACTGGACAGCCGAATCGATCGACACACACATATCAGCGAAGGCGAGATCGGTGAGGATGGCTTCCGCTTTATCCTCAACGATCCACGGTGGGACGGAATCGCCATGTTGTTGGAGACACCAAAAAAGGATGATCTAAAAGACGATGTCAAGAACCTGACTCGTCTGCGCACATTGATCGAGGATGAAGAACGTGTTCCGCCAGGGTTGCGGTAAGACTACCTCGATGCAAGGAGAAGACGAAAAGATCGATAGAGGAAATACACAAGTGCATTGACATTTCTTGCGTAAACAGCTATCATAGATTCAGTCAAACAAAAGGTTTTGGGCCAGAGATTAATGTGTCGATTTGCACAGCTTCTTCTATAGTCAATTGGCCAAGTCCTTGTCGGAATTTAGCCCCTCTGCCATTGTGTATATCAATTTCCACACAGCTTGAACATCATCTAATTCGGTTGGATAGGCTCCAATGCTAATCCGCACCATCCAACGTCCGTTGAGTGTGGCTGGCGTTAGGTAGGCTTCGCCGGAGCGATTTACTCGATCCGCCCAAGACAGGGTATGCTGGTCTCAGTAGATCCAAATTTCAGGTTTAGAGAGAGAATTTGGGCTAATTAGTTGACATAAATACGTATTTGCCAGTCAATACCTAGCATTTACGTAAAATTTAAGCGATTTCTAGATATGAAATTGGCTGTTTTTGGCAACTGAGATCTGAAAAAATGGCCCCAAAATCCCTTCTCTCCCGACTGAAAATAGTCAAAAACGCCAAATTTGGATCTACTGGGTCTAATTCTTCATTGCTTAGGTTGGAGGGCTCATGACGTATACAAACAGTCTGTAGCGGAACCGGTGCCAAAACGCTCCACTCTGGGCGCTCTTTTACTCGCGCCTCTAACCATTGGGCATTTGCAATGTCACGCCTGACGCGCTGCTGCAGTCCCGTGACCCCCTGCTCTCGGATCAAGGTCCACAGCTTTAGTGCCCGAAAGCGTCTCCCCAATGGAATTCCCCAATCACGATAGTTCTTTACTTCATTATCGGCTGCGCTCTGCAAGTAGCTGGGATTGGTTCCCATCACGCGCACAAGATGTTCAGAATCACGCACGTAGCAGAGCGTACAATCAAAGGCTGCACCGAGCCATTTGTGCGGGTTCAGAACAACCGAGTCAGCTCGCTCGATTCCTTCCCACATCCAGCGACATTCGGGTAAAATCATGGCAGAGCCAGCCAGCGCTGAATCAACATGTAACCAGAGATTATACCGCTGAGCAATCTCTGCGAGTGACTCGATTGGATCGAGAGCTGTCGATGTCGTGGTACCCGTGGTCGCCACAATAGCGCAAGGCTGTTTGCCCTCAGCCAAATCTTCTTGAATGGCTCGTTCAAGCGAGGAAGGGTCGAGCGCAAACGCATCGTCTACATCGATGAGACGGACGTTTTCCCGACCAAATCCTGCCAGCAATGCAGCCTTGTCGACCGAACTGTGGCTATACTCAGAGACGTAGACAATTAAGGGCTTTGTTTCAGCCTGCAAACCACCATGGACCATACCGAAATTTGTGGTGCGCTCGCGGGCACAAATGAGCGCCAATAGCGTGGTGGTTGATGCCGTATCCTGAATAACACCGTTCCAATCGGCAGAGAGACCAACCATTTGACGCATCCAATCCGTCATTGCCTCTTCCAGTTCAGTTAATGCAGGAGCCGATTGCCAGGAGAGCCCAAGCGAACCTAAACCTGTGCTGAGATAGTCACCGAGTACGCTGGACAACAGACTATTCGCTGGAAAATATCCAAAAAAACTCGGATGTTGAAAGTGAGACAACCCCGGTACAATGATCTCTTCCAGGTCGCGCAGGATCTGGGCAAAGGATTCAGGTTCCTCGGGTGGTGTGTTCGGTAATTGTGCTTTGACATGACCAGGTTCGACTTGCGCCATGACAGGCCGAGATCGGATCCCAGTGCGGAAATCTGCAACCCAGTCGATCAGTTGATGTCCAGCAGTACGAAATTCTTCGGGTGTCATTTGTTCTCTTTCTTTGAGCTTACCTACTTTCACTGGATAAAGTAATTTACCATGAGACAGGATACTTGCCATTTTGTAGATGTCAACTTTCGTACCGATTAAGTGTATGATAGGGTATGCAATCAAATAAATAAACAATTGTATTACCAGTAGACCGCAATCGTGGCATTCTCGGGTGAAGCGAAGAATCTAACGATTGCGGTCTACTGATTATCGAGTACACGCGGCATACAAGGAGAAATGAATGATACACAAAAGGGATTATACTGATTGGGGAGAACGTACGCGTGCTGTCCATGCTGGGGAGGGAGTCGACCCCGTTACTCGGGCCTCCTCTCCGAGTTTGGTTATGTCGGCAACCTTTGCGCCAGACAAAGTGGCTGGCTTCTCTGCTCTCGACGATGGTGGATACGAAGGCTATATCTATGCACGCGTGTCAAATCCGACAGTCGATCAGTTGGCGCAGAAGAGTGCGGCACTGGAACATGCACCTGCCGCACTCTGTTTTGCGTCTGGTATGGCGGCATCCCATGCCTTGCTGGCAGGTCGTTTGAACCAAGGT
Source organism: Chloroflexi bacterium TSY (assembly GCA_019217005.1). The sequence goes on from JAHBNG010000012.1 coordinate 16,332, forward strand.
GATCATCTAGTCATTGCCGATACAAACTATGTGGGAACCGCAGAATTGGTTCGAGATAGCTTGCCCCGGTGGGGAATAGATGTTACATTGGTTGATACATCGGATCTCGCACAGGTTGAGACGGCTATCACGCCCAAGACGAGGATGGTCTGGCTTGAGACACCTGCCAATCCCATCATGCGTCTTTGCGACATTCGAGCCATTGCGGATTTAGTACGTGGGTTTGGCGTTCGGGATGTGGTCGTTGATTCAACTTTCGCATCACCTGCTGCAACAAAGCCAATGGAACTGGGTGCTGATTTTGTTATCCACTCACTCACGAAATATATTGGTGGACATGGTGACGCAATGGGCGGAGTCGTTGTAGGTCGAAAAGACGCGTTGGATACGCTCAACATGGAAGCGATGGTCCATTATGGAGGTGTCTTGTCTCCCTTTAATGCCTGGATGATCTTGCGTGGTGCTGCAACCTTCCCCTTGCGCATGCAAGCGCATCAGCAGAATGCATTAGAAGTTGCTCGATTTTTGGAAGAACATCCTGCCGTTTCTTGTGTGCATTATCCCGGATTACCCTCTCATCCGCAGCATGAATTGGCAAAAAGGCAGATGCGTAACTTCTCCGGCATGATGACCTTTCAAACAAAGGATTCAGGCGAAGTGGTTGCACAGCGCATGATCGAAAAGATGAACGTAATCCATTATGCCGTTTCGCTTGGTCACCATCGGTCATTGATCTACTGGATTCCAACAGAAATGCTCATGGCTTCAACATTTCGATTGGATCCAGACGCCGAAAAGCGTTATCGGGCTTTTGCGGGTGACGGAGTGGGGTGGTTCAGAATTAGGTTTACACTTTTGATACATAGACAAAAATCTATATGAGGTCATTTTCTGCCTGAGCATGGCTCAAATTAGAAAATATAAACATCTTTTCTCTTTGCAAAAATGTAAACCTAATTGTCCGCCTAAAATGAACCACCCCGACGGAGTCTTCCGTTTTTCAGTGGGAATTGAAGATGCAAGCGATATTATTGCGGATCTGAAGGAAGTTTTAGGATAACACAATGCAATGGTTATAAAAAATGTATAGCCATTATAAGGAAATTGCAATGAACGACGAACAATATCAGCGAGGTATCAAGCAATTTGCAAGAATGGTTGGTGAAGATCAAATCGATGAGCTGCGTACTCGTTTTTCTGAACTGTCGCCTGATTTTGAGCGAGCTGTCATGGGGGTAGTCGGTGGCGAGATCTGGACTCGCCCCAATCTGGATCTACGGACACGGAGCCTCTGTAGCATTGGCATTTTGGCCGCTCAGGGAAGAGTGAGCGCTCTTGAACTGAATGTGCAGATGGCCCTCAGTAATGGTGCAACAAAGGAGGAGATTGTCGAAGTATTTTTCCAGGTGGCAGCTTATGCTGGCTTCGCTGCAGCTTGGGATGGTCTTCAAAAGGCGATGCAGGTGATTGACCGGCAGACTGTGTGATGAATATACAAAACCTCACTTGTTTACCCTGGTTGTCTGAACTATAATAGTGATGACGAAAAAATGTTGACCCGTATACCTGTACCGCAGTCGTGATGAGAATGTGGATTGTTCCACAGCACTCGTAGAGAAAACAAAGCCATATTTTCATATCTAGCTCAGTTTCATTTACCTTAGGAATGAGCATTAAATAAGTTGAACATGTCATTCTCGAGTGAAACGAAGAATCTGTTCAAGTTATTTAATTTCGGTTCCTTAATACTGTGTAAATTAAGTTTTCAGATGTTTTGTCTGACTGAGAAATGCAAGAAACTTAGTTGACGCTGTACTTAATCACCAAGGATACAATATTGATGAATAGCATATGTGTCTGCCTGGATGAGGAGACAAAACCTATCCCAGGCCAGACATCCGCGTCGCTACCAGAGTTATCTACAGTGACGACACCAACACGAACAGCACCGGTAGTCGACGCATCTAAAAAGTGCAAAGAACATCCCCGTATATTCGAGCATAAATTGACCTACATTGTTTATCCCCCAACCGCTTCGCCGGATGGTTTTACTGCATTAGAATCTGAATGGAATCGTCTATTAAAGAAATGTAGAGTTAACTCAATTTTTTCAACTTATGAATGGCAAACCACATGGTGGAATTATCTGGGTGATGGTGAGTTATGGTTATTGGCTTTCCGCCATCCTAAAACAGATGAGCTATTAGGAATTGTCCCTCTCTATCGGTTCATCTATGGTGAATCTGGTGGGAAAGATGATGGAGGGCGCAGCGAAATTCCGCCAGAGCTGATGGGCAAAAGTCAGTTAACGCTTGTTGGTTGTGTCGAAGTGAGCGATTATCTCGATCTGATCGTCGCCCGCGGCTGGGAAGAGGACGTTTATTGCAGTTTACTCGACTGGTTACAAAGTGATCACGCACCACAATGGGACATTCTCGATCTTTGTAACCTGCCCGAAGAAAGCCAAACCTACCAGCGATTGCCCACAATTTATAAACAAGCTGGTCTACAAGTAGAGATCCGGCAGGAAGACGTTGCACCACAGTTTGCTTTGCCTGCGACCTATGAGCATTACTTGCAAGAACAGGTAGACAAGAAACAAAGACACGAAATTCGGCGTAAACAACGAAGGGCAGAACGAGAGACCGAGGTTGGCTTTTATATTATTGGACTCGAACCGCATACAGAGCCGTACGACTTGGAATCGGAAATGAACGATTTTTTGAGACTCCAGCGTATCAGTCGTGCCGACAAAGCCGAGTTTATGACACCCGAAATGGAATATTTTTTCCGTGCCATTGCGCGTCGCATGTATGATGCTGGATATCTACGCCTCTGTTTTTTGACCCTAAATGGTGATAAGGCGGCGACTCAGTTAACTTTTGCCTATAATGGCTCTTTCTTATTGTACAATTCGGGATACGATCCTGATGCGTATAAACAATTTAGTCCTGGCTGGGTTCTCCAGGCTTACTCGATCCAATATGCAATCGCAGATGGATATCGACTCTACGACTTTATGCAAGGCGATGAAGAATATAAATATCGTTTTGGCAGTCAAGAGTATAAGGTGATGCGAACAATCGTTCGGAAAGTGTGAGATGCGGTATGGATGAAACAATCAAACTCGATCAGTTTCTCAAACTTGCTGGTCTAGTTGATACAGGGGGACAAGCCAAGCATTTGATTCGTACTGGTCTCATTATGGTCAATAACGAGATCGAAACTCGTCGTGGTCGCAAATTACGTGATGGAGATGTCGTATCCGTTGATGGAGAGGAGTTGGTCGTTGAAATTGATGGTGGCGAACCCGCAAGCTGAATTGTAAACCCATGGCCCTTTACGAACTCAGAGCAGATACGCAATCTGCTCTGAGTGAATCGTTCTCTCATGATAATCCACAATTGAGTCTGTCACAATTCAAGAGGTGCTTGCCGCCGGTGATGGAAGCGAATCAATCGTATCCGTTGTCTCAGATGAGCTAAAGCCAGTTCTGATGATGCCATCCGCTGCCAGAACCGGATGAAGAGCTGTAATTGCACATTCCACCATGCCATCATCAGGTTCGCGGGTTGTCATTTTTTGGAGCAGTAACCCTGGTGCAATGACCGCTCGCATAAGCGGATTGCTTTGATGGGCTGTGCTAAAGCGCAAGATTTCATATGAAATACCGGCCACAACGGGGACCAACAGAAGACGCGTCACAAAGCGCAAAAGCATCGAGAGCCAAATTGGCTCCACTTGAGAGAAGGTCAATGGCGCAAAAAGGATGATGCTTAGAACAAGCACGAAAAGCAGAAAACTTGTGCCGCAACGGGTATGCTGAACGCTATGTTGCTGCACCTGCGCCACGGTTAGCTCATCGCCTGCCTCGTAAGCATTGATTGTTTTATGTTCTGCACCATGATAGCCAAAAACACGGCGAATATCTGGAATCAGGCTAATGGCCCACAAATAAAGCAGAAAGAGGATCAGACGCAAGGCACCTTCAATAATAGCGTCTATAATGATGTTGTCATTGAAGAGACTCGCAGCATAGCGGCTGACCAATGTGGGTGTGAGAAAAAAGAGAACAATCGCAAAGCCCAAACTTGTGGCAATGGTTGTCCAAGCGACAGGCCCCGAAAACTCAACCTCTTCTTCGCCCTCTTCTCGCACCGCAATATCGGCACTCCACATCAGCGCCCGCATACCCAACCCCAAAGCGTCCCACAACATGCCGATCCCGCGGATAAACGGCCACTGTCCCCAATTGCTTGTGTAAATGCGTGCCGTCAGCGGTTCCTCATGAATCACGATCTCATTCTCTGGGTTGCGGACAGCAACGGCCATTGTCTTACGCCCTCGCATCATTACCCCTTCAATGACCGCCTGCCCACCGTAGTAATGTTTTTTCACGATCCGCTACTCCGCCATGTAGGTTTCATATTTCATAGATATCTTTACTTTCTGGTAAAGGCTTGAGTGACAAAGGGCAAACCGAAAGGGGCGGAAAAAAGAATCCACCCTGAAAAAACGGGATAAAATGTAAAAATAGTGCTCGGCTAGTTTAAGCAGCGGCATTGAGGCGGCGATGAGCGAGAACGCCTTTAGGTAAATGGTGTGAAACCGAGGCCTTTTTCCGAAAGTCAGGGTCGAGTTGGTCGGGAGTTGGAAAAAGAGCACTCGAGAGAACGCGGCGCAGCCTGCCGGGAGTGGCTTGAGGCTCTCGATCCCAGTAGCCAGTCGGTATGGGAGGAAGAGAAGCGGCTAAATGGGAAAGAAGATTGCCAGCCAGCAGCCCCAATTCAGGTAAGCGGAAGCAAGCCTCATCGGCATGAACAAATTGACGATGTAAGCCAATCATCTGCTTGGAAGCCAAGGGGGGGGATGTTCAACAGGCCAGCGCTCCAGATAGAAAAGATAAATGGTTTCAGCTTGTAAAGCCATGACGGTCGCCAGAACCAAAGGTGTGTGATAAGCAGGATCCTGAAAGATGTAAATCGAATAGGTGCGGTTGGCTGTATCCACCTTGGTTGTCCTGGGGACGAGATTGTGCCATGCTTGATAGCGAATCAGGCGACCACTATAGACAAATTGACCAAACGAGTCTGGAGTTGTGGCCTCGAGTCGCTTTCCCCTATAGCATCGAGAGAGCGGACGCACAATATCACCATATTCGGGTGGTCTGCCTTTTTTTCCTTACGTTCGGGTAACTCATTGCGGCGCGCTGTGCAGTTAATCGCTTCCCGAAGGACAAATCGGTCGACGTCGCTTTCTAGCATTTCTCTGATTGTAAACCCGGCATCGACCACCGCCACTTCGTCTGACTCCAGTGATTTCTTCGTCTCTTTCAGCAGCTTTTTCCGAAACTCACTTTCCTTTGTGCCTACCTCGCATCTCATGATTGCCTTGAGCAGTGGCACTCGTTTCCCGCCTATCTCCCCCGAGCTTATCATCACTCCAAAGATGAGCGCGGGCAATGCCCGACGAGCCGTTGAGTTATAGAGCCGGTTCACTTTCCCTTGCAGCTTCGGTCGCCAGAACCCTGTGATATCTATGCTTTTCACTCGGTATCCTTCTAACTTTTTTGCCTCCCATTCCCCTTTCCACTCCACTTCTTCTTGCCACGATGAGAGCAGGCTTGCAATATCCCATGATCCATATCGAAAGCTCCACCAGCTTCGCCGGAGCTCCTCATCTTCAAACCCGCTTTCACTCAATCCACTATGGATTGCTCCTCGACTTTTCAGAAACGACCCATTCATCATCGCCCACATCAGACGCATTACATTTACGTTTGTTCCCACCGGCGTTACTTGCAATACATTCATCAGTACTGCTATAGTTATTTCTGGCGCGGTTAGCATTCCTTCCTCCTTTTTGGGTTCTCTACCTTTAGTCCGGATACCTTTCGCAACTATATCATGTGGAGCGTCCAATATGCATTGTCCAGAGTCCAAGCAGCAGATGCTATCTTGAGCGAGGATGATCGCGAGCAAGCGCTGCACGTATTGAGCTATGCCTTCAAAATTCCAGAGGCATGGCCCTATACACGCGACCTCTTGCTAACCATGGCACCGAAGATGGAGCAGGCAGGTTTTAGGGAGGAATGGATACCGTACCTAAAGCAAGGTATTGAGCAGAGTCGATTTTTGAACGACCCACCAACTGAGGCTGAATTAAACCATCACTTGGGGTTGCTCCATCAATTTCTGGGTCATTATGATGAGGCACGCAAATTTCTGACGATAAGCTCTGTTCTCTTCAAAGAATTGAATCATTTACGCAATCAAGCCAAAGTAATCAATCGGTTGGCGTATATCGCTCGCATTGAGGGATGCTATGAAGAGGCCAATAGCTTGGTAAGAACTGCATTGACGTTGCTAGATGAAGAAGATATTGGAAGAGGGTTTAGCTATTTTGTTCTGGGTTCAATTGCCCTTGATGAACGTGAATGGCAATTCGCCGAGAACTATTTTAGACAGTCTCTAGCGTTCTGGGAAAAGGAAGGTGACGAGCGAAAGATAGCTTGGGGGTTACGCAATCTCGGACCTTCGTTGCGCGCTCAGGAACGCTATGATGAAGCGATCACCTGTTATCGGAGAGCGATCGAGTTACTGGAAAACATACAAGATCCGGTCGAGCAAGCAGCAACCCAGGTAAACCTTGGTGTAATTTACTCACTACAAGGACAACCAGATGAAGCTCTCAGATTGTATGAGTTAGCAGAAATTATTTTTCGACAAACAAACGATGAGTTGCGCTTGGCAAGAACTCTTGTCAATAAAGGAATAGACTATCGTAATGTGCGGCAATGGAAGTATGCAGAATCAGCGTACTTGTCCAGTATCAGTAGATCCAAATTTCAGGTTTAGAGAGAGAATTTGGGCTAATTAGTTGACATAAATACGTATTTGCCAGTCAATACCTAGCATTTACGTAAAATTTAAGCGATTTCTAGATATGAAATTGGCTGTTTTTGGCAACTGAGATCTGAAAAAATGGCCCCAAAATCCCTTCTCTCCCGACTGAAAATAGTCAAAAACGCCAAATTTGGATCTACTGAGTATAGAAATCTGGCACAAACTTGGCAATATTCGATCCTTGATAAATGCATTAGATGGATTAGGGTTGGTTTATCTTGGACAAGAGAGATTTCGCGAAGCAAGGAATACATTCCAGGAAGCATTAAGCAGATTAGAGCAGCTCAAGAATCAACCCGGCCATGATCGACTTTCTCATCTTTTAACAAAACATCTCGGTGAAGTCAAAGAGTGATGGTCAAGTCGTCACCAATTCTTCGCTTATAAGGATAAGCATCATAGTGTTAACTTCGGCGGGAATCACGATTCGGTGGATGGGTACTCAGTATTCGGTAGGTCAGTAGCCAGTAACCGAACACCGACCTACTGACCACCGTTAAGTTAACACTCACGGGATAAGCATAATAAGGCTTGAGAAAGCGAACATGTAAACTTGCATCTCTCAAAATAAAACGGAGGAGCTAAATTGTATTAGCTCCCCCGCTTAGGTCTATCAACCACCTCCTAAGGTTTCTTCATGATCATCTGCCAGTGGTTCTGGCTCGGTTGCAGTACAAGAACTTTCATTCTCTAGATCGACATTGATCCGAACAAGTGGCTCTGGATTAATAGCGACTGCAACTGTAACCCATGCGATCAAAAGCCAGACAATCACACGCTTGAATAGTTCATAACTGTTAGAGTACATGTTCAGTTTGCCTCCGTTCAATAGGAGGCTCACCGAAGCAGAGATCTCTCCGCCAAAGCGGCACACGTGCGGCTCACAGCGAGCCAAAGTTTAGACGTTGTTCGTGACCTTTTCTGCGCAGTTCGTTGTCACATTTATATTGTGACAAAAGAGTGGCCCGTTTGGGTGGATAGTTTGGTGCATCTCATGCGCCAAAGTGGTTCAGATGTTGCGTTACTGTGAAGTAAGTGTGAAGGTTGTATATAGATGTCAAGTTCTCCTAAGTATTATCCTGAGTTTGCTGAACTCTTGGATGGCTATCTTGCAACTGAAGAGCGTTCAGGAAATTGGTTGGCTGGACGTTTGAAAGTAAGTCGAAGCACCGTGAATCGTTGGCGTTCCGGTGAGACAAGACCAGACTCACCGGAGATCATTATTCGTATTGCCGAAATATTAGGTGTACATAAACAAAGTGACCAGCAACGCTTACTGGCTGCGGCCGGTTATGGCTATCAGATGTTTAAGGAACCTGAAGCGTGCTTCACATTTATATCGGTTGCACCGCCTGCGCCTCCACCGCATTTTACGGGACGTCGCCGAATTCTGGATGCATTAACCGTCGCCATCAATTTTGGTGAGAATATTGCGATTCAAGGCATGGCTGGTATTGGCAAGACAGCCACGGCTCAACAACTGGCAGAGGAAACAAAGGATATTTTCAGCTGTGGAATTTTTTGGGGTTCGCTTACGGATCACGACGGTAATCCACTTCCTATCTTACGCGCATGGGAACGTGCATGTACGCAAGACTTAATGGATGTGAATGATCCTGTTGTGTTGGCTGACCGGGTATGTGAACTGCTAGTCAAGCGGCAAGAAATTGAGGGTTTGCTACTCGTGATTGTGGATGATGTACGTGAAGAATGGGTGGATGCAGCTCGAATACTGAAACGTGTCCGCCCTACAGACGGCCCAATGGTGATCACAACTCGCGATGAAAGGCTAGCGATGGCACTGGATATGCAGATTCATCGTCTTGACCCACTCCCATTAGAGGATGCACTAGACATGCTGTCAACTTCAGGAACGGCAGAGTTGGTGAAACATGAGACAGAATCTGCCAAAGAGTTGCTCGATGTTATTGGTCGTTTGCCTTTGGCTATCAAGCTGGCTGGGGCACGTTTGGCAATGTTGGCTCGAAAACCCGGCTTTCAAATCAGTACGCTCACAGAACAAGTACGTTCACGAGCCCATGATGCGTTGGATATGCCAGGCGATCCGGGTTTGGTAGCAACCTTCAGTATTACCTACGATACCCTCACTGCTGATCAACAGCGCCTCTTTCGCTGGTTGAGCGTTTTTGCCACTGGCCCTCTGAAAGTGCCTCAGATAGCTGGTATATTGGGCATGGACGAAATTCAAACTGAGATGGCACTCGATACATTAGTTCTATTGTCTGTTCTGAATTGGGGAGAAACAGCGGGCGTTTATGTTATGCATCCTCTGCTTCGTCAGTATGTAGCTATTCACTTAGAGGAAATGGGAGAGGTCCAAGAAGCCGAGAAGCAACATCTTGCATACTTCCTAGCTTTTGCCAAGGCGAATCAATCACAGGAGCCCGATGCTTGGGACAGATTGGAAACGGAGCTTCCTAATTTGGTATTGGCTATAAAACGAGCGGCGTCTATGCAAGATAGTAAAGCTTTGCTCGCATTTGAAGAAACACTGTTACACAATAGTCTGTTTTTTGAATGTCCGTGGTTTTTACCAAGAAGCTGTTAGTTTATTTTCAAAATCATATGAAACCCAAAAAACAATGGGCAAGAATCCACTCCTTGCCCGAACCTTAAACAAACTTGCATGGTTCAATTACTGCCTTGGACAACTCGAAGATGCTCAGCAACAAGCGAACGAAGCGCTCGCAATCGCCAACGAATTCTCCGATTTGGAGCAGCAGGCAGATAGCTTGCGCTATCAAGGTGTAATCCTCACTGTACAGGGCAATCCTAAACCAGCACTAAATTTCTTTGAAAAAGAACTGGCGATTCGCGAGAATTTGGGAGATCTTTCACAGTTGGCTGATAGTCTCAGTAGATCCAAATTTGGCGTTTTTGACTATTTTCAGTCGGGAGAGAAGGGATTTTGGGGCCATTTTTTCAGATCTCAGTTGCCAAAAACAGCCAATTTCATATCTAGAAATCGCTTAAATTTTACGTAAATGCTAGGTATTGACTGGCAAATACGTATTTATGTCAACTAATTAGCCCAAATTCTCTCTCTAAACCTGAAATTTGGATCTACTGATACTCAGTAGATCCAAATTTGGCGTTTTTGGCTATTTTCAGTCGAGATTGCAGGGATTTTGGAGTCATTTATTCAGATTTCGGTTACAGAAAACAACCTATTTCATATCTGAAAATCGCCCAAATCTAACGCAAAAACTAGATATCGACCGGCAAATTTGTATTTATGTCAACTGTTTAGCCAGAATTCTCTCTCTAAACCTGAAATTTGGATCTACTGAGTCTTGAAAATTTAGCCGTGTTGGAGACCGATGTAGGAAATTATAGCGTAGCTTATGACTATCTAGATAGGAAATTAGAAATTCACCAAGAAATCGATGAATCCCTAGGTATTCTTTCGTGTTTCAAACATAGAGGTAATATTTTATTTTATTTAGGTAACTAGTGTTTTGTCAGATAAGTTATGATACAGGTTGGTCATCAGAATCGGTATCCAAAACAGGATAGAAACGCTGGAACTTCTGGCGAGCGAGAGCGGGGGTAAATTGCCATTGAATGGTAGCGGATTGTTCATTGCGCTCGTTGACAAGAGCAAGGACAACAGTCTCAAGAAGCTCTTTGGAATCAATGCGGCGATCAAGAACTTGGCGAGTGATAACCGAGAGTTCAATTTCAACCATATTAAGCCAACTCCCGTTGACGGGGGTATAAACCATCTGAAAGTGCTGAGCCAGAGCGAAAGCTTCCTCAGGCGAAAAGATGGTGTAGAAGGAACTGGGTGAATGAATGTTGAGATTATCCTGAACAATCTGTAATGAATCGGCATCAGGATTGTGTTTCGTTTTGAGATCATGCATGAAGCGAGCATACTCTTGGCCTCTGCGCCGTTCGGTAATCTGAACAACCCGCTGTCCAGTGTGTGGCTGGTAAGCAATCAAGATGTAACAGATGCCCTTGCGTTCATAGTGATGATCATAGCGCCATTTCTTGCCTGGTTTCATCTCAATCGGCACGATTGTATCGCCCAAGAGCTGACAAGGTTTTTCATCGTAACACCCACCAGAGAGGATTCTTGGGGTCATAGGGCTGTGCATAGAGGTCCAAGATTTGTTCCATGTGCCACAAGTATGTAGGTGTTAACTTTCCGATACACCACTGCACCTTCAAATGGGGTTTCAGTTCGTTTTTTTCAGAATTTCACTCACGGTTTCATGCGAAATGTCTTCCACAAACTTTAACTCAACCGCTGTGGTTGCTAGCTTAAAGTCCATCGGCTTCGCCCATCTGGTCCTTTCGTACACGCTAGTGCCGTGATTTTGGCTCTGGCTTCGTTACTAATCTCGACTGGTCGTCCGCTTCTTGGCCTCTCTTCTAGGGCTTTGGTTAGCCCTTCCGTCACATATCTTTTGCGGATTCGCACCACCGTTGCTCGCGTCACTCCCACTCGTTCCATGATTTCTCTGTCTGTTTTTCCTCCATCTGACAAGAGCAGAATATGTGCCCTTCTTATCTTTCTTACGTTCTCTTTTCCTTTTGCCGTTATTCGCCTTAATTCATTTCTGTCTTTATCACTTAGTTTAACTTTATATACTTGCTTCATTTCTCTCTGCCTCCTCGTTTTTTTAGTCACTTTCTGGCAGAGTTTACCGTATTATAACTTATCTGACAAAACACTAGTCACTACAATGGTATCACTGATTCTACTCTGTCAGATATCAACCAGTCGGGCCTCATCGTCATTGGGGCAAATCACAAACTCGCCCATGGACTCAGTGTTTCCAGCAGCAATCAGGGATGCTGAGGGAAATTTACATGTAGTTTGGCAGGAATCCGTCAGTGATGATGTGCCAGAGGATATTTTTTATGCTTATGGGAAAGAAGATGATTGGACTACTCCAGTCAAAATCTCTGAACGACCTGACGCTTTGTTGCCTTCCCAGTCTCTGAATGCCGACCTGATTTTTACGACCGACGATCAATTATTGGTGGTCTGGGTTGAATTCGAATTGCAGATAGTCAGTTACATTTATTATGCCGTAAAAACTGATAACGAGTGGTCCTCTCCAATGCTTTTATCTTCGAGTCTATTGGTGGGTATTCCGGTGCTAGCAAAGGACGGAGACACGGTATATGCTGCTTGGCCAGCAGATACGGATTTCGATCTATATGCAGACAAAATCTTTCTCACTACTTGGACTCAGTCAGGTTGGTCAAATCCCGAACCGATCCCAATAGAGACAGGTACTTTAGATGTTGTGGATATAGTCTTTGATGCGCAAGGTCACCTACACTTGGTATGGAACGGAAATACATCCGGTGCTCCAGCTAACCATCTTCTATATGAAACGAGATATAGCATTTATGATGGTACAACTTGGTCGTCACCTGTAAACGTTTCCCAATCTTCGAGCTATTCATTTTGGCCCTCGCTGACCGTGGATCCTAATAACAACGTACATGTGGTTTGGCTAGAGGGGGAGTTATCCGCTGACCCTGGTGGACCAGCCATCTTTGAAGATTTACTATATCAGAAACTATCCGGGGGAGAGTGGCTACCTTCGGCGCTCAAACTTTCGACAAACTTGGGTGTTGTTCTACCCGACCTGCATACAGATGAATTGGGACGTGTACATATTGTTTGGAATGAAAATACATCGGCGGATCCAACCGTATTTCATTTTAAAGTTCGCTATGCACGTTGGGACGGACAGAGTTTAGCGGATTCTGTGCAGATTTCCCAAGCATTGGAAAACAGGGGACATGTTTCTGCTGACATCGATATCGATTCTAGTGGCGATGTCTGGATTGTTTGGGCTGGGGGAGATGAAGTAGGCGTTGGTCAGCTCTACTATCGCACGTTTCCTATTCACCAGATTTCATTGACCGACCCATCCGATATTTTAGCTGACTCACCATCACTTGCTGGTCAAGGAGCAGCGAATCTGTATACGGTCTGGACCGAAGGCGTTAACCCGAGTCGAGTCATGTATAGTCGTTGGAATGGAAAAACATGGTCCAATCCGGAGCGTGTGTCACCAACAAGTCTGAATAGCCGATTGGGAGTTATTGCGCTGGGGCCGGATGGAACACCTCATGTCGTCTGGCACGGAGATGAAGACGGTAATTCTCATATCTTTTACTCACGAGCCATCACAAATTCAGTCTGGCTAACACCTACAAATCTATCTGAATCTCAAATTGTAGGAAGAGCTCCAGATGTTGCCATTGATCAGGAAGGTAAAATACATGTAACATGGCAGGCATATCCCGATACCGATGACCTTGCCATTTACTATCGAGTTCACAATGATGATGGATGGTCACCGATTGAACGCCTCTCTTTACCTCAACACCGTAGTAATTTCTCACAAATAACAACTGATCCATCCGGACGACCACATGTCGTTTGGTATGACGTTGGAGAACAGGAGATTTATTATACTTATCGTACTGAAGGAACATGGACGACACCAATAAATGTCTCTAATACGACGGCTACGATTCCCCAAGCAACTTTTCTCTCACAGAGTCCAAACATCGCCATCGATTCTTTGGGCTGGACACATATTGCCTGGTTTGAGAACGTTGATAGATCGATGCTTAATTCTGTCTATTATGCAACAAATAAGGACGGTCAATTGACCTCAGATGTTGTGATGTCATTGCCAGATAACCTAAGAGATATGCTGAAGGGTGCAGGAACTGGCCTTCAAATATTGGCTGGAGCATCAGATAGTGTGCATTTGCTTTGGCAAGATGTTTATGCTAGTGACCAACTGACTGTGTATCACAGTCGGAAAATTGACTCTGATTGGACTTCACCAACCGTTCTTTTGGAAAATTACCAAAATGCCCAGCGGCCCAGCGGCTATTTAGACGAAAGTGCAAAGCTGCATATGGTTTGGAGAGATCTGCACGAGATAAACCAAGTCTTTTACCAACATGTCGACAGATTTGATTGGATAAAAGTAGTTAATCAAAATGACGCTCCTATTCCCAACAGTTCCATCTTTCGCAATGGCCAGCTAATCGGTGCAACCGATCGACGTGGTTTGTACTTGCCTGCGACTCTGCAACAAAATGACATTTTGATGACCCTTGCACCGGTGCATGAACAGAAAAGCAGCCGAAAAGGACATGGTTTGCCGAATGCACCTAACCAAAACTGGGCTTATCGAGTCTATCTACCCAATTGGAACGTCGCCATGGGCGATCATCCGAAGGGTTATCAAGTGACGGCGCCAGAGCACGAGCAACTGTTGGCGGCAAATCCTAGTAGTCCTTTGATACATTTTAATATTGTGGTTTCTATAGAGTGGGATGCAGATGAAGCATATTTGTCTATGATTAATGAGGCATTCCGCAAGGCATCGGATTATTTATATGATGTCACCGATGGACAGATGATCTTTGGTCAGGTTCACATTTATGACAATGCCCAGCACTGGACCGATGCTGATTTTCAGATATCGACCAAGAATACCGTGCGACCTTATGCTTTTGTTGGTGGCATCGCTTCGCAGGATACAAACCAGTCGATCCGTGTAGGCCGTTACTGGAGCGGAAGTTCTGGCAACCAAGGCAACTGGAACGAACCAAATGGGTATCGCACACTAATCCATGAGTTCGGCCACTATGCATTGCATTTACATGACGAATACTTCGTTCGTACAGTTGTCGACGGCCGCTTCACAGGGCAGCGCACGGCCGCCTGCACCGCTTTAGAGGTCGGGCCTGCCTCTAGCAGAAATCAACCCGATCCATATCCAGAGCAACCAGAAAACGCCAGTATCATGTACTATCAGTATAAGGCCAGCGAACTAGCGGACAGCAACCGCTGGAACCTCAACTGCCAGAACACTGAACAACACCGAATCAATGGCAAATCTGATTGGGAAACTGTGTTGGAGCACTACAGTGGTCCTGACTGGACGCTGAATACGCCATCCAGTCGCGGTAGCAACATGGCTGGGCCAGATGAATTCCCAGATCATCTGTTACCTTTCCCGACAATTCAGATATCTAACACCGGAACCGTTGTCAGCAGCCAGCATCAGGTTACGGTCGTGGACAGTGAGAATCAACCTGTACCGAATGTCTTAGTTGCCCTCCTGACCACAAGGATGAATCATATTGTTGCAATCGACCAAGGAGTGACTGACCAGCAAGGTCAAATTACGGCCTTGGGCGCTGACCCTGGTGACACAATCCAGGCTGTTACCTTTGATAACGCGTTTGCTGCTTCGGTCATTGTAAGCGATGCGAAGGAATACACACTCATTTTGTCGCCCGTGAGCAGTGGTGAGTTGACTGCGCAAGCAGACGAGACGACGTCACTCAACTTACAAAACATTTTACAGAATTTGCCGAGCGCACACGCCAACCACTCCATTTATAAGAACAAATCAGCTGACCTCTATTCGGCAGACGGCAACTTCTCACTCCACCTCCTGCCAGGTAGCATCTCCGGCACCGACGCAGCTGATGCCACCATTCTTCCTGCTGGGTATGACCCTATCATTCTCCCCGCTGACAAACAGATCATCGGGCACCCATATGAGGTTCACTTCTCAGACGCCGCTACTTTGACGAAAAACGCTATCGTGACGATAAGTTTCCATCCTGCCGTTGCCGGTTCATATACCAATGTTGCCATCTATTGGTGGAACCCAACAGCAAACGTCTGGCAGTTGATGGGTGGGGAATGGGATATGGTCAACAATATCGTTGCCGTTTCAACCTCTCGGATCGGAATCTACGCTTTAATGGGCGAGCCTACTGCGACTCAAGGATCTGATGAACAACAGATCTATCTCCCCACTTTCTTGCGATAGTGGGCCACGAACTGAAGTATACTAATATGCTTGTCATTTGAATCTGTTATGGGCTTGAACTTAGTGCCAAGCCGGGCCGCCATCCTCAGTGATGACGCTTATAGTGTAGATTGAGAGATGGACGATGGCGAATCTAACCTACTGTTACACATAATCACTGGTCCAACGAACCAAGAGCTTCAAATTAGTCTAATGTAGAATCGGACAATAGTTGGAGGTAGTCATGTATTTGTTCATTCCTATAAAGTTTTTATGGGGCCACCCACGTCTTGCAAAGGTTCTATTATTCGTGCTGTCGTATTTGGCGATAGGAATTGTTCTCATAAGCATAGGTCGATCTGACGATTCTTCGCGACTTCCAATCTTGACGTCCGGTATAGATGACTCAGTCCTCAAAACAGCAGTATTACCAGAAGAACAGACAACGTCTATAGACGCCTCCTTGCATATCACAACCCAGAATGGAATCTCGCTAACTTTGCTTTGGGAATCGACACCATATTTGACCGGCGAAGTAGCATGGGGCGACGCAGACGGGGATGGTGATCTTGACTTGGCCGTTGGCAATCGAGACTATTTTAACCAGATATATCGGAATGACGGACAAGGAAACTTTACTGAGCAGAATATCAATACTGACGTCAGAAACACGTCAAGTATAGCGTGGGGAGATGTGGATAACGATGGCGACCTCGATCTGGCAGTCGGCAATGAAAACGAACCAAATCAATTGTACGAGAATGACGGACTCGGTAACTTTACAGCGCGAGATATTGATACTACAGCATGGAACACACAGAGTGTCGCTTGGGGGGATATGGATAGCGATGGCGACCTTGACCTAGCCGTTGGCAATATCGGAATAAATCAAATATACGAGAATGATAATGGTACATTTGGACTGGTTCCAGCCACCGCTATCGGATGGGAATCAACACGAGATGTTGCGTGGGGAGACGTGGATAGGGATGGCGACCTCGACATCGCCGTTGGCAATGGGTGGCCACGAGACTATGAACAAAACGCTCTATATCGCAATGATGGCAGTGGCAATTTCACGATAGAAAATATCGGATCTCGATTTGGTAATACATATAGTTTAGCTTGGGGTGACGCAGATGACGATGGTGATCTCGATCTTGTAGCGGCCAATGGCAGAATAGTGGGTGGTGGATTATTCCTAATGCTCTATCGTAATAATGGGACTGGTCATTTCGAGTTAGATGACCCTGCTGTTTCTGTGGGTCTTTACCCACTGGGGACAGTTTGGGGAGATGCGGATAGCGACGGTGACCTCGATCTTACCATTGAGGATGGAGGTCAAGGCGTTATAGTCCAAAACAATGGTAGCGGACAATTCGGCTCTCCAGTTATCATAAGTGGAGAAAACAATATGATTTCCAGTATGGCATGGGGAGATATAGACGGTGATGGCGATCTTGATTTAGCTATTGCCAATGGTCATCAGTATGATTTTGGCGAGATCGAGAACCCAAATGAGACAAATCGGATATATCGAAATAACAACGCTACCTTCACAGTGCAGAATGTTGGTAGCAATGTTCGAGACACGCAGAGCCTAGCCTGGGGAGATATGGACGACGATGGAGATCTTGACCTTGCTGTTGGCAATGCTGGTGCTATGAATCAGCTCTATGAAAACGATGGGTTTGGTAGGTTTTCAGCACGCGATATCGGTGCGGAGGCGCGAGACACGCAGAGCCTAGTCTGGGGAGATATGGACGACGACGGAGATCTTGACCTTGCCGTTGGCAATGCTGGTGCCATGAATCAGCTCTATGAAAACGATGGGTTTGGTAGGTTTTCAGCACGCGATATCGGTGTGGAGGCGCGAAATACACAGAGTCTAGCCCGGGGTGATGTGGACGACGATGGAGATCTTGACCTTGCTGTTGGCAATGCTGGTGCCATGAATCAGCTCTATGAAAACGATGGGTTTGGTAGGTTTTCAGCACGCGATATCGGTGCGGAGGCGCGAGACACGCAGAGCTTAGCTTGGGGTGACGCAGATGGCGATGGCGATCTTGACCTCGCTGTAGGCAATAAGGGAGTCAATCAGCTCTACGAAAATGATGGATTTGGTAGCTTTATAGTTCAATCTATAGATAATAGCGTCAATGACACCCGGAGCATAGCTTGGGGGGATATAGATGGAGACGGTGATCTTGATGTTGTTGCTGGGAATAAAACATTCGATCATCTGTATCACAACGATGGTAGCAAGTTTTCATCCATTCGCATTGAGGAAATGAACCCGTCGCAAACCCACATTGTGTCATGGGGGGATTGGGACAATGATGGTGATCTCGATCTCATTGCTGGGAGTGGCTCATCGCCGAGAGCACCGATTCAAGTTTATCGCAATGACGGAGCAGGTAACTTTGCCCTCTATTATAAAAATAATAGTATACCAGCGGCTCAAGACTCTGCTTGGGGAGATATAGACGGTGATGGAGACTTAGATCTGGTCGTTGGAACAGCAAACAGCACAATCCATATTTACGAAAACAATTTTAATCAGAATGGCAGATTGGCCAATACTGAGACAATGGTCACGATTCCATTTCCTAGATTTGTCGAATCTTCGACCTTGGGTTCTACTATCCGGTTTCAAACGGAAGAACTAACAATTCCCTACATTTTATCTGACTCAGAAAATCATGATGTACGCCAAATACGCTCTTATTATTCACCCAACGGCGGCGGAGAGTGGTTTGCAGCAACGCCAGCGGCTGGCACACAGATGGGCAACTTGGCCGCATCGATCACAGGCACACAGTATGCCTTTCGTTGGAACGTTGCACAGGATTTAGTTCGAAGCGAGAATGTAATCTTTCGCATCGATGTTTTCCAAGGATTCGATGGTCCCGGACCTTATCAAGGCCGATATCGGACGGCATTTTCGCGGCCATTTTATGTAGACGCGGAATGGTTTGCGAAAATTACTGATGCGACTGGCAACCCACGCCAGGGTGCACATGTCTATCAGGCTGGGCAACGGATTGAAACCGATGCGAGAAATGCAATTGTATCCAACTCAAAGGGGCTACTCCGACTGCCGCCAAGCAGCGAAGGACAATCATTGGTAGCTCTAAGTAAAGTCTCAGAACAAGCGACGCAACGCCAGGCACACAACGGTTGGGCATATCGCATCTATCAAACGAACCTGCACTTAGATTCTGAAGGGAATCCTCACCCCAATGTGGTTGGTGAACCAGGCCAGCAGCGGCTAGTTGTGAGTAAGGATGCTCCGATGATCTTGTTTAACATCGTCGTATCGATTGAATGGGACGCGAATGAAGAGTATCTAATGGTGATTGAAGATGCCTTCAGAAGAGCATCTGCTTATCTTTATGATGTAACAGATGGACAGATGGCGTTTGAGCAAGTTCACGTCTATGATAATGCACGGTACTGGGCCAACGCCGACTTCCAGATATCAACCAAAAACACTGTACGTCCCTATGCATTTGTCGGTGGCATTACATCGGATGACATAACCCATTCGATTCGTGTTGGTCGCTTTTGGAGCGGTAGCTCAGGCAATGTCGGCAACTGGAATGCCCCCAATGGTTATCGTACCCTCATCCATGAGTTTGGTCACTATGCTTTGTATTTACATGATGAATACTTCATCCGCACCGTTGATGTCAATGGGCGCTTCACTGGTCAGCGAACGGCTGCCTGCACCAGTCTAGAAGTAGGTCCTACTGGCGGCAGAAATCAGCTCGATCCATATCCAGAGCGATCAGAAAACGCCAGCATTATGTACTATCAATACAAGGCGAGTGAACTGGCCGACCGTGATCGCTGGAACCTCAATTGCCAAAACACTGAGCAACATCGGATTCATGGCAAGTCCGATTGGGAAACAGTGTTGGACTATTACAGTGGACAAGATTGGGAGTTAAAGACACCATCATTGCGTGGAAGTGTAATACCAGGACCGGACCAATTCCCGCGAGATCTGCTGCCGTTTCCCCAGATAACCATTTATAACACCGGCATAATTGATAACAGTGTCTACAATGTAACTGTCGTGAATCCCCAAAGTCAGTTGGTCCCTAATGCTCTAGTAACATTATTGACTGCCCCTGAAGGAGTCCCCATCGCTATTGACCAAGGATTGACTGACCAGGAAGGGGAAATCGCCATTTTGGGAGCTGCCCCTGAAGACCGCATTCAAGCTGCTACTTTTGATAGTACATTGGCCGGATCGGTGATTATAACCGACGCAACCGCATATACACTGACACTGGCACAAGTCAGTGATAGTAACCAAATTATCCGTTCAGACGACAAGATACATGCCAGTCTCAATTTTGACCAGAGTACAAATCTCTTTTCAAATGATGGCAATTTTGAGATTCAAGTACCACCCAATAGCGTGTCAAGTGATGATGAAGTTACTGTAGTGATTTCCTCTGTTAGCTTCGCCCCAGGTCCACCGCCTAAAGGCAAGAAAATCATTGGTAGTGTCTACGAGATAAGAATCTCCAACACGGATGCCCTGATAAATGATGCCATTGTATCAATGAGTTATCATCCAGAAGTGATGGGCAACTACAACAACATCGCTATTTATCGATGGGATCCGATTGAGGATATTTGGCAATCAATTGGTGGAGAGGTGGATATGATACGTAATACGATCATCTCTTTGACAAATCACGGTAGTATCTATGCACTTATTGGAGAGTTTGTACAGCCAGCAGTTGATTCGCGTGCCCTATATTTACCGATCTTCATGAAATAGAATCTATACAGTACAAGAATGCTTTTGCTAATCCCATTGAGACGATGACAGGCTTTCAAGAAATATTACAGCCAACGGTTGCTTAATCACCTTGGTGGGAATATGTAGAGTTTATGCTATATCGAGAGGAATACAATGGGCCAACAATTCACATTCACGCTTTCGCGAAGGTTTCTCATATTTAGCGCAGTTATAATCTTATTGCTTCTGGCCAGTTTTCTCATCGTATCTGCACAGCCACAGGACAGCAACATAGTACTTGACAACGATGTTCCCAATGGAGATGGTCCTCCGAATCAGACGGAGCTAGCTTTCCAGATACAGAGTCTCAGTACTACGATCTCTGAGACTATCCCCTCTATTGTCGATATTCATAAAAATGATGTTTACCCGCTAATACCCGCGCCAACATTAGACGAACTTCGTTAACACGCACGCCTCGGCCTACAGCCACATTTACAGCGATATCGACACCTACACCCACGCTAACGGTGACAAGTACGTCGACCCCACACGTATCACCCTCTGCTACCCCTACACCGACGCCAACTGTTGCCCAAAGCCAGTGTGTTGAACTACTCAAAAATGGCGGGTTCGAAGGCGATACAGATTGGAACATTAGACCGCCCGAAAATGCTCGTTTTACAACAGAACATTCCCATACAGGTGCGCGCTCGTTGGTACTCTCAACAGCAAACAACATTGTAGCTGCAGCATCTCAATTAGTGACCTTGCCCACTGAGGTGACCAGTTTAGTTCTATCGTTACAATCCAAGATTACTTTGACCGAACCACAAGAACTCACCTACATCAGTATCTACGATGGACCTGGTGGAATTATGTTGGCTACACAGGAGATCAAGTATTCGATAGCCAACCAGTGGACCTTGTATCGATATGATTTGACATCAACGATCGCGCCTGGACAGGATATTCAGATCGTTTTCCAGCGCACCCCTGAGTTTGATAGCGGCAATACGCACAGTGGAATTGCCCTTGATGACGTCAGCCTCATTGCGTGTACACAAGGAGTGGCTTCTGGACCACCAGCAATCCCATTAATTCGAAACGGTCACCGCAGTGTAAGTGCAGGTGATTGGGACAACGATGGTGATCTGGACTTTGCGATTGGTAACTCGCGCGTATTGTTTGGTACTGAGTTGATTAATGCAAGCAATCAAGTAATTGCCTATAACGAAGATAGGTACGAAGTCGCCTGGGAATCTTTAGAGAAATACGACACGCGGGAGGTTGCCTGGGGGGATTGGGATAGTGATGGCGATCTGGACCTAGCAGTCGCCAACTATAATGATATGACGCAAGTGTATGAATATGATGCGGGAACCTTACATCTGAGCCCAGCGAATGGGCTTGGTTGGCAGTCAGAAGAAACGTCAGCCAGTTGGAGTGTTGCATGGGGCGATTGGGATAACGATGGAGACCTTGACTTAGCCGTTGGTAATTATGCAGAGAAAAATCAAGTTTATGAAAACGAAAACGATAGGTTAAGTCTTGTTTGGCAGTCGCCAGATGCAGCTACAACGACCAGTTTGGCGTGGGGTGACTGGGATAATGACAACGATCTAGATCTGGCTATTGGTAATTATGGCCAGAACAATGTGATTTACGAAAATACAGGTGGGCAACTTGAACTTGACTTCGGAAATGAGGTCGGTTGGGTATTTGCAGAGATTGATCAAACTCGTAGCCTTGGCTGGGGAGATTGGGACAGAGATGGCGATTTTGATCTGGCCGTTGGCAACGAGCTTCAACCCAATCTGGTTCATGAAAATGTTGGTAAAGCATTTACGCTCGATCCCTCTAATGGATTAGGGTGGCAGTCTGCAGTGCCAGAATCTACAACTAAGATTGCTTGGGGAGACTGGAATGGTGACGGCTATCTCGAACTTGCTGTCGCTAACTTTGCTCGATCGAACCAGATCTACTTGAATATTTCTGGTACATTAGGCACGAGTATACCATTTCCTGAACAGAGCCAAACCACCGACGTAATATGGGCTGATGTCAATAACGATCTCGATGTTGATCTCTATTTTACGAACTGGCTTCAACAAGACAAGATTGAATCAATTGGATTCCCCGTAACCTATCAAGTACTACCCGATAGTGGTTTGGGATGGATTTCATCAGAAACAGATATGTCAAAGACGAGCAGCGTTACTTGGGGAGACTGGGATAATGACGGCGATTTAGACCTGGCTGCTGGCAATGCGAATGAACGTAACTACGTATATGAAAATAATGAAGGAACGCTCGAACTGGATCCAAATGTTGGTTATGGATGGCAATCGGATGTAGAAGAAAACACACTGAGTGTGGCTTGGGGGGATTGGGACGGTGACGGCGACCTCGATCTAGCTGTTGGTAATTCTGGCCAGCAAAACAAAGTATATGAGAATCGAGATAATACTTTGAGATTGCAGTGGCAATCTCAGGAAATAAGTTCAACGACTAGTCTGGCTTGGGGAGATTGGGATGGTGACAGTGACTTGGATCTTGCAATAGGCAATGCAAACCAACGGAATCAAGTATATGCCAATATCAGTGGCTCTCTTATGTTTGATCCGGCAAATGGGATTGGATGGGAATCCCCGTATATTAGCGACACGCGGAGTGTGGCTTGGGGGGATTGGGATAATGATGGAGATCTCGATCTCGCAGTAGGCAATTTTGCACAACCGAACCAGATATATGAGTTCCAAGACGGTACACTCAACCTCAGTCTAGAGAGTCACATCGGTTGGCAATCGGCGGATAGTGCAAACACGCAGAGTTTAGCTTGGGGAGACTGGACTGGTGATGGAATCTTAGACCTAGCTGTCGGCAATTTCGGTGCGGCAAATCAGGTATTCATTGGTAGCACCGAAACCATGTCGCAGACAGGGGCGTTTGGACAGGCTAGACCTATAGATAAGACAACTAGCGTCATCTGGGTAGACATCAATGGGGATGGCGATCTTGATCTTGTTACAGCGAATCACCTTGACGGGACACAGAATCTATAGTAATGAATCGAATGCAGGTTTTAATATTACCATTTCTCCAGCAAGTCCTGTGTCAACAATGGGGCAAGCTGCCGGAGACTGGGATGGTGATGGCGATCTGGATATTGCTCAAGGCAACTTCGAGCAACCTAATATTGTTTTTGAGCACCCTTTACACAGTAGCCGTTTACTGGTAAACAATTCTGCCTATGTCCAGTTGACACATCCTGGCTCTGCAGCGCCGGCCGAATACTTCGCTTCAGCACGCATTATTCGCGAGCAGACAATACCTGTTGAATATACCTTGTTTGATCCCGAAGGGGATTCTGTTCGTTTAATTCGTGCCTACTATTCGATTAATGGTGGCGGTCACTAGTTTACTGCAACACTAGCTGCCAATACAAAAACTGTCAATCTTGCCGCATCACCGACAGGTGTAAATCATACATTTACGTGGGATGCAGGTGCAGATATTATCAAGGCCGATAATGTCGTGTTCCGCGTCGAAGCATATGCGGGATACGAGAGTCCCGGTCCATATCAACGGTCATACTCATCTGCGCAAACTTACCCATTCCGAGTAGAATCTGCACCTATGTTTGCGAAAGTTATTGATGAACAAGGTGATGCCATTCAAGGTGTGCAAATCTATCATAAAGGCGCGCTAGTCGTAGATGAAGGTGAGACTTCAACGACAAGTGATAAAGCTGGTCTGATGCGTCTTCCTAACGTAACGACTGGAGACGTGATCGTCACATTGGCAGAAGTATTCGAGCAATCGACGCTGCGACGGGTTCATGATGACTGGGCTTATCGCGTGTATACATCCAATCTACATAAGGATACCAACGGTGCTCCACATCCGGATACTGTGGGAGATCCAGGACAACAATTAGTAATACTTGGCTCACGCGATCCGCTCATTTTGTTTAACATTGTTGTATCCATTGAGTGGGACGCTGACAAACAATATCTTGTGATGATTGAAGATGCGTTCCGCAAAGCATCTGACTATCTTTACGATGTGACCGACGGTCAGATGGCATTTGGGCAAGTGAATATGTATGATAACGCGCAGTACTGGTCAGATGCTGACTTTCAGATATCGACGAAGAATACAGTACGCCCTTATGCTTTCGTTGGCGGTATCACCTCTGACGATACGGCTCACTCTATCCGAGTGGGTCGCTTCTGGAGTGGCAATTCTGGTAATGAGGGTAACTGGAATGAGCCAAATGGCTATCGTACACTGATTCATGAGTTCGGCCACTATGCGCTCTATCTGTATGATGAATACTTCGTGCGTACTGTTAATGCTAGTGGACACTTTACTGGTCAGCGTGTTGCCGCCTGTACTAGCTTAGAAGTAGGTCCTACCTCCGGCAGAAATCAATCTGATCCACATCCAGAGCAGCCAGAAAATGCCAGTATCATGTATTATCAATACAAGGCCAGCGAACTGGCAGATAGCAATCGTTGGAGCACCAGTTGTCGGAATACTGAGCAGCACCGCCTCAACGGCAAATCGGATTGGGAAACTGTGTTGGAGCACTACGGTGGTCATGGCTGGACGCTGAATACGCCTTCTTCTCGCGGTAGCGTTATGGGTGGGCCCAGCGAATTTCCTCGTCATCTATTGCCGTTTCCCAAGATATCGATTCATAACGGGGGAATAATCAAGGACAACTCAGCCAGCCATGAAATTACAGTGGTAGACCCACAGAGGCAACCAGTCTCCAATGTGTTGGTGGCACTCTTTAAGGAGCGGGGCGAGCAAAGCATCGCTATCGACCAAGGTTTAACCGACACAGCCGGTCATATTACTGTGTATGGCGCAAATAAAGACGACCGCATTCAAGCTGCCAGCTTCGACGGTGTGCTGGCCGGAAGGGCAACAGTTGGTGAGGAAGTTGCCATCGAGCTTCTTCTGAAGCCGATCGGCGCACTAGCCGCAGCAAGCGACGTTGGCAAATCTACGCCATATCTCAGCATAACACCGTCAAGCGATGGGACAGGTTTCATCATCCAGGTGAACGGCGTGCCCCAGAGTTCTCAGTCACTCCATGCATCTCTCTCGCCAGCTGAAGGTGGTGGGAGTCCTCAATCGACCGCTCTCGCCTACAGCCCAAGTGGAGCGATCTATAGCGGCGCAGTTAGTCTGGACGGCGTTGGCTTAGGTACAGGAAAGCTTCAGGTCACTGGTGGAAATCTGACAATCCCTCTCAACAGCGACTACAATCTACAACGTGTTATCTACAGCAAATCAAATAGCCTTTACTCTGAGGATCAGTAGATCCAAATTTCAGGTTTTGAGAGAGAATTCTGGCTAAACAGTTGACATAAATACAAATTTGCCGGTCGATATCTAGTTTTTGCGTTAGATTTGGGCGATTTTCAGATATGAAATAGGTTGTTTTCTGTAACCGAAATCTGAATAAATGACTCCAAAATCCCTGCAATCTCGACTGAAAATAGCCAAAAACGCCAAATTTGGATCTACTGAGGATGGTAATTTCGCCTTCCATTTATCACCTGATACTCTATCCGGCGGCACTGATGGCTATGCTACGATCCTTCCGATTGGCTATGTTCCAGGACCACTCCCACTAAACAAGCAGGTCATTGGCAGTGCTTACGAAGTTCGTTTCTCTAGTGCCAACACGCTCACAAAAGATGCAATTGTCGAACTTAGTTACCATCCCGAGGTGGTAGGTGATGTTGACAGTCCAGAAATCTATTTTTGGAATGCCGTCGAGCACAGATGGCAGCATATGTTAAGTAATCTCGATAAAACGAATAACACAATTACATCTCTAAGTTCACACACTGGTGTATTTGTATTGTTAAGTGATTCTGCCACGCCCACACCTGAGACCCATGTACCCTCACAGACGCCGACCGCAACTCAAGTACCTGCTACACCGACGAGTCATCCCACAGTTCAAGCAACGTCTGTACCACAGACGCCGACAATAACACCTAGTCCGACGCCCACGGAAACATCCGTTGTACCTCCGCCACATATTTTGGTGCAAGATGGGATCAGAGAAGGCGCGCCGGGCAGCATTTTTGTCATACGAGGTGAAAATTTTACTCCAAATCAAATCGCTATCATTTTGGTAAATGGCATTTCCGTCGGCGAGACAATGGCTGATAATGAGGGCAAACTTGCATTTTCCTTATCAAGCAATGAGGCAGCATCGGGTGACTTCAAGATTGCTGTAAAAAACGCGATCATTACTATCACCATCGATGCTAGCAAACCATTACATAAACCATTACCAAACGGGCCACTGTTTGCCATTCCGCCAATGAAGGATGATGCTGAAGACTCTATTTTCCTACCACTGATTCAACGTTGAGTTAGAAATCGTCCAAGATTAAGTTAGCGATTTGATACGTAGAGCAGGTTGTATGGTGGTTCAGGAGAGGTTACATAGCCTGCTCTACATATCTCCATATTGCTTCCGGACGATTAGCTAGGCTCAGTAGATCCAAATTTCAGGTTTTGAGAGAGAATTCTGGCTAAACAGTTGACATAAATACAAATTTGCCGGTCGATATCTAGTTTTTGCGTTAGATTTGGGCGATTTTCAGATATGAAATAGGTTGTTTTCTGTAACCGAAATCTGAATAAATGACTCCAAAATCCCTGCAATCTCGACTGAAAATAGCCAAAAACGCCAAATTTGGATCTACTGAGGCTAGAAGTTAAGACAACAGCTTATACAACCTCGTTTCTTTCCCTACATCACTGCCCCTAGATTGACACCACCTATCGTCGAGACTACAATGGGTCACTATGCAGAACAATATCCCAACTCCCATTAAGATATTGACCTTCAATATCCACGGCTGGTTGACGATGGGACGAGAACCAAATTTGGAGCGAGTCGCCGCTGTCATCCACCAAACCCAAGCCGATGTCGTTGGTCTCAATGAGGTATTCTACCCGCGGACGCTTGATGGTACTGAGCAGCCCGCATTAGAGGTTCTGGCTCAGTCGTTGGGGATGCACTTTGTGTTTGGCCCCTGCGTCCGTTGGCCAGCACAGGACAATTTACCTGCCGATGCCTATGGCAATGCACTCCTTAGCCGCTGGCCGATCATTGCCAGTGCTGCTCACCATCTAACACCCAAAGAGGAAAAGCTACAACAAGCAGTTGCCAATAAAGAGCCACGCGGACTGTTAGAAGGGCGTGTCCTGTTGCCTACAGATGAGCATTTGACGGTCTATGTCACTCACTTGGATCACAGTGATGAAGCCGCACGGTTGGCTCAGTTACGTACCATGCGCACTTGGACAAGTCGAGATCGAAATCGTCCGCATATCGTTATGGGTGATTTTAATGCAATCAGCCTTTGGGATTATGTAGATCGAGAGGATGCTCTGAACATGCTTGCCAAACACCCCAAAGCGCACCACCTGGTTGATGGCAGCAAGGGGCCGCAAGTCATTGCGCAAATGGAAAGAGCTGGATACAGAGATGCCTTTACTCAATACGGTACCCCTGGCCAAGCAAGCTTTATTCCCGCCACGGATGGCAATCTACGTATCGACTATATTTTTGTAAGCAGGCCTCTTGCGGACTCTGTGACACTCTGTCAGGTTGTCATGGAGCAGACAGGCGAAGAAGCATCCGATCACCGGCCAATCCTAGCAGAGATTACTTTATCTGCTCAAAAGTAGAACAAACAGCTTGTTTGTTCCGCTTCACAAACGAAATTATCTAGTGTGCACCACAAAGTGTGTAAATGGCCGCTATACAGTCAGAGAATCAGCTGTGTTTACACGCATCGGGACACTCCCATTACTTTATATGGATTGAAAATAGGACACGGATTTTCAGGATGAACACAGATTCTCTCAAAGTAAATCCGTGAAATCTGTCTTCATCCGTGTCCCATATTCTGAATCATTATAATCTCTACTCTTCTGCCATCTTGCTGAACCGACGACCACAGTACCGTAGTCAAGTCTAGAAGCTACTCGAGTCTGACAGGGCATTGTGTGCGTAGCAAGTCAGCTTATCCAGCATTCGGACCAGCAAATTATGAAAATATCCTATGCCGTCACATAACAATCAATCAACTGAACGAAAGCCGGGTCGTCAAGGCCGCGTGCGGAAAAGGCGTCAACGTCGTGAGATGCGTCCATTGGGCCCGGTCCAACCACTGCTCAACAAGCTTCCGCTGGTGGAAATACTTTCTTCCGACGGCATTGAAACCATTCATCAAGCCTCGATGCGGCTACTCGAAGAGACAGGTATGTTGATTGTCGATTATCCGCCCGGCTTGGAGACGTTTCGCAAACATGGTGCCAAAGTTGAGGGAGAGCAAGTTTGGATCGATGAGGACACCCTCATGCACTTTGTGCGCCAGGCACCTGCTAAATTTACTCAATTGGCACGCAATCCCGCCAACAACCTACCCATTGGTGGTGATCACATTATCTTTGCGCCCATTTATGGACCGCCCTTTGTGGCCGATTTGGATCGCGGACGTCGTCAGGCCACCATGAACGACTTTCATGAACTCACAAAACTGGTGGCCATGATCCCCGATCTCCATCACGGTGGCGGTGTGTTGGTCGAACCCAACGATATCAATGTACGTGAACGCCATTTGGACATGCTGCTGGCACACGTGACGAATCACGACAAAGCCTTTATGGGAAGTGTCGTCTTTGCTGATAATGCACGGGACAGCGTGACAGTGGCTGAAATTCTCTTCGGTGCCGAGGCGATTCAAGAGAACCCAGCTCTTTTGTCTGTTTTTAATGCCTCCAGCCCTCTGCGCTTTGATGATCGAATGCTCAGTTCGATTGAGGTCTATGCACGTGCCAAACAAGGAGTCATCATTACCCCCTTTATCATTGCCGGTGCCATGTCGCCCAGCACGATGGCGGCCACCATTGCCCAGTTGAATGCAGAGACGCTTTTTGGCGTCTGTTTTGCGCAGATGATCAACCCCGGTACGCCCGCAATCTATGGTTCGTTTTTGGCCAACATCGATATGCGTAGCGGGGCGCCTTGCTTTGGTACGCCGGAGAATTCGTTGGCGCTTTTTGCTGGGGCCCAGATGGCGCGACACTATCAGTTGCCCTATCGATCGGGCGGCAACTACACGGCTTCTCGTATTCCCGACGCCCAAGCCGCTTACGAATCGGCCTATACGATGTTACCGACTGTTCAAGCAGGGACCAACTTTGTGCTCCATGCGGCAGGGTGGTTGGAAGGAGGTCTGATTGCTGGTTACGAAAAATTGATTCTGGATGTGGAGACGTTGGGCATGATGGCGCGCTACGTCAATGGGATTGAGCTGACCGATGAGGATTTTGCCTGGGACGCCTATGCCGAAAACGGCCCTGGGCAGCACTTCTTGGGTACACAGCACACCATGCGACATTATGAGACTGCCTTCTATCAACACAGGGTATTCAATATGGACAACTACGAAAAGTGGACAGAAGAGGGCAGTGAAGACAGTTACAAAAAAGCCAACGCTATCTGGAAACGTATGCTTGAAGAATATCGGCCACCATCTCTCGATGAGGCAATTCGGGACGAACTCAATGCGTTTGTGCGTCAGCGTCGTCATGAGATACAATCGGGGAAGCCACGAAGCAATTGGAATGGTTAAGCAATTTAAGAAAGTATGCAATCATCGAACAACGCTTCCGCTCATCGGCTTTTGCACCTGACTGCATTTTGGCTCTTTCCTCTACTGGTCGCCCTTTTTGCGACGATCCTATACGTCTCTCCTCGCCTTTATCTGTTGCTCTTGGACGAAGATCAGTTGATTGAGTGGTTGAGCTTTACCATGTTGGAGGTAGCGGCTCTCCTCGCGTTGACGGTTGCTGTTTCGGTCAAGCCTGAGAGGAGAGCTGGATTGAAAGAGTATTCGCAAATAGGCAAGATTTTGCGGTGGCTGCAAACGTTTCCCTGGTTTTTCGTCGGGATCGCTCTGTTTGCCACATTTGGTGCTTTGGAAGAGATTAGTTGGGGACAGCGCATCTTTCAATTAACGCCTCCCGCCTTTTTTCAAGAAAACAATAGCCAGGCTGAAATTAATCTGCACAATCTCACTGCGCTTCAGTTTCAACTGAAAGTGCGAGAACTGCTTGCCCTATTCTGTATCGGCTATGGAATTTTGTTGCCCTTTCTGACACTCCTCAAACCGCTCCGAATCTGGTTGGAGAGGCTGGGAGTGATCATCCCCCCTCTTATTTTGATACCAGGGTTTGGATTGACCGCCCTTCTGATGTTTGACATTCCCACCGGATTTGAGGAAGAGCTTGGGGAGTTTTTGTTTACTCTCTGTCTCCTTTTCTTGGTCGCAATCAAAGGCGGAAGATGGCTGTATGGCTTTCCTGAAAAATCTGACAGCACGACTCTCAAAACCGAAACGGAACAAAATTTTACTGAGTCAGCGTTGGACATCGGTGAGATTTTGCCAGAAATCCGCCTCCAGGAGAAAACTCTACCCAAATGGATGCGCATCGATAAAGAGCGCTCCTGGCTGCTTGGATTTACGGTTTTGGGATTTGCCTTGCGCGTTTTGCGGTTGGATGGCTTTGGCCTCGACTTTGCGGAAGCCCAAATTGCCCTCACTGCGCAAGCAGAAGCGCTGGAAATTATGCAGAGACACTGGTCTCAATTTGCCCAATTTCCTCCAGCTTGGACATTGATGATGCGCAGTTGGACAAGCATTGCGGGACAAACTGAAACTGCTCTGCGCTTTTTATCGGCTCTCACGGGGACTCTTATGGTACCGACCATCTGGCTCCTGGTGCGACGATTCAGTGGACAAGATAGACTCCCGCCGCTCCTTGCGGCCGCTTTCTACGCTGCCTCACCGACCCTGATTCTTTATAGCCAACAAGCTGCTCTGTATCTACCAATTACTCTGTTTGGAATGTTCTCCATCTTGATGACGTTGAGACTCGCAGCGGAGCAAACACGTCAGAATCTAGTTCTTTGGATAGTTGTGAATTGGGTGATGTTGCTCTTGCATTTTCATACCGTGCTCTTGATTGGTGTTGAGTTCCTATTTCTGTTTTACAGGAGGTTGGTTGACCAAAGACACAGCGCATACAGTTGGCCTTCCTTGGTGATTGCTCTGTTGGTTTCGAGTTTCCCTGCGATTGTCTGGATGGGGGGATTGCCAGGAATTGTTCCGCTTTATGATTCATTTGCCGCGTATAGTGCAGAGGTTGCACAACAGCTATCGCAGCGCTTTTTGTTCTTTCAGGTACCTGTGCTGGCCGTTGTTGTGAGCTGGCTCCTTGCTGGCATCATACGTGAACGAGCAAAAATCGGTATGACTCTCTTCATGATTTTTGCAACGCTGATTTTGGCCGATTTGGTCTACTATTTTGGCATTTACCAGCCGATACAATATCGCGAAATGGCTGCTTATTTGACGCCACGACTTGAACCAGAGCAAGGCATTGTCATTGAAGCACCACAACAGCATCTATTGGCCAAATATTATCTATCCGGCAGTTGTGGTGACCTTATGGGTTTTCCAGTTTTTCTCGCAGAGCAAGAAAAAACGTGCTCTCGGACAACATCTAATCTATCTGTTCAACCCCAGTGGCTACCCATTCCACATGTCTCGCTGCCACGCCATTGGCCAGTCGACGTACCTGATTTAGTTCCGGAGGAGATGGATGATTGGGTACAGCAGCATTTGCGAGAATATTCAACGCTTTGGCTGATCATGTCTGGCGAAAAATTGGTCGATGAGAGTCGCTTTCTGCGTCGTTATCTCAATGCAGTTGCTCACAAGGAGTGGTGTCGAGAGTGGGTGAGCGTAGAATTGTGTCGGTTCCAGAGTTCAAAAGTCAGGGCGCCCGCTAGGGAGCGACCCTTGAATATTTTCTACAATCAAGAAGTGTGGCTAGGAGAAACTCAACTTTTTGAAACAGAGATGCAACCCACTGGCGAATTGGCACTGCTTGTTAACTTATCATGGCGCGTTGAGCACAAACCGACGAGAGAGTACAAATTATCGTTACGGCTGCTCGATAGCCAACAAACGATACTCCATCAGCAAGATGACTTTCCTGTGGGTACATTGATCCCGTCACAGGTTTGGAATCCAGGCGACCAACACCTGACCCATATGGCATTGGTCATTCCCGCTGATTCACCTGCTCAGACATATAGCATAACCGTTGAACTTTATGACGCAGTGAACTTGAAGCCTTTGCCATTTACAGCAGAAGCCTTAGATGATAGCAGCGGACCAATTGAAATCGCCCAGTTTGCCTTATCAGGCAATGATTATCAACTGACTTGGTTGAATTCACCATAAAGATGTTGTGTCAAAGAGCCTGATAAGTCTCATACCAAATTCGCAATCCTTCCTCTGGAGCAGGCTCAAGCAACTCATACTCGAGGGCGATGTGACCATCATATCCGATTTCATCTAGCCGCTGCATGATCCAACCAAAGTCAATATCGCCTTCGCCCAGCATGGTACGCTGGAAGCCTTGCCCATCAACCGCGCCATCTTTGAAATGGACGTGAGCAATGTGGTTCTTCATGGTTTCCAGGGCAGATCGATAGTCCGTTCCCGCTCCCATCAAATTACAGGGATCGTAAAGCACCCCAAAGTAAGGAGAACCAACTTTCTGGCACAAAGCTCGACAATGCTCCGGATCACCGCAAAGAGGTCCCCCATGATTCTCGAAACCTAGAAAGATCCCTTTGCTTTCCCCATATGCAGCAGCTTGTTGGAGCCAGGGTGTGATATGGTCAATCTTTGTTGGATCGTCTATCTCGCTGTGAGGACGAAAGACTCGAATCGAGCGTGCCCCAAAGATCGCCGCCACGTCAATCGTCTGTTTCACTTCTTGGAGAGACGCTTCTTGTTCTGCCCGGTCGGTGCCCGCCAAACCAACTCCGACATACGTGCCCAGATTGGCAATCTCTAAACCGTTTGCTTTCGCCAGGGTCTGTATCGCTGCGGGATCGCACTCGTCTACATAAAGCGAGAAATGAGGCATTCTGCCTAATAAGTCAATTCGTTTGTATCCTGCCGCGGCAATAATGGGTAGGGCCTCATTCAGAGGACGATCTTTCAAAGGGAACGTACAGTTTGATAAGCGTGATAAGTCCATGAAGAGTTTCCTTTGCTTCTTATTGAGTAATGGATGCGGAATGAATGCTTCAGATATGTTACTCGATAGTTGTGAAATGAATATTTTCCAAATTTGACAAAAGAGACAAAAGTCATCTCAATAGATTGCATCAAGAAAAAAGTGCGAAAAAGGAGCCATCAAGATGCAATTGCCGATAGTGAATGTAGCGCCACTGGTCAGGGAGCATAGCGAAACCTTTCGTTCAGTATTTGCCAATCGTAAACAGTTTCGCCACTTTGAAAACTATCTGACGGGTCTGATGGTCTTGGACAACAAAAGCATGGCAAATATTGCCCGTTGCATTCTAGATAGTGCAGATAAGACGAATATATCACGGTATTTGAGTGAAGCTCCTTGGCGAGCCGAAAAACTCAATGATGAGCGTATAGGTTACATGAAGTCAGAGACAGCACAATACCAACGTTCAGAGTCAGAATCGGTATTAGCGATTGACGATACACTATGTGAACACGTGGGAAGTCTGTTCGAGTATATCGATACACACTACAATCATAGCAATGGTCAGCATCCACTGGCTCATAACTTAGTCACAAGTCACTATGTCAGTGGCGCTGTTCGTTTTCCGGTCGATGCAAGTATCTACCGACGGTACGAAGAGTTTACCGACTGGGAAGCATTTGTGGAAAACCATTTCCCAGTGACTGAGATTCCCAAGAAAAAGAAAGAACGAACCGCTTTTCATAAACGAGTGGATAGCCACCTATTAACTGACCCCGCCTTTCGAGGGCTAGACGAAGCGTTTAAGACCAAGATAACCATTGCCAGTGAACTAGTTGAAAAAGCTGTTGAACGAACCCTTATCTTTGGTTGGGCTCTCTTCGATGGTTGGTATCTCGCTCCAGATCTTCTAGCTGTACTCGATCGTCTGAATAAAGATTGGATCAGCATCTTGAAGTGCAATCGCAATCTGGAGACAAATAGCTTTCGTTTGCGAGATGAAGACGGTCAGCCGATAACTTTCGAGGGGCCACATATTAAAGTCAAAGAGTTGGTCCCCTACATCCCCCAGAATGCCTACAAACCTGTCACCATTGATGGTCGTACTTACTATACCTTTACCATGACTGTGCGTATCCCTTCTATCGGCAAGGTACGCATCGTGATTAGTTTTGATAATCCTGAATTGCAAGGCAATTAGGCCGTTTTAGTGACCAATCGCACTGATTGTAATGCCAAACGCATTCTCTCGATTTACCTGCTTCGTTGGCCTATCGAGACGGTTTATCAGGATGGTAAACAACTGCTTGGCCTTGATGAATATTGCATGCGAACTGCCCACGCCTTTCAAAAACATTGGTCTCTGGTCTTCGTGGCTTATTCTCTCTTGCACCTTGATTGTTTGGGACCATCATTGGCTAAAACTCAATTCTCGCCCAGCAAATCCCTTGGTGAGGCTACTCGGCAGCAAGCTCAGTCACTAATTCAAGATCTCATCTTGACTGCACATCATGCCTTGAATGACGGACAGGAGATTGCAGAGGTCTTCGCTACCCTTTTCGCCAAACAGCAGGCCTGCTCTGCTTAATTTTGACTTTGTCAAATCCGGCACCTGCTCAAAATACAACTATCGAGTATGTTATACTATTGAGATAAACCAAACGTCAACTTCAAATTCTTATCGCCACATCATTTAAACGTCGGACAATTGTCCCTCGATAGCAAACAGTCCTATTGTCCGACGTTTAAGGCTTTTCCAGAAAATAGAATACCCAATGCGATTGGAAAAGCCAAAGCCATTCCAGGGTGAAGCGCCTGTCTGTATGGGTAATTATTTTTCTGTAATGGCCTAATAGTCACATTATTTAAACTTCGTACTTTTGTTCGCAATTCTGCCAGAGCAAAAAATGCCGCGAAAGTACGGAGTTTAAGTGACTTCCCTATAAGAGGTGTTCCTATTAGGTATTTAAGTTTGCATCGAAGTAATATCATATTTACGCGAAATTAACAATGTGATATATTCATATGGCCTTTGGCACGCTATTTCAAGTATGATATAATCTACAAACTCAGTTTCGCTCATCAGACTAAATTGTGTAGGCAGACCATTTTGTCTCTGATGATACAGAGATGTACACAAATTTTTGTACGGTGGTTATTTTGAGATCTGGAGTTTTGTATAATTTTAGTGGAGAGACAAACTCTGTTCGTTTGTCAGACGAAAGTGTGCAATTCACTGATAATTGACAGTCTGCTCACATATTTGAACACTTTCTGGAAGAAAGACCTTTTCCATAAATGAGCCACTCTGTTTTTCAAAGAGCTCCTGGTCTAGATGAGTCATTCAATGTTGAGCATCTCTCAAATGTGTGCAAACTCAGGAATAGTGTCTTGAAAGCGGAACCGCTTTGCAATTCTGTGATCGATAAGCGTTTCGGTTTTATGATTCGGGTTGGAGATTGATGATGATTGAGGTAACAATCGACAGTATACGCGTCAGTTTGATGAGTCACCATCGTATCGTTGTGCTCAAAGAAGAGGATGGGGAACGTCTTTTACCAATTTGGATTGGCCCATTTGAAGCAGATGCGATTACGATACAACTTCAGGGAATGGACGCAGCGCGTCCTCTTACACATGATTTGTTGAAAACATTGATTGAAGTTTTAGGCAGTGAAGTTTTACATATTGTTGTAACGGGATTAGAAAACACCACATTTTTTGCTAAGATCGTGTTGGATGTAGATGGCGATACAATTGAAGTAGATAGTCGACCCAGTGATGCTGTTGCGCTCGCCGTGCGAGTCAATTCACCAATTTATGTGTCGGACGATGTGATGGAACAAGCCAGCATTCAACCAGGCGAAGAAATGAGTTTGGAGGATCGCGAGGATGAGTATGCTGATTCTGGCGAAACGACAGAAGAAGATTTGGGTGTTTTTAAAGACTTAATCGAAGGACTTGATCTGGACAATCCTCTCAGTAACTCATAAATATATAGGTTCATTGAGTATGTAAAAAGCTATCAGCCGTCAGCCAGGTCGAAACGACCACTCCGTGAACAGCTGGAATCGGGCCTTGTCTCGCTGCTGATTTTTATACTTTCCTATACGATAAAAAAATATAAGTGTATACCACAAAGTGTGTAAATCTTTACTTTCTGGTAAAAGAAAAGAGATGAGGTGAGAAATGTGACAAAAAGCGGTTAGCGTTTCATCCTAAAGGTAGAGAACCCAAAAAGGAGGAAGGAATGCTAACCGCGCCAGAAATAACTATAGCAGTACTGATGAATGTATTGCAAGTAACGCCGGTGGGAACAAACGTAAATGTAATGCGTCTGATGTGGGCGATGATGAATGGGTCGTTTCTGAAAAGTCGAGGAGCAATCCATAGTGGATTGAGTGAAAGCGGGTTTGAAGATGAGGAGCTCCGGCGAAGCTGGTGGAGCTTTCGATATGGATCATGGGATATTGCAAGCCTGCTCTCATCGTGGCAAGAAGAAGTGGAGTGGAAAGGGGGAATGGGAGGCAAAAAAGTTAGAAGGATACCGAGTGAAAAGCATAGATATCACAGGGTTCTGGCGACCGAAGCTGCAAGGGAAAGTGAACCGACTCTATAACTCAACGGCTCGTCGGGCATTGCCCGCGCTCATCTTTGGAGTGATGATAAGCTCGGGGGAGATAGGCGGGAAACGAGTGCCACTGCTCAAGGCAATCATGAGATGCGAGGTAGGCACAAAGGAAAGTGAGTTTCGGAAAAAGCTGCTGAAAGAGACGAAGAAATCACTGGAGTCAGACGAAGTGGCGGTGGTCGATGCCGGGTTTACAATCAGAGAAATGCTAGAAAGCGACGTCGACCGATTTGTCCTTCGGGAAGCGATTAACTGCACAGCGCGCCGCAATGAGTTACCCGAACGTAAGGAAAAAAGGCAGACCACCCGAATATGGTGATATTGTGCGTCCGCTCTCTCGATGCTATAGGGGAAAGCGACTCGAGGCCACAACTCCAGACTCG
The DNA here is from genome assembly GCA_019217005.1 of Chloroflexi bacterium TSY. The sequence goes on from JAHBNG010000012.1 coordinate 54,005, forward strand.
TTTGGTCAATTTGTCTATAGTGGTCGCCTGATTCGCTATCAAGCATGGCACAATCTCGTCCCCAGGACAACCAAGGTGGATACAGCCAACCGCACCTATTCGATTTACGTCTTTCAGGATCCTGCTTATCACACACCTTTGGTTCTGGCGACCGTCATGGCTTTACAAGCTGAAACCATTTATCTTTTCTATCTGGAGCGCTGGCCTGTTGAACATCCCCCCCCTTGGCTTCCAAGCAGATGATTGGCTTACATCGTCAATTTGTTCATGCCGATGAGGCTTGCTTCCGCTTACCTGAACTGGGGCTGCTTGCTGGCAATCTTCTTTCCCATTTAGCCGCTTCTCTTCCTCCCATACCGACTGGCTACTGGGATCGAGAGCCTCAAGCCACTCCCGGCAGGCTGCGCCGCGTTCTCTCGAGTGCTCTTTTTCCAACTCCCGACCAACTCGACCCTGACTTTCGGAAAAAGGCCTCGGTTTCACACCATTTACCTAAAGGCGTTCTCGCTCATCGCCGCCTCAATGCCGCTGCTTAAACTAGCCGAGCACTATTTTTACATTTTATCCCGTTTTTTCAGGGTGGATTCTTTTTTCCGCCCCTTTCGGTTTGCCCTTTGTCACTCAAGCCTTTACCAGAAAGTAAAGTAAATAAACATTGCTCAGTTAGAGAACCGCTGCATTTACACACTTTGGGAGACACTCCCATAAATATGCGCTGACAACTATAGTTCTTTGAGTGAATATGTGTAAAGTGCATATTTAGAAGATAAATGTTTTCGTTTTTAACGGCGAGACTGCAACAAGCAGTTCTCGCCGTTTTTGTCGACATTACTTTTGTGTACTTATCCACAGGTTATCCACAGGTTTTGATAGAGGAATGGCTGACCAACGTTCTAGTGAACAAGAATCACCAATAAAAAGCATACCGGCCAATATTGAAGCGGAACGAGCTGTTCTTGGCTCGTTGTTGATCGATCCAGATGCCATTATCAAAGTTGCCAACTTTTTGCGCCCGGAAGACTTTTTCCGCGAGCGCCATTCTTGGCTTTACGAATCGATGTTGGCGCTCAACGAGCGCCGCGAGCCACTCGACTTTGTGACCTTGGTTGATGAATTGGAGCGCCGTGAGCAATTAGAGGATGCTGGAGGACCAGCCTACATTACCGAACTCATTGGCAACACACCGACTGCCATCTACATCGACCACTATGCTCGTATCGTTGAACGTACTGCGTTGTTGCGTCGGCTGATTGCAGCAGCGGGAACGATTGCTGAACTAGCTTATGATGAGAGCCAAGATACGGATCAGGTTCTAGAAAGGGCCGAACAGATCATTTTTGGCATTAGCGAAAGTCGCGTACATCGTGATCTAACGCCGATTGAGTCGGTTATGCAGGATGTGGTCAACCGCCTGGATTTTCTTTCTCGCAATCAAGATGCGCTTATGGGCGTCTCGACCGGTTTCCATACATTGGATGCCGTGTTAGGTGGTTTTCAACAGAGTGACTTGATCATTCTGGCTGCAAGACCGGGTATGGGGAAATGTGTGACGGCTGATACACGTTTAATCAATCCGGATACTGGCGCACTCTCTACTATTGAGGAACTGGTCCAACAGCAATACGCTAGAGTCTTTACAATCGATGAACGGCTCAAGCTTCAAACAACCCATGCAAGTGACTTTGTCGATGATGGCATAAAACCTGTCTATGCTGTCCGCACGGCATCGGGCAGAGAGATCAAAACAACTTTGAGTCATCCCTTTTTGACGACTGGAGGATGGCGTCCTCTCGCTGAATTGCAAACGGGCGAGCATATTGCTGTTCCACATGTATTGCCGGTCTTTGGCACGCTTGATCTCCCAGACGATGAAGTCAAAACAGTCGCTGACTCGTTGTCGGATGGTTTTATCGCGAGAAGAAGCGCCAAATTGCGAAATCACCACGTCAGATTATGGCGAGACGTTCATCATGCGTCCAAAAAGGACATTCCATCGACGGTTTTCCAATATACACGAACAAAGCTTGCCCGATTTCTCCATCACCTCTTCGCATCTGATGGGCGAATCCGATTCTCTAGAGACAGAAAAATGGTGGTCTGTTATCGCACTATTTCAGAGCCACTTGCCCGCTCAATTCAACACTTGCTCTTGCGCTTTGGGATAATTGCCAAACGGAGGGTCTGTCAGATCCGCTATCGAGGGCAGAAGAGAATCGTCTACGAACTGCGCATAACCGATGCGCAGAGCGTACATTGTTTTGCCACAGAGATCGGCACCCTATACTGCGGTTGTGATGAAAACATGGTTTTTCCGACAACTCGACCAGATAAAGCAAAAGCACGTTTTCATACGGAGTTCACTTTAGGCCAAGAAACAACAACTATACTACAGGAAGAAAAGCCAGGCTTTGCAGAAATTGGAGAATGGTCTCCAAGAACAGATAGTTTTGCCTCCCAATCTCCAATGCCCAATCTCCAGGCCTCAATCCTTGATGTCCAAACTAAGAATGATGTCTACTGGGACCGAATTGTTTCGATTGAGTATTGTGGTAGGCAACAAGTCTATGATCTGACAATTCCTAAAACACATAACTTTGTGGCAAACGATATCATTGTTCACAATACCAGCTTTGCCTTGTCTGTCGTACAAAAGGCCGCCCAAAATCTAAATTCACGAATAGGCATTTTCAGTCTAGAGATGAGTTCGGAACAGTTGGTCCAGCGGCTGCTGTCCATGGAGACACGCATCGATAGCCACCGGCTTCGAATGGGGCAAGTCTATGAAGATGAATGGACCATTTTGCTAGAGGTTGCCAATAACCTCTCGAATACCAGTATCTTCATTGATGATACACCAGGCGCAAGTGTGAATGAGCTACGTACAAAGGCGCGTCGGCTCTATGCAGAACATGGTATGGATTTGCTCATCATTGACTACATGCAATTGATGAGCGGACAAGGATCGGGACGTAGTGAGAATCGCCAGCAGGAGATCAGCTACATCAGCCGATCGCTGAAGGGTCTGGCGCGCGAACTCAACATCCCTGTTTTGGCATGTAGTCAGCTGAGCCGCGCCGTGGAGGGACGTGCTGACAAGCGACCAATGCTGTCAGATTTGAGAGAGAGTGGCTGTTTGACTGGTGACACATTGATTCAATTGTCGAATGGGGAGCGGGTTCCGATTTCCAGATTAGAAGGAGCATGCGGGTTTGATGTTCTGTCACTTAATACCAAAACTTGGAAATTGGAAGATTCAACGGTATCAAACGCTTTTTGCACTGGAGAAAAAACGGTTTTTCGTATTACGACAAAGCTTGGGCGAACGATTTGCGCGACAAGTAATCATAAATTCTTAACAATAGACGGATGGAAAAGACTCAATGAACTAACTGATGATGACTCCATTATGACCATATTCAAGCAAAATATTAGCAGAGAACGAGCATCAAGAGTTGCTAGAGCCGTAGAATCCCAAGAACTTGAGGCACTTGCTAATAGCGATATTTACTGGGATGAAATCATCTCGATTGTAGATAATGGGTTTGAAAAAGTTTACGATTTGACGGTTCCCAAAAACCATAATTTTGTTGCTGATAATATAGTGGTTCACAATAGTATTGAGCAAGACGCAGATGTGGTTATGTTTCTTTACCGCGAAGATTACTATATTGAGGACACGGATCGCCAAAACATCGCCGATGTGATTATTGCTAAACATCGTCATGGTTCCACGGGAACGGTTAGCCTCTATTTCCGCCCGGAGTTGACCCAATTCAGCGATATGGAAGTTCAGCGTACAGATTTGGATTATTGAGATTGGGGCGTAACTGAGTATTTGGTTGTGAAAACTTTACTCAAACAGAGCAAGTTTTGTGGATGGTTGATAGTGTATGGTTATATGTGTTACTATCCACTATCAAGCCCTGTCACTTTAAGCTTACCTTTACCCACAAATGAAACGCTTGTGGTTTGAGCCGTTCCAGGTGACAGTCACGGACGCAAATGGATGGTGGAATGCGCAAATTTCATCCCCGCACCATCTCACGTGACGGTCACCTTCCACTCATCTTGCTAGGGCGAAAGGTGACCGTCATTTGACGACCGAAGCGAGGACAAAATTCAGTTAACCAGTCGCTTATTGCGTGAATGACTATACAGACCTACTCGTCCTCTAATTCGATCATTTTGTTGCGTTCTCTTCTGATCGTTGAACAATTCCTCAATTCACTATATGTGCTGAACTCTGCCATAACTTTAAAATCAGTTTGACCGATTTGAGTCGAGTAGAATAGTCGAATTTATTTTAAAGTTATGAGCGAGTGCGGTATAATAGTGGACATATGTTCTGATATTCCCATTCGTTACCCTTGAGGACTATGAAAAAATCGACGGCCTTTATCGGATTTCCCGACAAAAAAATGAATCCCGTGATCATTCCCGATCACTTTTTCAGCGATCTGTTGCCCCAAATCGACGAGCTGGCCGAACTGAAGCTCACGCTCCACTGCTTCTGGTTGCTCAATGAGCAGAGTGGTGACTTACGCTATCTACGAGGCGATGACCTACGTTCCGATGAAAAGCTGCTGGACAGCCTGACGCTCGATTCGGATTTACGCCCCCCCCTAATGGTTCTCGACGATGCTCTCCAACGGGCGGTGGCTCGGAATACGTTATTGCGGTTGGAGATTGAGACAGATATTGTCAATGAACAGATGAGCACTCAAGAAAGTGAGCTGGTCGTCGAGACAGAAGATGAGCGAGAGATTGCTTCACTCTATGAAGCTGATGATCAAATTGATCATGACCAAAATGAGTCGACTCGTGAGATCATGACCGAAGACTGGTACTTTATGAATACGGTCAAGGGTCGGCAGACGTTGGCCATGATCCGACAGGGGCGCCTACATGAGTTGCTGGCTGTGATTCCAGAGGAGGCGCGACTGCGTGTCGAGCGGCCCAATATTTTCGTCATGTACGAGCAGAACATTAGTGTGATGACACCGTTAATCGCAGAGCAATTGCGCGATATGGAAAAGACCTATCCCCCCTCCTGGCTTGATGAAGCATTTGAGATCGCCGTCAGTAGAAATGCCCGTAGTCTAAGCTATGTTCAGGCAATTCTAAAGCGATGGGAAAGTGAAGGCAAGGAGAATGACCATGAAATCACTGGGCGACATTCTGGGTCAAAACAGCCCGCAGGACAGCAATCCCCCGGACAAAAATCTCCGGGACAGCGAAAACGAAGACGGAGCGTCCTCGATGAATTCTCCGACATCATCATCCGATAATGCATCATCGGATGATGATGCATCATTTACTGATGGTTTGGTGACTTCTGCACTTCTGCGCCAGAAAGCTTTGCAGATGGGGAATCAGCGTTTACAATCTGGGCTACGAGAACTCGTTGAGACATATAACTGCTATGATTGTAAGGATATGGGCTTTGTGACGCGCGATGTGCCATTGGGACATCCTGATTTTGGACGCGCGATCCCATGTCACTGTCAACGAGAGACAATACTGGAGCGCAAAGTGCGCCGTCTCCATCGCCTGAGCAACCTGACTGGTCTAGAAAGCCATACTTTTGGTAATTTTATTCCAGAACCAGCTCATCTGTTGCCCGATCAGGTTTATAGTCTTAGCCGGGCATATCAAGCTTGCCTCTATTATGCACAAGATCCCACTGGTTGGCTCTTGTTGACGGGTGGCTTTGGTTGTGGCAAAACCCATCTCGCAGCAGCAATTGCCAACGCTCAATTAGAAGAAGGTCTCACTGTGTTATTTCAAGTGGTTCCGGATTTGCTCGATCATCTACGGGCCACTTTTGGCCCGCAAAGTGATGTAAGTTATGATGAATTATTTGAGCAAATTCGTTCCACTCCCCTCTTGATCTTAGATGATTTGGGCGCGCACAGTAGTAGTCCGTGGGCGCAAGAGAAACTCTATCAACTGCTTAACTATCGCTATAACGCGCAGCTTCCCACAGTCATCACGACCAATCAACGTTTAGATGATCTGGAACCACGCATACGGAGTCGACTACTTGACATACAGTTGGTCAATCATGTGATGATTTCCTCACCCGATTTTCGAGCTGGCTCCAATCCAGAACAAGGTGACTTGAGTACGCTCAATCTACATAAAGAACAGAAGTTTGAAAATTTTAATCTGAATCGCTCCGATCTGAATGCACAAGAGCGCACGGGGCTTAAGAAAATTGTGCAGGTTGCGAAAGATTTTGCAGATGAGCCTGAGGGTTGGTTAGTCTTAACTGGAGACTATGGCTGTGGTAAAACTCATCTCGCTGCGGCCATTGCAAATCATCAATTTGCTCGTTCTCTCGGCAGCGCTACGTTTGTTGTTGTCCCCGATCTACTGGACCATCTGCGCGCCACTTTTAGTCCAATGTCCAACACCCCCTATGATCGTCGTTTTGATGAGATTCGAAAAGCGCCTTTGCTCATTCTGGATGATCTGGGGACAGAGAGCGCCACGCCGTGGGCAAAAGAAAAGCTTTTTCAGATTCTGAATTATCGCTACAATGCAAAATTACCGAGCGTGATCACCATCGCGGAACGGGAATTTGACACCCTAGAGAGACGGCTGCTCACACGTATTATGGATGTCGAGCACTGCCAGGTCTGCCAAATCAGCGCTCCAAGCTATCGTGGTAGTCAAAGTCAACAAAAGTCTCAGCGGAAAAAAACAGCTTCACTGTGACCTTCGTGATGCGAAAAACATAATACCCTATCGTACCTCATTCAGTTGCGTTCTTTTGTATGAGCGGCAGCAATATCCTCGAGGCGTGGTCAACAACGAAGTTCAAACGATAGGTTGCTTCATCGGGTCCTATTTCTTGGGACCAGACCGTGTATATTCCACTGGGAAGTGGACCGCTAAAACCGATGGCATTATCCGCACTTCCCATATTATCTAGAATATCGGTTCCAACGTGGCCTGGTCCAGCACCAAAGACAAGATATCCGAGCAGATTTGCCGGATTTGTATCGGTTGGTGGTTCTGTAAAGGTATGGCCACTTTGAATACCAATAAATGATTGGTCATCCGCGGAATCGTAGCTCGATAAAATGATTGAATCCAATACTGTGCCTTTGGGGATCGTCACAGAGAAGTATTCGATATCACCTTGAACCGAAGTTGCAGTCAGTTGGTTTTCGCCCAGAGCGAGTGCAAACTGATTGGGCATAAGCCGGTTGCCCGACAAATCGCCATCGGTTGTTTCGGTATAGGGAAGTGAGCCAACAGGGTAAGAGTCTGGTGTAACAATCTGCAAAATTATCCCCGTGCGACTCGTCGTTGCTGGCGTTCCTGTTGAGTTGCCAAGCAGATACAACTCTCCAGAGATATCTCGACCAAAACCATTCAGAAATATGCCCAATGTCTCACGATTTGAGATCTGAAATTCGCGAATTTCGTTGGCTGTGTCCAGATAGAAGAGCCGCCCAAGCGGTGAAGAAAAATCCCCCGACCAATCCCCAAATACGTATCTGCCATTCAAAGCGGCAACCTGCGTTCCACTATAAACATAACCACCAATGACTGACAACCCCTCATCATGGTCATATTCTGCAATGGGATCGATGAGATCCGTTGGCAAGCCGCCTGGATCGGCTGTCACGAAGCCTGGTTCATTGCCGTTTGTGTTAAAGAAAAAGCTACCTTCTTTGTAGTTCCAGCCATAGTTGCCGCCGGCTGTCACAACGTCAACTTCTTCAATGTCATTTTGCCCAACATCACCGGCATAGAGATCGCCATTCTGTGGATCGAATGAGAAGCGGAAAACATTGCGAAAACCATAGGCAAAAATTTCATCCACACGATCATCATCAGCCGCCACAAATGGGTTATCCGCAGGGATACCATACTCCCCATTCGCTGAATTCGAGCCAAGTGGATCAATGCGCAAAATTGTTCCCAAAGGATTTGTGGCGTCTCGTCCATTGCCAGTGGGACCGTGCCCCGTGATTGGTCCGTTGATAAATTGCTGACCATCGGCATCATCGGCACCACCCCCGTCGCCGATTGCGATGTAGAGCATATTATCTGGGCCAAAAGCAAGTTGACCACCATTATGATTGAACTGTGGCTGATCGACGCGCATCAACACACGCTTAGAAGCGGGGTTGACCACGCTGTTCGGATCGCCAGGGTTATCAACGGTCCATTGTGCGATCACGCTTTGATGATTTGGATCTGTACCAGCAGGCATGGTTGTGGTAAACGTTGGGGCTCCTTGCACTGGCTCAGATTGATAGGTATAGACAAAGCCATTTGTGGCATAATCGGGATGGAAAGCAAAACCGAGAAGCCCCCGTTCATCAAAATCGCCAAAAGCCCCCAGGGGAACGAGGCTCGCGGAGACATCCAAGAAGGTCGATTTGGCTCCGGTTGCCAAATCGACTTTCCAGACCTGCCCAGGTTGGTCGGCAACAAAGAGCGCTCCCGGCATACTCGCCGTCGCTGTTCCAACGAGCGGTGAAACTAGCCCATCTGCGATGGGTTTCAGCGCAACTGATATACTTCCACTGCTCGTGATCGACATTGTAATGGGATTCGTAAACTCTGTTCTAATGTCCAATGCAACTCCGGGGTTGGGCGGAGGCTGATTTGTCATGGTGGAACCATCTTTAAAGTGGACAGTATTCACGTTGCCAAGGGTCCAACCTGGCAGGGTGCTGGCGTTAAGGCTAAACCAAAAAAATAATTATACGCGAACGAGAGAATGGAGAGGGGGAATAAGGACAAACCATTTTTCTAAACCAGGTAAACGTTGGAAGCGTTGTGCCAAACGGTCCATCTCTTTCTGAGTGAGTTTGACGCCGGTCTCATAAAGAGTGGAATTCAGGTGAACGAAGGGTTGTAGTTGGTTAAAGCGAAAAGAACGGGCAAAATTGAGAACGGTCTCAAGAGAATCGAGAAGAGAACCGTTCCAGTGTTTTCAAGATGGCCCCAAACCCGTTCGATGGGGTTGTATTTACTGTGATAAGGAGGGTAGCAGGCGAGCTGAATAGAGAGACGATACATAAACTGAGTCCGACGGGTATGATTTTCGGGACCATTGTCCTGATTGATCACGAGGGTCTTGACGTGAGGAAAGTGTTCACGTACGCTTTCCCAAAATCAATCAGGCAGTCGACAATACAGTCACTGTCACTTTCGACTGAGTCAAGTAAAGAAAGAGTTCCTTGGTTGAAGGGAGGTAAATGCCAAAAGGAGTGACTTTCTCGGTCTTCTTATCTTGAAAGTCATGATCGAGCGCTTTGACAACCACTCGACTTATCCCTTCTCTCGAGAAACGGTCAAGTAAAATCGTCGCTTTGGCATCCCAAGAGAGGCGCAGAACCGTCTCGTCTGCATCCGCTTCTTGATTGATCTGATGAATTCTATCAAAGATCGCATCGGTCTCTGGGATCTTTTTCACTGGTTGACTTTTTTTGACCCGGTTTGAGCCATAGCCTAACTCATTGAGCTTCAAGCGGATGGCCTCTTCGCCAGGCAATTCCTCATCTGTGTATCCTTTCTGCTCGATGAGCTGGGTACGCATTTCGGCGGCGGTTAGTCGAGTGTACAATTGGGGGGGTCGAAAGGTGGGATCGGTCTGGCTGAATTGATCGGCGATTTCAACCATATCGGCCAGTAAAGTGGGGATATGGTCTTCGGCTTTTTTTGCGACCACGTCGGTGGCTTTGGTCGACATAACAGAAGCCGCCTTCTAGTTCTTCCAGGGCTTTGGCTATCGTCGCCCGATTCCAGCCCAACTCTCGTTCTGCTTTCGTCGGACTCCCTTCGCATATCGTTTTGACCGTTTGGGCCATGAAGTGCCTTCTTTCGTATCCACTTAACATGGCCTTCGTCTCTTTCAAGACTTCAACCATTTCTGGCGAGATTGTCATTTTTGCTCCTTTTGGAGAGCTAGTTTAACACCTTCTCGCGTATATTTTATTTTTTGGATTGGCCTAATCTCTTCCAAATTGGTCTTGCCATTGCCATCTGCATCCAATGCTTCGGCTGCGGCAATTGCATCCGCAATCGAAAGACCACTCTCTTTGATTCCTTGCCGGATGCTCCATCCGTAGGCGTTCCATCCATCACCGCCAGTAGGATTCATATGACAGAGTTGGCAGCTTGCGTTGCTGGATAAAGAAGCGGGATAAGTATCCCTCCATGTACCAAAGACAGTTCCATTTGCAGAAACGAATTGTGAATCGACTCCGGCCACAACGATGGAGCTGCTCATGAGCAAACAGAGAATATATGTCAGAATCTTCCGCTTTGTCATTGGTTTCTCCCCGTCAACAGGTCCTTTACTTGGGTTGTGATGAAATATGATTTTACGTAGCTGTTCAGCTTATCAGCATGTCAGCATGTCAGCTATCAGCTTATCAGCACGTCAGCTATCAGCTTGACGCGTTTAAGCAGCTTGTCTCGACAGGGAAGTGTACTGTTTTATGAGATCGACACCTGAGCTGATCGGGCCGTTCGTGACCCCTCATTTGGCGCGTGTCTCTCCTGAATCAGCGTTCGCGGGGGGTCGCGATCTAACCGATTTCTAGAGGTGTCGATCTCATAAAATAGTACACCTGAGCTGATCGGTTTGTTCGCGCCCCCATTTGGCCTGTGACTCTCCTGAAGCAGCGCACGCAGGCGGTCGCGATGGAGCCGATTTCTAGAGGTGTCGATGTCATAGAACAATACAGGGACGTGCCGAGCTGATGGCTGACTCGCTGAATGCTTACGATTTTACTTTATCTGGTTTGATCCACAGAAAAATTATGCCGTCGTGTAGAGCTTGAGCTTTTCCAGATCAAATTAGGGATTTCAATTGTTGGAAAAGCCTTATTACTCCGTAAAGTAAGTTATGCGGTCTGTTCGCCCCCATCCCCAGCCCTTCCCCCACTCGTGGAGGAAGGGAGCCAGATTCCCCTCTCCCAGGCTGGGAGAGGGGCCAGGGGCGAGGGCCAAAATGCCAAAATACTTTGGCTCTTTGGGAATTCATGTGGTTGACAAAGGCCAGGAAGATTAGCGCCGGTTGAGTGACGAAGTCGTATCGAAACCAAAGCGAGTCTACCACATGAGATCCTGTTGAGCCAATACTTTGTTTACGCTGTACTTAGTTATTTGCGACCAGAGTTACGGTCATTTCAACTTCATCGTTGATGAGCTTATCACCTAAATTGTCAAAGAAGGAACCGGAACCATATTGCACGTTAAATTCAGCACGATCAAAAACGATGTCAGCGGTTGCTGTAAGTGTACCGTCTCCAACGGTTACGTCTGTTGTAAATTCGATTTCTCCTGTTGTCTCTTTGATTGTCAGATCAGCTTTGACCAAATATTGATTGTCTACATCAGTCGGCTCGGCTGATTTGATCACGAGTATAGAAGTAGGATATGTTTCAACGCCGAAGAAATCATCCGAACTAAGATGACCAACTAATTGTTCAGCCATGCCTCCCGATTGGCTTGTCGTGGCAATTGTTGTCATATCAATGGTAATTGTGCCGTCAACAAACTGATCTCCATCAAAGCTCATTGTCCCCTCTGCAATGTCGACGGTACCACTATCGGAAGCTCCAATAGGTTTTGAGCCGAGCCATTCAACGCTACTTGCTTCCGTATCGACAATGTAGGTGGCTGTCTCGCCTTTCATCGCCTCGGCCGGTTCCTCAGCAGGTTCCTCTGTTGGCTCTTCAATAACTGTTTGCTCAGCGGTAGTGTCTTGTGTTGCTTGTGGAGCTGGCACTGCACAGGCAGTTAATCCGGTTAAGAGAGCAAGGATTGTGAAGGTTAAAGAGAAGCTTCGTCGCATAGTTTCTTCTCCATGATACTGTCTATCACCCTATATGTAAGCACGTTCATCCAACAATGTGTTGTTTGGATATATAAATTGAAAGGTTCATCGATGGAAATTGTGCAAATCGGCTATAATCTAGCCTGAAAATGACCCGATTTGCACAATATATTTGATGAGCAAATTGAAAATGTGATGTGGTTGTAGAAGCCTGCAAATAAATCACAGGTACCTATCAGTTTTGGGTATTCTATAAATGTCAACAGAATCTAAAGAGCCCCATCGCATAAGCCCATCATCAAGAGAGTATAGACGCTATCGACTTATCTGACCATGTCTAACAGAACAGTCTTTTTTAGAAATTATCGTTTCCCATCAGATCAGGCAGATGAATGGAGAACTATCCTTTAGATCAGGCACCTCACTACCAGCCATAACGTTCCCAGTGCATCATCTAGCCTTATATTTCGGGTTAAGTGGGCACGCCTCGTGCCGGTCGCCGCACGAGGCGTGCTCGCTGAACAATGGTCTAATAACTCGTATTTTTAGCATGGATGGTGCACTAGTACACGGCGATGCAAATAGACCGATGGTTAGTAACCAGGATATCGTCTGAGACCGACACCTCTCAATCACCGATTCCGTTTCTGTCCCGAATAGACAAACGCATTCCCGATCATCTTAATGGACGTCCCTTTGTCGATCCCAATCTCCTTGCCACACAAACAGCGAATCTTTCCACCCGCTTCATTATACGCATAGTGGCGCGTGATGCGATCTTTGTGACAGCGCAAGACTGCTCCCTGACCGATCTTCTCATACTTCCACAATTTTCGTTTGCAGGCTGCACAGCGGATGGTTAGCATCGATACAATCACCTTGTCGAGAAAATTGAGGCTCAATTGGAATCCATGTGGTTGACAAAGGCCAGAACGGTTAGCGCCGGTTGAGTAGCCGAAGGCGTATCGAAACCAAAGCGGATCTACCACATGAGATCCTGTTGAACCAAAATTGATTGACGACCAACTTCGTGATTTGCCTTAAACATACTTGCTAACCGACAGAACATCGTGGAGGTTTTAACCGACAGCGAAACGTGTAGTAAAAAGCGCAAGAGACCGACAGAACATCGTGGAGGTTTGTGTCGGAAAGACGCGTCATAAAAAGGATAGTAAGCATCAGAAATTTGGTAAGGTCGCGTATAGTGTTTTCCTGAAACCGCCAGCAAGCGAAAGGAGAACAAAATGCACGATGAGTTATCGGCAAGACAAGCAGCGATCCGATTGCGTCTGGCCGGAGAAAATATTGAAGCGATCTGCCAAACATTAAATCGTTCAGAGAGTTGGTTCCATAAGTGGTGGCGTCGATACATGGATGTAGGACCTGCAGGATTGTACGATTTGACGCGTGCTCCTCGGCAAGTGACGAATCGAACACCGCCCCATATTGAGCGAGCGATAATCAGTATTCGGAAACGCTTAACCAAACGAGCGACAGCCGAGACGCGATACGGATTGGTGGGCGCCGAGCAAATCCGAGCAGAACTAGAAAACTTGGGATACACGCCTCTACCATCAGCACGGACAATTGAGCGGATTGTCAATCAGGCTGGATTATCCTGTCCACCCTTGCAGCTTGCTCCTCGAATTGCACGGACCGAATATCCGGGACCGCAGGCGCAGGATAGCAATCAGGTGCATCAGGTTGACTTTGTTGGACCTCGCTATCTCAAAGATGATAAGACTCGCTACTACTTTCTGGTCTGTCGGGACATCTTTGATCAGGCTGTCTATATCGAGTTCGTCACCAACCGTACCTCTGATACGGTTCTTGAATTCTTGGTTCATGCCTGGATGAAGCTCGGCATCCCAGCCATCGTTCAGTTCGATAATGGCAAAGAATTTACTGGTTGGGGCACCGCTGCCCGCTCACTGAGCCGAGTCATTCGACTGGCTTTGCGATTACAAGTAGAAGTCTCTTTCCTCCCGGAAGGCCAACCCTGTTACAACGGCTCTGTCGAACAGTTTAACGGCTGGTTTCAGCCTCTTCTACTTGAGCGCACCTATCGTCGTCCCTTTGATGTACGCCGTCAGGTTTCTCGCCTTATCTTGACCGTCAATGAACAACATGTCCATGCCCACCTTGGTCATCAGACAACCGTTGCTTATCGACGTAGCAAACAATTGCGAAAATTACCGGCCGATTGTCGGTTGCATCTGGAGAAGCATCCCATTTCCGTCGGCAAAGTCTCTTTCATCCGTTTGGTTAAGTCCAACGGCACTGTAAATATCTTGAGCCAGCAATTCAAAGTTGGTCGCCGACTCAAGTTTCAGTATATCAAGGCGTCGCTCTTCACCAAGATGCGTGTCTTGAAGATTTATCACAAAGGTCGTCTCGTCAAACAATTCAAGTACGAATTGTCGGATAAATAAACGCTAATCTACACGCTTTGCTGGCGGTCTTTTCAACAAAAACCTCCACGATGTTCTGGCGGTATCTCCGCCAACGGTTTACTCCACGATGTCCTGTCGGTTAGCACATACTGTAAAGAAACGACATTTGTTGCCATACACAGCTCATGCTATCATATCGCACAATGAAAAGCGCCGCCTCTGCGTGCACCAGACACGACAAAGGCGGCTAACCGTCCAAGCTGGACTAGCAGCGAGGAGGCTTCACTTATTGTATCTATCTTCTATGGTGGAAACAAAAAGCGACCGTCCTTGCCGTTGTTGCGTTGGAGGCGGTCGCTTTTCATTTCTGTTGGTGATTGCTCATCAGGCGAGCGCGCGCAAATTATGCATCTTAGTTTGGTGAGCAATGTTTCTATCCATTTTCTAGAGTGTGTACCACAAAGCGAGTAAAGGGTCGACTCTCAGTCAGAGAGTCGGCTGCATTTACACACTTTGGGACACACTCCCATTTTTATCATAGAAGGAGATCAATTCTATGGCCACCTATTTACCAAAGACATGACTCCTTTACTTTCTGGTAAAGGCTTGAGTGACAAAGGGCAAACCGAAAGGGGCGGAAAAAAGAATCCACCCTGAAAAAACGGGATAAAATGTAAAAATAGTGCTCGGCTAGTTTAAGCAGCGGCATTGAGGCGGCGATGAGCGAGAACGCCTTTAGGGAAATGGTGTGAAACCGAGGCCTTTTTCCGAAAGTCAGGGTCGAGTTGGTCAGGAGTTGGAAAAAGAGCACTCGAGAGAACACGGCGCAGCCTGCCGGGAGTGGATTGAGGCTCTCGATCCCAGTAGCCAGTCGGTATGGGAGGAAGAGAAGCGGCTAAATGGGAAAGAAGATTGCCAGCCAGCAGCCCCAGTTCAGGTAAGCGGAAACAAGCCTCATCGGCATGAACAAATTGACGATGTAAGCCAATCATCTGCTTGGAAGCCAAGGGGGGGAGGTTCAACAGGCCAGCGTTCCAGGTAGACAAGATAAATGGTTTCAGGCTGCAAAGTCATAACGGTCGCCAAAACCAAAGGTGTGTTGTAGGCCGGATCCTGAATGACGTAAATCGAGTAGGTACGGTTGGCTGTATCCACCTTGGTTGTTCTGGGGACGAGATTGTGCCATGCTTGATAGCAAATCAGGCGACCACTATAGAGAAAGCGACCAGACGAGTCCGGAGTTGTAGCCTCGAGTCGCTTTCCCTTATAGCTGCGAGAGAGCGGACGCACAATATCACCATATTCAGGTGGTCTGCCTTTTTTCTTTGCGTTTGGGGAACTCATTGCGGCGCACTGTGCAGTTAATGGCTTCCCGCAGGACAAATCGGTCTATGCCGCTTTCTAGCATTTCTCTGATTGTAAACCCGGCATCGACCACCGCCACTTCGTCTGACTCCAGTGATTTCTTCGTCTCTGTCAGCAGCTTTTTCCGAAACTCACTTTCCTTTGTTCCAACCGTGCATCTCATGATTGCCTTGAGCAGTGGCACTCGCTTCCCGCCTATCTCCCCCGAGCTTATCATCACTCCAAAGATGAGCGCGGGCAATGCCGACGAGCCGTTGAGTTATAGAGTCGGTTCACTTTCCCTTGCAGCTTCGGTCGCCAGAACCCTGTGATATCTATGCTTTTCACTCGGTATCCTTCTAACTTTTTTGCCTCCCATTCCCCTTTCCACTTCTTCTTGCCACGACCCCAGCAGACTTGTGATATCCCATGATCCATATCAGCTCCACCAGCTTCGCCGGAGCTCCTCATCTTCAAACCCGCTTTCTTTCAATGCGCTATGGATTGCTCCTCGACTTTTCAGAAACGACCCATTCAGCATTGCCCACATCAGACGCATTACATTTACGTTTGTTCCCATCGGCGTTACTTGCAATACATTCATCAGTACTGCTATAGTTATTTCTGGCGCGGTTAGCATTCCTTCCTCCTTTTTGGGTTCTCTACCTTTAGGATGAACTGCTAACCGCTTTTTGTCACATTTCTCACCTCATCTCTTTTCTTTTACCAGAAAGTAAAGTACTTGAGTTGTGGAAGAAGGGCGAACTCTCACTTGAGATGGCGATTGGGCATATCATCCAGCGGCTGCTTGATTATGATGAGCGGTTGCGGGCGTTGGAACGAGAGATTGGTCAGCCACCGCAAGAATCGTCGTAAAGATAATAAGCCCCGTTCATGCGAGCGGGGCTTATTCATGTCGCCACACGCTCCAACTAACCTCACTTTCCTTTTTTTACCCCACGACAACCTCACTCATTTCTCATCAATTACGATTAGACCCGTCGCGAAAGAGATTAAATGATCGTCTTAGTGAGTAACCCTCTAGAAGTAACTTGTAGGTCTTAGTCCTCGGGCGTCCCACCCGCACTCAGTCGGATGAGAGGTCCGAGGACTAGAACACGAAGCTTTTTTCATAGTATCAGTAGATCCAAATTCCTGCGGAGTCGCCATGCATGGCGCAGCGTTCTCTAACGCCGGTCACAGTCGAGTAGAGCCGCATTAGAGATTACACGCAGTAGGATTTCTCAGAGGTAGAGCGTTCAAATGGCGAAAAAAGACGCAGTAGAGAATCTCGGACCATTTGGCCCGCTCGAGTCTGTTTTGACTGAGAAATGCAGGATTATGTCTACTGCGTGTAATAGAGAATGCTACCTCCGCGGATAAAAGGCACATTTTGGATCTACTGAGTATAGGAAAGTATAAAAATCAGCAGCGAGACAAGGCCCGATTCCAGCTGTTCATGGAGTGGTCGTTTCGACCTGGCTGACGGCTGATAGCTGAAGGCTTTTTTCACAGTATCAGTAGATCCAAATTTGGCGTTTTTGGCGATTTTCAGTCGAGATTGCAGGGATTTTGGAGTCATTTATTCAGATTTCGGTTACAGAAAACAACCTATTTCATATCTGAAAATCGCCCAAATCTAACGCAAAAACTAGATATCGACCGGCAAATTTGTATTTATGTCAACTGTTTAGCCAGAATTCTCTCTCAAAACCTGAAATTTGGATCTACTGAGTATAGGAAAAGGGGTGGTTCAGAATTAGGTTTACACTTTTGATACATAGATAAAAATCTATATGAGGTCATTTTCTGCCTGAGCATGGCTCAAAGTAGAAAATATAAACATCTTTTCTCTTTGCAAAAATGTAAACCTAATTGTCCGCCTAAAATGAACCACCCCTAGGAAAATGTAAAAATCAGCAGCGAGACAAGGCCCGATTCCAGCTGACGGCTGATAGCTGAAAGCTTTTTTAACGAACAGACCAATGACCAAACGAACTGATCAACCGGCATCTGTCTCCAATATTGTGTTGTCTTTGGCTGTGGCCCTACTCTTCTTCATTCGTCATGCAGATGCCAGCCGTGGGCAGGAAACAGAGCCTCAGATGCCAAGCAGCGACGAATCAAGCGCCACAATCATAACGATTGCGGGGACTGGCTTTCCTTTCTATAACGAAGATAACATCGCCGCCACCCGCGCACTCTTAGGTGGTCCTTCTCAAATAGCCATAGATAGCCACAATAACCTCTACATCGCGGACACAAAGAACCATCGCATCCGCAAGATAGACTCTGCTACGGGTCTCATCACAACTGTCGTGGGAACTGGTGAAACGGGTGACGGCGGCGATGACGGGCCCGCCACCGAAGCGCAATTACACTCTCCGGTCGGCGTAACTGTGGATGGCAATGACAACCTCTACATCACCGACATCGGCAGCCATCGCATCCGCATGGTAGAGGCCACCACGGGTATCATCACCACTGTAGCAGGCACTGGCCAATATGGCTACTTTGGCAATGGTGGTCCCGCGAACCGTGCCCGGTTGGGTAGTCCCACTGACGTGGCCATTGATGACAGTGGCAATCTCTTTTTTGCGGCCGGTCATCGCATCCGCAAAGTATCTGGCGTTGGCGCACCTGAAGGCACGAGCAGATGTTCCTATTTTCTGCCGCTCGTGAATCGATGAGGCCGAAGAACAGAATTAATTGTCAATGGTGAATTGCTGAATTGTTAAATATTTAATGAGGGATCTTGGCGAGAACCCGTCCAAAATGGGTTACGCGAGCATAAGATAAGGAATAGGTCAATGCATTCCATTTCCAACGCTGTTTTGGTTATCATATTGGTTGTGGTGCTTGTGCTCAGTAACGCTGCCGCAAGCCACAGCCAAAAATCAGTCGATGATGAAGCTGCGAGCGAGACAACAAACGGAACGATTGCAGATGGCATCATTACAACGGTAGCCGGTATTGGCATACCCACTTTCTATAACGGAGAGCATATCGCTGCCACGGATGCTCAATTGGGCTTCCCCAACGGCATAACCGTAGATAGCAGTGGCACCCTCTACTTTATTGATAGCTATACTCAGCGTATTCGCAAGATAGAGAACAGCACTGGCATCATCACCACCATCGTAGGCACTGGTGAGCGAGGGTACAGTGGTGATGATGGTCCTGCTATCAATGCTCAAATCAATGCACTTTTCGGCATAACCCTAGATGACAGTGGGAACCTTTTCATTGCGGATACGAACAACCATCGCATCCGCAAGGTGGACGCCACCACAGGCATCATCTCGACTGTGACGGGTACTGGCGAGCGAGGTTATGGTGGTGATAATGGCCCTGCTCTCGATGCCCAAATCAATGCCCCACACGGCATTGCTGTGGACGACAGCAATAATCTTTTCTTTGCGGATGCTGGGAACAGTCGCATCCGCAAGGTGGACGTCACGACAGGCATCATTTCGACCGTAGCCGGTACGGGCATAGCGGATTACAGTGGTGATGGTCATTCTGCCATCAATGCCCATCTGCATGGTCCGTCTGACGTGGTGGTGGACAATAGCAATCATCTCCTCATTGCTGACCGTCACAACCATCGCATCCGCAAGGTGGACGCCCATACAGGCACGATCTCCACCATGGCAGGTATCGGTCCGGTGGGACTTCTCGGTGATAACGGATCTGCCACAAGCGCATTGCTCCAATATCCCTCCGACATTGTGTTAGACAAAAGCGGCAATTTGTTCATCGCTGATCCTGGCAACAAGCGCATCCGCAAGGTGGATGTAGCGACAAGCATCATCTCGACCGTTGCAGGCAATGGTGAGAGTGGGTATAGCGATGATGGCGAGATGGCTACCAATGTTAAGCTCTCAATTTCCAGCAACATGGCAGTGGACCGTGACGGTAATCTCTATCTTACGGATACGTACAACCATCGCATCCGCAAAGTGGACGCCACCACTGGGATCATCACGACCGTGGCAGGTATCATGGCCATTGGTGATGGAGCTTCTGCGACCACCGCCCAACTCATTTCACCCTCTGGAATCGCAGTCGACGGCAGCGACAATCTCTTTATTGCAGATACGTACAACCATCGCATCCGTAGAGTAGACACCACCACCGGAATCATCACGACTGTCGCAGGCATCGGCTGTTGCGGATACGGCGGTGATCTTGGTTTCGCCACCAACGCTGAGCTCTTGCGTCCTGAGCGCATAGCCGTAGATGGTCGCGTTACGGATGCTGGGAACAATCGCATCCGCAAGGTGGATGCCTCCACTGGCATGATTGCGACTGTGGCAGGAACGGGCAAGTCGGGCTATAGCGGTGACAATGGCCCCGCCATCGACGCACAGATCAGTGGGCATTTCAGCGTGGCTTTGGATGCCAGCGGTAATCTCTACATCGCAGACACAAATAATCACCGTATACGCAGGATAGATGTAACGACGGGGATCATCACCACTGTTGCGGGCACGGGAGAAGCGGGGTTTAGCGGCGATCACGGGCTTGCCACGAATGCTCGTCTCAATGGTCCTGCCGATGTGACGGTCGACAAGCGAAAAAATCTCTACATCGCGGATACAGGAAACAAGCGCATCCGCAAGGTGGATGCCTCCACCGGCATGATCACAACTGTGGCGGGAACGGGTTCGTCCAATCACGGCGGTGACGATGGCTCCGCCATGAGCGCGGGTCTCTCCTATCCAAAAGGTCTGGCCGTCGATCGCAACGGGAATCTCTTTATTGCAGTTGACTCTCGGATCCACAAGGTGGATGCCTGTACCGGCATCATCACTACGATTGCGGGCCATGACTCGTCTGGATATGGTGGTGATGATGGCCCGGCAACGAGTGCCCTGCTCAACTCACCAATTGATGTGGCGTTGGACAGCAAGGGCAATCTCTATATCGTTGACACCTATAACCATCGCGTTCGCAAAATCGTTGGTGTAAGAGCTTCGGCCGATCACAAAGGCTGTCCGACCTTCTTGCCGCTTCTAATGCGATAGTAAGCGCATATCAACATGGAATCGTACAATGACCAGCTCAGACCATAAACCAGCTTTCGTCTCTTTCGTTTCTCTAAAAAGTCTTATACAGCGTCTCTTCAAGCAACTACCAGCCAATAGGCCTTCGGATGATGATATCGTCCCTCACACAAGACTCAGTCGACCAGATTTTCGCGGAATGGGTGTGCATTGTCGCAAGACACGTCAGGGAATCAATTCCCAGCTAATAGCCAAAGTCATCTTCAGATGACTGGACCGATACCAACCAACCGGCTGCACGAGAATCAGTCCACTTTAGTGGTCTTCTGCTGTCAGCCTGAAATTTACTTCAAGGCTTCCATGAATATAAGACACATTATGGATCTGCCCTGAAAAAAAGGGCAGCAAGAGAAGAGAGAGAGGGGTTAAAGGCCGCGTTGAATAAGAAGCGGGTCCAAGTTGACCCGCCAGAGTGGGTGGCGTCGTTGCCTGTGCCCAACGCAAATCAGTTGTAGTGAGCACCGTACTTAGGCGGTCGGTGCCAAGAAAACCTTGAAGCCGAGGGACTCGAGGGTTTTGAGTGCGCCGGCTTGTGCATGCTCCTTGCGTCGTTTGAGAAAGAAGTCGCCGCCGAGTTCTTCAAAGACGGCATCGGGCTTGTCGATGAGATGATAGACGATGGTCAAGATGGAATGGGCCACGGCAATAGCTGCCCGCTTGGCTCCGCGTCGTGCCTGAGACGGTGGAACTGTGCGGCGAGATAGGTGTCCTTGGTGCGAGAGGCGGCCAAGCCGCTTCAACGAGGGCGGTGACTAACCATTTCTGGCCTTTCGTCGGCGACCACTCTTGCGTTTGCCCGCCGATTCGTTGTTGCCAGGACAGACACAAGCCCAGGAGGCCAGTTTCTTAGCTGAGGGCCAGCTTTCGACCGAGGGACCGATCTCCGCCAGAATTATCTCGGCGACGACTCGCCCCACACCGGGAATGGCATCTAGGCGTGCGATGAGGTCAGCATGGAGCCATGAGGACCCCAATCTGTTGATTGAGGGCATCAATGCGTACATTCAGGTGATCGAGATGATGCAGAACTTCTTGCAGCATAAAACGATGATGAGGACGGACCAGTCCCGTCAACGCATCAACCAACTGGGGAATCTTGGCCCGCAGCCGCTTTTGTGCCAAGTCAGCCATGGCTTCTGGGTCCATCTCATCTGCAATCAGGGCCTCGATCATCTGGCGTGCCGATACACCTTGGATGCTCGTGACCACCGATCCCAACTTGACGTTGGCATCTTCCAACACCTTATGCAGGCGATTGACTGCCGCACTCTTCTCTTGCAAGAGACGCGTCCGATAGCGCGTCAGGTCTCGCAAGTCCCTTTGCTCCACATCTGGAATGAAACTGCGCTCCAGCAGTCCATAACTCATCAGTTTCGTGATCCAGGCCGCATCGCTCTCATCCGTCTTGCGACCAGGCACCTGTGCCAGATGGCGGGCATTCACAATCCAGACCTCAAAATGCTCATGCAACACATTGTAGATCGGTTTCCAATACACTCCCGTACTCTCCATCGCCACATGCGTGATCCCATACGACGACAGCCACGACCTCAACCCCTCCAACTCGACCGTCGTTGTCCCAAATCGCTTGCGCACCTGCTCCATCCTCCCTGATTCATCTACCACACACGCCACTACCATCCGCTTGTGAGCACAGTCTGCCCTGCGTGTTTCGTCCCGAGGAACGTCCACATCCCGTGGTGCGTCGGTGTACACCAATCTAGCTACTGAGCGTTCTTTACTTGACCACGGACCTTTCCCGATTTCTGTTCGGCGGCTGCCACCACACTTTAACACATTTTTCATCCCCTGTTGTGTTGGCTCACCGCATGTTTATCTACTGAGTTTTGTCCTGCGTCTCGCATCATCGAATCTAGATAGGCAGCGACGAAACAAACCACGTTTGAGAGCGTCTGCCGCTGTGCGAACGGTGATGCTGGTCCTTTTTCTTCTGATGAGTAGCATCGCACCAGGCCATGCTCAAGACAAAATTGGGACAATTCTCACGGTGGCTGGTCCTGGTTCTGTCCACAGTCATGGCGATCATGGCCTCGCAACAAATGCGACTCTCACCCCACGGGACGTAGCAGTGGATAGTCATGGCAATCTCTACATCGCGGACAACGGAAGTTATCGAATCCGCAAAGTCGATGCCACTACCGGCATCATCACCACCGTGGCAGGCACCGGACGGCGAGGCCACAGTGGTGATCATGGACCCGCCCTCAACGCACAACTGGATTATTTCTCTGACATAGAAATAGACGACAGCGGCAATCTCTTCATTGTAGGAGGCTATCGCATCCGTAAGGTCGATGCCGCCACCGATATCATCAATACCATCGCCGGCACCGGGAAGGCGGGTTACAGTGGCGATGGGGGACTCGCTATCCATGCGCAGCTTGCTGGATTTTCGCACATAGCGGTGGGCAACAACGGCGACCTCTTTATCGCTGACGACGGAAATGAACGTATTCGCAAGGTTGACGCGACGACAGGTATCATCACCACGGTAGCAGGCACAGGTGTGAGGGGGTACAGCGGAGATCACGGCCCGGCCACCAATGCACAGTTCTCCTACCCAACAGACGTTGCGTTAGACAGCAGCGGCAATCTCTTCATTGCTGATCATCATAATAGTCGCGTCCGCAGAGTAGACGCTGTGACAGGCATCATCACCACGATAGCAGGCAATGGCGAGTTGGGACATGGCGGCGACAATGGTTTGGCTACTAAAGCGCTGTTTAATCGCCCCACCAGTTTAGCAATAGATGGCCGCGGCGACCTCTACATCTCTGACCAATTTAACAATCGCATCTGTAAAGTGGATATGACGACCGGTATCGTTACTACCATAGTAGGAAGCGGTAAAAAGGGACATGGCGGCGACAATGGTCCTGCGATTGGTGCCACACTCCATTGGCCCTCCAACATCGCAGTCGACAGCAGCGGAAATCTTTGGATTGCAGACAGCCCGAACAAGCGCGTCCGCAAGGTTGATGCAACGACAGGGCTGATTACCACTGTTGCGGGGGCAATTGGTGGCGATCATGGGCCTGCAATCGATGCCCATCTCGATGATCCAACGGACATTGCAATAGATGGTGGCGGGAATCTCTACATTGCAGATCGAATCTACATTCGCAGAGTTGATGCTGCCACGGGTGTCATACTCACCATCGCGGGCAATGGTGAGTGGGGCTACGACGGCGACGGTGTTCACCCAACTAGCACCAGCCTCTCTCCTCCCCCTGGCATCGCAGTAGACGAAAGTGGAAACCTCTATATGGCGGATCTTTCGGCCCGCCGCATTCGCAAGGTTGGTGCAATCACCAACATTATTATCACTGTGGCAGGCACGGGCAAGCGGGGGTACAGTGGTGATCACGCGCCTGCCATCAGTGCAACACTTGTGCTTCCACAAGATGTAGCGGTAGACGGCAGCGGCAACTTCTACATCGCAGACAGAGGCAATCATTCCATCCGTCGAGTGGATGGGTTCAATGGCATCATCACCACCATTGCTGGCAGCGGTGAACAAGGAATGGATGGTGATGGTGGTCCGGCGACTGATGCCCAATTCGGCGCACTGCGTGACATCACGCTGGACCGGAGCGGCAATCTGTTTATTGTTGACGGCCATCGCATCCGCAGAGTCGATGCGACCACCAATATCATCACCACCGTAGCTGGTTTGGCTGAGGAAGGGTATAGTGGCGATGGAGGACCAGCCACTAGCGCACAATTCGCTCGACCATCTGGTGTGGCAGTAGACAGCATGGGGAATCTCTTCATCGCCGATGCCGGCAATGCCCGCATTCGCAGAGTAGAGGCGGCGACTGGCATTGTGACAACTGTGGCCGGCACTGGCCAATCGGGATATAACGGTGAGCATGGTCTAGCCATCCACATCCAACTCGATGACATTGCCGATATTGCAATAGACAAAGACGACAACCTTTACGTCGCAGATCGGGGAAACCGCCGCATCCGCAAGGTAGATGCAGCGACCGGACTCGTGACGACTGTAGCTGGCAGTGGCTGTTGTGTGCATCCTGGTGATAGAGGGCCTGCGAGCAGTGCCTCCCTCTATATGCCTTCTGGTGTGGCCGTAGACCAGAGTGGCAATCTCTACATCGCCGAGCCAAAGAGGCACCGCATCCGCAAAGTGGACACAACCACCGGCATCATCACCACCATGGCAGGGACGAGTGAAGTGGGCGATGGGGGCGATGATGGGCTTGCGACGGGAGCCTTGCTGCATGAGCCAACGGGTGTCGCAACAGATGGTGGGGGCAATCTCTTCGTTGCCGATGTGGGCAATCACCGTATCCGCAAGGTCGATGCGACCACCGGCCTCATCACAACAGTGGCGGGCTCCGGCACAGCAGGCGATGGCGGCGATGACGGTCTTGTGACGGAAGCCCAACTCCGCAGACCAGCGGACGTGGCAGTGGATGACACCGGAAACCTCTTTATCGCCGATACGGGCAACCACCGCATCCGCAAAGTCGATGCGATGACTGGCCTCATCACAACGGTGGCGGGCAGCCATGTAAGCGGTTACAACGGCGATGACCGACCTGCCACCGATGCCCGACTCCGGTCGCCAACGGGCATCGCAGTGGATAGCCGTGGCAATCTCTTCATTGCGGACAGAGACAATCATCGTATCCGTAAGGTCGATGCGACGACCGGCCTCATCACAACCATCGCCGGTACCGGTGTCATCGGCGACAGCGGCGATAACGGTCTTGCCATTAATGCCCAACTCCAATTTCCCAGCGGCGTAACGATGGACAGAGGTGACAACCTCTTTATTGCAGATACGGGCAATCAACGGATCCGCAAGGTAGACACGATTACTGGTTTTATAACGACTGTGGCCGGTAGCGGTATTCAGGGGTATAACAGCGATGGTGGTCTTGCGGCGAGTGCCGATTTGAACAATCCCACCGATTTGGCGGTGGACAGCAAGGGCGATCTTTTCATTGCCGACCGGGAGAATCATCGCATTCGTCAGGTGTTGGGCGTCGGTATACCGGCGGGTAGAGAGAGAGTTGTCGTCTTCCTACCACTTTTCAGTCAGTAATTCGGCGTAGCGTTATTATTATCGAAGGGGTAATATGCAATGAAAAAACCAATCGTACTATTCACAATCCTAGCACTCTTTGGTCTACTAAACATTTTTTACAGTTACCGTCAACAAGTGGCGTTAGGCCAGAATGGGACGTCCTCTATAGAGAGCATTGACCAGATGAGTACGACATTGTCGGAGTCAACCGCAACATTTTCTGCTTCAGCAACTTGTCGAATGGGTGTCAATCACGCTCCATGGGAGCCTATTTCAAATTATGATCTAGCGTCCGTCGGCGCAGGATGGTACATGAATTACTTTGCTAGCGCGTCACCAGAGTCTCCTAACGGGATGGAGTATGCACAGGTTGTCCATGTGAGCAGCCAGGAAAACGGCCGCTACAGCTTCACGCCACATGCCAATACCTTACAGAGAATTGCGAATGAGAATCCTGGTTCAGATTGGTTCATCGGAAACGAGCCAGATCGGATCATATTCCAAGATGACGTGGAGCCAACCACCTATGCCGAAGCCTACCATGAGCTTTATTATTTGCTCAAGGCTGCAGATCCCACTGCACGGATCTTCCCGGGTTCAATTGTGCAGCCAACAGAGATTCGTTTGAAATATCTGGATCTGGTTCTAAAAAGATACAAAGAAATATATGAAACTCAGTTGCCAGCAGATGGATGGTCAATCCACAACCACATCCTCAATGAGGCAAGTTGCGCTCACTACAATGATCCAAACATCTGTTGGGGTGCTGGAATCCCCAGGGGTGTCGAGGCCGTCGACGGTAGGCGTATTGAGATAGCATCCCACACGGACGTGGAAATCTTCAAAGCGCAGATCGTTCGTTTCCGCCAGTGGATGAGCGACAATGGCTATACGGGACTGCCACTCTATGTTTCGGAAATGGGCGTCTTACTACCAGATTGGTTTAGGGGAAGTGGCGCTGATTTTTCTCCTGAAGTAGTGAACCAATTTATGAACGAGACCTTCGATTTCATGGTCAACGCGACCGATCAGGCGTTGGGCAACCCAGACGATGGGTATCGTCTCGTACAGCGTTTTGCCTGGTATAGCGTTAATGATGATTATGAAATTGGAAGACAATACAATGGAGCGCTCTTCAATCCTCAGACCTCAGAACGCTCAGCGATTGGTGACAACTTCGCCGCCTATATTGCTAATCAGAGCCAACTGGCCGACGAATGTGTAGTGGAAAATAATGTTCCAGTCCCGACCGTCACGCCAACTGCTACACCAACGGACTCGGCACAACCAAACCCAATAGCGACGCCAACGCCAACCGAGACACGCCCGTCGACAGCCATCCTTCCTCCGGCATTTGTGCAAGAGCTTATGCAGATCTATCTACCGCTCATTTCAAATGAATCATCTCGCGAGGTTGAAACAGAACCTATCACGCTAACAGCAACGAAGACTCCCACACCAACCCAGTTTCCAGCAACAAACACGCCAACACCGACCATAACTCCGACAGACACGCCAACTTGGGTTCCCCCAACAGACACGCCAGCACCGACTTTCACCCCAACTCCAACCATAACTCCGACCCCAACCATAACCCCAACAGACATCCCAACTCCTTACTACTCTGTGAAGGTTAATGTGTCCATTCCCGCGACGCAAGTAACCGTTGGCGAAATCCTCACTGTGACGACATCTCTCGAAACCGAAAGCTACGGATGTATTGGGGGCACGATTGATTTGACGCTTTCTAATAATTCCTTGTTTGTTCCGCTTTCACCCACACGAGTTTCGCACAGAGACTTCGTGCTGAGAGCCGAATCACCTGGGACAACTGATTTTTGCGTCACGGCGTTTGGTGACCACAAATGTGGCTACGGCGGCTGGGAATGGCACTATTTTAGCGGCTGTTCTGAGTCGATCACGGTGGTGAGTGCGAGGTAACAGAGATACTATCAAAAAAGGCAAGATCATGCGTTCAATCATTGTTTCATCCATCTTCCTACTATTTCTCCTGGCATCAACAGTCAGGGCACAAGACCCTACTGCAATCATTGCTGGCACGATTCCAACTGGTACGATTCCTCCCACGAATACGATGACACCAACATCCGTTTGGTCTCGATGCGTACCCAGGATCGCTTCCGGAATGCCGCAGGATTTACTCACATGGGAACCACGTAACAAAACGATCTTTCTGCCTGGTGAAAAGATAACATTTTGGATCAATCCGATGTATTACATAACTGCATGGATAGTGAATGGGCGCGAATTCCCGGTTGTTGTTCCCACTTCGACACCTCTTCCTGCTACCTCTACTCCGCCATCGGCTCCCTATCCGGCGCCAAACCCCACCTCGACGCCAATTGTTCCCACTCCTACATCAGCCGCCTATCCAGCACCTGATCAGGCTTTGGCCGTCGCCTCGCTTGATGACTGTATCGTTCCAAATCGACAGTGCCTTGCCGTCGTCATGCCTGACAGTTGCCAGCTCATTGTCGAAGCACGAGGGCCCGGCCTAATTCCTCGTAACGTATCGTCAGAGAACATCTTAGTTCCTGTTAACAGTACTCCAATCGTTGCCGTCAACATAACTCCAGTCGCTCCTCTGGACAGTGCTCCAACGCTAGAACCAATATCGCCTGGTCCATCAACACAGATTTCGCATCCCACAGAACCGATCTCCGTACCCGAACCCCTCACTCTGCTACTTTTTGGAATCGGCGCAACGGGTATTGTTGGGTACGCAATGCGGCATCGGTAAAAACAGTGGGCACAGAAAGGAAACATCATGCGTTCAACCATCATCTCTTCCGTTTTCCTACTATTTCTCCTGGCCGCCACAGCCAGGGCACAAGACCCAACGGCAACCATTGTTGGCACAATTCCGACTGGGACTGTGCCTCCTGGGGGTACAATTGGCACAATTCCAACTGGGACGATTCCTCCCACGAGTACGGTGACACCAACGGCCACGAATACGATGACACCAACAGCCACTCCAACTCAGTGTGTACCCAGGATCGCCTACGGAATGCCACCGGATTTGCTCACGTGGGAACCGAACAAAACGATCTATTTCCCTGGCGAACAGATCACATTCTGGATGAATCCGTTATATTACATCAGCGCATGGATCGTGAACGGGGAGCTATTCCCTATTGTTTTTCCTACACCGACGCCTCGTCCCCCTACCTCTACTCCACCACCAGCTACCCCCACGTCAACGCCGATCGTTTCCACCCCGCCATCGGATCCCTATCCTGCCCCCAACCCCACATCGACACCAATCGTTCCGACTCCACCGTCGGATCCCTATCCTGCCCCTGGTCAAGTTTTGACCGATGCCTCACTTAATGACTGTAGCGTTCCAAATCAACGATGCTTTGCTGTGATTATGCCTGACAGTTGCCAGCTCGTTGTCGAAGCACGAGGGCCCGGCCTGATTCCTCGTGACGTACCGTCAGAGGACATAGTTGTTTTTGCCGACATAACTCCACTTGCCCCTGTTGACAGTGCCCCAACGCCAGAACCAACATTGCCTGGTGCATCAACACAGATTTCGCATCCCACAGAACCGATTTCCGTCCCCGAGCCGCTCACTCTACTGCTTTTTGGAATCGGCGCAACGGGTGTGGTTGGATATGCGATGCGGCGGCGGTAAAAAACGGTAGGAAGGGATATGGTTTTGAATGTTGGAGTCAATCTCAGGGGAATTGCACGATTCGTCCGCAAGTGGCTTTGGCTGTTGATGCTAAACGCGCTTCTATGTGGCTCGATTGCGTACTACCTCTCGGTTTTGGCCATGCCCATTTACCGGGCATCCAGCACCTGGCTGATTGATTTTGAGTCGAGGTGGTGGGGCGATTTGGGGGAGACCGTTGCCCTGGATACCTGACATGGGGCCAAAGAACCCTATGACGACGATACTGCGGCTAACGGTAATTTTGACGTTGGTATTGCTAGCATCGGGCAGGACGATGGATATGGACTACGATGGGTAGCTATGCTGAAAGCAGAAGACGTGGCTCGTGTAAGCGTTAGCTTGCCGCTATTTACAACTTAATTTTTAGATCGATTTACTTGGAGACAAATATGTTTACCCCGAATGTAAGTAGTACACCCAAATCAAATTTAGCCAGACCCATTCAATTTATTTCCATTATGCTGATAGTCGGTTTATTCATGAGTGTTACTTCATTCGCTCAGTCGCCCCAACATTTGTACGATGAGAGTGAGGAAGCAACAACACGACCTGTAAGTACGTTTATTGGCCAAAGCAGCGACATCAGGGCTATTAAAGACGATCCTGGGCCATCAGTTTACAAAATCCTTCACCCAGTTTTCAGAAAAGATAGCAGCACCCAGTCAACCCTATATTTATTGAATGAAGGTGATGAAAGTGCCACATTTGTGATCGTGTTTGTGGATAGCAACGGAGAATCCCATGTCGGGTCAGATGACTCTCTGAATGTAGGAGGATCAATTGCACTCGACGCCACTTCCACTAGCCACTTCAATTTGAATGATGGACTCTACACTGCATTTGTTTATTCAACCCAGAAGCTCTCAAGCGTGGTGCGCATTTACGATGAGGAAACGCAAACGCTCTCCCTATATCGAGGCACGCCAGAATCATCTATCACCAACACTCTCTATTTTGGGCCATTTTTCAAGTCAACAGAGAAAAATTCGACGGTGTACCTCTTGAATACCGATTCAATTTTCGCCACGGTAGAGATCCAGGCGTTAACCGCGGTTGGTGAGGTGGCAGATACAATAAGCGAGAGTTTGATACCCGCAGGTGGAGCGACCATCTCAGCGGATGCGCTTGATCTACCAGCGGACTTTACGGGCTGGCTTCGGGTTAGCGCCAACCAACCGCTTGCGGGTCTTCTCGCTCCCACTTCGCAAACGGATCAGATAGGACTCTACCCGCCCGTTGCATTTTTCTCGACACAGCGTTCTGTGCGCTTGAAAAATCTGCCTGATATGCCTCCGCAACCGTATGCCGACGGGCCAACTGTATCCTACAATTTTCTCCAACGAGCGTATAACGACACAATCTTAAATGGCGGCTTACGCAATACCCATATCTTCTTTGGGAATCTTGCGGCAACTTCATTGCAGTTTCAAGGTACTATGTACGAGTTTGCTAAGCCAAATAGTGAAAGCGGTCATGTGCAGGAGATTCCTGGACAGGGCTTTCAGTATCTATCGCTCTCCAAATATTTTGGTCTGGGAAGTGCATTCACTGGCAGCTTGATTGTTGCAAGCGATGATCCATTAGCCTTGGGTGAGCTGACCGAATCCGTTGGCGGCGATCTGCTGGCTTCCTATGGTAGCTATCTATCTTACAGCGAAGCGTATGCCGGGTTGAGTCTCATCATGCCCTACGTGGCCCATGATTCGGAGCGCTCCTCTATTCTTACCGTTCAGAATCTTGGTGGGAACAATGCAGACGTGACCGTCAATTTTGTCGATCAATCGGGGGCGAATGAACTAACATTGAACCTGAACGGCATAGAACCCAACCGATCTGAGGTAATCCGTACAGCGGAGCAGCCCCGGTTGGCGGACGGTTTTGTGGGTAGCGTCGTCATTACATCGGATTCCCGCATTAGCGCAACTTTCGATGAATTTCTGAAGGTAAAAGCAAATTCGCCAATGCCAACTGCCACATTTATACCTACAGCGACGCCCACAGTAACACCCATGCCGACATTAACAGACACAGTTTTACCGAACCCGCCGCCAACTGCCACACCAACACCGAGTGCTACACCACCAGGTCCCTTCTCGATATCGGTCAATGTGTCCGTGCCAATTACCCAAGTAACCGTCGGCGAAATACTTACCGTCACTACATCTCTGGAAACGGAAGCAAACGGCTGCAGCGGCGACACGATGGATCTGACGCTCTCTGGCATGAATGAACTGTTTATACCTATATCCGCCACACGGGTTTCACCCAGCGAACCCTTTGTCCTGGAAGCCCAAACGCCCGGAACCACTACGCTCTGTGTGAATGCATTTGGCGATCATAGCTGCGGTAATGGTGCTTGGTATCATCACAATTTTGGTGGCTGTTCAGAACCCATCTCGGTGGTTGCATCAACAGGATCTGCCACCCCCACGCCAACGCCTACTGCGCTAGACCCACCTGGTCTCTCTGCGAATGACAAAATTTTCTTGCCGTTTATCAGAGTAAATGAATAGACCATTACAGTTGCAACTCGTGCTGTCGGTCTCCGGTGGAATGCCTACTCGCGATACTCGTAGACCGCAATCGTTAGATTCTTCGCTTCACTCGAGAATGACACGATTGCGGTCTACTGATACTTATTAGATTCTATTGCGAAAGCCAGCAAAGGAAGACTCTATGCGTACCATCATCAATTTAATTATCTTCTTGCACTTGTTTTTACTTTCCACCTTTATCTTTCCTTCAACCATATTCGCCAGTGATTCAGACGGCTCCGCAACTGGTGCGGAGCCTACACCGTCGCCGCTTTATTTAGTCAAAGACATCAACACAATTGATAGACCCATCCATCAGTATTTCACTAGTTTGTTTAGCGTCAATGATATGCTCTATTACTGCGTCGATAGCAAGGACCTGTGGAAGAGTGACGGGACTGATGCGGGTACTAGCCTCGCTGGAGACACTCTGCCTGGTGTTCGTTGTCATAGCAGGGAATTTCCAGAGGAAACCATAGAGGTTGATGGAGCGCTCTATTATGTCGCCGATGAGAAACTCTGGAAGAGCAATAACACGTCTGTAGGCCCGACCATGTTTGAGGAGTTAACCCCAGGCAATGGTTTTGCCGACCCTCAAAACTTGACCAAGATAGACGATACCTTTTTCTTAACTGCAGCTGACAGACTCAACCGTCAGGAACTGTGGAAGAGCGATGGAACCGAAGAAGGTAC
This sequence comes from Chloroflexi bacterium TSY, assembly GCA_019217005.1. The sequence continues at coordinate 86,627 of JAHBNG010000012.1, forward strand.
CATCAAGGTCAAGGACATCTACCCTGGCGCGGGAAGTTCGTTTCCACATACGCTGATCAATGTAGACGGCACCCTCTTCTTCATTGCGCACGACGGCACCCACGGAGACGAATTGTGGAAGAGCGACGGCACCGAAGCGGGAACTATCATGGTCAAAGATATTAACCCTGGTCCTTACGACGGGCAGTTGCGTCATCTGACGAATATGGAGGAGACTCTTTTCTTTTTTGCCAATGATGGCCTTCACGGTGAAGAACTCTGGAAAAGCGATGGCACCAAGGCAGGCACGGTCATGGTTAAGGATATTTACTCTGGGACGACGGGCATAAATCCGAGCAGGTTGTTCGGAATAGGTGATGTTCTCTACTTTGTTGCGAACGACGGCGTACATGGTCGTGAACTGTGGAAGAGCGACGGCACCGAAGCGGGAACTGTCATGGTCAAAGACATCAGCCCCGGTCCTCAATCGACCAGCATCGGTTTAGACGAGTCGTTCAACATAGACGGTGTTCTTCACTTTGTTGCCTATGATGAAATTCACGGTAGTGAGTTGTGGAAGAGCGACAGCACTGAAGAGGGAACTGTACTGGTCAAGGATATCAACCCCGGGCCAGATAGCGCATTGATACGTGAGTTAACGAACATAGGCGACACTCTCGTTTTCCTGGCCGAAGACGGTATCCATGGTGAGGAGTTGTGGAAGAGTGACGGCACGAGCGAAGGAACCGCTCTGGTCAAGGATATCAACCCCGGCCCCGATAGTGGGTTCGTGCAAGATCTTATACAGATCGATGGACTCATTTACTTTGTTGCGGATGACGGAACTCACGGATATGAGTTATGGAAGAGTGATGGCACGGAATCGAGCACGATACTGGTCAAGGATATCGACCCCGGCCCCAATAGTGGATTTCCACATCGCATCATATCCCCAATCAATGTCGGTGGGACGTTGTTCTTTGGTGCGTTTAATCGGTCCATTGGGCATCAACTCTGGAAAAGCGATGGCACAGCCGAAGGGACTCTTCCCGTTCGGGAGACCATGTTTTTGGGTAGTAGTGCGGATCCAGACAACTTGATGAACGTCGACGACACCCTCTACTTCTTTGCAGATGACGGTAGCCACTTGGGGCTGTGGCAGAGCGATGGATCTGGAGCTGGCACCATGATGGTGAGAGAGATCATCTCGAACACGTATGGAGCACAATTCCGCAATTTGATCAACATTGATGGCACACTCTACTTTGAAGTGGATGACCGTAGCAACGGCGCCAAACTCTGGCGGAGCGACGGCACGACGGCTGGCACTCAGTTGGTCAAAGCGATCTACCCTGATACGGCCAATATCAACCTGAATAATTTCGCGAATCTAGGAGGCATCCTCTACTTCACTGCGAGAGGCGAACTATGGAAGAGCGATGGTTCAGCCGCTGGCACTATTCTGATTCGAGAATTCGACAACGGCGGTTTGCGCCTGACCAATGTCGGTAATCGGCTACTTATTGAACATGGCCTGGAGCTGTGGGGCGGCGATGGAACGGCTGACGGCACACGGATACTCCAGAGATTACATACCATCAACTCTTTTCCTCGAACGATTGTCAACGGGACTCTCTTCTTTAACGGATATGACGAAACGAACAGAAATGCGTTGTGGAAGAGCGACGGCACTGAGGTCGGTACCATGATGGTTAAGGCGTTCAATACTGGTTCGACTCTAAGTAGTATGATTAACGGTGATGGCACGCTCTTTTTCTCTACAAATGACGGAACCGATGGATTCGAACTTTGGAAGAGCGATGGCACAGAAGCAGGTACCATGATGGTCAAGGAATTCGACACGGGCCCTCATAATAGTTATCTGCATTATCCGACCAACATAGGCGGCACGCTATTTTTCGGAGCGAATGATGGAACCCACGGACTCGAACTGTGGAAGAGCGACGGCACTGAGGCAGGAACGGTGATGGTCAAGGACATCAACCCCGGTCCTGATGATGGATACTCAGGCTCTCTGACCAACGTAGGTGGCACGCTCTTCTTCGTTGCAAATGGGCGGGAACTGTGGAAGAGCGACGGCACAGAAGCAGGAACGGCGGCAATCAAGAAGATCCGCTACGGCATGATTGCGAATATCACCCACGTCGGCGGCACGCTAGTCTTCACCATAGATGACGAGTTATGGATGAGTGACGGTACAGACACTGGCACTGCTCCGGTTCGCAACATTTATACTCATGTTCCTGCTCTATTACGATCAACTCTATTGCCTGTGGGTGACGCGATCTTCTTTCAAGCAACAGATGACGAGCATGGTCGCGAACTGTGGGCACTACGCGTTGGGACAGATATCGATCAAGATGGCATCAAGGATCTGAGAGATAATTGTCCGTTTGAAACCAATCCCGACCAGCTAGATAGCGACGGCAATGGCAAAGGCGACGTTTGTGAATTCGATATTTATCTGCCCTTCGTTGTGAAATAATGCAATAACCATCAGTAAATATTGGAGTGAACATGACCACCAAAACGAAACGACTTCAAGATAAACCCAGCCTGCTTGTTGGAATCACAAGCAAGTACAAGCTGGGTTTCTTACGGAGTAATCGACAGAGCCCGCAGTCCACATTCCTTGTGGCTCTGCTCATTGCGCTACTCACATATATACCTGGCTACGTACCTTTGCTATATCTCCTCACAGACGTAGCTGCTGCCCAGACTACACCAGGATTGCCGTATCTGGTCAAAAACCTAAACACGAGCAATGCGCCCCTACGTCCCGAATTATTGATTGCGGTAGACAACATGCTCTTCTTCACGTCTTATCATGACGGACACGGACAAGAACTGTGGAAGAGCGATGGCACCGCCGCCCGTACCATGATGGTCAAAGACATCATCCCTGGTGTCGGTAGTTCATCACCAAAGTCTCTAGTCAATGTAAATGGTATTCTCTTCTTCACGGCTGGCGAAGAAAACAGGCCGAAATTGTGGAAGAGTGACGGAACCGCAGGTGGCACGCGTCTAGTCAAGGATATCAATCCTGACTCCGATTACGGGACGCCACACAACTTGACGAATGTAGATGGCACCCTCTTTTTCCGTGCAGATGATGGCCTTCACGGCTATGAGCTATGGAAGAGCGATGGCACAGAAGAAGGTACGGTGATGGTCAAGGATATCAGGCCTGGCTCTGACAGTCCATCTATGGATAACCTAACGGAGGTGAACGGGACTCTCTTTTTCCGTGTAGATGACAGCACACACGGAACTGAGCTATGGAAGAGCGATGGCACAGAAGAAGGTACGGTGATGGTCAAGGACATCAATCCTGGCTCTGACAGTTCATCCATGGATAGCCTAACAGAGGTGAACGATACCCTCTTTTTCCGTGCAGATGACGGCCTTCACGGCCATGAGCTATGGAGGAGCGACGGCACAGAAGAAGGTACAGTGATGGTCAAGGACATCAATCCTGGCTTTGACAGTGCATACATGAATAACCCAACAGAGGTGAACGGAACTCTCTACTTTCGTGCAGATGACGGCATACATGGAACTGAGCTATGGAAGAGCGATGGCACTGCCGAAGGCACCGTAATGGTCAAGGACATCAATTTTGGTTCCGATGGTGCGTATCCTACAGACCTGACCAACGTAAATGACACCCTCTTTTTTAGTGCCTCCGATGACGTTTATGGCACTGAACTCTGGCAAAGCGACGGTACCGAAGAAGGAACCAAGATGGTTAAGAATATCAATTTGGGATCTGGTCATCAATTTCCAAAGTACTTGACTGCTGTCGACGATACCCTCTTTTTCCAAGCTGATGACGGCATTAACGGTCCTGAACTGTGGAAGAGCGATGGCACCCAAGAAGGCACGATGATCGTTAGAGACCTCAGCTTCGGCTCTGCCAGTGTCGAGTTGCCAGGTGCAACCGTCGTCGACGATCTCCTCTTTTTTGGCCTCGAAGGCAATAACCGTAGCCATGAGCTATGGAAGAGTGATGGGACAGCGCAAGGCACGATGATCGTCAAGGTCTTTACTCCTGGGACCGACCGTTTCCCGCTTCCATTATTCTTAACAACTATAAATGGCGTTCTCTACTTTATGGAAGACGATGGGACCCACGGGGTGGAGCTATGGAAGAGCGATGGCACTTCCGAAGGCACCGTGATGATCAAGGATATCCATCCTAATGCGACCAATGACTATCACTCAGTTGCAACTAACGTACCCCATGTGGGCAGCACCTTCTTTTTTGCCGCGAATGATGGCATTCATGGGCACGAACTGTGGAAAAGTGACGGGACTGACGCCGGTACGACGATGGTCGAGGACATCAACGTTGGGTCCGACTCGTCTGGACCCCGTATGCTGATCAACGTAAACGATCGCCTCTACTTCAATGCCGATGACGGTCGCCATGGGACGCAGCTCTGGAAGAGTGACGGCACGAAGGATGGCACTGTTCTGTTCTGGGACGCAGACCCTGGTAACGTTTCAGGTACTTACGAGAGAGATTTACACGCTGTTGATAACCTTCTTTTCTTCAACGTTTTATCAAACCATCACAATGGGAGCTTTAGCCGAACAGGGTGGATAAGCGACGGCACAATCGTTGGGACCATGCCGTTCCGGGAACGCTACCCCACGTCTAAAACGGTCTATGATATACATGACTGGACGCTGACCAGTGTCAATGACACCCTCTACTTCATTGCCGCTGGGGAAACCTCTGGTGAATATGAGTTGTGGAAGAGCGATGGGACGGACGCTGGAACTATGATGGTCAAAGACAAAATAGACATTGCTGATGGCAACTATAACCGTGGACCAAGCATCCTAACCGCCGTGAACAACATCCTCTACTTTATTGCCGGTAATGAAGCGTATGGTCAGGAGTTATGGAAGACGGACGGCTCGAAAGACGGCACTGTGATCGTCAAGGATATCAATCCTGGGGTCGAGGGTGCGCGTATTACCCACCTAACCAACGTGAACGGTACCCTTTATTTCAGCGCAGATGACGGCATCCACGGGCGTGAGTTGTGGAAGAGCGACGGCACGGAAACAGGCACAAGCATGGTCAGCGATATCTACACGGGCGGTGGTAGTTCAGAACCGAATACGCTATTGTTTGTCTGCGATAAGCTGCTCTTTCTCGCCACCGATCGATTGCATGGTCAGGAACTGTGGGCGCTACCCTTGACAAGCAGTGAATCTGACAGCGATGCTGATGTAAGTGCACGATGTCTTGACGCTCCGAACCAAACGACCCCAGATTGTGAGGGCGGAAGCGAAGATTGTGCCGCGGGATCCGAAACGATCTATCTGCCTTTGGTGATAAAAGCTGGGGTAATGACCCGGTAAACACACTATATTAAAATAACCGTTTTTGAGCAACGAAGCCAAACCTCGGCCTGCAAATCATGAAGCAAGCCGAGGTTTTGTTTACGTAAAAATCGCTGCTCATGGCTAATGTGACATGTGGTATAATTAACGCCAGAAATATTGAGTAACCGTAAACCGGAAAGATTTCCGAAAATTGCATCGAGAAGTACCAGAACATAATGGGATCATTATTTGTACTGCGGATAATGATTTCATTGGTCAGGCGCAGCGGATTCATGACACCATCGTTGGGTATGAGAGCATGGATTCGGGGGGATGTGTTCTCTATGCTGTCTGGTTGGAACAACCATCAATCTCCCTTACCAGCCTGATAACATCAAATGCGTTCACATTATATAATTTTGTTGCTTCTCTTTGATAGTATGCATTTTATTTGGGCGCGATTGCTCCTATTTTACGTCGACCCAAGTGTCTCTGCACTCTATGTTATGGGAATTGCTACTCTTAAAGTGGGGCTATACGGCTGGATCATGGGTGGTTTGAGTCTGCAAATTCTGCGTAAGAACTTCATCTTCTTCTCGTCGATTGGGATATTGATCGGCGTTAGTACGTTGTTGACCTTTACGGCCGTCAAATATATCGATGCTGGTACAGCCGCCATGCTTAGCAAAATGTCAACGCTTTTTGGAATTGGTTTTGGGGTCTTCTGGCTGAAGGAACACTTTGCATCAACGCAGCTTGGTGGTGCATTGTTGGCCATTGGTGGTGCATTGATCATTGCTTATCAACCCGGTAGCATTATTCACTGGGGTGCGCTGATTCTGATTCTGTCAACTTTTTGCTATTCTGCTCACTTTGCGATTGTCAAACGTTATGGAGGCGAAATCGACTTTCTAAATTTCTTCTTCTATCGCGTACTCTTTTCAATCATCGCTCTGCTTCTGATCTCAATCGGCAGACAAACGATGATCTGGCCAACTCCTATGGCTTGGCTCATAATCGGTCTCGTCGGAACGATTGACGTTGTGGCCAGCCGCAGCTTCTACTATTTGGCACTGCGCAAGCTCAATATGAGCCTCCTTTCCGTGATCGCCAACATCAGTCCGGCAATCGCGATCATCTGGGCCTTTATCCTCTTTGGCACCACGCCAACAGTTCAGCAATTAATTGGAGGTATTGCCGTACTCACCGGTGTTTTCATTGTCACCAAGACAGCGGCATAAACAATGAGTGGCCCATCTGCCAAAAAAGTGCATGAATCCCCACTTATTAATCACAAACAAGGAAGAGTGTGTATCACAAAGTGTGAAAATGGACACCGTTCAATCAGAGAATCGATTGCATTGACACACTTTGGGACACACAACCGAAAGGAATCGAAATGCCAAACAGCAACAAACAACCCAACGTCATCGTCTTCTTCACCGACCAGCAGCGCTGGGACACGACGGGCGTTCACGGCAACCCACTGGATCTGACGCCCAATTTCGACCGCATGGCGCAGCGCGGGACTCATCTCTTCAACACGATTACCTGTCAACCAGTTTGTGGTCCTGCCCGTTCATGTTTGCAGACTGGACAATATGCCACAACGACTGGTTGTTATCGCAACGGCATTGCATTACCAGGCGATAGTCGAACATTGGCCCATTTCTTTGGCGAAGCAGGCTATGATACGGGCTATATTGGCAAGTGGCATTTAGCAAGCGAGGATCCAGTCCCTGAAGAACAGCGCGGTGGCTATGATTATTGGCTGGCCTCGAATGTATTGGAGTTTGTTTCTGATGCCTACGATTGTGTCATGTATGACAAGCAGAACCAACGGGTCAAGATGCCAGGGTATCGAATCGATGCGCAGAACGATGCTGTCATCCGCTACATCAATGAGCATCAAGAGAACCCGTTCTTTCTCTTTATTTCATATTTGGAACCACATCACCAAAATCATTTGGACGACTATCCACCACCAGATGGCTATCGCGAGCGGTATGCTGGCCGCTGGACACCACCGGATCTTCTTGCATTGGGCGGGAGTAGTCAGCAACATTTAGGTGGCTACTACGGCATGGTCAAGCGATTGGATGAAGCTCTTGGCCGCATGATCGATGCACTCAAGAGCCTTGACATGTTGGAGGATACCATCATCCTCTACACCACCGATCATGGCTGTCATTTCAAGACACGGAATAGCGAATACAAACGTTCATGTCATGAGAGCTCAGTACGCTTGCCCACAGCCATCATGGGACCTGGCTTGAATGGTGGTGGTCAAATTCATGAAATGGTGAGTCTACTCGATATGCCGCCAACGTTGCTAGATGCGGCCGGTATTCCTGTGCCTGAACAGATGCAGGGACGTAGCGTATTGCCGTTGATCCGACAAGAGACAGAGGATTGGCCAGAAGAAGCGTTCATTCAGATTAGCGAAGCACAAGTGGGACGGGCCGTACGCACCAAACGGTGGAAGTATGGAGTTGATGCGCCAGACAAACATGGTGGACGCGATGCTGGCTCTGACCGCTATGTTGAGCAGTATCTTTATGACTTGGAGTACGATCCATACGAGTTGACAAATCTGGTCGCGTGGGATTCGCATAGCGAGGTTTGCCGGGTCATGCGCGAACGCCTGATTCGACGCATGGTGGAGGCTGGTGAAGAGACACCGGTAATTGAACCTGTTGTAGAGCGCATTCCCCAAGGACAGCGACGTGTGACTGAGGCAGAAGCATTGGCTTAGTATCAGAAAATAGCCCGATGCGACGGCATAGGAACGGAGCAAAGAATCTTCATTGATCTCTAACTGGGGAAATCGACTCGTAGGTCGTCCTACCGGGGTGACATGGATCCATGTCACCCCGGTAGGACGACCTACGAGTGAGCCAATTGGTCGGTCTATGTTGGTCCTGCCTTCCCAGGTCAGCTATTCGTCGCTCTTGACCTTGCGATCTAAAATTGCATCGATATCTGCACTGTTGATCGGCATTTCGGCAAACTTCATGATATCGCTTAACTCGAATCTGTCTGGATATGCACGAGGAATTTGCAAAACTCGTTCTTTCCACGGTGTCCATGTGGGGCAGCGAGTCAAATATGAGCTTGGATCGCCGGCTAATAATCCATAGAAGACCTCAGTGACAACTCGTCCGCCAACCGGCCCTAGATAGTCATCACCAGTTTGACCAGCTTCATGTAGGATATAGTACCAGAGCGGATCGGTTGCGTCTGGGTTAATAGGGTCGATGCCCATCGCACAGGCAACGTCTTGCCCTGACGGCAAACCATAGCGCCATCCGCGAATCAAGTTCAAACGAGCGAGAAGATTCTCCCCACCTGGACCTGCCGGAATCGCGCGCAAGCCAAAGGCCAGCTTTTCATCTATCTTTCGACTCCACTGGGGTCTCGAGCCATTTATCTCCAAAAATCGATCCCATTGAACGGACCAAAGTGCCGGAAGCTTCTTCTCAGTTGGTGTAAGAGCCGACTTGGTAAGACCACCACGTAAATCGCGCAGATGATCAAAGCCATCGCCTAAATGTTCGCTTTGAGGCAGAAAGATGGGAATTTGGCCAGAGATCTTGGGGAGGTCGGCACTATCGCGTGTTGCTTCTAGCTTGTCGCTCAAGGCATAGGTCGAACGCACCATGCTATGCCCCATGCGATAAGCCGCACCTGAAAATTCAAGCGGCATAAAGGGCTGGTTCTTCCAGCAATAGAAATGACATCTTGGACGATCGGGACGGTCTGGAGTTGGTGCAACATTATCCAGCATAACATCTCCTACGATTCTGCGTAGAAAATCATTGATCACTACCCATTGATAGTGCCACCGGACGATACGCTGTGCTTCCTGATAATTTTTCTCTCCGCCTTGGGGGTTTTTGGCTTCAAGTGCCTGCATAACGCAGTTGTGAAATTTGATAAAAGTTAACTGGATCTGGGAAACGATAATGTTCTCGTCATTGCGCGGATCGCCGATGATGGCAACCCCTTGATCATTGCGAAATAGATCTTCTTCGCGCGGATCCGCGCCTTTCCCAATACGTAGAAAATATGTGCCATCGTCTGCCGCACGCCATTTGCGTCCCTGATCATACATAAATGGATGATCTGTTGGGCCACGACCATAGATATTATCCAAATCAAAGCGTGGTGACCGAAAATTTGTCAACATATTCGGATCATTTTGGCGATCTAGACGAGAAATTGTATCGAAGGTGATATCATGATCGACAAATTGACCAAAGTACGTATAGCCAGCAGGAACATTGAGATTATCCAGAGATGGATCAGATGCTTCTGCCGCAGATTCGCTCATTTGGGCCGCTAGCTTATCAGCGAGACCACCTGGCTGGTCGAAGTGCCTGTCTGTTGCAAATGCTGGTGGTAATTTGCGAAACATTCGTCCAAAATAGCCTTGATAGAGCTGAGAATGAGGGATGGTGACAGAGTGTTGAGCATGTTTCGTATGTGACATTATGCCTCCTAGTAGATTTACGAATTACGATTTCAGATTTACGAATCTGAATCCACATATTCAGAAGATGAATGGATTGGGTTCTCTATGCCGAAATCAACTTGGAAATCGGAGCGGTGAATCTTCCGGGAAGGGGTTAGAAACGGTTTGGCTAACGGGTCCATCCGTGATCCCTTTCGGAAGATGGGCTGGCGAATACTCCGGTTTTCAAGTTGACCTGAGTTGAATAGAGAAAGGGCCAAATGGAGTGAGTTGGAATCCCGCTTCATCTGGCCCCCTGTTTGTCTCTCCAAACGATAGTCAAGTGCGTTATACGATGACTGAGTGCTTATCCAAAAAGTGCTGTGATACTGTATTTTCACTCGCTAAGTTGGTCAGGCTCACAATCACTTTTCGGATAGGTTCTAATACTACTGTGCAGCAATATATTGTGAAACACAAAGGAAATTCGTTATATTTCTGGGCATATTGCTAACAAAACGCAAACAGAATGCAAAGGAAAAATGAGATAGACTCAGTAGATCCAAATTTCAGGTTTTGAGAGAGAATTCTGGCTAAACAGTTGACATAAATACAAATTTGCCGGTCGATATCTAGTTTTTGCGTTAGATTTGGGCGATTTTCAGATATGAAATAGGTTGTTTTCTGTAACCGAAATCTGAATAAATGACTCCAAAATCCCTGCAATCTCGACTGAAAATCGCCAAAAACGCCAAATTTGGATCTACTGAGACTGAAGAGCCAATAAAATGAAGCAGTCTTCGATGAAAGGAAATCAAGATGAAACTTGCTCAAGCAGTCAATCAATATGACTACAGCCAACTGGAAAGCCCGCCGCTGCTGGAACTGACAGAAGAGCAACTGGCGGCACTGGCCGACCAACTCCAGGAGTATCATGCCATATATAGTCCATACTTCAGCCATGTGGCTCAGAGAGAGCATGCGTACCACTACATGCGAGGCTTGTTAGACCCCGAAATCAAACGCAAATCGGCCGAGAACATCGCGCTGGCGACAGTAGGAGAATCGGGTGTACGCCCCCTGCAAAGCTTTGTGGGTCAGAGCCGCTGGAGCGGTGAAGCGATGCTGGCGGAACATACTCGACAGACAGGTGAGTTGTTGGGAGATGCAAATGGCGTCTTACTCCTGGATGGGAGCGACATTCCCAAGCAAGGAGAAGAGTCAGTGGGCGTCAAGCGGCAGCGGTGTGGCGAACTGGGCAAGATCGCCAACTGTCAAGCCGGAGTCTTCCTGGGATATAATAGCTCTCATGGCTATACCTTACTGAACTGTCGGTTGTATATCCCCCAAGAATGGTTTAGTGATGAGTATGCAGAGAAGCGGTACAAAACCGGTCTTCCCACTGACCTGACCTTCCAAACAAAAAATGAATTGGCTTGGTCCATGATTGAGCAGACGCACGCCCTGGGTGCGTTGCCCATCCGCTGGATCACTATGGATGAAGCCTTTGGCAAAGATACTCATCTGCTTGACTGCATTGATGGCCAAACCGCTTACAGCTACTTTGCTGAAGTGCCCAAAGAGACTCGTGTCTGGACCTCCAGCCCCCAGACCTATCTGCCCGCATCATCTGGACGCGGACGCAAAGCTTCCAAGCTCCGCGTCCGGCCTGGTGAACCTACGCCTCTCACCGTTGCTCAACTCGCTGACACCTTCCAGGAGCATGAGTGGCAACAGCATGTTCTCAAAGAGGGCTCCAAGGGCTTCATCGTTGCTTCCATTGCTTGTCGCCGCATTGTCTCTGTCCGCAATGGGCTCCCCGGTTCTGCTCTCTGGCTCATCGTCCGCCGCAATCCCGATTGCTCTCTGCAATACTTTCTCTCCAATGCACCCTTGAGACTTCCTTGATGACTTCGCCACTGTTTCTGCTTTGCGTTGGCCCATTGAAACCATTTTGAACAAGCCAAGCAGTTTCTCGGACTCAACGAATATGAAACTCGCAGTTGGCTCGGTTGGCATCATCATATGACCTTAGTCATTTTGGCCTTTGGTTTCTTGGCTCAGTTTTTCCTCAAATATGATGCCCCGCTCTCACTTTGCCACAGGTTGTTGAACTTCTCCATGCCGTTCTGCCTAAACCTGTCTTGACACTCGCTGAGACTATCGAGCGCCTTCGCTACAAGCAACGTCGTCTTGCTTCCGCTAAACGCTCGCATTATCTTGTGCAAAATCGAACATTATCGAGCCTTTACTTGATGCACAGTAGTACTAAGTGTCATCAGCGAAAGATGTTTAGATCGCTCGAGCACAATAAAACCGTCCATCGCCTCTATCGGGGGGATTATAGAAGCGATATCGAGGGACGTTATTAGCATACCATGTGAGTGGCTGTCTGTATTTTGGCGGTGCTGAAGAAATACTGTGTGGAAACTGAAGTGAGAATTGAAATCAAGCTAAATACGAATTGGCTCTCTTACGTACCACACTAGCTCATAAAATTAAAATAAACGCGCCTGTTCTACTCGACTGAAAACGGTTAAATTTATTTTAATTCGATGGCTGTGCTCAGTATACAGGTTGTGGAGATATTCGGGAAGTAATCGAAGAGACGAGATGTGGATGAGCGGCAATAATTGGTTGTGGAGTTACTCGTCCATCCAGGAGTGCAAGATAGTCAATGGGCTGTCCATCCAGATAACACAGCGCACCGCCAGCACTGTGGATAATCGCCGCACCGGCAACGAGATCCCAGATACGTGCTTTGGCGGCAAACGTGGCAATTGCAATACCACGAGCTGTCGAAGCCAAATTGGCCCCTATGCTGCCAAGTGCGCGTGTATTGCGAATCTGTATAGCGAAATCTGCATGAGCGGTTGCATTAATGGCGAGAAATCGTTTGGGTGCCCACTGTGTACAGACTGAATCCTGTAAGCGTAAACCATCAAAATAGATCTCTTCTGGATTAACCGCATACGTAAGTTCACCGGTTAATGGCATATAGAAAACCTAGTTTGGGAAATCCTTCACATAACAAGCCAACAGAAATGCCCCAGCCGGGTAAACCTAATGAGAAAACCGTCGTTCCATCGAGCGGATCGATCACCCATACCGCGGAGGACCTTTTCTTGGTGACGTTCCCAACACCTTCTTCCCCAATTAGATTCTGGTGCGGGAATGCACTGCGCAGCTTCGTGCTTAGAAAATCCTCAATTTCTAGATCCGCGGCTGTTAATAAAGTTTGATCAGCCTTTATTTGTGTCTCAACTTTTCGAAAGTAATTGAGCGATATTTGTCCAGCTTGTTTGAGCCATGAAACAATTTCGTCGATCTGGTCGACATTATTAATACAAGCAGTTGCTGTAAAACACATGAAAGAACCCTTTATCTATACGGCATGCACTTGACATGCGTGCTTAAATTTCGTATCAGCCTAGCACTGGTTTCTATCGAAAACCTGTCGGATGACTGAATAGTTTCTGTCTATTTGCTGAAAATCCCTTTATTTTTCGACGCGAATGGACTAAAATTCACATTTGAACCATTGGGATTATATAGTATCACTGCACCGGAAATCAGCATTTCTATTCTGGACAACTAGGTTCTGTTAACATTTAGAGTGCGCCCACAGAGCGTTGGTTGCGCTGAGCGTTACTTTTCCTCGAGAGGTTGTGGTGCTACACACCCACTTCGTGAGCAAATGTCAACAGCTCCTAATATAAAAAGTCCCAAATATTATAAACAATCCATAGACAATAATAGACGATCATTAATTGTTCATTATTGCGGTACAGATAGCGCAGCAACAGCGACGGTTTAATTTCCGAGCATCGACAAAACCTTGTCGACACATTTTGGTGGTATACCACAAATTGTGTAAAAGTGACCTGGCTCCTCAGAGAGGGACAAATTTACATACAATTTGGGATACCCCTACATTTAATTTAAAGGCCTATGTCAAAAAAACATAATTGGATGCGGTTCCCTGCAACATACCGTCAGAAGGAAGTTAAAATCATCAGCCACTGGATTACAAGCGGCGTTAGCGGATGTGTTGTCGGGTTGTCCGAATCGGGACGCACGAATTTACTTGGTTTTCTGTGTAATCGTCTGGATGTATTGGAGAGATGTCTGACCGATCAAACAAAACGTATCATGTTGATTCCGGTCGATATCTATAATCTGCCTAACAATGACCTTTCTTCACTATACCGCACGATTCTGCACGCTTTCTATTGGCGACGAGACGAGTTTGGTGAAGAGGGCTTGCAGCAGGCGGCTTACGATCTGTATATCGAAAACCGGGCAGCAACGGATCCGTTTTTGCCACAGATGGCTTTATATGATCTGTTGCGGCTCTTTGAAGAGGCTGAGATCCAGGTTGTCCTGGTCTTGAACCGCTTTGACCGCTTTTGCGAAACAGCAACGCCTCAAATGCTCAATACCTTGCGTGGTTTGCGCGATACCTTCAGGGGAACGCTTTCCTACATCGTCGGTATGTTGCAAGAAGCTAGATATTTATCAGAACCAACCGATCTGGGAGATATGTACGACATTCTTGATAGGCACGTCTGTTGGATAGGTGCAATGAGCGATGTTGATGCAGATGAAATGCTAACGAGAGATGTTTTGCCCAAGAGCATGACACTGAATCATAAAGAGCGTGAGAGTATTTTACGCTTGAGCGGTAATTTTCCTGGACTCATCAAAACCGTTGGGCTTTGGTGGTTGCGACGGAGACCCGGAATAACCTCTCCACAAAATCTGACAGAGCGATTGCTCTCTGAGAATAGCATCCAGTACCGCGTCGAGCGCCTGTGGGATAGTTTGACCCAAGAGGAACAGTTGACGCTATCGGAGGTGCAAAAATTGGAATCTAAACTGCCTTTTCTACCACAAGCCCAAGATGCAATTGGAGGATTATCTAAGCAGACAATCACATTGATTGAGGGATTGGTCAAGCAACACAAACATTCACTTTGGCAGTTGGCTGACAAAGGACTCTGTGTTCAGATAAATTATCAGGATGGTCCGGCGTGGGTGATTAATGGTGCACTGCTGTCGGCATATGTAGCAAATGCTCAAGGACGTGCTCGAGGACGAGTCTGGCTGGATGAATCAGCAAGCCAAATATACCAGGGACGTAATCCGATTGAAGAATTGACGGCCCTAGAACATGGCATTCTTTCCTTCCTGATCGGAAATCCAAGGATGCGCCACACCAATGACGATATTATTGATCACGCTTGGCCGGACGAGGAACGACGTGAAGGCATAACGACCAATGCATTACAGGTTCACATATCTAGTATTCGTAAAAAGATAGAACCGAATCCAGCCCGTCCCCATTACTTATTGACGTGGCGGGGAAATCCAGGTGGATACCAGTTCTTTCCCGAAGGCAAGCCAGGATAGAGAGATATTAAGGATACTGAGCATGGCCATAAATTAAAAATAAATTTGTCGCTTCTACCCGAGTAAAATGCCCAAATTTATTTTTAATTTATAAGCTCGTGCGGTAGAAATAGATGTAAAAGGAACACCCCGATGACACCCGAGATTGAAAATCCTGCACAACTAGAGCTTTCTACTGACATTCGACAGGTGCTTAGCCAGATGTTTTCTAACTATGGACGCATTATTCTGCAAAAGGAATTCAAACGTGGTCTGAGCGGTGGGCACGTTTTCGAAATTAAGCCCATTAAAGCGGATAGTACCCCAGAACTCCCGGTTGTTGTCAAACTGTCAACTGTTAGTCAGATTCAGAAGGAGTGGCAGGCATTCGATGAACATATACGACGCCGTGTTCTTGACATTCCAAATGTGTTTGATGCCCCGTCCTGCTTCCCGATATGGGGTGGGGCGGTATCTGCTATAGCTTAACTGGTGGCGGTATTCTTGACGTTCAAAGTTTGGTCGACTACTGTAGTACAGAAGCTGTCTCAGCCGGACAGATCACGAAGATCACCAATCAACTGTTGAATGTGATGCGTCCGCTTTGGAGTTGGATCCATGAAGAGCGGTCAATTACACTGCGCAATAGTTATGGGCATTTGCTGCCTGTCAATTTACTCATCCAGCATGAACCATCAGCCTCCGATGAGCCTGTCCGTATGATCACGCCAACGTCGCTTCCAGATGGGGCTTTGCAGCCTGGAGAACGGGTACGAATCTGTGGTTTTGCAGTCAGCAAAGCCAATCGTCAGACAAAAACCATGACATTGCGTTGCCCAGACGCCAATGGGTCGACATCCCCCTACTATATTCGCTGTCGCTCGCCACTTGTTGATCGGATGGCCTCCTATCATGTTAACGAAATTAGTGCTGCGATCGAAGGAACAGTCATCGAAACTCGTCACAGCCGTCTTCGAGACGAAGTAGTGCGAGTATTTGGCCCGGATGCATTCGATCCAGATGCCGAGACTCTGCCCTCTCCTTCGCCCTACGAAGTAGATTTGCCGAATCCGCTGGCGACGTTTGAGGATGTTTTGAATCAGACAGTTAACGTGAACATTACGTCAATTCATGGGGATTTTAATCTGGAAAATATTTTGACTACCCCCGAAACGGGCAGTGTCCATGTGATCGACTTTTCAGATGCCCGGTCAGATCACGTGCTTCATGATTTGTTACGCCTCGAAGCGGAAATGATCATACAGGTGATACCGAAGATTTTAAATCGGCATCAGCTACCATTGTTCCCAACGCTTGCCAGCATTTTCTGGCATTTGCACTACCATTTGTCCAATGAGCGGAATCCTCAAACCGAGAGCATACCTGCCATGCTGAAAAAATCATGGATGGCTTTAGTGGCAATCCGGCGTCATGCACGGTTCTATTTGTACGACTCAAATGATGTGTCTGAATATTATCGCGGACTTTTTCTCTATTTGCTTGGCTATCTCAAATATAAAAACCTGGATGACCATTGTGCCAGTCCATTGACCAAAAAGATGGCGTTTTGGGGGGCATCTCTCATTCAATATTACCTGAATGAACTGGAGGCTGGTCGACAGGTGCCGCCTCAAGAACTTGAGCCAATCGACTTTATCGCCAAAGATACAATGGATGCTGCGCACCGACAGAATGGCACAAATGATCACAACCCAACGAAAGACAATAGACCTGAAAACAACGCGCGCCCCCTCGCCACAGCAAAAACTGGTGAAACAAACAATAGTCCGTCATATGTGGATACCCTTTATAATGTAAATATGTTGACTGGGCGGAGTAAAAATGGTCACGGGGCTGGAGATAACATCCATGAGGACACCGGCAGTGGAATTCGTAATAAACATGAGGGGCTCAGGGATAAAAATGATGGTACGAGTCGCAACGGCGCTACACCCACTGAGCACCTTCAATCGGCCGAACAACGATTGAAGAGATTGACCGTGGATCGGGTTCCATCCCGTACACAGATTCCTGTTTACTCTCACATGCCACTCAGCGCCAATCTAAACTTTGTTGGTCGTCAGCAAGATCTACTCCAGATCGCACGGTTCTTTAAATCTAACATGGATGCGAGGAACGATGGCGTCAAAACAGTTGCCGTTACTGGAACTGGTGGTCTCAGTAGATCCAAATTTCAAGTAAAAAGTTGAAATTAGAGAGAAAAAGTGTAATCTATGCTGCACCTTAAATAGTGAAAAGGAGCAGAGAGATGGCCCAACAAACAAAGCTAAAGTTAACAGACAGAGATAGTCGCAATGAAGCGGTAGAGAGATTGAACAGATATCTACCGCTAGAAATATCGGGATATGAATGTACGCTCGAAAAGGGATTTGATGTGTTGGTGAAAGCAGCAGTGACGAGACAAACCATAGAAAGTGTGTAAAGACCTGCCAGAAATGGTTGATGGTGAAACGATCCGTAGCTATCTGAAGGAGCAGGTAAGAGTAGATGACTTGCAGAATTTGGAGCGACAAGTCAACCAAGCCCTGGTAGCCGGATTGCCAGGTCGGCTGATGAAAACAAAGCTAGAAATCGCAATAGACTTTCACGATGAACCCTTCTACGGCAAGAGTCCAGAACTCCTCGAGCTGACCTGCCGTGGTGAAGCAGAGAAAGGCACAACCCGATTCTTTCGAGTAGCCACAGCCTACGTCATATTTAAGGATGTGCGGGTGACGTTGAGTATTCTGTTCGTCCGTCCCGAAGATAAAACAGCTGATATCGTGACCTCATTGTTGCGTCGTTTGCGCATTTTAGGGCTGAAAGTACGCCGTTTATACCTGGATAAAGGGTTTTGTTCGAGTCCAGTTCTAGAGTCCATAAAACAAAGCGGTTGGCCTGCCATCATCGCCTGTTCCATTCGCGGGAAGACAGGAGGAACCCGAGGACTTTGTCAAGGGAACAAGAGCTATTCTACCCAGCATACCTTTGAAAGTGCGCAATACGGTTCCTTCACGGCTCCTGTTGCCATTGTGCGAACCTATACTTCTCAAACGCAGCAAACAAGCAAAGCGACGCGCAACTTGTTTATGTCGTCTTGAACTGCTCCTTCAATCCCAGAACTGTTCGCAAACTCTACCGCAAACGCTTTGGCATCGAAACCAGCTATCGCTGTATGCGCAAAGTTCGCGCTTGGACTACCTCCCGCAATGGCGCTCTCCGCTTCTTGCTCATCAGCCTGGGCTTTATTCTTGTCAACTTCTGGATAGAGCTACGCCATCGCTTCTGCCAACTCAAATGCCAAGGACGGCGACAAATCGATACCACTCGTTTTGAGCTGCCACGCTTTTCTTCTTTTCTTAACCGAGCTATCGAAAATATCTATGGGGTTGTTTCTATCATTTTCTCTCTTGTTGACCCCCTTGGTATCTGATTTTTGGATCTACTGGATCTAGGTAAAACACAATTAGCCAGTGAATTTGTTCACCGATACGGGCAATTCTTTGCTGGCGGCGTCTTTTGGTTAAGCTTTGCCGATCCCCATGCGATTGCGGGTGAGATTGCTGCCTGTGGCGGTATGGGGCGGCTCGACCTGCGATCTGACTTTGCTGACTTATCATTAGATGAACAGGTGAGGCTTGTGCAAGCAGCATGGCAGGAACCAACGCCACGTCTACTACCTTATTTTTGCGCAATGAGAGCGTGATTCTATTCGTTCATGCAACTAGAGGGGGTTTCTAATCGGCCTCTAGATAGGATTTCAAGCAAATCAGAAGGTCACGAGAATAAGGATGTGAACTTAGCAGGTCAATCCGTGAAAGTGAGCCGTTCTGAAAAGAGAGAAAACCAGGTATTTGTAATAGATCTCGAACAATTCGTTTCTGCCGGAAAGGTTCAAATCTAGTATCCACGAGAGCTTGCTGATGGAAATGGCCTATCAAATTATGCGCCAAATCAGCCAAAAGGATAAGAGATTTTTGAGCTAGAAATAGGGTCTTGCGACGAGAAGCTAAGTGTAACCCCATTTTATCATTACGGAATTGTTCGATTTCAGCCGCACCTCGATTGTCATAATATGAAATGAAGTGACGCTTGGATGGCAATTTGATGGTCGAAATGTAGTAACTGACACAAATTTGCTCGTTTTCACTCTTTTTTGAGAAAATGCGTACAGGGCGATTAAACTTGATAGGGATGGAATTTCAGCCAGAAAGACGTCACCGCAAGGATCCCATCGAGTCACCTGTTGCGCCCACAGATGGGCACGACGGTTGGAGTTGCCCTTCATCATAAATTGATAGTTGCGGTTGAGCAGCCACCGAATATTTTCTTCACTACCTGCACCGCCATCGGTGCGCCAGACGACTCGCTCGCGTTTTTTCTCGTCTAACTCTAATGAACTTTCCGTGGCAAGCACGGCTGGCTGAAACGATGGAGCTGTATGCTGACTCCCTGGATAGAGGTCTGACCAAACCGTTTCATGGTATTTAACCGAACTTACACGGACCAATTGGCGTCCCGTTGCGTTTTTTTGCCGCATGGTAATCCGGATAGGTCAAAGTCTAACCACAAGAACCCTCGCCAATCGTGGTTGTGTATTTGGCTTAGAGGCTTGCAGATTTCGCTGACCGCACTCTACCGATATTCATTAGAGTTAGGGCGTCTAATGTACGAGACATATTTGATTGCTCACTAAGCTGCTCCATCCCATAAATTTCGCAAGGAGTCTTTCTGGTCTGACCTTTGTATTGAACTCAGTCAGCGTTGCGCAACCACATAATATGCTAACCAGCACCTGTTCCAACTTACTTGCTGGTGTATATTCATACGTTTTGACCGGTATTTCGATCTTCTTCAACGCAGTTAGCACTTTCTCTTGATGGTAGTGTGCCAGCAACGCAGCTAATGGTGCATACTGAGTATTGCTGATCTCGTTCGTTAGTCCGAATTCTATTGCCATGAATGCCTCCTTGGATCGGGTATCTCTAATGAATTTCTTTGAGGCTATCCTTTTTTCGGCATTTTGACGAATTTGATCGAATAGAATCAGGCTCTTATTGCGTCAACGAATAGAATTCCCTTCCCGTTGCGCAAAAATAAGGTACTAATCTTTGATAACTGTGAGGATCCTGAATTGGTCGATCGATGGCGTCCAACGATAGGCGGCTGCTGTGTGCTGGTCACAGCCCGTCGTGCTGAGTGGGATCACCGTTTGGGTATCAAGACTTGGGCATTAGATGTCCTTGATCGGACAGAGAGTCTTGAATTGTTACAGAATCTCTATCCAGATGCTTCGAGCGGAACGCTACACGCTATTGCTGATGAGTTGGGCGATCTGCCTTTAGCATTGGATCTGGCAGGTCGGTATTTGCAACGCTATCGATACGAAGTATCACCAGAACAATACCTTGATCAATTACGCATGCTGCCACCGCTACAACATGAATCGTTACACAGTATGCGGAGCATTCTACCTACGGGGCATATTCAGAATGTTGCGCGCACCATTGCCCTGAGCTACGATCAATTAGATGAGAGAGTTCCCGTTGATGCCTGAGCGTTGGCGTTGCTAGCCCGTGCGGCCTGCCTGGCACCTGGGGAACCGATCCCACGCCATCTGCTGCGACGGACGCTTCAGTTGGCTGATGACGATTTGGGAACAAGAGAGCGAGTGGCAGATGCCATGTTTCGTCTTGTTGAATTGGGATTGATGCACGCAGAGGCGAATGGGACCTTTCGTGTTCATCGACTGATTGTAAGCTTCGTACAGAATGCGTCATCTACGATGCGAGTCGGTGCACAAGAAGCGGTCGAGACAGTATTATTGGCCGAGACAGAACGGATTAATGAAATCCGCATCCCTAGCCCTTTGCGAGAGTTGCATGGACATCTGCGGATGGTAACGACCATTGCTCGCAGTCGCAACGATGAACTCTCTGCGCGCCTTAATCATGCGATGGGTGAACATCTATGGCAGATCGGCGACTATCGCGAAAGTCTGAGTTGTCTCGAATATACTGTTGCTGTCCGCAAAAAAATTTTGGGGGAGCTTCATCACGAGACGGCTCGCAGCTTAACAGACTTGGGGTTGCAATATGCTTCACAAGGTGAATGGGTAAAAGCAGAGGCACTCTATCAACAAGCACTGGCGATTCAGAGGCAACTCTTTGCAGAAGGCACCCTAGATACAGCTTATACGCTCAACAATCTTGGCATTGCAACCCACATGCGACGGGCATTTCAGGAAGCAGAATGTTTTCATGAAGAAGCGCTCCAGATCAGGCGGCGAATTCAGGGGAATGATTCGACACTTGTTGCCGAGAGTATTAGCAACTTGGCCTATCTGTGCTTTGTACAGAGCGATCTTGTAAATGCTCGCTCATATCTTGAACAAGCGCTTGCCATTCGTGAATCAGCACTGGGAGAAGAGCATCCAGATACTGCACGAACGCTCAATAATCTGGGAGAAGTCTATTTGACCCAGCAAGACTATGATGCAGCGGAAAATGTATTTCAGCGTGGTCTGACGATACGTCGGAAGGTTTTGGGGACAGAGCACCCTGATTTGGCCCACAGTTTATGTAGCTTAGGAGCTCTTTACAAAGAAAAAGGCCAGAGGGTTGCGGCAAAAAATCAGTATCAATCTGCCCTGAGTATCCGACAAAAAGCCTTGGGAAACGAACATCCGGACACACTTGCGGTTTCTGACTTGATTCAGGAACTTGAATCAGAAACGGATACTTAATATAGGAGATGCCTCATCAAATCATACTCAGTAGATCGCAATCGTTAGATTCTTCGCTTCGCTCGAGAATGATACGATTGCGGTCTACTGATACTTTTTACATCCGGTAAAGTAGCCTTCTGTATATTGGTGCAATATACTTGAGGAAGTGCATTGCACCAATGCGTGGCCTATTGAAAATTGGAATCAAATCCCACTACCCCATTCTCGCTTCGGAGCCATGCGGCAATAGACATTTTCATCCCCATTTTTGATCAGAGGGATCTCTTGGATACAGTAGAGACGTCGAAAAACGCCATTATAGAGATCTAAATGCTTATTCATGGCTGGAGCATTTGTGACAGCAGCGACCCATCCAAATCCATCTCCCGACACCTCGTGCGTATATGGAAATGCATGACAGTAAACAAATCCGACATCGTTTGCGCGCAGGGCCGGATCAATTGGCAGAGCGCCCATTCCTTCTGCACACACCTTGTCGTCCCACCCAAAGAGTTCGGTGGCAAGCTTGCGAGCATTTATTCGATCTCCATCCGACAGCCAATGGCTCTGATTATACACACCAACAAATAGAGTCATTCGCTCCTCGTCTCCACCTGCCGGTAGTCCAATCTGTCAAAGGGTCTCATCTTGTTGATTCATCATTGTTGACCTCCTATATAAACCAATTTATCGCTTTCTAGTGTATCACTTTTATTGGGCGATATCCTGTTCAATGACTGAAGATGTCCTGAGTGTCTACCCAATATCTAGCACACCGTCACCCCAGCATAACAGATTAGAGACGACTAAATCGTAGGTCACTTCTCTGAAGTGACAGGCATCAAGAATCCTGAATCTCCACTTGGAATCGGTCGCCCTCTTGCCGCTTGTCCCGCCGGAGACAGGACCTACGGTAACCGTTCATGATTGCGGTGACAGTATGCCAATGCAACGTCATCGATTTTGTATCAAGGAAGAGATGGCTAAATCGTAGGTCACTTCTCTGAAGTGACAGGCTATCAAGAATCCTGAATTTCCACTTGATACCGGTCGCTCTCTTGTCGCTTGTCCCGCGGGAGACGGGACCTACGGTAACCGTTCTTTATTTCAATTGTAATGTGGGTAAATAACAAAAAATTTTATACTCAGATATCTCAGATCCTCTGGATTTATCTGAGTGAATCTGTGAAATCTGAGTACATTTATTTCTTACAACTTCCAAGGTGCACAGACTACGGCTGTGGTGTAACAGTGGGTGGCAACAGAACCGTACCACCATCAGTCGCTGTAGATGCGGGAGTCTCAGTGGCAATAGGCTTGGGCGTAATCGTTGGCGTTGCTGTAAGCGTAGGCTGTGGAGGGATCGTTGTAGTTGGTGATGGTCTCTCTAATGTTGGTGTTGACGTTTGTTTCGCAGGCAGTGTCGCAGTATGGGTCGGTGTTGATATCTCTACAGAAGTAGGACTCTCTTCTGGCCCAACAACAATGGCTGGCGTTGGTGATGGTGTTGGTGTATGAAATTGCTTCACCGACACAACGGTTAACTGAAAGGGTATGCCATTCGAGTTTTCATTCTGAATCGTAACGTCACTTTGGATTGGAAACACACCTATATTTGTCTGCCAGTCGCCTGCATTATCTACTTTATCCGAATGGTTTATTTCAGAACCAATAAAACGAACAAAAGAGGGGGTGGTTCATTTTAGGCGGACAATTAGGTTTACATTTTTGCAAAGAGAAAAGATGTTTATATTTTCTACTTTGAGCCATGCTCAGGCAGAAAATGACCTCATATAGATTTTTATCTATGTATCAAAAGTGTAAACCTAATTCTGAACCACCCCCAAAAGAGTCAGGAATACCTCTCCCACTCAATCTATAAGTGTCTTCCAGAACTTGTATGTCATTAACCTTAAGTCTGAATTCTGGTGGAATCTCAGTTGGTGATGGTGTAGGGGTTGATGGACGTTCAACACAGTCTACTGTTTCTTCTGTCTCATTATTTAACTGATTACCCGATCTGATCACGAAAAGAGTATTGTCTATTCCCCGGTTCAGCGCTGATTTACCTGATACAACCAATGGTAAAAATGCCTTGGGATCATCAACAACGACAACAAAATCGGCTCGTTTCAGGGCTGTCGGATTTTCTTTAGAGCTATCGAAGCTGGTTCCACGTACAGTTGTCGTTCCCATTGATTTAAACACGTATGTGAGCTCTCTTTTGCTGTCTGATATTTCCACGCTGTCGATTTCCCACCTGATATGCTCTGATTGATCGCTTGCATCGACGTTTAACCTTACCGGTATCCCAACACGTGCACGGTATATCTCATTGACATCTACTTTGACACTGTTGAAGCAGACAGGCAGATGCCCAAGGTTTGATCCTCTTTGCTTCGATTACTAACAACAATTGCTTTAGTAGATGAGCCGCCTCGATTCTCGGCCCTTACTATCACGGGGTACAATTTTTCTTTTGCATAAGAGTGTGAATCTAAAGGAATTGTTGATGTAATGGTTTTAGAGCCATCTCCCCAATTCCAATAATAGATAGTCCCTTCACTATCTTCATCCTGCACATAGACGGTAACTGGGGCAGATGGTGACTGTGGAACAGATTTTGTTAATGAATTAATCTTGACTCTTGGTGGCAAGACCTCAATTCGTCTTCGAATTGTTTTTGAAGAATTAATCCTGCGATTATTTTCAGCAGTGAGCGTTACCTCAAAAAAACCAGATCGATCAAATTTCTTTGAGATCGTGGGATCTCTTCCTCTGTCATGCACCCCCGAACCATCTCCGAAAGTCCATGAATATTGGGGATCACGCCCTGTTTCTACCTTAGCCGTAAAGAGAACTGATTTATTCTTAACTGGCTGTTGGCTCACTTCTGCAGATAGCTCAGTGATTTCTTCAGCCAACACCTCGATGATAATCGGATCTGATCTGATAAGCTTAGTTGTAACATCATTCGAAGCTATTACTGTGACACTATATTTGTCATTTGGAAAGGTATATGTATGGGAAACAGAGGCACCATTACCACTGTTTCCATCCCCAAAGTCCCAAATAAATTGTGGATCAGTGCCATCTGCCACAGCTGTAAAAACAATTGCCTTCTTCTCTTCATAAAACTCAGCGTTTCCCATCCGGATTTCGACCTCTGTAACTGGCGTTTGTATAGGAGGAGGCTCAGGAATTACCTTAATATCAACAAACTTTACTTTCTGGTAAAGGCTTGAGTGACAAAGGGCAAACCGAAAGGGGCGGAAAAAAGAATCCACCCTGAAAAAACGGGATAAAATGTAAAAATAGTGCTCGGCTAGTTTAAGCAGCGGCATTGAGGCGGCGATGAGCGAGAACGCCTTTAGGGAAATGGTGTGAAACCGAGGCCTTTTTCCGAAAGTCAGGGTCGAGTTGGTCAGGAGTTGGAAAAAGAGCACTCGAGAGAACACGGCGCAGCCTGCCGGGAGTGGCTTGAGGCTCTCGATCCCAGTAGCCAGTCGGTATGGGAGGAAGAGAAGCGGCTAAATGGGAAAGAAGATTGCCAGCCAGCAGCCCCAGTTCAGGTAAGCGGAAACAAGCCTCATCGGCATGAACAAATTGACGATGTAAGCCAATCATCTGCTTGGAAGCCAAGGGGGGAGGTTCAACAGGCCAGCGTTCCAGGTAGACAAGATAAATGGTTTCAGGCTGCAAAGTCATAACGGTCGCCAAAACCAAAGGTGTGTTGTAGGCCGGATCCTGAATGACGTAAATCGAGTAGGTACGGTTGGCTGTATCCACCTTGGTTGTTCTGGGGACGAGATTGTGCCATGCTTGATAGCAAATCAGGCGACCACTATAGAGAAAGCGACCAGACGAGTCCGGAGTTGTAGCCTCGAGTCGCTTTCCCTTATAGCTGCGAGAGAGCGGACGCACAATATCACCATATTCAGGTGGTCTGCCTTTTTCTTTGCGTTTGGGGAACTCATTGCGGCGCACTGTGCAGTTAATGGCTTCCCGCAGGACAAATCGGTCTATGCCGCTTTCTAGCATTTCTCTGATTGTAAACCCGGCATCGACCACCGCCACTTCGTCTGACTCCAGTGATTTCTTCGTCTCTGTCAGCAGCTTTTTCCGAAACTCACTTTCCTTTGTTCCAACCGTGCATCTCATGATTGCCTTGAGCAGTGGCACTCGCTTCCCGCCTATCTCCCCCGAGCTTATCATCACTCCAAAGATGAGCGCGGGCAATGCCCGACGAGCCGTTGAGTTATAGAGTCGGTTCACTTTCCCTTGCAGCTTCGGTCGCCAGAACCCTGTGATATCTATGCTTTTCACTCGGTACCCTTCTAACTTTTTTGCCTCCCATTCCCCTTTCCACTTCTTCTTGCCACGACCCCAGCAGACTTGTGATATCCCATGATCCATATCGAAAGCTCCACCAGCTTCGCCGGAGCTCCTCATCTTCAAACCCGCTTTCTTTCAATGCGCTATGGATTGCTCCTCGACTTTTCAGAAACGACCCATTCAGCATTGCCCACATCAGACGCATTACATTTACGTTTGTTCCCATCGGCGTTACTTGCAATACATTCATCAGTACTGCTATAGTTATTTCTGGCGCGGTTAGCATTCCTTCCTCCTTTTTGGGTTCTCTACCTTTAGGATGAACTGCTAACCGCTTTTTGTCACATTTCTCACCTCATCTCTGGGGTGGTTCAGAATTAGGTTTACACTTTTGATACATAGACAAAAATCTATATGAGGTCATTTTCTGCCTGAGCATGGCTCAAATTAGAAAATATAAACATCTTTTCTCTTTGCAAAAATGTAAACCTAATTGTCCGCCTAAAATGAACCACCCCTCATCTCTTTTCTTTTACCAGAAAGTAAAGACAAATGCCTCTTTACTAACACCATCAATGTTTACACGAACCATTACTCGGAAACTTGGCCCAGTTGATGAATAGGTATGAGTAACACTGTCCCCATCTCCAGTCATACCGTCTCCAAACTCCCAAGTATAGATCGCATTTTCTGCTGGCGGCGTTACGATTGCAGTAAATCTTGTTTCTCTACCAACGACGACAGACAGGGCTGTAGAAATCTGAACGGTAAAAGTGACACCGGTACTTGTCGTTAGACTATTATGATATGTTTCACTGAGTAGCATACTTGACTCGGCTTGTACAGGTGTAGGAACCTTACCTGGAAAAAATGATACATATATAGTCAAGACAAACAACACGACCGGTAATATAAGAAATTTCAACACAGCTCTAACGAACATAAACCTCTCCTCCAAACTTGAACATGCATCAGTGAATAGGATAATCGGTCAAGCTTAGACCGTATGGACGCCGTCTGAGTTGGACAACAAGTCAATCCAAGTGCTAGCCTGTGGTTATTTTGAACACCAGTGTTTTCAGTTATCTTGACCAAAAGACAAATTCAGATGTTCAAACTGCATCTAGTATAACATAAACCTGCGGCAATGGTCTTTACGCAAACTGAAGCCTCAATGAGACGGCGATGAAGATATCCGAAAGCGATGGTCCAACCGATTGATCTGGTAAGCTCTGGCAGAGCACAATGGTAATAAATAGGCCAACCGGCAAGTGTGAAGGAAGTGTCAATGAACTTGTCGGATAAGAAACGCAAGCAACATCAGTCTGTTATAATTTGATTGTGGTATCCCAAATTGTGTGTAAATTCGCTCCTTCTACGGGGCGCTAAGTCGCTTTTAGACAACTTGTGGTATACCACTCATTTCATTTAAATTGGTCGTTCTGTACGTTGTACAATAAATATTCTAGCCCCTTTGGGAATGATGATTCACTCATTTACTATATATGATTTTGTCTCTCTTGGATCTCTCAGGTTCCTCACCTCTTTCTAACGATTATGACATGGACGTATGCTGTTGAGCGAAATTCAGGGATTAACCATTTATTTTTCAGGGGAAGACCGACAAATGACATCATGGCATTATCCTCATTGCCTATTTGAGATGATACGCGGTACAATGTATTATACCTGACAAGTTAAGCTCCTCCAAGAATACAAAACAGATTAGCAATTTCTTGTGGGTCAGAAAAGTTTTCTGCCAACCTTTCGGAGAGTTTAACGCGATAATTCCTGGAATAATACAAATATAACTAAGAGAATCAATGGAGCATCCAAAATGACGAGAAAAGCATTAATTGTGTGGGGTGGTTGGGATGGACACGATTCAAAACTTTGTGCCGATCGCTTTGCCCCGATCCTCGAAAAAGAAGGCTTCGAGGTGGAAGTTTCAGACACACTTGACACCTATCTCGATACCGAGAAAATGCGACAACTCAGTCTGGTTGTGCCCATTTGGACAATGGGTACCATCGAGCAAAAGCAGGAGCAAGGGTTACTCGACGCGATTAAAAGCGGAGTTGGCGTGGCTGGTTGGCATGGCGGGATGGGCGATGCATTTCGCAACAACACCGAGTACCAATGGATGGTTGGCGGTCAATGGGTGGCGCACCCGGGCAATATTATCGATTATCGAGTCAATATCACGAATCATGAAGATCCGGTTACCGCCGGGCTAGATGATTTTAATATGAGGTCTGAACAATATTATCTCCACGTCGATCCGTCCAACGAAGTATTGGCCACCACAACATTCAATACGGAAGTTGCTCCTTGGGTAAATGGCACAGTCATGCCTGTTGTTTGGAAGCGAATGTGGGGTGAGGGGCGCGTCTTCTACTCCTCTCTGGGACACAAAGTCTACGATTTTGACGTTCCAGAAGCGGAAGAGATCCAACGCCGTGGCATGTTGTGGGCCGCACGATAGAGATTAACGAGTGAAACGCGGGGTGGTTCATTTTAGGCGGACAATTAGGTTTACATTTTTGCAAAGAGAAAAGATGTTTATATTTTCTAATTTGAGCCATGCTCAGGCAGAAAATGACCTCATATAGATTTTTGTCTATGTATCAAAAGTGTAAACCTAATTCTGAACCACCCCTGAAACGCTTAACTTTATTCTTATACTCAGTCGATCCAAATTCTCGTGGAATAGGCGTTCTCTATTACACGCAGTAGACATAATCCTGCACTTCTCAGTCAAAACAGACTCGAGCGTGCCAAATGGTCCGAGATTCTCTACTGCGTCTTTTTTCGCCATTTGAACGCTCTACCTCTGAGAAATCCTACTGCGTGTAATCTCTAACGCCGGTTTTGGTCGGGTAGAGCCGCATTAGAGAATGCTCTCTCCACGAGTACAAGACACATTTTGGATCGACTGATACTCATTAACAGTACCTTAACTTTTTCTTAGTATGCCTTTGGTTTAATTTCATTTAACAGACCCTTAAATAAACCCGAGAAAGTATTTGGACACGGATTGACTGGATTATCAGGATTTTATCTGTATATCGGTGTCAATCTGTGTCCTGTTTCTCATCTCTTTCTTGGATTCACTTAATATATGCAACCATAGTGGTATCTATATCGATCAAGGGAAATGCCCATCTCCTCAATTTGTGCCAATCGGAAATTTCCTCTCTAAACATCAGGTCAAGCACAAATTTGTGGTAGATGGGCCAAGAAAAAATCGAGGAGAAAAAATGTTCAATCAGAAACTGTTAATTGTGTCGCTCTTCATGATGATGGCCCTCCTGTTGACTGCCTGCCCACCCCAACAGACGGCACCTGTCGAAGTTGAGGTTGGGGATACAGCCGCCGATACCGAGAGCGCAGCGTCCGGTGAACTCGTCGAAGTGGCTTTGACCGCACGCTGCAAAGCAAGCCCTCCCTATGAAAACGGTCGTTGTGACAACTTGAGTGCTGCTGTTGAAGCGGTCAATGCGACGTTGGAAGCAAGTGGGGACAATCGACGTATTACGCTTGAGACCATTCAGGATGATACGGGGTGGGGTGACTACAAAACCGAATTCGAACTGGCATCTGATGCCGGTGATGCGCCAGACGTGATCGTCTCTGGACACGAACACATCGGAGACTGGGCCACCGCAGGCTATCTCATCGACATCACGTCCGAAATCGAGGTTGGGACTTACCCAGAATTTGACGACGTGATCGATTCGCTGTGGGAATCGACGATGCTCAATGGGAAAATATGGGGTGTTCCTCAGGATGCAGAAGCGCGTCCTCTCTATTACAGCAAGATTTTATTACAAGAGCTGGGCTGGAGTGCAGAAGAAATCGACACGCTTGACGAACGCATTGCAAGCTGTGAATATACCTGGCAGGACATGTTTGATACAGCCGAAGAAGCTGTGACAGCCGGTATTGTCGAAGAGGGCGATGGATGGTGGCACCGGCCATCAAATGGTCCCGATTTCCTCTACTATTACTTTGCCGCTGGTGGTGAAATTGTTGGCGAAGGCGATGCATTGATCTTTGACAAAGCTGCCGCACAGACCGTTTATGAGCTACTTGGCGGTGCCGCGGATCGTGGCATTATTCGCCGCAACAAGTTGGATGGGAACTGGGATTTCCATCGAGAGTACACAGCGCCTTTCACCAATGTTCTCTTCGTTTTTGAAGGAACCTGGCGCTGGGCGAGCTGGCACACTAATTATCTTCAGGATCAAGGTGGTGAAGATTATCTGTTTGAAAACGTTGGTTTTTCTCCAATTCCATGTCTAGAAGGCGGCACGGAGGCCCCAATTACATTGACCCATCCGCTGATTTATATGGTGAGCTCTGGTAGTGAACATCCCGATTTGGCACTGCTGCTAATATCCAAAGCGACGGTTAAGGAACTCAACACACCCTATGCAGTCGAGAGTGGTCACCTAGGTATCCTGAAGTCTCAGGCCGACCATGAACCCTACACAAGTGCAGAGTTCCTGAGCGCAACGCTGTCTTTGCTCGAATACACAACTTTCTTGCCCAATAGCCCCTACTGGAGCGCTTGGTCAGAGGCCTACTATCTGGGGATCCAAGCTGCCGAGGCAGGAGATCTCTCACCTGAAGACGCTGTTAACGTTGTGATCGAACAGCTACAGAATGAGTTAGGCGAGAATGTCATCATTCAGTAGGGAATCGGTTATCAGTTAACGACCATTCGCTATTAGCCGTCAGCTATCAGCCGATTCGTCAGAATAGCCCTCCTATCGGATCTCCGAAAGCTGAAGTACTGACGAGCTGATAGCTGATGGTTCAAGCGTTACGATACCGGCAAAATCCCCCTCCCAAACATCTCATGAGTCGATGGAGAGGTACGAATCTTGCAACGACTCCTTCAATCATCCAATCGAATCGGCTTCCTCGCAACGATAGCTGCTGCGTTGCTATTGTTGGTTGCGTTCTTTCTACCCTGGATTGAGCTTGAAGCGAATGGACGCTCCCTGATTACGCTAAGTGGTTTACAAGCAACCTCTCTTCCCGTTACGAGTGGGGGAACTGAGCTATTTCGTCCTTCATTTGTTCCATATTTCGCACCAGTATGTGCACTATTTGTGCTCGTGATTGTGCTTGCTGCTTGGCTTCGTCATATTGTCACGGAATGGGACGCAGCGATTCAGATGGGCTTGGGGTTGTTGGGCATATTCATTCTCTGGGTAGATTTCGTTGATGCTCGCGAGTTGGCCACTGATGGGGGCGTGACGTTACAGTCTCAGGTTGGTGCGTGGCTCACTTTTCTGGCGCTTTTTGTTGTGACTTGTGTTGGGATGGTAAATTTACGAAATGCTGCTGATAGTAGACCTGAACTCCGAGGCCAGCTGAATGCGTTGAGTTTTATGGCACCCGCCACGTTTTTGGTGCTCGTCTTTTTTGTGATTCCCGTCCTCATCTTGGTTCTGCTCAGTCTGACCGATCTATCCAGTTCCAATTTTAGCGAGCCCTGGCGCTACGTTGGGTTGGAGAATTATCAACGCCTCTTTCGCGACTCATTCTTCCCCAAGATACTTGGCAATACATTTCGCTATGTCCTTTTGACGCTTGGGTTTTTCAACGTCGGATTGGCGCTGCTGCTGGCACTGTTGACGACTAATATTCACCGGCGAGCAGGTTTCTTTTTTCGGATGCTCTGGCTTTTGCCCCGCATCACGCCCTCTGTTGTCTATATTGTTATGTGGCAGCGCATCGCCCAACAGCCGCCCCATGGGATTGTCAACCAGCTGCTGTCGATCTTTGGTGCCGAAATTTCTGGTTCCTTGATTGCAGAGTTTCCCTGGTTATTTGTGGTCATGGTGAATGGTTTTGTCGGTGCTTCATTTGGCATGATCATTTTCACATCAGCCATCGAATCGATTCCTGTGGATCTGACACGGGCCGCCATGGTCGATGGTGCATCGGCGCTTCAGGTGATTCGGGACATTACGCTGCCTCTGCTGCGCTGGCCCCTTCTTTTTGTGGTAACGTACCAAACACTCTCTCTCCTGGTTTCGTTCGAATATATCCTGCTGCTCACGAATGGCGGACCAGGACTCTACACAACCGAAGTGTGGGCTTTGACGGCCTATAAACGGGCGTTGGGAACCTATTTTGGTTCGAATCAGTGGGCCTATGGTGCAGCATGGGGATTCATTTTGGTGGCGATTGGCATCACGCTATCTGCCCTCTATATGCGTGTCTTTCGTTTTGACGATCTGGTGCAAGAGCCAAAGATTGATGTGGTATGATGAATAAACGTTCTGACCGGCTCAACACAAGAAACTCCCTTCCCTACATCCTGCTCTCGATCAGCGTACTTCCAATTGTCGTTGGATATGCCTGGATATTGATTGCCACTTTCTCCATGCGAACAGAAGGGTTAATTCCTCGCAATGCAGATGGACAGATCGGCGGCTTTACCCTTCAAAACTGGGAGTTTTTGAACGACCCAACGGTCTGGCAGGCCACACTAAACTCATTTTTGATTGCCATCAGCATGGTCGTTGGCGTTGGATTTGTGGCTTCGCTTACCGGCTATGCACTTTCCCGCATGAATTTTCGCGGACGTAAAGGATTCCTGACGACAACCTTAATCTTACACGGATTCCGCCCCGAGTTGCTGCTCATTGCCATCTTTCAAGTGCTGTTGTTTATTGGTGGTCTCCCACTCGTGGGGAATTTTGTGGGTTTCAATACTGTCGGTGGTGTGGCGCTTGTGGAGGTAACATTGGGCTTGCCCTTGGGAATTTGGCTTATGAAGGGCTTCTTCGACAATATTCCATGGGATGTAGAGCGCGCCGCGCTGATTGATGGTGCATCTCGCTTTCGCGTCTGGTGGGAGATTCTATTGCCCCAAATTCGCCCTGGATTAGCCGCACTTTCTATCTTCAACTTTATCGGTGGTTGGAACGCGTATTTGGTTCCAGCCACCTTTACGATTGGATCGGAAACACCGAACCTACCCGTGCTGTTAAATCAATTTTCGGGTGATACATCTTTATCTAGTTGGAACACGGTTGCTGCATTAGGATTATTTCAACTCATTCCCATCTTGATTTTCTTCCTCTTTACCCAAGACGCCCTACTCAATATGTATGGTGGTGGGACCAAAGGAGGAAGCTAATGTCAGTCGATCGCACTATATTCTTATGAAAGTCAAACTAATCAACTTAAGCAAACGTTGGGGTGATGTCTACGGCGCAAAGGGAATTGATCTGGAGATTCAGGATGGTGAGTTTGTGGCTTTTCTTGGCCCCTCTGGTTGTGGAAAGACGACGACGTTGCTCATGGTGGCCGGAATTTACAAACCCTCTGAAGGTGAGATCTTCTTCAATGATCGGCTAGTCAATCAAGTTGCTCCAAAAGATCGCAATATCGGCATGGTTTTTCAGAGTTACGCCCTCTATCCACACATGTCTGTGTTTCAGAATATTAGTTACCCCTTGAAGCTCAAAAAAAGATCACGGGCAGAAATGCAAGAGCGCACGCAGCGAGTTGCGAAGATGATGGGGATCGATGATTTGCTCGATCGGAAGCCTGGACAACTTTCTGGCGGACAACAACAGCGAGTCGCGCTTGGTCGCGCGTTGGTAAAAGAGCCGGGACTGCTGCTCTTTGATGAACCCCTCTCCAATCTTGACGCCAGATTGCGATTGACCATGCGCAGCGAAATTAAGCGTTTGCAACTCGAGCTGGGTATTACATCCATCTACGTTACACACGATCAAGTCGAAGCAATGACCATGGCCGACCGCATCGCAGTCATGAAGGATGGCCAGTTACAAGCCTTCGATACCCCTGCCGAATTGTATGAAAAACCGCGCACTCTCTTTATCGGCGGGTTCGTTGGCAATCCACCGATGAATTTTATCGAGGTTGAGGTTCGGCAGGATGCCGAACGCTTTATTGCTCAACGGGGTCTAATCCAAATGCCAGTAACGGCGGAACAAGGCAGCAAGGTCGCCGGTAGAGGCTCAGTTGTGCTTGGCGTCCGTCCAGAAGATATCACAATTCTGACGGAAGAGACATCCGAGACACAATGGATAGGTGATACCACTACCAAGGCAGTCATTGGAGAAGTAGCGATTGTTGAACCATTAGGACGCGACAATCTGATCGATGTGGTCGTCGACGATCTACATATTCACGTATTATCCAATCCTGCACATCGTCTGCGGATCAATGACAGAGTTCAACTACAAGTAAATCCAGAGAAGGTTCAATTCTTCGACCCAACCACCGAGAAGTCATTGCTCTGGTCAGATCATTTGGATTAGGCTCATCTAAGAAAATTGTGCAATCCGATGTTTCACGGGAGGCAGAAATCCACGTTCGCACAATTTCGTCTGATGAGCGTTGGATAAGAGCCAAAAGTAGAGATAGTTTTCTCACTGTCTCAGGGGGTGGTTCATTTTAGCTGGATAGATAGGTTTACACTTTTAGAAACAGAAAGAACGTTTATATTCTCTGATTTCGCCGGTTCTCAGAGAGAAAACGGTCTCATATAGATTTTTGTCTATATATCAAAAGTGTAAACCTAATTTTGAACCACCCCTGTCTCAGAACGAGAAACTGTGCTATACTGAGTCAACCTTTCCAAACCATACCCACCATTTCAATTTGAGGTTGTGACAATGACGCACACAAATCTTCTGACTCGGCGTAGCCGCAAACATATTGCAACGTCAGCTGCTCGTCAGGACGATATACAACTCCCGCCAGATTGGCAATTACCGCACAATATCCTGGATCGTTTAGGTGCTATACGTGCGGGTCAGCAACGCGCCATTGTAGAGATAGATGAAGACTCCCCTCATCTGCGACACAAACACCTGCTTCTTGTTCTACATCGCATCCCACAACTTGAACGAGCCCAACAAGGCGTCTTCATCTGGCAGAGTCCAGATGGGAAATGGAAATGTTATCGCCAAGGCGAAAAGTACAACCCACAACAGGATGGATACCTTGCGCTCACCCAGCATTTGAATGAGTATGATAGGGGGTGGTTCATTTTAGCTGGATAGATAGGTTTACACTTTTAGAAACAGAAAGAACGTTTATATTCTCTGATTTCGCCGGTTCTCAGAGAGAAAACGGTCTCATATAGATTTTTGTCTATATATCAAAAGTGTAAACCTAATTTTGAACCACCCCTATGATAGCGCCGAAAAACAGCTAAACGGTGCCTACGTTCAAGCAAAACGAACAGGTACATATTTACGACTTCTGGAAGACGTGGCGGCCAAACACCACGCAGCACGCAGTCTTTCCAAAGCGCTACAAAATGCACAAGACGCCGTCTTGAACGACCTTCAACTCATCAATCTACGCGATTGGGCGTATGACATCGAGCGCAATTTTGAATTCTTATACAAAAACGTACAGAATGCGCTTGATTATCGACAGATCTACCAAATAGAACGATTGAACCGTCTGATTTTTATCTTTTTTCCTCTAATGATCATCGCTTCCCTTTTCGGAACCGGTCTCTTCGACTTGCTGGTTGATATTGTTCCGATCAGCGACCCACTCGTGCTGACCGCAGCCATCTTACTTGTTGCATTCCTCATAGACGCTGGTTTCCGTCTTCTCAACCCAGCCCCTCGCCGCAGAGCGCCTCGTCAATCGCGCGAACGCAAAAAGGCAGCACGAATCCGCCCCAAACCAGAACGTGTCAACTCTGTGCAAACACCAGAACATCAGCTAATTTTCTCAAAAAGTGCCGCGGTTTACTCTCCGACAGCGAAGGGGGTAGATGTCGCAAACTACACTTTCCGGTAGAAACAAAAGTGGCTCTTTGAGGGTTTGTGGGGTAAGCGTTGGATGGTTTGTTGATTTGCTCGTTTGTTCACCAACCATCTAACCAACAAACCAACTGACAACCACAAAAGTTTATCGAGGCTAGTTCCCCCATCAAGCACTCAGGTGCAAATTGAGACGCTCTTGACGGGTCGAGCAGAATCGTCATTTCAAGTATACTAATAGAGCTCTTTTCCCATATGCGGTAAAACATTTTATTGCACGGAAGGACATTACTGTCAGCGCACATTTATGATAGATAAGCCGCTGACGGATAAGGAGAGGCGATAAATGTGGGAACATACAGTCATCTTAATGCTTGTGACATTTATTCTGGGTTTGTTAATGGGTGCGTCGCTGGTGCGACCACGCTCTTGATACGATAAAAAACTCCGTTGCTCACTTTACTCGTTGCACCCGCCGACGCTTTAAGCTGGCCTCGATAGGCGGCAACCCTCGTTCGATTTGAACCGCAACAGGCCGACAACCATAGTGGGCAACTGTTGTAGCAACACGATTGTGTACACTCTGCACAAC
This sequence comes from Chloroflexi bacterium TSY, assembly GCA_019217005.1. The sequence continues at coordinate 123,247 of JAHBNG010000012.1, forward strand.
TTGGTCAAACAATTTAGCTTGATCTTGCTGAGGAACAAAAGCGGTCGCCGAATCGATCTCCAAATGAACGCGCAGACAGCCATCTCTCTCTTGGATCACTTGATAATCCTGGATGTGGGGACTGCTTAACAGGATCATGCGCCGAATCGTATCTGGGAAGAAGGGGCAGCGTCCGCCTCCTATTAACTCAAAATAACAAATATCATCACAACGACCCTCTATTGACTCAATCACACGAAATCCACTCCCGCAGCGGCAAGGATGCTTCGACAATTGAAGGATGTCGTTCAATCGATAGCGGATGATCGGTTGAGTTCGCCGCCAGAGATTGGTAACGATGGGGGTAACACGGTTTCCATCCGCCTCTATGTCCTCTGATTCGCTCAATGACTCAAACTGTAATGCCACAATATCCTCCTGAATGTGCAGTGATCCATACACACAACAAACCGCCAATAATCCCTCCGTACATTGATAAATCTGATGGACAGGCGTCTGGAAAATGGACGCAAGCCGCTCTTGTTCTTGCGGTTCGAGTACTTCAGCGACGGAGATCAGTCTTTCTGGTTGGCTACGAAGCGTGTCTGATTTTCTGGCTGCCCCCAAAAATCTCAATAATGAAGGTGGTCCGACAATGATGTGGGGCTGATAATCATTCAAGGCAGCAATGGCGTTTGTCAATGGCAACATGAGGTCGAAATAACGTAGTTCGATCAGTAAACTGTTCGTTTGGGCGTATAAATTGCTGTGGGAACGCAGAAAGAAGGCAACACGCTTGCGGCTTCTACTGAGCGTTAGATGATGGAGCGTGCGTGCCAGAATGGTCCCGGCCCAAGCACATCGCTCTGCATTGCTCACCAAAAAGATCCCTCGATGATCAGATGTGCCGGAGGAAAGGCCGACTGTCAGCCCATTGAGCATTGGTCGAAAATCACGATTCTGTTCTGCCTTGAGCGCAACATGCATTGCACTATCAAGCTGAACGCTAACAGTATTCAATCGGCCAAAATGCTCCATCATCGATTGCTTGTCGATAGTTGGTAGATTCCGCCAATCGCACCAATCACGACCCGCCCAAAGTGACCGATAAAAAGGACTGTAACGATTTGCAAATGCAACAATTTGACGCGCTCGTCGCTCTTGATACTGGGTCAAGCGGTCACCGGACAAAACACGCCACCGCCAGTGGGCGCAAACAAAATGCATTGCCGTCATCAGTTTTGAATTCATATCCATGACCCGTTATCTTATCATCCCACTGGAGCCTCCACTTCGCGTGCAAAGGCTTCCGGACAATGGCTGGGAACAATGAGGATGTCTGGATGTGCCTGGGCAAAATGATGGAGTTTATACAGGGTATTGCGCAATTGACGAGGATCATCGGCTACAAAATCGACGACTCGAGAGGGAGGGACTCCTGTTTCGATTGAACGCGTGAGCCAACAGCTATGACCTTATTTTTGCGCAACGAGAGCGTGATTCTATTCGTTCATGCAACTAGAGGGGGTTTCTAATCGGCCTCTAGATAGGATTTCAAGCAAATCAGAAGGTCACGAGAATAAGGATGTGAACTTAGCAGGTCAATCCGTGAAAGTGAGCCGTTCTGAAAAGAGAGAAAACCAGGTATTTGTAATAGATCTCGAACAATTCGTTTCTGCCGGAAAGGTTCAAATCTAGTATCCACGAGAGCTTGCTGATGGAAATGGCCTATCAAATTATGCGCCAAATCAGCCAAAAGGATAAGAGATTTTTGAGCTAGAAATAGGGTCTTGCGACGAGAAGCTAAGTGTAACCCCATTTTATCATTACGGAATTGTTCGATTTCAGCCGCACCTCGATTGTCATAATATGAAATGAAGTGACGCTTGGATGGCAATTTGATGGTCGAAATGTAGTAACTGACACAAATTTGCTCGTTTTTCACTCTTTTTTTGAGAAAAATGCGTACAGGGCGATTAAACTTGATAGGGGATGGAATTTCAGCCAGAAAGACGTCACCGCAAGGATCCCATCGAGTCACCTGTTGCGCCCACAGATGGGCACGACGGTTGGAGTTGCCCTTCATCATAAATTGATAGTTGCGGTTGAGCAGCCACCGAATATTTTCTTCACTACCTGCACCGCCATCGGTGCGCCAGACGACTCGCTCGCGTTTTTTCTCGTCTAACTCTAATGAACTTTCCGTGGCAAGCACGGCTGGCTGAAACGATGGAGCTGTATGCTGACTCCCTGGATAGAGGTCTGACCAAACCGTTTCATGGTATTTAACCGAACTTACACGGACCAATTGGCGTCCCGTTGCGTTTTTTGCCGCTAAAATAGCCTTTTGACTTTTCTGTGCCTTTTTGCCGCATGGTAATCCGGATAGGTCAAAGTCTAACCACAAGAACCCTCGCCAATCGTGGTTGTGTATTTGGCTTAGAGGCTTGCAGATTTCGCTGACCACACTCTACCGATATTCATTAGAGTTAGGCGTCTAATGTACGAGACATATTTGATTGCTCACTAAGCTGCTCCATCCCATAAATTTTCGCAAGGAGTCTTTCTGGTCTGACCTTTGTATTGAACTCAGTCAGCGTTGCGCAACCACATAATATGCTAACCAGCACCTGTTCCAACTTACTTGCTGGTGTATATTCATACGTTTTGACCGGTATTTCGATCTTCTTCAACGCAGTTAGCACTTTCTCTTGATGGTAGTGTGCCAGCAACGCAGCTAATGGTGCATACTGAGTATTGCTGATCTCGTTCGTTAGTCCGAATTCTATTGCCATGAATGCCTCCTTGGATCGGGTATCTCTAATGAATTTCTTTGAGGCTATCCTTTTTTCGGCATTTTGACGAATTTGATCGAATAGAATCAGGCTCAGTAGATCCAAATTTCAGGTTTTGAGAGAGAATTCTGGCTAAACAGTTGACATAAATACAAATTTGCCGGTCGATATCTAGTTTTTGCGTTAGATTTGGGCGATTTTCAGATATGAAATAGGTTGTTTTCTGTAACCGAAATCTGAATAAATGACTCCAAAATCCCTGCAATCTCGACTGAAAATAGCCAAAAACGCCAAATTTGGATCTACTGAGGCTCTTATTGCGTCAACGAATAGAATTCCCTTCCCGTTGCGCAAAAATAAGGTATCAGCTACAAAGAAAATCCGCCCCCGGTCCGTTTGTGCCAGTAGGCCGAGTTGTCCACGGGCATGTCCAGGCAAACGGACAAGCAGCAGTGAACCATCATCGAATAGATCGTGTGTTGGTCCTAGGTAAGGAAGAGGGGTGCCAGAAAATGTAGGCAGCAGCACTAACCGTTTGTGAAAATCGGGAGGCAACAATGATGGGAGAAAGGCGCGTCGGAGTGCTGACAATCCAGTCCGTGACGCAACATCTCGATATGCCTCTTGCAAAGCAACAAAGCGGCTGGTTGGAAAGTCGTGTAGACCAGCCAGATGGTCTGCATGAAAATGGGAGATAATAATCTGCTGAATGTCCGCAGGAGTCAGTCCCCAACGTGGTAGTTGACGCACAACAGCCAGTTCAGAGTCTACGTATAGCGGTGTGGCCCAGCGATAGAGAACATATGGAAAGCGTCGGGTTCCTTCCAGCATACGAGGGGCATATCCCGTGTCCCAGAGTAGCCAACCATGTTCTGGGTGTCCGAGCAAGGCAACGATCGAATGGCACGCCAATTGTCTCCGTGCACCACCTTGGATCATGAGATTTTCATGGGCAAGACAATAGCCAGTATCAAGGATATATGAAGTGAGTTGGGGAGGAGACATGGGTTTCCACTGACTATTTTTGTGCTTCGGGCAAGGTAAGCCCTAGAACAAAACCCCCGTCCACGCGTAACACAGAGCCGGTCACATAATCGGCATCGTCGCTGGCAAGGTAAGTGACTGCCTTCCCAATGTCTTCTGGCACACCGATACGTCCCCAGGGAATTCGCTTGCCTGCCTCAGCTAGCTCGGTTTCGTTGTAGAATTTACGTTCACCGGGCGTGTCGATCCAGCCAGGATTAACGACATTAATATTGATTCGCTGCGCGGCCAACTCTGTCGCCATTGTGCGAGCCAGATGGTTGATTGCTGCCTTAGACATGTTGTAGGCCGCGCTAGCTACCGGAGCTATCTCTGCATGAACGGAGCTAATGATGACGATTTTGCCGCGGCTACGGCCATTGAGCGGTTGCTTGACCATCTGTTGTGCAGCAAGCTGGCAAGTATGGAAAACGCCAAATTGGGTGACCTGAATGGTGCTTTCGATATTCTCCCATTTAGCATCTACGACTGGCTCGCGGATTGACATGGCGGCGTTGGCAACGGCAACATCCAATCGACCAAAATGTTCCACGGTTCCCTCAACCATCTCAACAACAGCACCACGATCAGCCACATCTGCCTGCCAGACAAGCGCCCGCCGACCCATCTCTTCAATTTCGGCCGCGACCAAATCTGCCTCTGCACGATGGGAGCGATAATTGACGACAACATCCGCCCCCTCATTCGCTAGGCACAGGGCAATGCCACGCCCAATGCCCAACGAAGCTCCAGTTACAAGCGCAACTTTTCCATCAAAGCGTTTCATCCACCCTCCTCTCGAGTTGGGTATTATCTCTACTAACCGCGGTTGTGTTGAACGATGTTTTTTCTGATAAGGATTGTCAAATGTTAACAATCCCTAGTATACTCAGTAGACTGCAATTATGTCGTTCTTGAATGAAGTGAAGAATCTAGTGATTGCGACCTACGATACTGCTTGTCTATTCATAATCTTTCGTTGACAGAGATTGTACAATTTCTGAGCCTATTTGTCATAGACTTGACGGGGTGGTTCATTTTAGCTGGATAGATAGGTTTACACTTTTAGAAACAGAAAGAACGTTTATATTCTCTGATTTCGCCGGTTCTCAGAGAGAAAACGGTCTCATATAGATTTTTGTCTATATATCAAAAGTGTAAACCTAATTTTGAACCACCCCGACTTGACAGTATTATATTGTTTACCTACATCGACACCCGTCTTGTTTACAGACATCGTGTCCGCCCTTTTGCGCCGTGACAAGAGAGCCACGGACCAGACAGAGGTCGCGATGTAACTAAGCAGTGTTCATTTACACACTTCGTGGTACACACTCGGAAAACTTGAGGAATAAGTGAGTATGCGGCTGTCAAACGCCACAATATGGCCTGAGGCGCTACAACGATTCTTGGGTGAACGGCATTCCGTGTCAGATACAATTGCCCGCATTCGCTCTTTGGCTTGGCCCGTAACCGATCTAGACGAAGCACTTTTCCAGATGGCTCAGCAGACTGGTCTACTCTCTAAAGAAGATGTGTTGCGTCTAACATCAAGTCCTGTCGATCATTTGGATCCGGCAACGCTGGATCGTTGGTTAGACGTGGCGGCTGGTCAGATGAGCGTGGAAGTAGAAACCGTGAGCGCTGCCTATGGCGATGTTGCCCGTCTACTCTATTACGGCGCACCGGCCTTGGTTCCTATTTATGCAACACGGCAACAACTGCATGACGCGCAAACGGCGACGATACCGAATTTTCTGATTCTGCTCAAAGGTGGACGCTGGCGCGTGACCTTATTGGGGGCAGACGGTGCGATCCATCGTTATCCAACGGAGATGGTACGCGCTGCTATTTGTGCAGCTCTAGAAGTCCCCCTACAGCCAACCATTGAGGCGCTTCTGAATGGAATGGCCATGCCGGATAAGCGACGCCATGAAGCGCGCGCGGGTTTGTTATATGAAGAGCTGCGCCACCTGGAGATTCCTGGCTTTCGGTTGCTGCGGTTGACGCCTGGCAATGATTTCTGGCGCCAGGTGCGTCAGGCTGGATTAGCTGGCTTCTTATGGACGAGCGCTCTGACGCAGGGAATCTCTTTTGGCGCGTTGCTGATCTGTTTGGAGCTCGTGAAACGGGCGACCGAAGAAGGAGATATTGTCTGGGCCACGCTGATAGCTGGTCTTTTGACTGTGTTGGCAGCAATCCCTTTTTATTCATTGGCGACTTGGCTGGGCTTTATTTTTAATTATGGTGCATCCGTATTGGTCAAACAGCGACTCTTCTACGGCGTCCTGCATCTGGATCTAAATGACTTACAATTGCAGGGGGTTGGTCAATTTCTCTCGTGGCTCATTGAGTCGGAGACACTACAGGAAGTTGGCTTGACGCGGGCCGTGCTGGTGACGCTGGCTGTCGTACCCCTCATCGTGATCAATCTTGCACTCTTTATTGGTGGTGACTTCCTCATCGGTTTCTTGATGTTGGGATGGTTTGGTGTCACCACATGGTTGGGGTATCGGCTTTGTCTGCGCTACATTACTCTCAATGCTCACCACACAGAAATGATTACCAACTTATTGGAACGGATTCGCGGTCATCAGACGCGTCTCGTTCAGGAGGACAATTGGCACGAAGCCGATGATCGAGATATTGCGGACTATATGGCGCTGGCACAGCAATATGATCATGAAAATCTACGGGTTTGGGTGCTTGTTCCTTACGGATGGATTGTCTTGATGTTGCTGGGAATCGCTACCGATTTTGTGGTTGTTCCAGGGTTGGAGAATTCGACGAGTGTGGGATTGCGTTTTCAAGCATTCGTGTTTGGTACCTTTCAGTTTCAGTTTTTGGCGTTGGTGATTCCCGATATTGCCCGTGCCTATGCGGCTTGGAGGTTAATCGAGCCGATTCAACGGGCCGCTACCCAGCGCGCTCAATTTGCTCGTCTAAGCGCCGAAACGGGGGACGAAATTGACGTTCAACCGGAAGATCTTGAGCTACTTGAAGGCGTCCCGCTTATCGAAGGACGCGGCCTGACATTTCGTTATCGCGAAGGTGGGCGTGCGATTTTGTCTGGATGCAACCTGGCTATCTATCATGGGGACCGACTCTTGCTAGAAGGACCTTCCGGAGGAGGCAAATCTACCCTTGCTTCCCTCTTGATCGGCTTACACACACCAGAAACTGGACTATTGTTGTTGCGCGGCTTGGACCGCTATACAGTAAACGAACAGATTTGGCGTCAACGAGTTGTGGCGGCGCCACAGTTTCATGAAAACCACGTGCTGAATGCAAGTTTGGCATTTAATCTACTCATGGGGCGACGCTGGCCAGCTTGGCCCGAAGATTTGGAGGAGGCGGAATTGATCTGCCGTGAACTAGGTCTAGGACCATTGTTGGATCGGATGCCACTGGGGCTACATCAATTAGTCGGTGAGCAAGGGTGGCGACTATCTCATGGCGAACGCAGTCGTCTTTATATTGCCCGCGCTTTATTGCAAAATGCCGACTTGGTTATCTTAGATGAAAGTTTCGCTTCCCTCGATCCGGAAAATATGCAGATTGCCCTAGAATGTGTACTCAAACGTGCCGCCACTTTGTTCGTGATCGCTCATCCTTGATGATTGGTTGAAGATGATGAATACGATCTGGATACGATCTGGGTGCGATAGATAATCAATTCCGCGACGATCTGGATGCGATCTTTTGCTAAGATAAGCACAGATGCCCAAATTGTTTTGCTTTTACAAGCGATTGTAATAAGTACTGCGTAAACAAAGTATTTTGGCATTGTGGCCCTGGCCCCTCTCCCAGGCTGGGAGAGGGGAATAAGGCTCCCTTCCTCCACGAGTGGGGAAGGGCCGGGGATGGGGGCGAACAGACCGCATAACTTACTTTACGGAGTAATAAGTCACATCAAGGGTGTCAGAATTAATTGGGATAGAGGATAGGCTATCCATTTTGAGGAACGAGTAATTACGAGTGACTGTTCAATTTTCACACTCTGTCCGTTCGATTCAGGCTGATAATCTGAGACCCATCTTAATTGGTACTGCATTCTTTGTGGTGCTCATGTTTGGATGGGCGCTTTGGTTTTTCTTGGCTGCCATACCCAATTATGAGAATAGCACAAGCGCTACTTATCGACAGGATGGCTATGTGATGGCCGATTTTTCGTCCACAGCTTTCGGTCGTCTTCAGCGGGGGCAGTCTGCGCAATTTACGCCGCTGGCAACTGATAGCACCAAGGTGGTGATTCCTATGATCATTACTGATGTGTATCCAGAAACGACTCAAGCGCAGCTGGTTCTGCGTGTCGAAGATGACAATGTATTCCCTATTCAACCAGGGATAACGGGTGAGGTCAAGGTGGTTGTTGAACGAATTTCGCCTGCCCGTGTTGTGCTCCGTTCGGCAGGTCTGTTGCCTGATTCATAACCCAAGTGGCGATGGATGTCTTCGCTGGCTATCTTAAAATTTTACGTGAATCAACCTTAATCTTCTCTTTACAAATCTAATTTGGAGAATGGCTGGAAGTGCGTTAGAGTTGTCTGAAACAAAGCAAATACCCATGTCTACTAGATTATAAAATTTTTTCGCAAAATATAGTTAGACAAGATGCGGATCGAAATTCTCTCTGGCAAAACCGATTTACTCTGTCAGAGTCGCTTAATTTTCATCGATCCTATTTTATAAAATTGTAAAAAGATATTCCATTTAGCCTAAGTCAATTAAGAATCACCCAATCAATTTAAAAATTACCTTACGTTGCTATACTCCACTCGCTCATGGATGAGAATGAATTCGTCTCTTCTACCCGGTTAGATATGGTCAAATTCATCCTCATCTATGACAATGCAGAACCTAATCTCTGGTTGAGTAGTTTTCTTTGGCGAGTTGCGAGGCTAGCAATCGATGCGTAAGCCCAATGAGTTCAACCACCAGCAGACAGCGTCGCTTTTTCCTTCCACTAGTTGACACTGATGTCACATATACGTATGGTCCAGCACTACTCAAGACAATCTTGCTTGGTTACCATGTATCCATCACTGACGATGAATTGATTCAAGCCATAGATGAAGTAGGTAATCCTGATTTGTCCACGGGGTTACAAGAGATCGCTCAACGGTTTGGTTTACAGCTTGAACAGACCCTTTTACCAGCCGATCATCTCTATTTGCCAGATGCTTTGCCTGCTTTAGTCATGATGCGCCCTATCTCCGAAGAACCACCTCATTGGGCAGTGGTCTGGCAACGTTTGGGACGAGTCTATCAGGTGATTGATCCAAAGCTTGGTCGACTCTGGCTGAACGCAACACAGTTATTGACCGAAGTGAGTAGCGAAGCGCTTTCACTATCGCCAGATGAGTGGCATACTGTGGCAACCGCCACGAGTTCTCGGCAATTTTTCCAGCAACGTTTGAGTGCATTAGAACTCGAACCTCACGGAATAGATGTTTTATTGGAGGCTGCTTATAGGCCAAGCAACGAATTAGGACCAGCCATTCTCGATGCGGCGCTCCGTACTGTTGAGCACGTTGTGCAGCGAGGAGGATTTCGGCGCGGTCCAGAGGCAGCCAAGGCTGTCGCACAGCATTATGCTCGGGGTCTCACCTTTTTAATTGAGCAACGTCAATTGTTGGTGCCTGTGAATTGGGCTGTATTGCCTGATCTTTCAGCAACCGATATGGCGAATGCTCCTGTTCAGTTGTTTGGAGTTGCTGCATTGCGGATCACCGGAGTTGCACCAAAGAATGATGTAGCAACAGAAACAGAGTCTTCTCAACCCGAAGAGGATTCATCGGCGATTGAAGCTTCTGAATCATCATACTCATCTGAAGCAGAATCTCTCGAAGCAGAGGCATCCCCGGAAACAGCAACATCACCTGAAACAGCAGAGACAAAGAAACGATCGGCACTCGATTATTTACGTCAGGAAGGGTATCCTGTTGCTCTACTCATCGGCATGGCGATGTTGTTGGCGGGAGCTGGGATGTTTTTCCAGGCGATTCTCTTTCGTGGTCTGGCGGAACTCAGCTTAAATTTGGTCTCCCTCGAACGACGTATTTGGGCCATCTCCTTGTTGTTGATTTTTACGTTGACAATGATCGGGCTGAAGTGGTTTAGTCACAATGTCGTGCAGACGCTTGGTCATCGGCTGGACGGGCGATTGCGTTTGGCTGTGTTGGCGCAGCTTCCTCGGTTGAGCAATCTCTACTTCCAGCAGATCTCAGCTGGTGATATGATTGAGCGAATTCACAATGTGCGGGCAGTGCGGAAGCTGCCTTTTTACATGAGTGAGTTCCTGCATATCTTTTTTCAATTTTTAATGACAGTGGTTGGATTATTGCTCCTCGATTGGGTGGGGGCGCTGATCACGTTTGTCAAGTTATTTGTGCCCTTTTTCTTTATCTATTTTGGTGGTTATCTTGGCTCGGAGACGGAACGAACGCGTACTTATTTAGGCTTTCTGAGCCGTTTCTATCTAGATGCGATGGAGGGTTTAGTTGCTATTCGTACCCACGGTGCCGAACAAGCGACGCGGCGTGAATATGAGGACTTACTGGGAAAATGGGTCCAGAGCAACATCAATGTTTACCAAGGGGAGTGGCGCTACAATGTCATCTCAACTGCCCTTTCCTATAGCATGACTGCAGTGGTCATTTTCCTCTACGTGGTGCGCGACAAGAATCCGGCTAATCTTTTGTTGGTTGCGTATTGGTCCGTTAACCTGGAATCATTGCGGGGACCACTCATCTTTCTTGCTATTTCCTATCTCTTTGACCAAGGTAAGGCCGCTCGTTTCCTGCAATTGCTCGATGCGCCCATTGAAGAAGATGTGGCCTCCTCCAATGTTAACCAGAGTGATGCGACGGATGAGCTTGAGTCACTTGTTGATGAATCAAAGAGGATCGAGCTGGAGAATGAGACGGACACGGAAAAGGAGGAGTCGACAGCAAGGGGGCTAGCGATTACGTTACGTGGCGTGAACGTTATCGCGGCAGAACAACATATTTTCAAAGAGGTAGATTTGACAATTCCCGCAGGTAGCCAAATCGGCATCGTGGGACCGTCAGGTGCAGGCAAGTCGACTTTAGTCGGTCTATTGTTGGGCTGGCATTACCCTGCTTCCGGCCAAATTTTGATTGATGATGAACCTTTTGACTATGCTCGTTTGCGAAGATTACGTGCCGAGACCGCTTGGGTTGATCCAACAATCCAGCTATGGAACCGTTCTTTTCTCCATAATTTGCGCTATGGAGGAAGCAGGATGCCCCTCAATCTGATCATTGATCAAGCTGATCTGCGTACAGTGTTGGAGCGGCTACCTGATGGTATGCAGACGAGGCTCGGTGGTGAGGGGCGTCTCGTTTCTGGCGGCGAAGGGCAACGCATGCGCTTTGGCCGTGGCTTGCAACGTCCCGACGCTCGGTTGGTCATCTTGGATGAGCCATTTCGGGGTTTAGACCGGGATAAACGACGTACACTATTGTCACGCGCTCGTGCTTATTGGCCCCATGCCACGATGCTTTGTATCACTCATGATGTAGGGCAGACCCAGGGGTTTGAGCGCGTACTGGTTGTCGAAGATGGACGCATTATTGAAGATGATACCCCTCAAGCCTTGTTAGAGCGTCCAGATTCACGCTATCGCTCTTTGCTGGCAGCTGAGGATGCAGTACGCGAACAGTTATGGTCTAGTGAAAGCTGGCGACGACTTTGGTTGGAGAATGGTCAGCTGTATGAAGGTGAAAGAGAAGGGATGGCTGAGTAGCAGGTAGCGAAAATATGGGAGTGTGTCCCCAAGTTTGTAAACGCAGCGGTTCTCTGACTGAACAGTGTTCATTTACACACTTTGTGGTACACACTCAGAATATACTGAGCTGCACCACAAGGGTACATTTATACTTGTACTCATGACAAGAACAGTTATCTGGTTCAAATAGGAGATGTGTGCATTGGAAATCGCCACTTCACTTTTAAAAGGATACAAAAAACAGCAGAAAAAACGTCGGGTTCATCGTTATTTGCGTGATGCCTATCAATCCAACAAGACTTTGAGAAATGGCACCTTGTCTGAAGATGAACAGGGCAATCACGGCGCACTGTCGGGCATCCAGACGCTCTCCCAATCAATTAGGTGGAGTACATTCCGTCAGCGCTCCTTGGCACAGATTCAGACACTCGGAACAGAAGCCGGAGATTCGGATTTTGAAGATGTTAAGGGGATGTTGACCGAAGAAGAAGCAATTGACCGCAACTTAATTGCTTCACTTGCTGGCTTGGGATTGGCTACTACGGGGATGTTCTTCTACTTGCCAATAGCATGGCTGAGTGTTCCTTTTACTGTCTATGCTTCGATCGATGTTCTGCGTGATGCGACGGATGCGTTAATTGAAGAACGTAAGCTACGTCACTCGTTACTCGACGCGACTGTCATTGTCAGCGCTTTGTTGTCTCAATATTATCTGGCCAGTGCGATGGCGAGTTTGACCTACTACACCGGCTGCAAACTCATGGCAATGACGGAAGATAACGCACGGCAATCACTCTTCAAGATCATGGGGGAGCAACCCCAAGTTGTCTGGCGTCTGGTAGATGGTGCCGAGGTAGAAACTCCTTTCGAGGAGTTGCAGGTTGGCGATGTGATTGTTGTGAACACCGGCGATACGTTGCCAGTGGATGGCATCATTGTCGACGGCTTGGCCTCGGTAGACCAACGATTGCTCACTGGCGAAGGACTTCCCGTAGAGAAAGAATCCGGTGCACCCGTCTATGCCGGTACAACGTTGCTAGCTGGCCGTGTTTGTGTCCAAGTCGAAAAAGCCGGAACCGATACAGCCGCGGCGCAAATTGGCGAAATCTTATTACGGACGACCGATTTCAAGTCTTCAATTCAAGCCCATGCAGAGGAAATTTCGGATCGTTCTGTTTTGCCAACACTGGGGTTAAGCGCCCTGACCTTGGCTACCTTGGGACCGAATAGCGCCGTGGCCGTAATCGGTTCCAACTATGCCGAAGTATTGCGTATTGTCGGGCCATTAGGTATGTTGAATTTCTTGGCGTTGGCTTCTCAAGAGAATATCCTTTTTAAGGATGGCCGTGCCCTGGAACTGCTCAATCAGGTCGACACGATTGTCTTCGACAAAACTGGCACGCTGACTCTAGAGCAACCACAAGTTGCTTCCATTCATACCTGGCATGACTTTGACAATGACGAGTTGCTGGCGTTGGCTGCTGCTGCTGAACAACGCCAAAATCATCCGTTGGCCCGGGCCATTATCGAGGCTGCACAGAATAACGGTTTGGACTTGCCGACCATTGATGATTCACGTTACGAAGTTGGATATGGAATCAAAGCGGTTATTGGGGAGCGTGACGTCCACGTTGGTAGCTTACGATTTATGGCTTTGTCTGAGATACCAATCGAAGAGGACGTCTATATTCAACAAGGAATGATACATGAGCAAGGCAATTCGCTGGTTCATGTGGCTATAGATGGATTGTTGGTTGGTGCAATCGAACTGCAAGCGACAGTTCGCCCCGAGGCAATGCAGATCATTCAGCAGTTAAAAGCTCGTAATCTAAACCTCTATATTGTCTCTGGCGATCACCAAGAGCCAACACGCCGTCTGGCATCTTTGTTGGGGATTGAAAATTATGTTGCCGAAGTATTGCCCGAGGAGAAAGCTAAATGGGTAAAGCGTTTACAAGCAGACGGACATTTTGTCTGCTTTGTTGGTGACGGTATCAATGATGCAATCGCCTTAAAACAGGCTCATACATCAATCTCGCTGCGTGGATCCTCCGCCGTGGCGACCAACACCGCCCAGATTATTTTGACTGATGAAAGCTTAACACAACTGGTTTGCGCCTTTGAACTGGCACAGCAATTCAACCAAAATATGCGCAACAGTTATATCACAACTTTTGGTCCAGGAGTGCTTTGCTTGGGCGGGATTTTCTTCTTTAATTTGGGGATCCTGTCCGCCATGATCACTTACAACGCAAGCTTGATTGCAGGATTGAGCAATGCGTTGCTTCCTGTCTTTCAACAAGAAAACGGTAAATCACACCCATTTTTTGCACGTCACAAGTTACAATCCGATATTGTTTATGAGGATGGGCAATTCAAGCCGGAGCGTCTACTGGACGCCGGCGCAGCAGCAGAGCCTCCGGTAGAAGATCAGCCGGTGCGCAATACTTAGCTTTGACGATTCAGGGATTTTCGTTCTCGTAGCACTCTGTGCGATGCACATGCGAAATCCTTGGCATCCGTTAGTGAGTTTTCTCTGCCAGATGACGGTTTCAACCACGGTTTAAATCCCTTCGAAGACTCAGGGCAGGCTCTGAAAATCTTGAAAATCCGTGTCCAAAAACGTTCTCGGGTTTACTTGGCTAGCGCTGGATATTGAAGTGGATGCGATGAAATTTTTGCCCGCGACGATCTGGATGCGGTAAACATCTTCGCTCGCGACGATCTGGATACGTTCCTTTGTTATCATTAAGGTATCAAAACATGGATTTAGTTAGTAGTCGTTGGCGTCTGTTCGCGCAGGCGCTCGCTTTGCGAGGACACAGTGGATGTCTAGCGCCGTAACCTCCTCAGAGAAATGTTCATACTTTACGCTGTACTGATGGATATTCAGAAAATAATCGGGTATAAATCGCCACCGGTTGCCGAATTAATTTCTGAATATCCATGAATCGGTGGCATTCTTGTCATCCCCCTGAGATCCGAAAGAGCCAACTTAATTTACGGTTCATTAAGATTGAAAACAAAAATAATAGGTGAAATTGATGACAACACTTCAAGAACGGATTCATGCGCTAACACCAGAACAACACAAGAAATTGGCGCAAGTAGCACAGGTGCAACGAGCAAGGCATCGCCGCTGTGATAAAGAAGTGGATGTGGCTATTCTTGGTGGAGGACTTGCTGGCCTAACATTAGCCAGACAATTGCGGCGAGAACGTTCTGATTTAAACATTCTTGTTCTCGAAAAAAGCAGTTATCCTGCACCTGAGGCCGCTCACAAAGTAGGTGAATCGACGGTCGAACTTGGCTCCCACTATCTGCGCGAAGTATTGGGATTGACCGACCATCTGGAGGAATGTCAATTAATAAAGGTTGGCTTGCGTTACTATTTCCCCGCTGGCGATAACAGTGACGTCGCGCGCCGTGTAGAACTGGGAAGTACAATTATCCCACCAGTCCCAAGCCATCAGATCGATCGGGGACGTTTTGAGAACATGCTTTGGGCGCAAAACCAGCAGGATGAGATTGAATGCTGGGACAATTGTAGCGTGCGCCAGGTAGATCTGAACGAGACTGGTCACATCGTCACTGTACATCGTGACGATAGTTCGGAAACGATTCGCGCTCGTTGGGTCGTAGATGCAGCAAGCCGCGCGAGCATCCTCAAACGTCAATTGGGGTTGGCTGAGGCTGTCGATCACCGTGCCGGCGCCGTCTGGTTTCGCATTGACGACAAAATTGATATCGATGATTGGTCTACCGACAGCGCTTGGCGAGGACGTGTCCCGGAGGGAATGCGTTGGTTGGGCACCAACCATCTCATGGATAGAGGGTATTGGGTCTGGCTCATCCCATTGGCGGGTGATGTCACCAGCGTTGGCATTGTGGCCGATAGCAATCTTCATCCCCATAACGAGATGAATCGCTTTGATCGTGCACTCGACTGGCTGAGGCGCCACGAACCCCAATGCGCCGATGCTGTAGAAGATCGCCAACACCTCTTGCAAGATTTCCGCGTCTTGAAGCAGTATGCGTACAGTTGTCAACGTGTCTTTTCCTCGCAACGTTGGTGTCTCACTGGTGAAGCTGGCGTCTTTTCTGATCCTTTCTATTCGCCTGGCACCGACTTCATTAGCATGAGCAACGGTCTCGTAACGGATCTCATTTTGCGTGACCTCAGTGGTGAAGCAATTGAATCACGAGTTGAATTTTATAACCAGAGCTACCTCAATACCTTCGAATCCTTTTTGACAACCTACACCGATCAATATGCGCTCATGGGCAATCCTCATGTCATGATCAACAAGATTGCTTGGGATTGGGCTGCCTATTGGGGAGTCACCGCCTTGCTCTACTTCCATAATAATAAACTGTTTGATCCAGAGTGGGCCATCTCGATGCGTGACGAACTCAGACGCTTTAACGTGCTCTATACCGATATGCAGCGCTTCTTCCACCAATGGCGCGATGCGACCCCAGAACCTTGGAATGATCAATTCATTAATATTTTAAGCTTTGCACATATGGAAGAGCTGCACCTTGGCCTTGAAGCAAATCTGGATGATCAAGCTCTCAAGCGTCAGTTGCGTGACAATATTGCCCTCTTGGAATCGTTGGCGGATGGATGCCAAACGCATGGTGCTATGCGTCGTGTGAACGGGGACTATTCGTTACGAGAACTTGCTCTCGCGGCATAAAGATTTAGGGTTCTTCGGGAATACAGGGGGCGTAACTTCCCGGAAGAGGTCAAGAAGACTCTCGTTGACGACCTCATGCCTGACCTCTTCCGAGAAGTTCGTGACACTTCTTTGTCAACCCCATGAGATCCTGAAGAGCCAGATTTAGTTCATAGGATCAGTAGATCCAAATTTGGCGTTTTTGGCTATTTTCAGTCGAGATTGCAGGGATTTTGGAGTCATTTATTCAGATTTCGGTTACAGAAAACAACCTATTTCATATCTGAAAATCGCCCAAATCTAACGCAAAAACTAGATATCGACCGGCAAATTTGTATTTATGTCAACTGTTTAGCCAGAATTCTCTCTCAAAACCTGAAATTTGGATCTACTGAGGATGGTAAATGGATTTATACAGCGAAGAAAATTGAACTCCGATTTAATGAAGCTTTGCTCGAAACCATCGCTGATGATTGTAAGAGTAATCAGATCATGCCGAATAGGCAAAGTACCTATCATTTCGGTTCTGTTGCGGTATCTGCTTAGAAATGAGTTTTATTCTCTCAACGAGAGAGATATTGAATAGTTGATAGCGTTCTTATTTCTCGTACCTTTCGGAGAAAACCCTATGGATCAGAAGATTTCCGAGCGACTACAAGCATTACCCATTGAAAAACGGAAAGAATTAGCAAAACTGCTTGAACAAAAAAGACGTCAATCTGCAGGTCAATTGAGCAAACAGTATGATGTAGTGATCATGGGTGCTGGTTTGGCCGGTGGCACGTTGGCGCGTCAATTAAAGAAGGCTGATCCGACAATCAATCTGCTGCTCGTCGAAAAACAGCAATATCCGTTGCCCGAAGTGGCGCACAAAGTTGGCGAGTCAAGTATTGAGTTAGGCTCCTACTATCTGCGTGATGTTGTGGGAGCGGTTGAGCATTTGGAAACCGCTCAATTGCCCAAGGCTGGTCTGCGCTATTTCTTCCCAACCGGTGACAACCAGGATATCACGCAACGAGTTGAACTAGGTTGTACCAAAGTATTACCCACACCGTCCCATCAGTTGGATCGAGGACGTTTTGAAAACATGCTGCATGAGGACAATGTCAAAGCAGGTGTGGATTGTTGGGCGGATTGTCGTGTGAAAGGTGTGGATTTTGGCAATGCTCAACACCAGATCACCATTGTGTGCGCTGGAAAGGAAGAGAAAGTTGCCGCACGTTGGGTGGTGGATGCCAGCGGACGAGCAGGTGTTTTGAAGCGCCAACTTGGCCTGCAAAAAGATGCCGATCACGATGCCAGCGCCGTTTGGTTTCGAATTGATGATGAGATCAATGTCGCCGATTGGACAGAGGATTCCACTTGGCAAGCTCGTGTCCCACGCCATGCGCGCCACTTAAGCACCACTCATCTGATGGGGCGAGGCTATTGGGTTTGGCTTATTCCTCTGCCATCCGGCGCCACGAGCGTCGGTATTGTGGCGGATAACAAACTCCATCCACACGGTGAGATGAATCGTTTTGAGCGCGCCTTGGACTGGTTGGAACGCTACGAACCGCAATGCGCCCAGGCAGTAAAAGCCCGGCAGGACAAATTGCAGGACTTTCGTGCTCTGCGCCATTATGCCCACGATTGTCAGCAAGTTTTCTCACAGCAGCGCTGGTGTCTGACAGGTGAGGCGGGTGTCTTCGTTGATCCATTTTATTCGCCGGGTACTGATTTTATCGGCATCAGCAATACATTGATTACGACCTTAATTCTCAAAGATCGACAGGGGCAACCGATTGATCAGGATGCTGAACTCTACAATCGTCTTTACCTAGATACGTTTCACTCATTCCTTTGTACGTACGCCGGGCAATATCCGCTCATGGGCAATGCCCAGGTCATGACGGCCAAGGTTGTATGGGATTTTTCGATTTATTGGGGCATGAATGCCTTGCTCTTCTTTCATCATAAGACCCAGGATCTTAGTTTTTGGCAAGAGCTCCGGCACACCCTCGCACATTTTGATAATTTGAACATCCGCATGCAGCAATTCTTCCGCGATTGGGATGCAGTTTGCGCGCAAAGTCAATGGTCTCCTGACTTTGTGAACTACATGAATGTTCAGTTTATTCACGATCTGCATGTTAGCTTGGAAGACGGACTTGATGACATCGAACTGAAAACCAGGGTCATTGAAAATGTCAATCTGCTTGAGCTCATTGCCGAGGAGATGTTCCAGCACGCAGGCATGAATTTCTCATCGCTGAGAGAGCTATCTTCTCCGGTCGAACAACGCCAATCAGACAATTTTGGAAGTGCTCACGGAGGGCAGGACACCGTCAATGGAAGGGGCAATCATCAGGCTTTAACATCCACTAATCTTCACAATTCCGCAAAATACGATGTGAAGGAAGAACTTGGCAAGATTTGGCTTGACATGAAGATGCCGCTTCACGCAAATGAAGTTGTGGCCGTTGCCTGATGAGGTAACCAACCCATTTAGATCTGCTGAAGAACCTATACGAAAAGTGATTGTGAATCCGACCTGCTTATCGACGGAGAATGCATCGTCACAGAACTTTTCGGATAAGTGCTAAAAAGGAGGCGTTGACTGTGCGTGCTATAAATGGTGCTGAAATGAATGGAAAAACATCAAGTGTATCTGAGCCGATTGCTATCATCGGCATTGGTTGTCGGCTGCCCGGCGGCGTAAACAATCCAACAGAGTTTTGGGAATTACTTCAGAATGAGGTGGATGCCATCTCTGAAATCCCTGAAGATCGTTGGAATATCCAGAAATTTTTTGACCCAGACAAAGATAAGCCAGGCAGTACCTATGTCAAATGGGGTGGATTTGTTGAGGGAATTGATCAATTTGATGCCCAATTCTTTGGTATCTCCCCCCGTGAAGCCGCCGCCATGGATCCCCAACAGCGCATGTTGTTAGAGACAACCTGGGAAGCGCTAGAAGACGGTGGTCAGGTACCAGAACAACTGGCTGGATCACCAACTGGCGTCTTTGTCGGCATCTTTATGCGCGATTACGAGCAACTGCACACCTCGAGCCTGAACCGCCCCCTAATTAATAACCACACTGGTGTGGGCACCTCCATGAGCATTGCCGCCAACCGTATTTCCTATGTTTTTGACTTTGTGGGTCCCAGCGTTGCCCTGGATACGGCTTGCTCCTCATCATTAAGTGCTGTGCATCTTGCCTGTCAAAGTTTGCGCAATGGCGAATGCGCCCTGGCCGTAGCCGGAGGGGCCAGCCTACTTTTAAAACCAGAGCAGACCGTGGCCACCAGCAAGGCCGCTATGCTCTCGCCTGGTGGCCGCTGTAAGAGTTTTGACGCGAGCGCCAATGGCTATGTGCGCTCAGAAGGTTGCGGCGTTGTTGTGTTGAAACCATTGAGCGCCGCCGAAGCCGATGGTGATCCCATCTACGCCGTGATTCGCGGCAACGCAATCAACCAAGATGGCCGCAGCCAGGGGTTGACCGTCCCCAATGGTGCAGCGCAAGAAGCCGCGCTCCGCGCCTCATTAGAGCAGGCCGATATTGAGCCTGAGCAGATCCAATATGTGGAAGCGCACGGCACCGGCACCTTTGTCGGCGATCCAATTGAAACCAATGCATTGGGAAATGTAGTGGGCAAGGCGCGCCAGACGCCCTGTATTATTGGCTCAGTCAAGAGCAATATCGGCCATTTGGAAGCGACGGCTGGTGTCGCTGGCCTGATCAAGACCACGCTTGCTCTGAAGAATCGTCAGATTCCGGCCAACCTGCACTTTGAGACACCGAACCCTCAAATTGCTTTTGAAGAACTAAATTTACGCGTCCCCACGACTTTGATGGAGTGGCCGGAACCAGAAAACGGTGCTCGCTTTGCCACAGTCAACTCCTTTGGCTTTGGTGGTGCCAACGCCAATGTCATCCTAGAAGAAGCACCGAACAAACCAACAAACCAACAAACCAACAAACCAACAAACCAACAAGCACCTCACCCCCTCATTTTCCCTCTCTCTGCCCGAACGCCAGAGGCATTAAAGGCTGTCGTCGCAGCTCACCGTGACTTTGTTACAAAGACATCTCACGCACTAGCGGATCTTTGTGCGACTGCGGCTTCACGACGAGGACAACATGAGTATCGTGCCACGTTTGTGGCTGCTTCGACAGAGGATCTGGTTGATCAATTGAGTGCTTTTTTGGATGAAGAACCGAGCACAACCATTGCCGCAAGTCAGGTGGCCGATACGCCAGTCAACCTGGCCTTTGTCTATGCTGGTATGGGCACTCAATGGTGGGCCATGGGACGCGAACTATTGACCGAATCGCCAGTTTTCAGAGAAGCAATCACGGAAGTTGATCAGCTGTTTCAGCCATTGGCAGGCTGGTCGGTGTTGGCAGCTTTGCAGCAAGAAGAAGCAGATTCCCTAATTCACGAAACGCGTGTTGCTCAGCCTGCGATCTTTGCTGTGCAAGTGGGTCTAACGGCACTTTGGCGCACCTGGGGGGTTGAACCAACCGCAATCGTCGGCCACAGCGTGGGTGAAATTGCCGCAGCTTATGCGGCGGGCGCGCTGACGCTCGCCGATGCCGTGCAGGTTATCTATCATCGTAGCCGACTTCAGCAGACAACGGCAGGACAAGGTACGATGCTGGCTGTTGGTTTATCCGCCGAAGAGGTCGCTCCTTATTATGCCGACTATCACAGATCGGTCGCAATTGGGGCAATCAACAGTCCAACCTCTGTCACCTTGGCTGGGGATCAACAGGCATTGCAAGCTATCGCCACAGCATTAGACGCACAAAAAGTCTTCAATCGGTTCCTCCAGGTAGAGGTGCCCTATCACAGCCCCCAAATGGACCCGATTCGCGAAGAATTGATCCAGTCACTGCAATCACTAGCACCTCAAGCGACCACCATCCCGCTCTATTCGACGGTGATAGGTGACCTGATTGACGGAACAACCTTGAGCGGTGACTATTGGTGGCGGAATGTACGCGAGCCGGTGCGTTTTGCCGATGCCATTCGCAAGATGCATGAGGGCACAAACGCTGATAGCGGCGCCACCCACTTCCTGGAAGTGAGCCCCCACCCCGTTTTGGTTCGCTCGATCCAGGAAACCTTGCGCCATTTGACTGAGAGTACCGGTGATACCTATCANGTCATTTCTTCTCTGCGTCGTGAACAACCGGAGTTGACAACGCTCTTGAACACAGTGGGACAGCTCTATACAGAAGGGTATCCCATCACCTGGTCGCAGTTGGTCCAGGGTCAATTTGTGCGCCTGCCTAGCTATCCCTGGCAGCGCGAGTCTTACTGGCTTGAGTCCGAAGAATCGCTTGAGGATCGGCTCGGGATGGACGCAACGAAGCAGACAATCATTACACAACGTGCCAGCAACCATCCGCTTCTGGGTGGACAGCTCAATCTCGCCCCGTCAGTACAGGTGTGGGAAGGTGCGCTGGATCGTTCACAGCTGGCCTATCTGGATGATCATCGTGTTCAGAGTACAATTATCTATCCTGGGGCCGGTTATATCGAGATGGCCCTGGCTGTCGCTTTTCAAAACGACTCGAATGCGTCAATCACTGACGCACCTTACCAATTGACAGAGATTGCTTTCCATAAAGCCTTACCTTTGCCCCAGGCCGGAGTTGTAGAGGATGATCAGCAGCCTGCCCCCCGTCTTCAAGTGATTTTGGCTGGTGATACCATTGATATTTTTAGTCAGGCACCTCAGATAGAAGCAGGTGACCCACCGACGTGGACTCATCATGCCACTAGCAAACAAGGTATTGCGGCAGAAACGACTGCTGTCTCGCAGTCACTTGCATTATCGGACATACAAACGCGTCTGGGAACACCTGTCGATCAAGCTGGTTGCTATCATCAATTTGAGACATTGGGGCTACGTTATGGTCCTACTTTTCAGGGGATTGATGCACTTTGGCCCGGACAGGACGAAGCGCTGACACGATTGTCCGTTCACCCTGAGATTGCTCAGCAACAGACAGAGTATCGGTTACATCCGGTCCTGATCGATCTCTGCTTGCAATCCTTTTTGGGCATCATGAGCGACGATGGTTCGTCAGAACCTAGCGGTGCACGAGCAACGACTGAGAGCGCACGCACTGTCTTTTTGCCGGTTCAAATTGAGCGGATGACCGTTTGGCAGCGTCCCGATCTCGCTACCCAACTCTATTGCCATGCCTATCTGACGGAACAGAACGAGCAACGCTTGATTGGCAACATAGCGCTTTATGATGAGGCTGGTCAGATTCTGGTTGAGATTCATGGACTTCTCTGTCAAGCGGTGACCATGCTGGCTGAGTCTGCCAACGCTGAAGAGCAGAAGACCAATTTGCTCTACGAAATTGAGTGGCAAGCGATCGACCAATTAGGTGACCAACTAATCGATCAATTGACCGAACAACCTGATACCAACTGGCTTATTTTTGCTGATAACGTTGGCATTGCGCAAACTTTGGCCGACCGTCTACGAACTGCCAATCAGCACCCGATTCTGGTGATGGCGGGCGAACAGTATGAGCGCATTGATGGCGAGCATTTCCGCATTCGACCCGATAACGACATGGATATGGCCGCACTCTTTACTGCTCTCATCGGACAAAGATTGCATGGTGTTGTCCACCTGTGGAGTTTGGATCTGCCTGACATGTCCGAAATAGCAGATCAGCAAACCCATTGCATCAGCACACTTCATCTGTTACAAAACCTACGCCATCCGGTGCCCCGTCTCTGGTTGGTCACCCAGGGTGCCCGCGCGGTGCCCGCTCAGGATATCACACTGCCAACGCAGGTACAGCAAGCAATGCTTTGGGGCATGGGACGTGTGATTGCGCAAGAGCATCCCGATCTGCATTGCGTTTGCCTCGATCTGGATCCAGCAGGAGATTCGACAGTGGCGGCGCAGCAACTGCTCCAAGAAATTAGTACGCAAGTTGATGCTGTAGAACAACTTGAAGATCAGGTGGCCTGGCGCAATGGCGAACGATACGCTGCTCGTCTCAAAGCGGCACCATTGACAGAACCTTTTGCGCTATCGATCCAGCAGGCAGTCAAAGCAGATGCTACTTATCTGATTACAGGTGGGCTGGGTGCGTTGGGCTTGGAAGTCGCTCATTCTTTGGTCGATCAGGGCGCGCGCCATCTCGTCCTAAGTGGACGCCGTGGGGCAGCAGGCAAAGCAGATGCAGTTCAAGCATTAGAAGTCCGTGGTGCACAAGTCGTGATTGCACAGGCCGATGTGTCCGTCGCTGCTGATGTCATCAAAATGCTCGCTCAAATCAAAGAAACATGCCCCCCTCTGCACGGCATCATTCATGCTGCCGGTGTTCTTGATGATGGTGTGTTGCGCCAACAGACTGCCGAACGGTTTACCAAAGTATTGGCACCCAAGGTACAAGGCGCTTGGTATCTCCATGAACAGACACAGGAGCTCGATCTGGATTTCTTTGTCTGTTTCTCATCGATTGCTTCTTTGCTGGGATCACCTGGTCAGGGCAACTATGCAGCTGGCAATGCATTTATGGATGCGTTGGTCCACCACCGACGCTCGCAAGGCATGGCTGGTCAATCGATCAACTGGGGCCCCTGGGCAGAAGCTGGGATGGCGGCTGACGAGATGATTTTGGGGCGTTTGGCAAATATGGGAATGGGGGCGATTGCTGGTGACGAAGGGCTCCACATCTTCCAAGCACTGCTTCATGCAAATGGTGAACGAGCGCCCCAAGTCGGTGTGGTTCCCATTGACTGGCCCACACTTTATCAGAATTTTCCTGGCGCGAAAGCACCCTTCTTTGCTCAATTGACCCAAAATCTGACTTTAGAGCAAGAATCAGTCCTAGAAGAGTTCCATGAGCTGATGCCCGAAGAGCGGCGCTTACGATTGACCGACTTTCTCCGAACACAATTGGCCCAAGTGCTGGGATTTTCCAACGCCGACAAGATTCACTTGCGTCAGCGACTCTTTGACTTGGGACTGGATTCGCTGATGACCGTTGAGTTGAAGAATCGCCTGGAAGCTGGTTTGGAGTTGAGCATTGCTCCGACACTCATGTTCGACTATCCCACTGTTGAAGCGCTCGTCAATTACTTGAGTGAAGAACTAACGCAGAAACTCGCGGCAGCAGATGAAGACGACGGCACCAAGACCAATGGCAACATAGAGTCAAACGAGGACGCG
This sequence comes from Chloroflexi bacterium TSY, assembly GCA_019217005.1. Next base: position 147,675 of record JAHBNG010000012.1, read on the forward strand.
TTAGATATCAATGCCCTGGATGATGAGACTGCCCAATTGTTGGCCGAGTTGGATGACCTTTCCGATGATGAGTTAGCCGCTCTGTTAAGCGAAGAACTGGCGTAACGAACAATGTCTACCCAATCTAACAATAAACGTTTGATGCAAAAAGCGCTGTTGGAGTTGCGCGACTTAAAGGCCAAACTTGCCGAGTTGGAACAGGCCAAACGGGAGCCGATCGCCATTATCGGTATGGGATGTCGCTTTCCGCAGGCGGATAACCCCGCGGCTTTCTGGGAGCTGTTGCAAAATGGTGTCGATGCGATTGACGACATTCCCGCGGAACGCTGGGATGTTGACGTCCATTATGACTCAGATCCAGAAACACCAGATAAGATGTATGTTCGGACAGGAGGATATTTACAAGACGTCTATCGCTTCGACCCAGCTTTCTTTGGCATCCCTCCGCGTGAGGTCGCCACAATGGATCCACAGCAACGTATTCTGATGGAGGTCTGTTGGGAGGCATTGGAGGATGCTGGGATTGCGCCGGGGATGTTGGAGCAGAGCGACACAGGTGTCTATATCGGCTATATGAACCGTGATTNTGTNCATCATTTGGGGGAAGCTGATCCGAAGCGCAAAACAGATCCTTATACGCTGATGGGTAATAGCTTCAGCTTTGTAGCAGGACGCATCTCTTATTTGCTTGGTCTTCAAGGGCCAAGCATGGTTGTGGCAACTGCTTGTTCTTCCTCCTTGGTCACGGTCCATTTGGCCTGTCAAGCATTGCGCGCCGGTGAATGTGATCTGGCGTTGGCGGGTGGAGTCAATCTCATTTTGCATCCAGCAGCCAATGTGATGTTGTCCAAATTGCGAGCCATTTCGCCCGATGGCCGTTGTAAGACCTTTGATGCGGCAGCGGATGGATATGGCCGCGGTGAAGGATGTGGCATCGTCACGCTCAAGCGTCTCTCCGACGCTTTGGCAGACCAGGATCGGATTTTGGGCGTGATCCGTGGTTCGGCAGTCAACCATGACGGTCCCAGTGCGGGTCTGACTGTTCCCAATGGGCCAGCGCAGGTAAAGTTGCTGCGTAAAGCATTGGCCGCTGCCGATGTTGATCCAGATACCATTGATTACATTGAAGCACATGGAACAGGCACCGAGTTGGGAGACCCGATTGAGATCAACTCGTTGGTGCAAGTCTTTGGGCAGACGCGCCCCAAACCGCTTTGGATAGGCTCCGTCAAAACCAATGTGGGACATTTGGAAGCCGCTGCGGGGATTGTTGGTTTAATCAAAGTGATCCTGGCCTTTCAACAGGAAATGATTCCACCTCATTTGCACTTTCACAACCCCAATCCTTACATAGCCTGGGATCAGATTCCGGTGCAGGTAAGCGGAGTGTTGACGCCCTGGCCCAAAGGCGATCAACCGCGTTTGGCTGGTGTGAGCTCTTTCGGTTTGAGCGGCATCAATGCGCACATGATTATTGAAGAACCGCCTGCACATGGTGACAACCTCACTGCCGTCCAAGCTGAACCAGAAGACGCGCGATCTGCTGGCATGGAACGCTCGCTGCACCTGCTACCGCTCAGTGCGAAGACAGAGAAGGCGCTGCATGCCCTGGCTACTCGATATATCGAACATTTTACGACCAATCCAGATAGCCCGTTTAAGGATATTTGCCATACAGCTGGTCGAGGTCGAGAACATTTTGCTCATCGATTGGCCGTCGTAGCAAGATCGTCCAGCAGTGCGTGTGCTGCGCTAGAACAAGCGAAAATAAGCACGGTGACCAACGACCCTAAAGTTGCCTTTCTCTTCACCGGTCAAGGCGCACAGGCGGTTAACATGGGGCGCGAACTCTACCAGACACAACCCACCTTCCGGGCTACGCTGGATCGTTGTGATGAAATATTGAGACCCTATCTGGAACAACCATTACTAAGAGTGCTCTTTGACGATGACCAGATGATGGGTATTAGTCACCGCCGATTCAAAGAATCGGACGTCACCTTGTCACAGACCCAGTATACCCAACCCGCGCTGTTTGCCCTGGAATACGCTTTGGCCGAACTTTGGCAGTCGTGGGGTGTCAAACCAGACTTCGTGATGGGCCATAGCGTTGGTGAATATGTAGCGGCATGTGTAGCTGGTGTCTTTTGTTTGGAGGATGGACTAAAGCTGATCGCAACCCGCGGGCGGTTGATGCAAGCGTTGCCTCAAACTGGCAGTATGGTGGCGATCATGGCGTCAGCGGGAGATGTTGTGGATGTCATCACACCACTTGGCGACAAAGTATCGATTGCGGCAGTGAACGGTCCACAGAGTGTCGTCATTTCTGGGGAAACGATCACGGTTCAAGGCATCGCAGATGAGTTTGCCGAGCGTGGGATCAAGACGACAGCGCTAACGGTCTCACATGCTTTCCACTCACCGCTGATGGAACCAATACTGGATGAATTTACCGCCATTGCAGAACAGATTGTCTATACTACGCCACGCATCGGTATCGTTTCGAATCTGACCGGTGGTCTGGTGCGCAATGAGGTGACGACGGCAGCCTATTGGCGGCAACATATACGTCAGCCCGTGCTCTTTGCGGAAGGCATGACAACATTGGCCGACCAGGGAGTCACTGCTTTTGTCGAAGTTGGACCCAAACCAGTATTGCTCGGCATGGGGCGGCTTTGTCTGCCTGATGGCGACCATCTATGGTTGCCCACTCTGCGCTCGGATGTCACCACAACACCTGCACAGAGCGAGTGGCGACAGATCCTGACTTCCCTGGGCGTTTTATACACTCACGGTGTCGACATTGATTGGCAGGGATTTGACAGCGATTACAGACGTCATCGTCTCTCGCTCCCTACCTATCCATTTCAACGGCAGCGCTATGTGGTTGACCATGTAATCCCTACCCTCGATGTCTCCGATCAGGGTCAACAAGGAGCAAACGGGATCTATCCACCCATTGCCCACACCGATGTAAGCCGATGGCTCGCTGAAGGGAATGGCCGTCAACTTGCCCAGCTGATCTCGCGGAACCGCAATCTTTCAGCAGAACAACAGGCGCTTTTGCCCGATCTGCTGGCAACTTTGATCGAACAGCACCAGAACCAAGTGGCGGTGCAAACAGGAAACGGATATCATGGCGCGTCGCTGATTGAGGATGCCCAAGAAGATGAACCGTCGATTGATAACAGTCCGTCACTATGGGAAAGCTGGGAAGCGACTGCTGAATCAGAACAGCGATCTCTGCTTGCGACTGCTTTGGAAGCACAAATTAGCTCTGTTCTCGGATACACTCAGGCCGATGCACCGGCTTTACCTCATGACGAACCTCTCTTAAATCTCGGGTTGGATTCGCTCATGGGAGTCGAATTGAGAAATTGGGTCAAAGCCGTTTTGCAGATTGAACTGGAGATGGTCGATTTCTTGTCTGGCCCCAGTATCGAGATGTTGGTCGACCAATTGCAGGTAGAGCTGTCGTTGCAAGAAGCTGGCGAGACAATTAGTGAAACAACGGTAGAGGTTCAAACGAATGGCGCCCACCGTGTCACAAACGGGCTTCCTACAATCGAGAAAGCTGACGAGCCGCATTGCTACCCGCTCTCCTATGGCCAACAAGCGCTCTGGTTCATCCATCAAAGCGCACCGGACAATGTTGCCTATAATGTGGGGCTGGCTTTCCGCATTCGTTCGCCGCTAGATGTGGCTGCGTTACAACAGGCGTTTCAGCATCTGGTTGATCGTCATGCCTGTCTCCGGACGACCTTCTCTGCGCCGAGCGATCAGAAGGATCCGGTACAGATTGTTCACCCTTATATGGCAGTCGATTTCGTACAAGATGCTGCGCCAACTACCAACTCTGCCTTGCAACAAGCCGTGGCTGATGCCTATGCTGAACCATTTGATTTGGCAAACGGGCCATTGATGCGAGTGCGTCTCTTTCGTACCACATCAGAAACTGACGAGAATCAGCTCACTGCACGCGGACTGCTACAAGATACCAATTCTGACGATCACATACTACTCATCACGTTTCACCACATCATCTGCGATGCCTGGTCAACCTGGACGCTGTTGCGCGAATTGTGGACCTATTACCCCGCTCTGAAGGCAGGGATGCCACTTCCAATAACATTGCGTACCTCGCCATCGGCCACCTACCGCGCACATGTCTATCATGAAGCGGAACAGATGGCTGGCGCCGAGGGNNNGNGCTTGTGGACCTATTGGCAGNNGCAGTTGGGCGATGCCCAGACAATTCTCGACTTACCGACCGATTATCCGCGACCAGCGATCCAGACCNATCATGGCGCCTCACAGACTTTGCGGATCGACCCAGAANTGACCCAAGCCTTGCGCGAGCTCGCACGTGCGGAAAATGCTACGCTCTACATGGTCACGTTGGCCGCCTGGCAGCTCTTGCTGCATCGTTACACAGGACAGGACGATATTCTGGTCGGCTCGGCCATGGCTGGTCGTGGGCAAAGCGATCTGGCCGATGTGGTCGGTTACTTTGTCAATCCGGTGGTCATGCGGGCCCGTTTTATCGATAACCCGACCTTTCAAGATTTCCTACAGCAGGTGCGTACAACTGCTTTGGGGGCCTTCGCCCACCAAGAGTTTCCCTACCCACTGCTGGTGTCCCGCTTACAGCCCGAGCGCGATCCTAGCCGTTCGCCTCTTTTTCAAGTCGACTTTACGCTACAAAAGTTGCCGCCAATTGCCGAGCAGCTTAAACAAGCGAGCCAGGCAGGCGANGCCGATGCACTCCTGATGGAACCTTTTGATCTGAACGAGGAAGAGGGGCAATTTGACCTAAGTCTCTATATCTTTGATGAAGACGACTCGTTGCGTGCGGTCTTCAAATACAATACAGATCTCTTTGCTCCAGCCACAGTCGAGCGCATGATGGGACATTTTGCCACTCTGTTAGCTGGTATTGTTCAGGCGCCCCACGCACATCTGGGCGAGTTACCATTGCTCACCCCGGCTGAACGCCAACAGTTGTTGGTAGACTGGAACCAGACGCTGAGCGATTCCCTCGCTTTTCCACGGACGCAACCTGTCCATCAAATTATTGAGAACCAAGCAGAGCAGACACCAGATGCCATTGCTGTGAGCCATCTAAATAGGGCAGACACAAGCCATGAAAATGTAACCTTGACCTATCGTACACTCAACCAACGCGCCAACCAATTGGCCCACCAATTGCAAACGCTTGGTGTTGGTCCTGATGTGCTCGTGGGGGTTTGTCTGGACCGCACGCCCGATCTGGTTGTGGCATTGCTGGCGGTTCTGAAAGCTGGCGGAGCTTATGTGCCCCTGGATCCGTGCTATCCGACCGAGCGATTGGCTTTTCTCGTACAAGATGCTACACCAAAAGTCTTGCTGACGCATAGCACATTGCGTGATCTTTTGCCAGAGAACTCATCGTTGTGCTGCCTGGATGAAGCGTGGCCAACGATTGCCCAACAACCCAATGACAATCCGACTGTCATGCTCCAGCCAGATAACCTCGCTTATGTTATTTACACCTCTGGCTCAACTGGCAAGCCCAAAGGTACATTGATCGAACATCGGGGTCTCAGCAACTATCTGGCTTGGGCGGTTCAGNCATATGCGGTGGCAGATGGTGAGGGAACGCCCGTCAACTCATCGATTGGGTTTGACGCCACGATCACCAGCTTCTTTTCCCCACTGTTGGTTGGGGGTAAAGTTGTGTTGCTGCCCGAAACAGAAGAGATCGAAGCGTTGGCTGCCGCGTTGACAGGCGCAGAACAATTTAGTCTAGTCAAAATCACGCCCGCCCATTTAGAGATGCTGAGTCACCTGATCACACGGGCGGATGGCAGCGTTCCACCCATTCAGGCGAAGGCCTTCGTTATTGGTGGTGAAGCGCTCTTTGGACATCAGCTTGAGTTCTGGCAACGTCATGCGCCTCAGACGCGCTTGATCAACGAGTACGGTCCAACAGAGACTGTTGTGGGGTGTTGCATCTACGAGGTACAGGAATCGGTCACGGGTCCCGTCTCCATTGGTCGACCCATTGCTAATGCCCAGCTTTACATCTTGGATCAATATCAGCAGCCTGTGCCGGTGGGTGTTCCTGGTGAACTCTACATCGGCGGTGCCGGCGTTGCCCGTGGCTATCTCAATCGACCCGAATTAACTGCCGAAAGATTTGTGGAGAGGGATGGGTGGCATACAGCGGATGAGACGCCTATCCTACACACACACGACACGCAACGCCTCTACAAGACAGGCGATCTGGCGCGCTACCGACCAGACGGCAATATCGAATACCTTGGTCGACTGGATCACCAAGTGAAAATCCGTGGCTATCGCATCGAACTGCGCGAGATCGAATCTGTGTTGGCTGAGCATCCCNGCGTAGACGAAGTAACCGTGATTGACCATATGGATGCTTTGGGGACAAAATCGCTAACTGCTTATGTTGTGACAGATGATGAGATGAGTTCACGAGAGGATGCTATCTCGGCATCTGAGCATTCGGTTTCGGTTACGACAACAGAATTGCGTCAATATCTACGGACGAAGCTACCTGAATATATGGTTCCGAGCCATTTCATTTCGTTGGATGCTCTGCCTTTGACGACTAATGGAAAGATCGATCGCGCGGCACTGCCTGTACCGAGCAGCGCAACCTTGTATGAGCAGCAACGTAGCGGTCACTTGGCGACGCGCTTTGTGCCACCACGTGACGGGATCGAGATGAAACTGGCACCGATCTGGGAGAGCGTGTTGGGCGTCCATCCCATCAGCGTTCAAGAAGACTTCTTTGATGCGGGTGGTAATTCGCTCCTCGCTGTTCGTCTGACGGCTCGGATCCAGCAAGCCTTGGGCAGAAGTGTGCCTCTCTCGGCTCTTTTTCAATATGGCACGGTCGAGCAATTGGCAAACCTTCTGCGCCGGGACGCGGATGATGCGCAACTGACGCCTTCGTCGGCATTGGTTCCCATGCAAACTACAGGCAATAAGCCCCCCTTCTTCTGTGTGCCTGGGGCTGGTGGTTACGTCATTTATCTCTATCAACTGGCCCAGGCGTTGGGCGACGATCAGCCCTTCTATGGTCTTCAGGCAGCCGGTTTAGAAGGCGCTGGTGAGCCACAGACAACGGTCGAAGAGATGGCGGCTTACTATGTAGAAGCCATCCAGGAGATGCAACCTGAAGGACCCTATTATTTGGGCGGTCATTCGCTGGGCGGCTGGGTGGCTTTTGAAATGGCTCAACAGTTGCAGCGCCAAGGGCAGACCGTAGCATTGGTCGCAATTATTGATACACCAGCACCAAACCTGGCTGTGTTCGATGATTATGCAGCACGGGATGAAGCTCGCTGGATATCCGAATTGGCCTTTCGCATCAAGTATTTGTTGGCGCCCAATTTGGATGTCACCTATGAGATCTTGCAGCCGCTGACCCGCGACGAGCAATTGGGCTATCTACAAGCGCAATTGACAGCAGCCGATCTGTTTCCAGCTGAAGCTGGACGAGAACAGTTAGAGCGCTTGTTGGCAGTCTTCAAGGCCCATTCACAGGTGTCGTATACCGTCTCCAACGAAGTCATTCCAACACCGCTTACCCTGTTGCGCACGCAAGCGCATGGGGTAGAAGAAATGGAAAATGCACCAGAGGGTACGTTTATCGAAGTTAATGGTGTAGAGGATGACGAGAGTTGGGGCTGGGCTGACTATTCTCCCACGAGTGTGCATCATCTATCTGGCGATCATCTGAGTATTTTGAATCAGCCGCATGTCGATGAATTGGCTACACGTCTCAATGAAGCATTTGCACTTGTGGATGTCAATCTTCGGGAAGCGCTAGTCGATCAAGCGGATGAGATACAAGACTACGCGGACCAACAGATGCCTGTTATGAGTGAATGATTTTCTGGCCGACTTCATGTGCTTGCAATTATTCACAATTCCCTGATTTCAAAAGGAAGTCAATTATGTCAACCGCTGTTATGCTGAGCCTACCAGAAGCTGGGCACCTGAATGCCCTCTTTCCGTTGATTGCCGAGCTTGTTCAACGAGGCGAACGAGTCATCGTCTACGCTGTAGAACCGTTTCGCCAGACCCTGGAAGCGACTGGTGCAGAGTATCGCAGCTATAGCAATCCCCAAGCGCTCATTCCCCCGGCGCATGAGGGCGGATTGTTTAGCGTCATGAATTATTTGGCCAGTGCCAGCGAGGCTGTCTTGCCCGCACTGTTAGATGAGTTGCGGACTGATCCACCCAATTATTTATTGATGGATGCCATGAGTCACTGGGGAAATTTAGCCCAGCAGATTCTCGACCTACCAGCTATTACCTACGCCACGACCTTTGTCACCCATCCGCAGATGCCGTCGGAACAGTTGATCCAGATGAGCTATCAGCAATTGCCCAAGGAAGTCATGCTGAGCGGGATCGACGCACTGCATGGCTACTTTGAACGCACCCAACGGCTTGATCGCCAATATGGGACGCGTAGCCCAAATATTGTACAGGCGTTTTCCAATCCTCAGGAACTTAACATTCTCTTTACCTCGCGCGAGTTTCATCCTGGCGGCCAGCAATTTGATGAAGTACGATACAAATTTGTGGGGCCGTCTGTGGGTCAACGGGCCGAAGCGACTGAATTTCCTTTTGATCAACTGAGCGACGCACCGTTGGTCTTTGTCTCTCTAGGAACGATCTTTAATGAGCGACCCGATTTCTATCAGGCTTGCTTTGGTGCTTTGGGGGATTTGCCGGTCCAGGTGGTGCTATCAGTGGGGGATAAGATTGATCAAGAGACATTGGGGACAATGCCGGCTAACTTTATGGTTCGCTCCTATGTCCCACAGTTGGAACTTCTGCAGCGAGCAGCTCTCTTTATTACGCATGGCGGCATGAACAGCGCGAGCGAAGGCCTGCTCTACGGCGTGCCCCTACTGGTGGTGCCACAACATGGTGACCAATTCCTGGTTGCCAGCCAGGTTGCTGAAATCGGTGCTGGGACGATGTTGCCTGCTGCACAGGCGAGCGCAGAGGCGCTCAAGGGATTGAGTATGCAGATTATCTCGGACCCGCAATTTAAGGCACGGGCTCAGGCACTCAGTGAATCGTTTCGGGCCAGTGGTGGCCACGTGCGGGCGGCAGATGAGATTTTGACCTACATGAAACAGGCTCATAAATGAGAAAGGCTTGCTCCATCTTATACAGATAGAGCACCCTCATTTGTAAGCAGGTGCGGTGAGTAAACCCGAGAAAGTCTTCAGNAANNGGGACACGGATTTTCAGAGATACACACGGCTAAAATCCTGAGAAATCCGAACAATCCGTGTCCAAATACTTTTTTGGATTCACGTAAGAGAGGCAACGTTAAATGTCAACAGCCGTATTTCTTAGCCATCCGGCCCACGGTCATATCAATCCAACCTTGCCGGTGGTGGCCGAACTCGTGCGGCGGGGAGAGAAAGTCGTCTACTATGCGACCGATCTTTTTCGTGCCAAAGTAGAGGCGACTGGCGCAGAGTATCGCAGCTTTGGACCACAAGAACTCTTTGAGCGCCAGCTGGCCTATGGTGGCATTTTTGGGGGAATGGCTGGGCTTATTGAAGCGACAGAGGAAATTTTACCCAATCTATTGGCGGAGCTGCGGGATGATCTGCCCGATTATCTACTCTTGGAGGCGCATAGCGTACCTGGCAATCTGGTACAGAAAATTTTGGATCTACCGGCTATGACGCTTTGCGCTATGTTTGCTTTTAATGAGCGATTGATCAGTCCGCCTGCACTGAATCGCTTTATGTATGCTCAAGCGCCAGCACCAGTAGTTCTCGACGGGTTGTTGGGCTTAAACCATTATACAGAGGTGGCACAACGAATCAGTCAAAGGTATGGCATTCTGTGCCCCAATATAATCGAATATCTGAGCAATCCACAGCCGCTCAATATTGTCTTTACCTCGCAATATTTTCAGATTGGTGGCGATCAGGCGTTTGATGATACATACAAATTTGTCGGACCATCCGTCACGCCAAACATCGAAACGAATCAGGTCCATCAAGATGATAATTTCCCGTGGGACGCATTAACAGGTCAGCCATTGATCTATATCTCTATGGGAACTATGTACAACGCTGATGCCGATTTTTACCATGCTTGTTTTGATGCCTTTGCTGATAGTCCATATCAAGTTGTATTGTCGGTTGGTCACCGTTTGGGCGAAACAGCGTTGAGGCAGCCGCCAGCCAATTTCATTGTGCGGCAATTTGTCCCACAACTGGAGATTCTGCAGCAAGCGGCACTTTTCGTCACCCATGGGGGTATGAATAGTGCCAATGAAGGCATTCTCTTTCATGCTCCCATGCTTGTATTGCCCCAACAGGCCGATCACTATGTGGTCGCGCGTCAAGTAGGCGAATTGGGGGCCGGGATTGTGCTGGATCGATTCCAGGCGACGCCTGAACAGCTGAAATCATTAAGTGCACAGGTGTTGGCTAACCCAAGCTACAAAGCAGCGTGTGAAAAGATTGCCAAGTCCCTACGGGCTGGCGGTGGATATCGACGGGCAGCGGACGAGATTCTGGCATATAAGGAAAGAGTGTTAAAGGATTGACTTATGTATCTACCGGGGTGGTTCAGAATTAGGTTTACACTTTTGATACATAGATAAAAATCTATATGAGGTCATTTTCTGCCTGAGCATGGCTCAAAGTAGAAAATATAAACATCTTTTCTCGGGGTGGTTCAAAATACGTATGGTGACATTTGTCACCTTGGTCCCTGATTTTGGGTGTTCAAACCCTATACAAGCGAGTCCTTAGAACACCTCTGAGGGTCTGTTAGCGTCAAAAAGGTTACAACATGACAAATTTGAGGTGCGAACCCTCTACAAACCCTTGAAATTGTCAATTAGGGTGACAAATGTCACTATTTAGGTTTACACTTTTGATATATAGACAAAAATCTATATGAGACCGTTTTCTCTCTGAGAACCGGCGAAATCAGAGAATATAAACGTTCTTTCTGTTTCTAAAAGTGTAAACCTATCTATCCAGCTAAAATGAACCACCCCTATCTACCTTCTCTATATGAAAAACCTAAGGTTATCTTTGAAGTAGGTGCCCATGCGGGTGATCCGGATTTGATCGACTATTGTCGCCGGACAGGAGCACAGCTCTACATGTTTGAACCCTTGCCAAGTCGTTACGAAGAACTACTCGAAAAGACAAAAGATGTGCCGAGTATTCAGGTCTTTCCGCTGGCCGTCTCAAACTATGATGGACAGACAACTTTTAATATCGCCAACTCGGATGACTGTTCATCCATGTTGGACTTTGATGAACAAGTTAACGAAACTTGGCTTACGAAGTGGATGCCGTTTGAACGCTTTGAGATGGTGGATCAGATTGAGGTCGATGTCATTCGACTGGATACTTTTATGGATCAGCATCAGATTAAGCAAGTCGATCTGATTGAGATTGATACGCAAGGGCAGGATCTCAAGGTAGTCGAGTCATTGGGCGACAAACTGCGACAGGTTAAAAAGATCCAGGTGGAGGTCAATGTATTTCACGCTCCGCTTTATCAACAGAGTTGTGACAAACAAGAAGTGATGGATTTCTTTGAGGAGCACGATTTTGAAAAACATGTCTCTTGGAAGCAGAGCATGAATCGCGAAGAGAATATCACCTTTCGTAATCGACGATTCTATCCCAATTCACTCTACAATATGGGTCTCAGTACCCTGGAACAGATTACGCAAAAAGGTTATTACACGTCAGCACGTTTTCTCATCGTTTCTAGACGTATGTCGGGCTTGTTGTTTCAGAGGATGTTGAAGGCTAGATAGTTGGTTGGTTTGATAGTTAGTTGATTTGATGGTTAGTTGATAGAAGCATGCTGGCAACAAACCAACAAATTACCCCAATTCCACGGAGGTTGAATCATTTATGAAAGTTCTTGTTACGGGTGGCTGCGGTTTTCTCGGGTATCATGTCTGCGCCCATTTTCGTGAGCAGGGAGCAGAGGTGATTGCTTATGATAGCATGGCCAAGCACGAATTTGCGCGCAATCCCTATATGCAACCGGAAGCTCGTGATTATAACCGATTGCAGCTGGAAGCGATGGGCGTACAGATTGTTGTGGGAGATATCCGCAACAAAGAAGCCTTAGTCGAATACAGCAGTGATTGCGATTACTTATGTCATACAGCAGCGCAGCCAGCGATGACCATTTCGTGGGAAGACCCAGAACTGGATTTTTCGACCAACACGCGAGGTACGTTCAATGTGCTAGAGTCAGCGCGCATTCATGAGATTCCCGTGGCCATCTGCTCGAGCATCCATACATTTGGTCCAGACGGCATCAACGCCTCCTTGGATGAAGCCGAAACGCGCTATGTGCGTAAACCTGTAGCGATTGATGAAAGCGAACCCTTGCTTCAAGGAACGGTAACACCACTGCATGCCTCAAAACGCAGCAACGAAATCTATCTACAAGCCTACGTCGATACCTTCAAGCTCAAAGCGGCTTGTTTTCGCTTGACGGGGATTTATGGTCCCAATCAATTTGGGGGAGAGGATCATGGTTGGGTGGCGAACTTTGCCATTCGCGCCAAACTTGGATTGCCTCTCTCCATCTTTGGAACAGGAAAACAGCTGCGCGACATCCTCTACGCCAGCGATGCAGCGGCTGCGTTTGGCGCTTTTTATCGGTCACCCCAACCTGGTATCTATAACTTGGGTGGTGGCTCCAAGAACATGATCTCATTGATCGAGTGTATTGATCTCATTGAAGAGATTCTGGAATGCAAAGCTGACGTTACTTTCGACAAAGGACGCTTTGGTGATCTGCGTTACTTTGTTGCCGACACTGACAAATTTCAACAAGCAACCGGTTGGGAGGCTCAAATTCGACCAGAGCAGGGAATTACTCAGCTGGTCGAATGGCTACAAGCGTCCCCCGATCTCTTTGCCGTAAAGGAGTTTGCCTAATGAAAGCTTTGATCCTTGCAGGTGGGTATGGCAGTCGTTTCTCCAGCAGCTTGGCGGCCCATTTGGGCGAGCCGGAAACACCGGTTCACAAATGTTTGACGCAGATCGGTCATCGTCGGGTCGTAGACTTTAGCCTCGATATTGCTGTCGAGTTGGACGTAGATGAAATTATTCTGGTTGTGGGCTATTTGGCCGAAACAGTAAAAGCAGCTTGTGGCAGTCAGTACCGCGGCGTACCAATCACTTATGCATATCAGCCGGAACAGCAAGGACTTGTCCACGCCATGATGTGCGGCCGGGATGCCTTGGGAGAAGATGATTTCTGGCTCTTCTTAGGTGATGAAGTGTTGATCGATGCCAATCACAAAGCGATGCAGGAGCGTTTCTATAAAGATGAAGCGTTTCTGATTTGTGGCATGATTCCGACTGATGACCCAGACCGAATACGCAGAAACTATACGCTGGCCTTTGATGATGAATCTTCTCGTGTTTGGCGATTAGTTGAGAAACCTGTGCGTCCCTTTACGCCTTATATCGGTACGGGACATTGTGTCTTTCGGAATAAGATTCTGCACTATATGGATCTAATGCCCAATGATCCTCGAACCGGGAATAAGGAATTGGCCGGTCTGATTCAATATGCGATTGATGTAGGCGAATCCGTTCTTTGCCATAGCTTTGATGAAACGTTCTATTACGTCAACATCAACACCTATGAAGAGTATCTTGGATTAGAGGCAGCGTTGATGGGGGAGACGATTAACTAGGAAGTGTTTTGAGCTATCGGCCATCAGCTATCAGCTAAACGGCTGATGGCTGTCAGCTTAGATACATAAGGAAGATTCGATGTCAACAACTGCNGTACTTTGTTACCCGACTCACGGGCATGTTGCACCCAAATTAGCTGTCGTAGAGGAGTTGGTGCGACGTGGCGAGCGAGTGGTCTACTACTCGACTGAAGAGTCGCGGACAAAAATTGAAGCTACGGGCGCTGAATTTTGCCCTTACGACCATCCTTATCATGCCTTTGATCCAACACCGCCGACGGAAGGGCTCTTCAGCGATATGGAGCGGCTACTTAAGTTGACACAGACCATGTTGCCAGAGCTGCTGTCGAAGCTGCGTGCGCTGCAGCCCGACTATCTCCTACTCGATTCCAAGAGCGTATGGGGGAATCTAGCAGGACAGATTTTGGGTTTGCCGGCAGTGACACTATCAGTGGTTTTTGCTCTGGATCCGAAATTGGTGACTGCCGACTACTTGGTGCCGCGGCTCTATGGTGGTGCCACCGAGGAGATCCTCCAGCGAGCGTTGCTCCACTTACATGGTTATTTTGAAATTGCCCAAGAATTGAACGACTCTTATCAGGTCCATAGCCCCAATGTGATTGAATTCTTAGGCAATCCGCAACCGCTCAATATTATTTTCACCTCGCGCCTCTTCCAATTGGCAGGCGAACAATTTGATGAACGGTATCAATTTGTGGGGCCATCAATTGGCACGCGAGTCGAACCCGCTGATTTTCCCTTTGACAGACTAGGGACAGCGCCGTTGGTCTATATTTCGATGGGGACTGTTTTCAACGATTTGCCGGAATTTTATCGGGCCTGCTTTGCCGCATTGGCCGATCTATCCTGCCAAGTTGTCATGCCAATCGGGCGCAATCTAGAGCCACAAGTTTTGGGTGAACCACCGGCTAACTTTTTGCTCTGTGAGTATGCGCCGCAGTTACAACTTTTGGAACAGGCCGCGCTTTTTGTCACCCATGGTGGCATGAACAGTGCCAATGAAGGTTTGCTCTATGGTGTGCCTCTTCTGGTTGTGCCGCAACGCGGCGATCAATATATGGTGGCCGGGCAAGTTGCTGAACTGGGTGCTGGCTTGCCACTCTTTCCGCACGAAGTGACCCCCGAACGTCTGCAGGGGATGGTTGCACATATATTGGGCGAACCTGGCTTTCAGCAGCAAGCACAACGGGTGGGGCAATCATTGCGAGACGCTGGTGGCTATCAGCGTGCGGCCGATGAAATTTGTGCTTTTAAGGAGCGGATGGGAATTCGTTAGTTTGTTTGATGGTTAGTTGGTTCGCTATGGAATGGACCAACCAACCAAAACAAAAGGTATAAATCGATGGGTGTTGCAATTGTAACCGGCTCTGCTGGATTAATTGGTTCTGAAGCCGTGCGTTTCTTTGCCAACTTGGGTATGGATGTGATTGGCATTGATAATGATTTGCGTCGCCATTTCTTTGGCGATGGCGCTTCGACGGAGTGGAATCGGCTTCGACTAGAGCGTGAAGTCGTCAGGTATACACACTACGCACTTGACATTCGCGACAAGGAGGCCGTCAATCAGATCTACAAGCGGTATGGACGTCAGATCTCTTTGATTATCCATACGGCAGCCCAGCCTTCCCATGATTGGGCTGCGCGAGAACCACATACGGATTTTTCCGTCAATGCCACTGGTACGCTAAACTTGCTAGAAGCGGCTCGTCATTATGCGCCACAAAGTGTCTTTATCTTCACTTCCACCAACAAAGTCTACGGCGATACCCCAAACCGATTGCCACTGGTGGAAAGTGCCACGCGCTGGGAACTAGAAGAAACTCACCCCTATCATGATGGGATTCCAGAAGAGATGTCGATCGACCAGACATTGCACAGCCTTTTTGGTGCGTCGAAGGTAGCAGCCGATGTGCTGGTGCAAGAATATGGGCACTACTTTGAGTTACCAACAGCTTGTTTTCGCTGTGGTTGTTTGACTGGCCCCAACCATGCTGGGGCACAACTGCACGGTTTTCTCGCCTATTTGATGAAATGTACTGCCACCGGCACGCCTTACACCGTCTATGGTTATCAAGGCAAACAAGTACGTGATAATATTCATAGTGCCGATCTGGTCCACGCTTTCTACGAATTTTATCGTGCACCTCGTATCGCTGAAGTCTACAATATGGGGGGGGGACGTTACAGCAATTGCTCTATGTTGGAAGCGATTGCGATCTGTGAGCAGATCACGGGCCGTCCGCTGACTTGGCGTTATTCAGAAGAGCATCGAATGGGTGATCATATATGGTGGATCAGCAGCTTGACCAAATTTCAGCAACATTATCCTACCTGGTCGCCAACTTATGATATTCCAGCAATTTTGCATGAGATTTACGTCAACAACGAAGTACGTTGGCGTCGCGAGGTAGATACGTTGGCGGCTGCTTAAATGTTACGAATCGATCGAGTGTGTACCACAAAATGTGTAAATGGACGCCGCTCAGTCNAGAGAATCGGCTGCATTTACACACGTTGGGACACACTCCCTAGATCCGATTCCAAAAGGGAGAGATTGTGGAGACAGAACCAAATATGGGACCAGAACCTGAAGGTGCGGTGTCTACATCAAAAGAATCGTCCGTGAAGGTCTTAGAGACAGAGCAAGATGTTGGGACACACTCCTTGGAAGAATCATCTGGGGAAGCGTTTACGCGCAGATGGCCATGGTGGGTCTGGTTCGCTCCGTTTCTCTTTGCATTGAAGCTGCCAAAACTGAATCAACATCAATGGCGTGTATTGGGGTTGATTGGTTTTGCGTCGCTCTTTGATCGGTATGATGGCGCTGTGCTCCAATTAGCATTGCCGCAAATTCAGACCAGTTTAGGCATTACAGATGCGACGTTAAGTAGCACAGTAGCGATCATCAAACTGGGATCGATTCCGGCCTTCCTGCTCATGTTGGCGGCGGATCGAATTGGGCGGCGGCGTCTCTTGCTCATTACCATTGTTGGCTATACGATCACAACGGGAGCAACCGCTTTTGCCACTTCGATCAATATATTTATTGTCTTGCAGTTTTTGTCGCGGATCTTTCTAACAGCCGAGTTATTGCTCTCGTCGGTGGTGATTGCTGAGGAATTCCCACCCGATGCACGGGGCCGTGGCGTGGGGGCATTGGCAGCAATTGCTGCCAATGGATTCGGGCTGGCTGCACTACTTTTTGCCTTTATTGAGATCCTGCCCTTTGGCTGGCGTTCGCTCTATTTTGTTGGGTTTATTCCGCTGCTTATTCTCACCAGCCTACGTCGCGGGTTGCCGGAGACGGCTCACTTTCAAAAGCAGCAAGCTGCACGTGCCCAACAAGAAGGCGACGATGAACCTTTCATTGCAAATCTACAACCCGTTGTGGATCTGGTACGTGCCTATCCCAGCCGCTTTTTTGCGATTAGTGCCATTATTTTTCTCTACGCTCTGGCTACAGATGCTGCTTTCTTCTATGACCCGACTTACTTGCAACAGGAACATGGCTGGCAGCCCTGGCACATTACGATATTGACCATCGGTGGCGGCTTTGGGGCTCTGTTTGGCAATACCATCGCTGGCAATATCGGCGACTTAATGGGACGCAAACGAGCGACCATTCTATTCTTGACAGCCATGCCGATCTTGATTGCTCTCTTCTACAATGTATCCGGTTGGATGCTACCGGTCATCTGGGCCATGATGCTCTTTGGTATGATGGGTGTTGGCGTCTCAATTGAGACGCTTGGTTCAGAGTTGTTTCCAACTTCCTTTCGGTCGACTGCTGCCGGCGCACGCGCTCTCGTTGCATCGAGCGGTGCTGCCCTGAGTTTGGCCATACACGGCATACTCTTTAGCCTCGTTGGCTCTCAGTGGTTTGCCGTCACGTTGCTGGCGTTTCTTGTCTTGCTGACGCCATTTCTTGTCGCTAAGTTGCCCGAAACAAGCGGTCGTACATTGGACGAGATAGCTCCTGAAAGGTAGAATCAAGTGGCTGCTTTGTGTTGTGGTTGTCTAAAAATAGATATGACTGGACATAGTTTTTATGCTTGAGTACGATATTGATCGTTTAATCCGCATTGTGGCCTGGATCGCCTGGGTTTTCTTTATTATTTATAGCCTGGACCTCTTCATACGCGCTGCGTGGAATGAGGGATTGGTCGTGGCAATTATTCGTCTCTTTTCGTTTCGAGTCCTCTTGCCCCTCACGGCCGTCTTCACGCTTAGTTTGATGAGTCTAGCGCTCGTTTTTATCCAACCACAGGAGGTAGCTGTTGTTGTGTCCGCTGCGGCTCCGAATGGCATCCGGCCACAGTCATTGCGTCCAGGATTACACTGGATCATTCCCTTTTTAGAGCGCAGCATCCGCTATCCAACCTACTGGCAAACCTATACAATGTCCAATGCACCGAACGAAGGTGATTTATTGGGCGATGATTCAATTCGCGCCCGTACAAGCGATGGACAAGAAGTGCGGCTTGACTGTTCGGTCATCTTTCGTATTGATGTTGGACAAGCGGTCTTGATCCATACGGATTGGCAAGAGCGCTACATTCAAGACTTTGTTCGGCCTGTGATTCGCGGTGTGGTGCGCACACAAGTTTCTCAGTTTCAAGTGGCCGAAGTCAATAGTTCATCTCGTAAAGATCTGGAAACGGCATTAAACAACTTCCTGCGCGTTGAATTTGTTGATAAAGGATTGATTCTCGATCAATTTCTCCTGCGCGACATCACGTTTACACCAGAGTATGCTGCCTCAATTGAGCAAAAACAGGTTGCGCTAGAAGGACAGCTCCAGCGTCAATATGAAGCAGAACAGATCCGCAATTTGGCCATCGGCCGCGCCGATGCGATTGAAATTGAAGCACAGGCACAGGCGCGCGCGCTTAAATTGATTGCCGAAGCGTTGGATGAGAACCCAGAGTTGATCACGTATCACTATGTGGAGAAACTTGCGCCAAATATTCGTGCAATGTTGGTGCCAAGTAATTCCCCCTTGATCCTCCCACTTCCGGAATTAGAACAGACGACGTTGGATCAGTCGGGGGTATTGACACCGACGATATCACAGATAAGTACACCAATCCCATTCGTTGAGCCTACTCCTGCACCCGTGCCGACAATACTTTCCGATCTTGTTCCTTAGGCCCTTGTGGGATCAATATCGTGATTTGCTCTCGAATCCTTAAAGATACCTTAGAGATAAATGACAGATAAGGAGATATAATGTCACTTGTTATTTTTATGTTGATGGCAGTACTGATATTCGGTCTGTTTTCTATCTTATGGGAACGACGCTGGAAAAACCGCAATACCGAGCCTTTAGAAGAGCAAATTGCAACGTCCCCACCGAATGTATCGCTCACGACGCGAGTGACAGAAGGAGCGTCTGCGTTGTGGACAAAACTATCATCGCGGGAACAACAGCCCGCATTGGCGGATCTTTTTCGCACATGGTCTGACCAGGCATTAGCAGCTGACATTGAAGTATACAATTGGTTAAATGCGCTTTTCGATCCAGCATATACAGCTTTTATTGAGCATATGGCTGAATTCGCTGATGAAATGGGCTTTAGATTGGTAGATCTTGTAGAGGGTCAAATGGCACAATTGCCAAGTGTTGAACAGAGCGCAACACAAATTATCCTAAATTATTGTCGGGCCAATCAACAAGCTGCATTGGCACAGGAAGATTTTGATGGGTATCATCTTTATGCTGCCTATTTACAATCACCAACCAGCATCGATAGTCAACGTTTTGCACAGCAACTCTATGCGAAACTGGTGGAACAACAAGTCGTTTCAGCGCCAACCCCCGAGTTGCTAGCTTTGACTGAACAGGAACGTGTGGCACAAATGCAGGATGTCATTCGCCAAGCTGCCGAGAAACCCGAGCCGTTTGGCGCTGTGTTGAGCGCCGTTGCGGCCGAACGTCAGCAATCAGCTGCTGACTTGACAGTTGCTGCGATTGTGGAACGTGCAATGCAAAAAGTGACCAGACCTGCGATGGAGACACCGACTGAAACTCCAGCAGCAGAGAAGGAGGCGTCGGAGAAATCTGTAAAGATATCGGCTTAACTTGGACGGTGTCCCAAATTGTGTGTGAATTCGCTTTTTCTCTGAGAGACCCAAGTAGCTTCTACACAATTTGTGGTATACCACTTGAATTGTGATTGCTACATTGTAATTTCCATATCTATATTAGGAGCAAACAAGATGATATCACTTGGTACTTTAGGGTTGACGGGTGCATTAGTGTATGGTGGTGTAAAAGCGTTGCGAAGCTTGATTGTTCGAAAGGAGAGGCGGGGGGAATGGCTGAACACGACAAGCCCCGCTGGTGCTACCGCAACGCCAGAGCCAGCGGGCACTGCAACTGTTATCGAACCTATAGATCGACCTGCATCATTACTCAACTACATTGTCCATGATGAGCAAGGTCGCAAGCAATCGATACTGGCGTTGAGTGGTACAACTACAGCTTTGCATATCCTCCTTGGTTTACAGTGGGGAACTCCCATCTTTATTTGGAATGGTGCTGGCTTTGTGGCTTTTGCTGTTGCTCAATACTTTGTTCCACAGCTGGCACCATATCGCCGCGAGATACGTGATGGGTTTATTGCGTACACGGGCACGACCATTGTGGCCTATTTTCTTGTCCGCGGTCCAGCTGGGTTAACTAATGTTGTCGGGATGACAACCAAACTTGTTGAAGCCGGATTGATTGCACTGCTCTGGCGTGAAGAAGAGGACGAATGATTCTTCTTTTCGTTATCGTTGGCCTCATCCTAATGGTTGCATTGCTCTATATTTCGAGTCGTGTTGCTCACGAGAATGCGTCCATTGTACGCCAATCCATACTCCGAGTGGCGTTCATTGTTGTTGTCATGGTTGGCGTTTTCCTCTGGGCACGATACTGGCTCTTACTGGCTGTGAGCTGCCGACCAGATTGTGTTGGTGCCAATCTGGTCGCGTGGGATTTAGAGCGGGCTGTTTTGCGGAACAGTGATTTTGCCGAAGCAAATCTACGGGGTGCAAACCTGAGCAATGCGGATCTCTTTAATGCTGATTTTTCGGGTGCCAATCTAGATGGGGTCAACTTTCAAAATGGAAATCTACGCAGTACGCGTTTTATGGGAGCAGTATTATCCAACGCAGATTTTCGCGGTGCCCAATTAGGCGATACTGATCTGCGTGGTGCTCAGCTAAATGAAGCGGACCTCACTCACGTGGATCTCACGCGGGTACATCTGGACGGTGTTGTCTTTGACAATGCAAAGTTGGTGGAAGCAAATCTAACCAATAAAGATCTGGCTGGCGTTAGTTTCGTACGGGCTGACTTGACTGGCGCAGACTTGAGCGATGCGGATCTCCGTGGCAGTCGTTTAAGTGGCGCTAATTTGAGCGGAGCACGATTGACAGATAGCAATTTAGCTGGTGCCTGGCTCAATCTAGCGGATCTGACTGGTGCCGACCTACGGGGAGCCAATTTGGCGGGAGCACATCTCATGGGTGCCAAATTATCCTCTGCCGATTTGAGCGGAAGCCAATTGATTGGTGCCAGCTTGATTGGTGCTCATGTCAATGGTGCCAATTTGCGTTCCGCAGATCTAACCGGTATCCGTCTACTCGTCAATGAATTGTTGCCTCTGGATATTTTGACCGATCCGTTGTTAGAGGAATTGAATGAGTTACAGCTTCTGGAGGTGATTGCCGACGTCGATCTCTCCGGCGTACGCTTCAATCGACAAACAAAATGGCCTGTGGGTAGAACCTCTATCTTGGAGGGGATGCTCGGTACTAGATTTTATGAATATGCGTTAGATAACGTTGAGACTGCATTATTTATTGAAGGCAACTCTAGCGCGATGCTACTGTCCCAAGCAATCTATAGGCAATTTGAACAGAATGGCAATACGCAACCGGTTTTGCTTGATACTGTGACGTCAAGTTCTGCGATTGAAGAATTCTGTACTGATACTCGTGTCCATCTCGTAACGATTAACCGACCGTTTGGTGCGGATGAAGCAGAACGATGCTCGCTAAACGGCCGTCGACTTATTACGTTTACAGTTGGCATTCAAGCGTTGGTTCTGGTCGTGAACCCCGATAATGACTTTATTAATGGCGTGAACCCCGATCAACTTGCTGCACTTACGACAGCGAACCGCTGGTCCGATGTAAACTTGTCGTGGCCGCGTATGCCAATCAATCGATTGATACCGAATGTTGAGACGGTCACCTTACAGTTCTGGGTTGAACGGCTCTTTAGTGGCAACGTCGAGGCCGCAAGACAGGCACTGAGCGCCGTTTCTTTGGCCAATAGCGCTGCCCAACTGATCCAGGCAATCATCAGTGATCCATATGCGATAGGCGTATTTGATTATGGTGATTATCAGCGAAGCGGAAGTGCGCTTAAATTATTGCCCATTAGTGGACAAATACCCAGTAAACAGAGTATAAGCCACAAAGCTTACATGTTTACGCTGCCAATTTATCTATATGCTGATACCAATCAGATTGGTCAGCTACCGGAACTGCGGAATTTTTTGATTTATTATTTTAATCATGTGAATCTAGTCATTGAGCAGGTTGGGTTGTTTCCAGTGGACCCAGAACTGTTGGTGGAAGCCAAGACACGTCTTGAGAGATTTCGTATCCTGAACGCAGAGTAGCATTTTGACATTCTGCGGCGAATGGTGAATATGGTCAACTTTATTTTCATCCACGATAGCACTCAGTACAGATTTGCTGCTCTAATGATCATAAGCATGCTCTTGCTTACGAGTTGTGGTGAGCAGTTACCGGATGGCTGTCCTCCGCGTTGTGTCGAAGCGAAATTGCGTGGACGAGAGTTAGGTGATATCAATTTTGAAGGTGCGGATCTGGTTGGCGTTGTGCTAACTGGTAGTAATTTGCATGAAGCAAATTTCCGCAATACGGATCTGTCCGGCGCGGATCTGCGTAATACGCAACTCATTCGAGCGGATTTGACAGGTGCCGATCTGAGTGGCGCCAATCTCAGCGGTGCCGATCTGACGCGCTCGATTCTGGATAATGCCGATTTATCCGGTGCGGATTTGACAGGTGCAACGTTAACAGGGGTTGATTTGACGAATGATGTCACGTTGTCTGCGATTATCCTAAATGAGGCGCGCTTGATTGGGGCAAAGATGTGGGGTGTTGATCTTGCTGGAACACAATTATTGGGGACGGATTTGCGTGGCGCCAATCTTGTCGGCGCGGATCTAGCAGGTGCCAATCTCGGAGATGAGTTGAGCGGAGTTGGGGCAATTCTGAATGGTGCTGATCTCCGTGGCGTACGGCTTTCTGATGCCAATATTTCACATGCGAATTTGGCTGGTACAGATTTGGCGCGTGCCCAGATGGACGATGTTTCTACTAATTCGACTGACTTCGCTGGTGCCAATCTGTCTAAGGCTGATCTGAGCGGGGCAAAGATGGATTTATCTGATTTGAGCGGCGTCAAGTTAAATGAAGCCGATCTGAGTGGGGCAAGCCTCCGTGGTGTACTGCTAAATGGTGCTGACCTCAATGGCGTTAATTTGCAAAATGTCGATCTAGAGCAAATACAGTACAGCTCTCCGGTTGAACAACCGTTGGCGGGGGTTGAGTTGCGGGGAATCACGTATGATGGGGAAACCCAATGGCCCGCCGGTTTTTTCCCTCCTTTTAGTGCTGTTCGTGAGTAATTATATGGATTACCTATACCATATATCGCGTGCCTCTAGTTGGCATGTGCTAATGACCCTTCTGCTTGGGATGCTCTGTATTTCTTGTAATGCTCAAACAACATCGAGCGCAACGGCTGACGACGATGATATCACAGTATATTCATCCATTCCGAGTGACATTGTCGGCGATTATTTGACGGCCTTTAATGCTGAGCACCCCGAAATTAACGTAAGACTCGTCAACGGCGTGACATTAAAATTAATTGAGCGTCTCTTGGAGGAAGAGGATGATCCGCAAGCCGATGTTGTTTGGGGATTGGCTGTCTCGAGTATGCTCAATCTCGAGTGGAATTACCTGTTGACAATGTATACTCCGACAGGGATTGAGCGAATTGATCCACGCTTTCTTGATGATGAGCAGCCGCCGCAATGGGTTGGCATATCGGCACGTTCTATTGTTCTCTGTGTGAACGAAGATGAATTAGGCAACCGGAACTTGCCGATGCCGACATCCTGGCAGGATCTGATTGATCCAATTTATCAGGGACACCTATTGATCCTGAGTCCTGGCCAAACGACTGTTGGTTACTTGTTGATCTCTACGATTTTGCAGTTGAATGGCGATATTACGGGATGGGAATACTTTGCCCAGCTACATGAGAATGTTGAAGGAGTTTATGCGAATCATGCTCGTGGGGTCTGTAAACCAGTCTTGAATGGCGACTTTCCCATCGGGCTGACTTATGACTACCGAGCGTATCTTCCCGATGAACCAACGATGACTCTTGTTTTTCCCGAAGAAGGTGTCGGTTGGGATCTAGAAGTGAATGGATTGGTTCGCAAAGAAGAGATTAAAACGGGGGCCAAAATTTTTCTTGATTGGGCAATTAGTGATAACGCGATGCAACAATATGCTCAGGATCGCTTAATTACAGCTGCGACAACCGAAGTGGAAACCAGACAGGGGATCGATGCGAGCGAGCTCTCCTCTTATTTATTTGATCTGGATATTGCCTGGGTTGCCGCAAATCGTGTACGTGTCCAGGAGCAGTGGCTAGAGCTTTATGGAGATGATATTGAGCTGATTGATACTTCACAGTAGGTTCGGATGTGTACCACAAGGTGTGTAAAGAAAGTAGATTTTCTGACTGAGAGGTCTGCATTTACACACTTTGGGACACACTATCGTAGGTTCTGTTGAACTGATATTGTTGTACCAAGGATTTTATAAATGTTAGTGACTATTCCCCCTTTGCTATCGATTGAGCGGGCTGCTCAAATCATACAACAGGATCGAGGATGGATTCCCGTAAGAGTTGAGTCCCAAAATGTGGACCATCGTATCGTTTGGATGAATGTTGGTAACTATCAATTCACTGAATCGAAATTTCGGTATTCTATTCAACGTCTGACAGCGAATGAGCATCAGCCTGATGGATTTACTACTGATATCAATTTGCTCGCATCGAATGAGTTTCTAGAAGATACACTCTATCCTTCGGGCTTTGTTTTTCATATGAGTAGATGTGGCTCTACACTGTTGGCCAAATCGCTGGCACGTGCTCCGCAGCACATTGTCATTGACGAAGGAACGCCGTTGAATGATGGGTTATGGCATTACTTCACAAACGGTTGGCGTACACCTGTACGGGAAACCGACGAAAATTTTACTTTATTCAGAAATATGGTCCTAGCCTTAGGACGAAAGAGAACACCTTCTCATCAGACCTACTTTGTAAAATTTCGAAGTTGGAACGTGATCTTTATTGACTTTATTATGCGCGCTTTCCCTGACGTACCTTGCCTTTTTGTCTATCGTGATCCCGCGGAGGTAATCGTCTCTGCTTTCATGCGACCGGTATGGATTCTAGATTTTAAAGATCTGCTTCCAGGAGCATTCCTCACTGGTATGACATTAGAAGAAACGCAAGCGATGAGTACGTTGGAGTTTTTGACTGTTTTTTAGGGGTGGTTCAAAATTAGGTTTACACTTTTGATATATAGACAAAAATCTATATGAGACCGTTTTCTCTCTGAGAACCGGCGAAATCAGAGAATATAAACGTTCTTTCTGTTTCTAAAAGTGTAAACCTATCTATCCAGCTAAAATGAACCACCCCGTTTTTTATACACGGTATTTGGAATCTGCGTTGGCTGCAAGCTCCGAGCAGCTGCAGTATCTCAACTATGAGCAAATCAGGGTGGAGAACTTGACTTCTATTTTACAACTAGCCTTCAATTATTCAGTCACACCAAAGATGTTGGAGCAAATGCAAGTACAATTCTCCTTCTATTCTAAAGACGACAGTGATACACGTCGCTTTTTATCCGACAAAGAAGAAAAGCAAAACGCAATCACGCCAGAGATCCGGCAGGCTGTCAACCAAAATTTGCGTGGTTACTACGACAAGCTAAACTTATCCTCGAGGAATTTGAGCCGACAGATTTAGATATTATCAATTGCAGTTGTGAGCTGTCTGAATAAAAAAGAGGAGAATTGCTTAATGGGTTTCCTAACACCTTTTATCATTGGCTTTATTGCTGGTGGCTTTGCTATGTGGCAAAGAGGTCGTCGCAAACAACAAGCATCCGAGGTAGCACGAGCGGAAGAAGCAGAAATCATTGCTATCGAAGAAGCATTCGATGATCTCACAGCAATTCATGGTATTGGCCCTATCTACGCCGAACGGCTCAATGCAGCTGGCATTCAGAGCCTTTGCACAATTGGCTGAATTGACCCCAGAACGGGTTACTGAAATCGTCGCCCAGGGCAACATTGACAGGCTGATTAATACACACGATTGGATTGCGCAAGCGCAAGGATTCGCGGGTACGATGACTGAGTAATTCAGGTTGGCTTTTTGCAACGAATCGACTATCATACCATTCACAAAGCAGTATCAACTATCTGATGCAAAAGGAGAAATTTTCATGCAAAATCTTGAAACCATTAAAGACAGAAGCCAGGAAACTCTTAACAATTTAATGGAACGAACTCGACAGCGGCCAAGTACGATAAAAACGGTGGGTGTCACGACGGCGACGGCGGTGGTTGGGGCCGTCGCGCTTTCAGTGGTTGCCAAAGGTGTATGGGTCATTGTTGGTACACTTGCAGCTCCACCGGTTGCAATGACTGTAGGCGCGATTAGCGGCGGTGCATTAGGTTGGAACTTTATGAGGAGGCCTACTCAGTCCAGCACTGAGGGAGAACCCTCCAAAATGGATGCGCCTGAAGAAGATGCAGTGCTATCTCGTGGCTCTACGGACGACAGTGCAACAGCTAAAACAGCAACAGAAGTAGACGAGTCGGCAGAGTTGGGAGATGAATCTAGCTAAGGCTTTTTCAACAATTAAGACCCCTAATTTGATATGGAAAAGCTCAAGCCATTCCAGAGAACTCGACTTGGTAAATCAGGGATATATTTCTCTGGAATGGCCTAATACCAATTGCGGTTGTGGAGACCATGAATATGTTTCTTAATTTCAGATGATGAAAAGAGATACATATTTATGGTTTCTACAGAGCCTATACTGTGGTTGTGATGAAAACAAGGTTTTTCCGGCAGCTCGACCAGGTAAAGCAAAACCATGTTTTCATACAGAGCTCAGTTTGAAGGTATAATAATGGAGTGGTTAGACACAATTCTAAGCGGCCAATTTTCTACACCGTTGGACACCCTTACGACAAGCCTCATTGTCGCTGTGGCCGCAGGCCTAATTTGGGGGGCTTCCCGATACGTATCACAATTTATCACCCATTATTTTCCTACATGGAGCGGTATTGGCGAAGTGCTTTTCCAGGGGCTTATTTTTGCGGGGGGATTTTCTCTTGTGAGCCAACTTGTTGGTTTTGGTGCGGCCACGATACTTTTGGTCATCACAGCGATCATTTGGTGTGGTACAGTCGTGCGGGAAACGTACCTGCTCACAGTCGATAACGTAGTTGAGGATGGTGCTATTGATCTTCTTCCAACGCAAGTGGAACCGACATCACAAGTGGAGCGACCATCTGTGCCGATAACTTATTCCTCAGAGAGGGTAGAGCAACCAGTTGTGCCGACTCGCCGGTTAACCAGACGTTCCACGTTAGGCAAACAGACCATTCGCTCGTTTTAATAGTAATGGCTCATCTAAATCAAGCAGAAGAGTTGCTCATGTTTCTACTATTGCCACTTCTTATCATTTTCTTGACGATTGGTGTTATCTTGCGTTCACGGCATACAGCGAAACAGAAACAAAAACACATTCGGGAGCTGCGTGCATGGTCAACACAAAGTAAAACATTAGATCCAGTATCGCAGCAATGGATCCAACAGCTATCTAACTCTGAGTCCGAGGTGCTTCTGGATTTGCTTAATGGCTATTGCGCCAGTCTTAATTGGGAGCTTGGCTGGCTTTTTACATCACAGATTGACAGGGCACCTGCCCTGAAAGCGGCTCTAGAAGAAAGTGTCAGTGTGTATGCACGTGCTATTTTGTTGTCACTTCAGATGGAAGACGATGTACGCGCGTATCATGCTTATTTAGCTTTCGAAAAGAAGCCCAACGCTCGCAAACAGCGTGCGTTGGTGCAACAGCTTTATCGGAAACTAAACAATCAGAATTTTATGCAACCAACCAGAGGATTTTTCCGGAGATTTTCACGCAGGGGCGCAACGCATAAAGAACAAATCACAGCAATTCAGCGGGCTTTCGAGCGTGATCCGGCGTTCACGATGGCAGCATTGCAAGAAATCCTCATTTCTGAAGGAACGAGTGCCATACGAAATGAGAGCCAGGGGGTATCGTCCTCCGCGATGGCAGCACCTGCAACCTTTGGTCATTCTCTGATGTCGGGATAAGTTTGATAGGTTGTATTTCCGCAATATGTTGAGAACGATGATACCGTGACAGAAGCAAACGAAATAAATCCAAAGCCCCTCACCGTTTTGGGTGGCATTTACTATATTTTGCAGCAGTGGCGACCCTATTGGCGACAGGGTCTTGTTATTGTTCTCAGTCTGCTCGCGCATGAACTTTTTCGAACTTATTTTGCTTTGCAGTTAAAGAGAATGATTGATAGTCTGCAGATGTTGGGCCAGGTTGTCAACCTCACGTCTATCCTGAGCGTACTCGTGATCGGATTTTTCCTGGCATTAGGGGTCCGGCTACAGGGTGAATGTCTGAATGCCCAGATTGGTATCAAAATCCTCAATCAGCTGCGGCTTACGATGTTCGTACACTTGCAAAGGCTATCACAGAGCTATTATACACACACATCAAGTAGTGATATTCTGGCTCGCTTTTCGAATGATTTAACCGCTGTGGAAAAAGTTGTGACTGTCAAGCTACGTGACGGGGTACTTGATTTGGTCTTATTGTTGTTGAATGTGCCTGTGTTGTTCTACATTGATTGGCGGTTGGGATTGGTCCCGCTTCTGAATTTATTAATCCTGTCGGTCGTGGTTGGCTACCTAATCCCCAAAGCAACCCAGGCTGGCTATGTGCTCAAAACTGCCGAGGCACAACTGACTGGTGACTTACAAGAAAACATTCAGGCCCAAGCACTCATTCGCGTCTTTGGCTTTGAATCAATGATGCTCTCACGCTTTCAGCAGCAAATCTCTACAGTGGAAAAATTGGGCATTCGTGGTATATTGTTGGGTACTCTCGTTTCGCTTTCTGCCCGGTCGATTGTCTTATTTTCGCGGGTCGTCGCAGTGGGGATAGGTATCTTTCTGGTGACAGGCGGCGGCATGACAATTGGTGACTTTGTCGCTTTCTTTAATCTACTGACTCTGGCAAACAATGCGATTGATGATCTAAATTGGACCGTATTGCCTGACTTCATTGTGGCGACAGGCGGCATTCAACGCATAAAAGAATTTTTAGCAGAAGCCCCCGAAAGCGTCGAACGTGCTGATGCTATTTCGATACCACCTGTACAACGTCAGATTAAGCTACAAAATGTCTTCTTTGGTTATACAGAGGATGTCAGTCAGTTACAAGACATCAATCTCTTGATTCCTGCCAACAAAACCGTTGCCATTGTTGGTCCAAGCGGTTCTGGTAAAAGCACACTCTTGACATTGCTTATGCGCGGTCGCGAGGCAACTGCAGGCAACATTCTCTATGATGGTGTGGAAATCCGCAGAATCAAACGCTCATCATTGCAGCAGCAGATGGGGGTTGTTTTTCAGGAAACCTATCTGTTCAAAACAACGATTCGGGAAAACATTCGCATGGCAAAACCTTCTGCCAGCGATGCCGAGGTGGAAGAAGCAGCCAAACTCGCCGACATTCACGACTCTATTTTGCAATTACCAAACCGATATGAAACACAGGTAGGCGAAGCAGGGAGTTGGCTTTCAGGTGGTCAACGTCAGCGGATTGCGATTGCACGCGCCATTATTCGCAATCCAGCTGTTTTGATTCTTGATGAGGCAACATCTGCCTTGGACCCAGGAACCGAGGCAGCAATTAATGCCACGTTGCAACGGTTGGGAGGTTCAAGAATCGTCATTACCGTGACCCATCGTCTCTCGACCATTGTCCATACCGATCGTATCTTCGTCCTAAATGAAGGGCGTTTGGTAGAATCCGGTACGCACGATATGCTGCTAGAGCGGCAGGGTTTATACGCGCAACTCTGGCACAAACAGAGTGGCTTTGAAATCAGCGATGATGGGCGAATGGCAAAAGTACACGCCAGCTATCTGCGCCAACTTCCGCTCTTCGCAACACTAGATACGGCAGTTCTCGATACCATTGCCAGTCGCTTTACGATCCAGTTTACTAATCGGGGTCAGATCATCTTACAACAGGGCGATGTTGGCGATCGTTTCTATCTCATTGCGCGCGGCCAAGTGGAAGTATTTGTCCGCAATGCTCAAGGTGTAGAGCAAAAGATTGATGCAAAAAGTGATGGCGACTATTTTGGCGAGACCGCCCTGGTGCAAGATGCACCCCGTAATGCCACCGTTCGCACGTTGACGGATTGTCTGCTATTAACTTTGCCCAAACAAGCATTTTTGGCCCTACTAGATGAGCTGCCATCCCTACGCATCGCCGTCGGTATACAAATCGAGCGCACTTTGGAGAACCGGGCGCTGCATGACGTGAATGGGGGCGACCTGCAAACAAACGCAGAGATACAATCAGAAATATACAATAGAGTATCAGTAGACCGCAATCGTTAGATTCTTCGCTCCACTCGAGAATGACACGATTGCGGTCTACTGAGTATTAGATTGATGGCAGACCGGAACAAATTGGTTCAATCGGAATTAAGCTATAGCCTTTCAGAAAAAGATTCTCTTGTCGTTGATGGCATTTCAGCTCGTCGGCTCTCTGGTAGACCGACTGAAATGCTGACAAGCTACTGTTTCGTGTGGAAAAGCATTATCTGAACATCTATGCTTAGGCTTTACCAACAATTAAGACCTTAATTTGATATGGAAAAGCTCAAGCCATTCTAGAGAAATCGACTTGGCAAATTAGGGATTTATTTCTCTGGAACGGCCTTATCCTTTATCTAACACCAAACAGGTCGAGTGATTGCCCTGTCATGTTCTTGGGCGTTTCGCATAGTAGGTAGAGGACGCTGGCTGCAACCGATTCTGTTTCATCCATTGGTGGAATCTGATCCTGCGTCATATGAGCAGCCATAAAACGACGTTGACCTGGTGAGTCAATTAGCCCAGGTGATATGGCATTGACTCGGATGCCATGTTCAGCCGTCTGGAAGCTGGCATTTTGGGTCAGAGCAATCACAGCATGTTTGGCTTCGCTGTAACCACCAGCACCAAACGGACCTGGTTTGCGTCCCATCAGCGACGCAATATTGATAATATCGCCATGTCCTTGTGCAATCATAGAGGGGATCGCCACTTTCATCCACAGAAAGACACTCTTCAAATTGGTGGCAATTATCTGATCCCAGACTTTCTCGGACTGCTCCCAAAGTGGCTGCAGAAAGTTGTTGTTGAGCGAGCCATCTGCATCATAGAGCTCGCTTGGGATGCCACCCGCATTGTTGATTAAAATATCCACGCGATTGAATTGATCATCGGTCTGTTGGAAAAGCCGTTCAACATCGTTTATATTGGTAACGTCTGCCGCAATTGCCAGACTTTCTTGCCCGAGCCCCTCTATTTCTGACGATACTGCATCGATTTCCGTTTGGGTCCGTGCCGATACAACCACATCGGCTCCCTCTTTGGCCAGCGCCAGGGCGATGCTACGCCCAATGCCACGCCCACCTCCCGTGACGATAGCGGTCTTCCCTGTTAAACGGGACA
Source organism: Chloroflexi bacterium TSY (assembly GCA_019217005.1). The sequence goes on from JAHBNG010000012.1 coordinate 179,423, forward strand.
TGGTATTTCTCCTTTTTAGGTTCAAATATCCTTATTTTTACTCCTTCAAGCCACTGCTAGTAACGGCTTGAATGTAATATCGCTGGAACGGTAGGAGTAAGAGGATAGGTACAATGGCCGCTAACATTGAACCGGCCAATAGCTCGTTCCACAGGGTCTGATACTGACCGATTGAATTGGAGATCTCGACCTGTACAACGCGTAACTCAGGCTGTGGCGCAACCAGCAATGGCCAGAAGAATGAATCCCACTGCGATAGGAAGAGCAACAGCGCCGCCGTAATGAGGACAGGTGTAGAGAGCGGCAGGATAATGCGCATAAATAGACGCCCCCAAGAGGCCCCATCTACCCTGGCTGCGTCAATCAGATCTTGTGGGATCTCTTCAAAGAACTGGCGAAATAAAAAGATCACTAGGCTATTGGCAAGACCGGGGATAATTAACCCTTGCCAAGTATTAATCCAGCCCAAGTCATTGACTAAGATAAAGCGTGGAATCGCGGTTAAGTCAATTGGAATTAGAAACGTGACTAGAATGACAAAAATAAACAGAAAGCGTTTGCCGCGGAAATCAAAGCGCGCAAAAGCAAATCCTGCCATGGCGTTACACGCCCCACCGACCAAGACAACAATTATTCCCAAAATGAAGGTGTTAAACAACGAACGACCAAAACCTCGCGCAAAAAGATTTTGGTAAGCTTCGAGCGTAAATTCCACTGGCAGAAAGGCGCGCCAGGAGAATGGATACGCGTATTGAAAAACTTTCTCGTTCGGCGTAAACGATGCGGCAATTGCCCACAGCAGCGGGACAACAATGATCCCGGCAACGATGATCAGCAACCCGTAGATGGCGATCCGCTCTAACTGCGCTTGACGATTCCGAATTTTGGTCCTTCTTCTTGCGTCGGATCCGATGTGCATGAATGTGCTCTGTTGTGCCATACAAATCTCTTCTATCACGTTTGATCACGATTGCGCAGCAACCAAAACTCCAGCCCAATGATTACGAAAACAAAAAGGAGCATCACCCAAAGCATGGCTGAGGACGCTCCCAGATCCCCATAGACAAAACCACGGCGGTAGGTTTCATACATGATCAAATTCGTTGAAAGCTGGGGACCTCCTTGTGTTAATAGCAGCACCGGCGCAAAAAGCAAGAAATTGGCCACGGTATCGGCTACCAACACAAAGACCAAAATGCCACGCAGCAGCGGGAAGGTCACTCGCAGAAAAATCTGCCACCGGCTGGCACCATCGATCTTGGCAGCTTCGATCACAGCATCTGGGATGCCCTGTAGCCCGGCTAGAAAGAATAACGCCCAGAGTGGCACACCCTTCCACGTTGCCAAGACGATAATTGACCACAGCGCATGAGAAGGGGACGTTAGGAAGGGCTGGGCGGGGAAGTTTATTAGCGCCAGCACGCCATTGATAAGACCTGAATTGCTATCCAGCATCAGACCCCACACAATGGTTGTGACATTGATAGAGACTGATACTGGCAGAAGATAGAGACTGCGAAAGAAAGCAATACCCTTTACCTTCTGATTTGCCAGCAAAGCCAGACCCAACGCCAGCGATATCTGGATTGGATTGACTAACACGCTAAAGATGAGCGTGACCTGCAGCGACTTCCAGAATACCGGATCATTGAAGATGCGCTGAAAATTCTCTACACCTACGAAAATGCGTCCCCCGCTGACCAATGAGTTTGCGTGTAGGCTTTCGTTGAGCGTGGCAATGGTCGGAAAGAGATTGAAGATCGCAAGCAGGCCAATGGCTGGCAGCAAGAAAAGATAAGGAATCAATTGTTCACGAGAAACCATAACAATCCTTCACGCCGCTGAGACGGTCACAAACCGAAACAATTTCACAGAGATCTACTGAGGAGGCACGGGGATTCACAGAGTAAAGACAAAAGAAAAAGCTGATTCAACAGGAGCTTGGGTGGTTGACAAGCGAAATAGAACCATGAAGGAATTGAAGAGGAAGACAATTCTTCAATTCCTTCATGGCAAATATGATTCTTCTTTGTTCACCACCTAATGGACAAACCAGATACCCCCTACAAACGTGGAGTGAGCGCACCTTTCCAAAGGAAAGGTGTTCTCTAATGCGAACGGTCGGCGCTAGAGAACACCTGCTCCGCATTGCACAAAATTCATTTGTTTTGTCTGCGAAACCAGATTGGGCCAAAAAACTTGGTAAATCTCTGTGTAATCCCAGAAGCGGCTACCGACTGTATTTTACCATCTCGCTTTCGATACGTTCCACAGCTAAATTCAAGGCTTCTTCCACATCAGCTCCATTGCGAATATCGCTAAAGGTGTTCTGCAAGATCTGTTCATATTCTAGATAACCCGGCGTGACGGGTCGCGGCACTGGGTTGATGGTCGCTTCGTCTGCCGCAACGCGTAAGTAGGATTGGGGTGGCTCGTTAAATTCTTCGTCAGTGGCAAAGAGGGCCAACACAGACTTTTGTGCGGGAAAGTCGCCACTCCCAATCCGCCACCAAAGCTCAGCACCCTTGCCGGTGGAGAGCCAGCGCACGAAACGGGTGGCGGCTTCGGCCTGTTCGGTATTTTTGTTCACGCCGATATGCCAGCTACCCGTGGGTGTCACAATGTCCCCGCTCTCAAAATATGGATGTCGCGATACGCCCCAGGCAAAATCAACATCTGCCCGCACGAAGCGGTTAATATTCCACGGACCGGCGATGTACATGGCCAGTTTTCCTGCCTCAAACAGATCACTCGCCCCTACTGTGTCATCCTGTGGTGCGGCTTTGAGTTCGTTAAACATATTGGAGTAGTAGGTGAAGGCATCGATCCAAGGCTGACTGTTGATCACATCGTCGACCGTCAGACCATCTGGACCAATGGCATCGCCGCCTAAACTTTCGGGCATAGGCTGCAATTGATAGATGCGATTCGCCTGTTCCCAGTTGAAGCCCCAGATATCCATGATGCCATCGCCATCCTCATCAAAGGTCAATTGGGGTGCCAATTCGGCAATCTGAGCATAGGTCAAACGGTCGTCTTCGCCAGGCGATGTGAGGCCAGCTTTCTCAAACAGATCGGCATTGTAGAATAGCAATTGAGTCGAGGTGCTCACCGGTGCAGCCAGCAGGTTGCCTTCATAGCTCCCCGCCTCAAGGGCCGCATCCAACCAGTCCTGACGTTCCTCTTCGGTAAAGACATCTTCAAGAGGTAGTAGCCAGCCCCGTAAACCATACCCAGCAACTAGCGGCACATCAACGGATAGTACATCCGGATCAGTGCTGTTGGCACCCAGTCGTACCTGGATCTGCTCAAACAGTGCGTTAAAAGGCACCATTTCAGGCTCGACATTAATGTCCGGATTCTCCTCTTCAAATACCTTAATCACGTCTTCCACGCCATTCCAACCAAGGGCTAAGCATGTGATAGTCGTGACCTCGTCCCCAGTCGTGGTATCTGCCGCATCTTCGTTCGTACTAGGCTGTGTGGCAGGTGCCGGTACACAGGCTGACAAGATCAAGGTAATGATCAGACTTATCATCACTTTAGATTTCATCTTACTCGTTCCTTTGTTCTGCATCGATTAAATTTGGAATAGTTGTGATTTAAAATTCTCAACTTCGATTGAAATCGGCTCCATGAACAACACATCGCGATTAATTGAAAGACGACATAGAGACGCGAAATCTTGAGCCAGTTTTCATGATAGAAAACTGGCTCAGGGGAGAAGGTTTTGTTATGTCGCCTTGCGGACATCAATGTTGACCATCCCGCACAAGCTAAACTCGTGTAGTAGAAACTTTTAGGCGTATTACATTTCCCTTGTGGGTTGATGTTATGTTAGGACAGATTGGTGTATGGAAGGACGATTAACTATGATATTTGATATACCATCATTCAGTACTCATTATCCTTGACTCGATAAATTTGTCAAGTTTTTTCGAGGGACGGTATTTGCTCATTTACAGCCCTCCTCCGGTCGAATTGATCACCTGTCCTGTGATCCAACGCGCCTCGTCCGAGACCAACCAAGCAATCAGGCGCGCCGCATCCTCTGGCTCACCCCAGCGCCCCATCGGCTGGTGAGCCAGTACATCCTCATAGAGTTCGCCCGTGGCATAGCCTGTATCCGTGGCGCCAGGATTGACCGTGTTGACGGTGATATGGCGGGGCGCCAGGTGTGCCGAGAGACTACGCGTCAATTGGTGGAGCGCTCCTTTGGACGCAATGTAGGCCAGTTCCCCCGGCATCGGCCCCAAGTGTTGGCCTGATGTCATCAGGACGACGCGTCCGCCGGGCCGTCCATCGTGTTGTGCGGCAAAAGCTTTCGTTAAAAGGAGGCTACCGCGTACATTCACTTGAAGGTGAGTATCGATATGATCTGCCGTTAAATCTTCCAATGCACCCATTGTGCTGTAGGCATGGTTGGCGATTAGAATGTCGACGTGTCCAAAAGCATCCGTTGCTGCAGAAATAACCTCTGTTGGGGCATCAGGATCAGAAAAGTCAACTTCCAAAGGCTCGACACGACCACCAAGGCTGCGCAATTCATCTATCAACGCAGAAACGCCATCCTGATCTGCTCCCCAAGGTCGGCTCGCGTCATAGGCTGCGAGTGACTGGACAAAGAGATTTGCGCCCAACGATGCTAGCCGGTTGGCAATCGCAAACCCAATACCGATGCGGCGACTGACACCGGTGACAATAGCGACTCGATCTTTTAGAGGTTGGTGCATGGTGATACGTCCGCTTTTTCCTGCTTCCATTCATCGATCTTGCGTGTTTTGCTACGAAAGTTTGCACCGATCAGAGTAAGATGAGTTTCGCTCAAACCTTGCTGTAGATTGCTAAACGCATCGAGCACATAGACTAGAAAGGCATTTTCAACTTCGTAATTGGGATAATGGAGTGTATATTGTTGTGTTTCAGGGTCATATGAGTTGATCGTCAAATAGCCTGTTTGAAAGAGTAAAGGCACTGGTAGGCAAATTTTTGGGGAGTGTGTCCCAAAGTGTGTAAATGCAGCCGACTCTCTGACCGAGCAGCGTCCATTTACACACTTTGTGGTACACACTCAATTTTTGAATATGTGTTAGCTCGATTCTTAAATCATCAATCGATCGGCAGATTGATGATTGTTATCATTATAGCACATTTGCTTAAGATTGAAGTGGAGGATGTGAGGGCTGGATGCATGTGTTCAGAGTTTATTTGTTCTGTATTTCTTCGAAGGCTCTGTGATTATGTTACCATTAAACCAAACATCGAACTCGAAGTGCATCTGTGAGGCAAGGAAACACAATGAGCGAATATCAATATTACGAATTCCGCACCATCAATCGTCAGTTAACAGCCGCCGAGCGTGCCAATGTCAACAAACTCTCTAGCCACGGTTACACAACGGCCACCAGCTTCTCCGTTGATTACAGTTGGGGTGACTTCAAACACCAACCCGACGATGTGCTAGAACGCTACTTTGATGCCTTTTTTTACATGGCGAATTGGGGGACAGTTACCCTGAAATTCCGCTATCCAGTCGCGTTGGTGGACACGCGGGCTTGGGAGCCATATTTCATTGAAGAATCAATGACCGTCGACCACAAGACCATCAACGAGAGTGTGATCCTTGGCTTTGACCTGAATCTAGAAGAAGGGTTTGATTGGATCGAGCCACAAGGGTCGCTTGATGGTGTGCTTGGGCTCTATCATGAGATTCTGCAAGGAGACCATCGTGCGCTCTATCTGGCCTGGCTGCGCGCCATTCAAGCCGGAACAGACTACAGCCACGAATTTGATGATGAAACCCTAGAGCCGCCGGTTCCGCCCGGATTGGATCAGCTTTCGTCGGCATTAGATGATTTCGTCGATCTCTTTGAACTTGACCCTGATTTGATTGCAGCAGCGGCCAGGGGTGGCGAAACTCAACCAACGACGACCCAAATCGATGAAAGGGCAGCATTGGAGGCGTTGACCAAAGAGGAGTGCGTTGATTTCCTCCATCGCTTGCTCCAAGATGAGGATCACCTGGAGCTCAAGTTGAAACAACATATAGGGTTATTGCAGTCTACGGATGCATATAATCCCACGGGCCAACGGACAGTGGGAACCCTGTTGGCAGCGAGTGTCGAAGCGGAGGAATTGCGCCGAAAAGCCGCCGCCGCCGCGAAAGAAGCAGCTCGACAGGCTCAACTACGAGCATTGGCTGCACGTGGCGATAGCGCCTGGCAGGAGGTGGAAGACCTGATCGAACAAAAGGCAACTGCAACCTACGAACATGCGGCAAACCTTTTGCATCAACTGGGAGAACTGGCAAGCCAGCATGGAGAAACAGAGATCTTTGCTAGTCGAGTTGAATCAATTCGCAACCGTTACCGTCGACGGTCGGCACTGATGCGCGAGCTGCGGCGGTTTCAACTGTAGACACATTGTTCGTATTATACTGGATCGTGCGTCGCGAATGATTTCTCAACCAGTGCACTGTCATCGAAGTTTTGCAGTTTAACGTAGGTCCCACAGGAGACGAGACAAGTGGGAAGAAAACGACGGATTCCAATGGACAAGCGCAGTATGCTAAACAGGCAAGCTGTTTGTTTGACAATTGGTCGAAACAATGTCCAAAATCTGGCTGCTCTACCGCTCAACGCTGGATAAATGGCAGATAGATCTTGTCGTTGATTCGGACAATTGGATAATTGTCGACTGTCACAGATGCTGTCTGAACTTGGACCGAAATCTCACTCGTCTCTTCAAACCGGTCACCAATCGGTGGTTCAATAGTCAATTTGTAGGTGCTAGAGGGTACTTCATAGAATCGATAGAGACCGTCAGTATCAGTTTCAGATTGTTCGTGGTAGCGGGTACCATCTGTCTCGGCATCGCTTAAGATAGCAATCGCACCAACGACGGCCGGCTCTCCTTCTTCTCGAAGACCATTGCCATTTCGATCTTCAAAAACAATCCCCTGCACAGTAAAATTGCTTGGTTCGTCATTGTCTACGATCATGATGCGTACTTCATCGACAGATTGTCCGCTATAGAAGACATCTTCGCTAATAACGCTGTGCTTGATGGTACTGCTCTGATCCCCCTCAGATAGCTCGTCGTCGATGGCCTGCACCGTCACACGCTGTGCAGTTTGCCAGTTGGTTTGATCAAAGGTTAGGTCCGAGGGTTGGACATCAATTTGTGAGTCCGCCCCTGGCTTAATCGTGACGGTTCCCGTTGGTTGGCTGGTGAGCACGATCTCGTAAACAATTGGTGCGCCACCTTCTGCTACGGTGATTGTATCGGTTAGTGAAACAAGCACGCCGGCAACATCGTCATCAGTAATTGTTGCCGTCAAACTGATTGGATTGAGTGTCTGATAAACAATATCTTGGCTACTAATCTCATGCTCTATCTGGACGCGCTGGGGTCCGGTTGCTGCAAAATTATCGAGTGCTATCGCTGTGATAGTTTGGGGAAGAGACCAATTGAGAGAATCGAATTGCAAAACGAGCGGTTCTATTTGAACGTGGCTGTTTGCTTTGGCTGTTATGCTAACTGGTTCTATTGGTTCTGTAAGAAGCGCAATACGATAGGCTGATCTGTTTTCGAGATCGAGAGGATTTTCTGCCAGAGAAATAGACTTTGTTGATACGATCACTCCAGCTTGATCATTGTCTGTCACCGCGACAATGAGGGGTGGAATCGTGAGCTGCTTGAAGCTCGAATCGCCTTCGAGCAATCGATGTTGGATCCTTCGCTCATATATCTTATCGTCATTCGAATCGTTCGGATTCTCTTTGCCTCCATTGGGGTTTTTCTCATCAATATTTCTCTCATCAATGTTGTCATCAATTGCAGAAACCACAATGCTTTGTGGTGTTGTCCAATTTGTAGAATCGATTTCCAATATTGATGGGGTCACCGATAGGTCTGCGTCCGGCAGCAGTTCAATCACCAATAGACTCGTCGGTTCTGTTGATACCGAAATCTGATAAGAAGATTTTACCCCATCCTCTGATACTTCTACTTGGGTTGGCGATAGGTTGAACGCAGCCATATCGTTATCAAGAATGGTTATTGGCAGTTGATAGACAGGGACACTTGCATATTTTGTATCAGAACTACTCACACGATGTTGAATAATGTCTGGATGTTTGCCCTCTTCGATTTGATCATCTAAAGCAGTGACTGTAATTGTTTGTGCAATCCGCCATGTCGCTTCTGTAAAGGAAATTTGTTCACGGCTCAAGAGCGTTTCACCATTGGACGAGATGTCGACCAAAACAGGTGCAGTGGGTTGGCTATCGAGAACAATCTCATAATCCTGCGCAGAGTTTCTATTGCCTTCGTCTAAATTGAGTTCCTCCTTTGATAGAGAGACTCCAGCTTGATCGTCGTCTTCGATAGTGACAGTATAAATGTTACCCGTTCCCAGGGTCGCTCCTTGTGAGTCAGTTAGGATAAGTGTGAAAGCCTCGTTGTCTTCATCGATATCGTCATCATGAATGGGAATCGAAATTGAGCGACGATCATACCCTTCAAAAGCAATTACGCCACTCATGGCCCCATGATCATGAACCGATGCAGCATTTATCCCTGTGTGCTCTTGAAGTGCATACTCGACACGTGGGATGTTGTATAGATGACCATATTGATTTCGCGACGGCACCACAACATCAACTTTAATTTCTCCACTGGATTCACTTACGTCTGTGCTTCTCCCATCGAAATTTGCTTCTGCAACCTCAATACTGATAAGCGCCTTGGAAACATTATTAGACAGATTGGTATCCAACCCGGTTGCCAATGAAGCAGTATTTGTTAAAAGGAGATCGTGTCGCAGTGATGGATCAATTACGCCGCTTATACTAATGCGCGCGGGTTTATTTGGTCTGAGGTTATCTAAATGCCATACATAGGTTGGTCCAGTCTCATCTTTACGAATGTCAGCGAAGCCACTAATAACAGATCGATTGATGATTTCTGATGGGATAATATTGGTGACGACAATACCTGACGCAACATTTGTTCCTGTGTATAGAACATCAAGATCAATCGCAATTGGATCTCCTGGAATCAGAGGTCCTGCAAAGAAGATTGCCTGACGAATTGAGAAATCATCAGAGATCAGTGTAGAAACAGAGAGGTTGCTTGCAGTCAGAGGGAATCTATTTATGTCAGAAATCTGGCTTGGCTCGTAGTGAGCGCGCAACAACTGCTGGTAGACCAGCAGGAGACTTAATATCCCGATAATTGGCAAAATCAAGAGAGTTAGCCAGACCAAAACCTTCTCGGGGTACATGGTCATGCTCCGGTGAGAACTCTATACACTCATCCATAAAATTGTCGTCCTGTCTCTACCCAACAAAATTTAGGGACACGAGAATCAGCACAAAACTTTTTTGGAGAGTGATATATCCAGTGATAAGTCGGCGATGAATGGCAATAAGAGTTCGTAAGTTCAGTTAATAGTCCAATGAGCGTAAAGAATATTCTGGTTAAGGCTTTTCCAAAAATTAAAATCCCTAATTTGATCTGGAAAAGCTCAAGCCATTCCAGAGAAATCGACTTGGCAAATCAGGGATTTATTTCTTTGGAATGGCCTAATAGTCACATTCATTTAAACTTCGTACTTTTGTCCGCAATTCTGCCAGAGTAAAAAATGCTGCGAAAGTATGGAGTTTAAGTGACTTCTTTATAAGACTTTCGAACTGATTTGCTATCTTGCAATGCTTGCTCGACCAACTTGTGGCTTATTGCAACATGCATGGGTTTTGGGGGGAAGAAACAACACGCTATATGAATAAGGAACTCTACATTTCCTGCAGCACCCAGAATGGGTGAAACAGTCAAATTCATTATCTGTAACTCTGTTTCAAGTACATAATCAATTAGGTTTTCTAATACACGTCGATGGATACGCTCGTCTCGTACAACACCGCCTTTTCCCACATGCTCCTTACCAGCTTCAAACTGTGGTTTAATCAACGCCACAATTTGAGCACCAGAATGGACCAATTTTAGTACCGCTGGTAAAACAAGCTGCAGACTAATGAAACTCGTATCAATTACAACCAAATCGACTAGATTCTTTTTGCACAGCAAATTTGAATCATCGAGTGTCTGTATCTGGTCAGTATCATCTCGCGCTTCGCTACTTGACGTCTCGGAGAGTAGAGCTGCCGAAGGGGTGGGGGGAAGCAACTCTAAATAGCGAATATTTGTACGTTCTAACAATACGACACGGGGATCTTGTCGCAATTTCCAAGCAAATTGTCCATAACCCACGTCAACGGCATAAACACAGCGCACCCCTCTTTGGAGAAGACAATCGGTGAATCCGCCGGTTGATGCACCAACATCGAGAGCGATCACATTAGAAACGTCGATTCGAAACTGATCAAGCGCCGCTTCTAACTTTAAGCCACCACGGCTAACATAGGGTAACGCAGTACGTATACGAATGTTGGCGGATAGCGCAACAGTTTTACCAGGTTTATCGAAAACGACTTCGTCAACCAAAACTTCGCCAGCCATAATCAGGCGTCGCGCCTTTTCGCGACTCTCGACAAGACACCGCTCAACCAGCAACAAGTCAAGACGCTGCTTTGATCCATTGCATTTTGATTTCTTGTGGTCTTCTATAGAGGAACGTATTTTTGTTGTCACAGAATAAGTACGAATTCAGAATCAATAGAACAGAATCAACCCCAGGATAGAATGCAATAAGTGATTTGTCAAGAAGCAAATTGTTAATATTTTTGTAAGGTATTAGTCAAAGCAAAACACCTTTTGACTGTCATGTATCAATCAGTTAAGATTTCGAATATATTTGGCTGTGTATGAAAACCGGAGCTTGGTCTCTCGCATAGAGTTTTGGAAAACTCCGGTTTTCATCTCAACCGAAGTATAGGTATCTAATTTATTCACAATCAGGTTATTATCATAATTCATATGTTTGACACACGAACAAATTTATATGGTCTGATTCGGACCATGCGTATTCATCAGTGGACCAAAAATATCTTTGTTTATGCCGCATTGGTATTTGATGGCAAACTATTGGCATTCGATCTGTTTATTCAAACAACGCTCGTTACGGTCTGCTTTTGCTTGGCGGCGAGCAGTGTCTATTTGATGAATGATCTCGTTGATATTGAAAAAGATCGTCAGCACCCTCAGAAACGCTTTCGGGCATTGCCCAGTGGTCAGCTCCATCCAAATCTTGCCATTGTGGGGGCAGTTCTATTTTCTTTGACCAGCGTGTTTCTGTCCATATGGCTCAACCCCAGCGCCGGCATTGTTATTCTCTCTTATTTGTTACTCAATATTGCCTATAGCTTCTACCTAAAAAACATTGCGATTATTGATGTGATGATGATTGCGGCCTTTTTTCTGCTGCGTGTGTTCGCAGGTGTTCTCATTGTTGAAGTCGAAAACTTTAGCCCATGGCTCTATGTTTGCGTGGCCCTACTTGCTCTATTTTTGGGTTTTGGCAAACGGCGCCATGAAATTACTTTGTTAGAAGATGGAGCGGGAAAACATCGCACAAGTCTCCAACATTATAATTTGCCGCTGTTGGATCAAATCATCAGCATCGTCACCTCAATTACTTTGATCACGTATACCTTATATAGCTTCGATGCCGAAACCGCTGTAGCCAGCGAAGGTCGTATGTTATTTACTGTCCCCTTTATTCTCTATATTATCTTGCGATACCTCTATCTAATTCATGTCGAAAAAAAAGGAGGAGCCCCCGATGAGCTTGTCTTGAAAGACCCGCATTTGCTGATCACATCAATCTTATGGATCGTGACAGTTATTCTACTGATTTATGGGGCAGGTTCAGAACAAGGGATGAGTTAGGTTTACAAAATTGAAATGGGCACGTTAAAAAGAGAATAGGTTAAAGAGCCAGTTGCTGTTGAGGCTGAAGAATGGAATCAAGGGCGTCAGCCAAAGAAGGGACATAGGAATCGGTAGCCAGTTCTAAGGGTGAGTGACCGGAGCGTTTGCCACGTGAGAAGGTGCGATGATTCCAAAAGAGCTGTAAAAGAGCGGCCAACCAATCGGGCAAAGAGCGATGGATTGCAAGAAAGGGCCTGAGCCAAGCATGAAAGGATTCAGCTAGAGAAGAAGCCCGATGGAAGCGATCCAGTGCATGCCAGAAGGCAAGAGCCATAGGCTGCAATGAGGGAGGGAAAAGCTGTTCAATGGGAAGTTGATGGTCATGGCGATAAGTCCAGAGGTGTGTGATGAAGGCTTCGTACTCAGGTGAGAGGTTCTGGCGGAGGGGAGCCAGCAATGTAGGTAGATTCTGCTGCAGTTGGGTGGCAAAGTGTGCAATTTCATCGCGGTTCATCTCCATCATAAGTTGGGTGGCAGCCAGAATGGTTTGTTGCGCGGCATCTGTGTTGACAAGCTGCCCGGTCGGTGAAATCGGCTCCAGTGCCTGACGGACCGTTCGGAGAAGCCATGTCCAGTTCTCGTGCAAGTCAACTGCTGTCAGCACCGTTTGGTCGGCAACCTCGAGAGTCACTGTGCATTTGCGTGGTCGCCCAGGGCGACGTGCAGGAGCAGTCTGCTCGTCCAACTCTTGCTGCTACGTCACGGTCGGTCATGGCCTGGTCCATTTCTCTCCAGACGTTGGGTGATTTTGGTGCCATTCTGCATTTGGTGAAAGAGGTCATAGGAGTGTGGCGCATTCATCCCCGCTGCCTTGGCTCCTGCCTGAATGCCCAAAGCCCCATCGGTCACCAAGTCATCAAAGGTGATGCCTCGCTCGAGCAATTCGAGAAACTTCAACCCCCATGTTGTTTCATCTCGGGCATCGGCTGCTGAGATATTCAACAGCGCAAACGATGCTCCGTCCACCACCGTCAGGCACGGTTGGTCGCCACAGAAAATTTCATCCGCTTCCCCCAACACCGGCAGCGTCGGCACCATGCTCTCATTGTACGCCGATGCCAGTTCTCCAACTTCCGCCAGCGTCCCTTGGATGAATCCCACCGACCGCTCCACACCTAGCAGCAACCCCAACCCCTTTGATATCTCGTACGCTTCCTCGCAGCATCGGCAACACCGTTATGGTTCGTCGGATGAACGTCTCATCCACTTCGATCACATGGCTTTTCGGCTGCGGTCCTGGACTCACTGGCGACAAGATCGCTTTCAGCGCCGCTTCACCGCTCTCTCAACTTATAGAGCCACGTTCGAGACACATTGTACGCCGTTGACAGTTCGCTCACTCTCCCCCACTCTCGATTCGGGTTGACAATGATAGGGGGTCTGTTCGATACTCTGACATTTAGAGGCTCCTTTTTGGCTATTTTGGTCTGAACACCCTTATTTTGCCTGAACAGGAGCCTCTTTCTCTAACCTATTCTCTTGTTAACGTACTCTCTTCTTTGTCAACCTATTTCTGAACCAGCCCCTAAGTTCACATCCTTATTCTCGTGACCTTCTGATTTGCTTGAAATCCTATCTAGAGGCCGATTAGAAACCCCCTCTAGTTGCATGAACGAATAGAATCACGCTCTCGTTGCGCAAAAATAAGGTGTGAGATAAACTTTACTTCAACAATCAAGCAGAAGAAGCCGTCAACCTCTATCTTCCCTCTTTGAGGATGGGGAGATTCTGCTCAAGATAGGGAGAAATCTATCGTGAATATCGAGGCACAAGTAACAATTCAAGGTCCAAAAGAGAAAATCTGGCAAGTAATCACAGATATCGAAAACGCACCCAAAAGAATTAGCGGCATTGAAGAAGTTGAGATTCTCGAAAAGCCAACAGATGGTCTGGTCGGCCTAAAATGGCGAGAGACTCGAACGCTCTTTGTTAGGACAGCAACAGAGACGATGTGGATCACCGATGCTGTAGAAAACGAATTCTACAAAACACGTGCGGAAAGTCACGGCGCAGTCTATATCACCGACATCGCCCTGTCTGAGCAAGATGGTCGCACGTCATTAACGATGAAATTTGACGGAACGCCACAAAGTTTTGGAGCGAAGTTGATGTCGGCGGCGATGGGATTTATGTTTAAGAATGCAACCAAAAAGGCCGTTGTTCAGGATCTCAACGATATTAAGGCCGCCGTCGAGAATCAGGAAGAAGAATGATTTGGCGCAGATCATAGGGTATATCATCCCTTGACGCCACTTAACGTAATCCCACGCACAACGTAGCGCTGCATGATGAAGAAGAAGAGAAAGGTCGGGATGAAGGTGATGGTGGCACCGGCCATCTGTACACCAGCCTGCCCTTGCTGCACGACCATGGTGGCCAATCCCACGGTCAGTGGACGCATCTCAAGAGACTGGGTCATGATTAGCGGATAGAGGAAATCGTTCCAGTGGGCCAGAAAAGTCAGCGTCGCCAGGGTGGCCAGCGCCGGACGGCTCAACGGCAGTAGTATGCGCCAGTAAATATCAAAGCGATTGGCACCGTCAATGTATGCTGCGTCATCATAGTCTTTGGGCACGCCTTTGAAGTTCTGTCGCAACAGAAAGGTCCCAAAAATCGACGTTGATGCGGGCACAATCAGGGCATAATAGCTGTCCACCCAGCCCAACATGCTCATCAAGATGAACATGGGCACAATGATCACCGTGCTGGGAATCATCAATGTTCCCATAAAGATCCAAAAGATCGTGTCGCGCCCCGGAAAGTCGCCGCGCGCAAAGGCGTAACCCGCCATGGAACAGGTGAAGAGCTGCAGCAGTGTTATGCTGACGGCAATCACGGCGCTGTTCAGAATCCAGCGTTCGATCAAGCTGTGGCGAAAGAGCAGTTGATAGTTGTTCCACCCGACCTCTTCCGGAATCAGGCTCAGGGGAAAGTACATAAAGCTAAAGTCGGGCCGCACAGAAATCGAGATCATATACAAAAATGGACGGATGGTCAAGGCGGTTACGGCAATCAGAATCGCATAGGTCAACAGCCGTTTGATCAGCCAAGTGACCCAAAAATCCCAACCCCTGCCGCGCAGCAGAGTCACCATCAGTACAGATCCTCCGACCAGCCCAGATATTTACGCTGCACTAACGCAACGATGAAGATGAGGGCAAAGAGCACCAGCGACATGGAGGCCGCGTAGCCCATCCGATAGCGGGAGAAGGCCGACTGCCAGACGTAATAAACCACAGTGGTCGTGGCGTGGACCGGTCCACCACCGGTGAGGATGTAGACTGCGCCAAACATCTGGAAGGCACCAATGGTGGCGATCATGATAATGAAGATGGTTGTTGCGCGCAGCATGGGCAGCGTGATATAGCGAAAAAGCGCCCAGTTGCCAGCCCCGTCGATCTTGGCCGCGTCGTATAGCTCATCGGGAATGTTCTGGAGGCCTGCGAGCCAGAGGATCATGTAGTAGCCCATGGTGGCCCAGATCTGCATGCCGACGACTGACGGCATGGCCAGCCTTAAGTTAATCAGCCATTCTTGGGGCGGGATGCCGACCTGTCCGATCATGTAGTTGAGCGGACCATCTGCGCGCGGAATCAACATAAAGCGCCAGATCATGGCCAGCACGGCGATGGAGGTGACGACCGGCAGGTAATAGGCAGCCCGAAAGAAGTACATACCGCGTATGGGCTGATTGGCCAACATGGCAATCGCCAGCGAAATCACTGTCACCGGCAAGACAAACATGAGGGTATACTGAGTGGTGTTTTTCAGCGCGGTGGCAAAAATCGGATCTGACAGCATGCGCTGATAATTATCCAATCCAATAAAGCGTCGACTACCGATCAAGTCCCAGGATTGGAAGCTGAGATAGATGAGAAACCCCCATACAAAGAGATTAAAGACGAGGAACATGATCAGATTCGGGGCCAGAAAGAGATACCAGGTCCACGTGCGCTTGAACCGCGTCAGCCATCTTTTGCGCCGAACCGGACTCGCCGCCAAACCGGTTTGCCCCGTTGTGGAGACGGATGCTTCTGCCATGATACGCCATACCTTTTCAGTGAGAATCCATGAGGTGAGAAGATGAATAAGATGAGATCGATGAATTATCGTTCATCTCAATCATCTTATTCATCGATCTCATCTTATTCATCCTCTAAACCCTTCACCTACCCCTGGTTCGCCAATTCTTCCTGAATCGCGGCCGTGATTTCAGCATCGGCGTCACGGACCGCATCCTCAACAGACTTGACATCGAGAACCGCAGCCTGGATGTGTGGGGCCCAGATCACCTTCTGCAGCTGCCAATGGAAGTTCGTGTCTTGATTGAGTTGGGCGTGAGGCACATGGAGCTCAACAAATTCGCGGACCAGTGGGTCTACATCCCAGTGGGCAAACGCCTCTTCGCGTGGTGGCGAAAAGCCAGTGACGGAGCAGTACAAGCCCTGATTTTCCGGCCGGATCATAAAGTTGATCCATTCCAGTGCCGCTTGCTGATTCTGCGTACTCTTAAACATACCCCAGCAACCTGAACCCACAGGCTGTACCTGTTCCTTATGTTGCCAGGTCTCCACCAGTGCGATCTCCATATCGGGTGACTGGCGCGTCACCTGATCGATGATGGTGGGATTGCCAGCCGCAATGACCTGTTGATCCTGGAAGAAGTAGGCCATATTGAGCGCACCACTTTCTTCAGCAGAGCCGACGGCACCCTCTTTGGGGACCATGCCGCCTTTGAACATTTCTGTCACAAAGGCCGTTGCCTCAATCCCTGCCTCGCTGTCCAGTAAGCTTTCCGTGGCATCCTCATTCAAGACAGTGCCGCCCGCCTGCCAAACCAGCGCGACAAACTCCTGCCAACTCCAGGTATTCCAATCGGTGAGGAAGTATTCTTTCTCAGCAGCTTGCGCACCGACCGTGCGCAGATCGTCCCAGGTGTAGGGCGGATTCTCCGGATCCCAGCCCAACTCATCGAGCAGCGCCTTGTTGGCCACATGGCCCGTGACGATGAAGAGTGTGGGAATCATCAGTCGTTTGCCTTCCCAACTGATACCGGCAGTCATGGCTTCTGGGTAGTCTGCCCAATCCTCAGCCGCGATCAGGTCATCCAGCGCCACCAGTACATCGCGGCTGCCAAACAGAGAGATGGTATCCGTATTCACATAGGCAATATCGGGCGCTTCGCCAGCGGCAAAGGCCGTCATCATCTTTTCACGCCGCCCGCCCCAGGGCAGCAGTTCGATATTGGCCTCTATATCTGGCTGTTCTTCTTTGAACGTCTCCATCAAAGGCTTCCACAGCCAATCCTGATCATTTTCCGTCAGCGGGAAGACCCAGATCTTGAGTTCAGAGCTGCCACCAGCAGCCTCCGTACCACCCGGTGCCGCTGGAGCAACACAGGACGCCAGGGCTGTGGTTGCCATCAAACCGCCAGTCAACTGTAAGAAATCACGACGACTCATTCCGTTCTGCTGCTTCATGATTATCCTCCATGTAGATAGATTGCCGTATTGATAGAGTGCATGTGAGCCGGTTACTCGCACACGTTGGGGAGATGTGCGCTCGACCAGATGCCGAATCCAGTATCGCTCATCTCTCAAATGCGTGGGATCAACTGATACGCCTAACCAGAAAGCATTTGCCGCGCATATTTGGGTAGATGAGACTTCAGAATTTGCAAGAAGTGCCTGTTTATGAGGATTGTATTCACAGGATACCTCTTTACTTTCTGGTAAAGGCTT
>JAHBNG010000035.1 GCA_019217005.1 Chloroflexi bacterium TSY
AAACGAAGCGATTGAAAAGGTGACATCGAGAATGACTTCATCAATAACGGTACCGCTAGATATCCCAGAAGTGGAAGTGTTAAGCAGCGAAATCACGTCTGAAAATCATTTATTGATTCGGGCAGAAAGCACCCAAAACAACAGCATGTGGTGTATGCGGAGTTGAGATTGCGTGTACATTTGGCCATGGTCAAGAAATTAGCTTGCGCCATCTCCCAGTTTTGGGCTTGAGACCTACATCTTGATACGGCCCAAACGGGTCAATGTTTGTCGTGTCATTGTGACCCAACAACGACTCAAATTGTGAGTTGGTATGAACAAAGAAGTCCTCATACACAAGCGTATGATGAATACCTGGTCATGCAACTAATCAACAGTACAATCGAAGATGTAAGCCTCAAAGAAGAAGTTGGGTACGATGCAGTCGTAGGCGCATTGAACCGTCTGATAGAGCCCAAAATCAACTGGGATGAAATCGACGAAATCGGTACGTTGGGGATTGACGAAATCTCCAGAAGTAAGAAGAAAGAGTGCGATCATTACAGCTCGTCAACCCAAGGGCAAGGTACGGATTCTTGGAGTTCTCCCTGATCGAAAAAAAAGACGGTTAAGGCATTCCTAGAAGAGATTCCTGAGAGACTACGCCCCACCATCAACTATTGCACCACCGACATGTGGGAGGGCTATATCAATGCGATTGATGAATTTATCAATGAGAATGATGATGTGAATGCATCTCCTGTTGTTGACCGATTTCATGTTGCTCAGAACTATCGAGATGACTTTGACGACCTCCGAAAAAGGAACTCAGACGCTTGAAAAAGAACTGCCTCCTGAAACTTATGACCAAGATTGCAAAGGAATGCTCTGGATCTTACGCAAAATCACTGGCTCTCAATCCTGAAGAGCGGCAGGAGCTTAGACGTTTGTTTGCTCATTCACCAGCCCTTCATCAGGCCTATACCTTTCGAGAAGAATTGACCGCCATCTTCAACCAGGAACTCTCTGTTGCTGAACATCGCCTTGAGGCTTGGATTCGCAAAGTTGAACGTTCCTCCCTTGATAACTTTGATGGCTTTATCAAAACCCTGCGCAACCACTGGCAATCCATTGTCAACTATTTTGACCAACGCATCAACAGTGGTTTTGTTGAAGGTCTCAATAACAAGATTAAGGTCATCACTCGTCGATGCTATGGCATTCGCAATGTCTCTTCTCTTTTTCAACGTATTTGGCTCGATCTCCATGGCAAAGAACGTTTTCCTGTCAACCACAGATCCTGATCAGCCGAATTACTTTATAGCATTCGTGTCCATGCCACAACTGTCACTCTCCTGCTTGGCACCTTCCAGGCGAGGTTGGAAGGTGAAGCAACCTCGGCATTTGATTCTGACAAAACGAGCGCGCTATTGGCCTATTTGGCTATCGAAGCAGGACGTCCCCATCGCCGCGAACGGTTAGCTGGTCTATTTTGGTCGGAAAAGAGCGAGCGACGCGCCCGGGCCAGTTTGAGCCAAGCACTCCACAATTTACGCAAAACATTGCGTGACTCAAAAACCAATCCTTCTTTCTTCGTGATCAACAGACGATTCAGTTCAACCGCCAGCAATTACACCGTCGATGTAAATAGACTCCAGGTTACTCGTCGGATGTGGCGCACATCAAAAGCGGCTCGGCTGGATGTGGGCAGTGTGGTACTTGCGTTGTACAAGCCATCGATCTGTATCGGGCGACTTCTGGCTGGATTCACCCTGGGGATTGTGCTGAATTTGAGGAATGGCTCCTGATGACGCGTGAACATTTGAGTCAGATGGCACAAGCTGTCAGCCTTTTCCACGACTTCGCGCATTATATCGATACTCTCCAAACGTTCGAGCCCGTTCAGCCCTCAAATGAGACAGCCGAACATCTACAACCAAATCAACCAATTGATAGCAAGCAGCAATCTTTGAAGCGTCCGTCCTTTCAGCGAGAGCCGTCAACAAAAGCGATGCATCCCCCACCCTTTGTTGCACGTGAGGCGGAGCTTACACAACTTCATCAATGTCTGGATCGAGTTGTAGCGGGAAATGGACAGACAGTTTTTGTCACTGGTGAAGCTGGACGGGGGAAGACAGCATTGATCCAGCATTTTGCGCGTCAGGCAGCAAGCTCGCATCCCGATCTAATTGTGGTCGGCGGGAATTGCAATGCGTTTACGGGCGTAGGCGATCCCTTTTTGCCATTCCGGGAGACGCTTGCCCTCCTGGCTGGTGATGTTGAAGCGCGCTTCCGCGCCGGATCCATCAGCACAGCGCAAGCAGCACAGCTATGGAATTTGCTCCCTGTGACTGTTCAGACGCTACTGGACCATGGGCCGGATCTCATCGGCACTTTTTTAGCAGCAAATTCCTTGGTCGAACGCATGAGTCAAATCACTCCTCCGGATGACGAACAGCTCGTACGCTTGAAAAAACATGTAGAACAGATGGTTGGCTGATCGGCAACCGCCTCAGCAAAATGATCTGTTGCAACAGGTTGGTAATGTCCCTGTCAGACCAGCAACCAGTGCTCATTCTGATCGATGATCTACAATGGTCAGATACCGGTACGCTCAACCTGCTTTTCCATTTAGGCGAACGCTGACCCATGTCTCGCTTTTGATCGTTGGCGCGTATCGAGCATCTGAAGTCGCACGTGGTGATGATGGACAGGTGCACCTTTAACATTGATGGTGAGGGTCGCCATCACGGTCCCATAGGCGTGGCACTCGAAGATAGCGACAATCGCGCCTATGTAGACGCGATTGTGGATATGGCACCCAATCATTTAGACACAGAGTTTCGGGATAGGCTCTTCGAATACACCCAGGGCAATTCACTCTTCACCCTGAACTCTGCACAGTTTGCGGGAGCGAGGCAATCTGGAGCGCGATGACGACGGCTGTTGGATCGTGGGCGACAAGCTGGATTGGGATATATTGCCAGAACGAGTTGAGGCAACCATTGGGACGCGTATTGCTCGATTGTCGCCAGAGCTATGTGATTTGTTGACTGTGGCCAGCGTCGAAGGGGAAGTATTTACCGCCGAGGTTGTGGCTCGTGTCCAACAGATTGATGTGCGTCAAGCAATTCACACGTTCAGCAGCGTATTGGACAAACAGTACGACCTTGTGCGCATGGAGAACATACGGAACATTGGAAATCGCCGCATCGTTCAATATCGATTTCACATCTTGTTTCAACGTTATCTTTATGGGCTATTGGATATAGCGCAGCAGAATGTCTTTCACAATGATGTCGCCCTGTCTCTGGAAAGTCTGTACAATGGTTTAAACGAGGACTGGGATCAAATTGCAACTCAGTTGGCCTATCATTTCGAGAAGGCAACAGAGTATCAAAAATCAGCACAATATTTGCGTATTGTGGGAGAACATTCGTTAAGGCTCTCTGCCGTGTCTGAAGCGATTGCGCAATTGACCAAGGGATTGCGCTTTTGGCTCGGCCGATACGGAGATGAATCTAAGGTTAGAGCTCAAATTGCAGTTGTTGTTGAGCACTGCCTATTTGTATTTACAAGGATATGACGGCAACCTCGAAACGCAAACCTGTCTCATTCGTGCAGAGGAGATATCACGAGAGATAGGAGAAACATCAACGTTATTTACAATCCTGCAGGGCCAATGTTCCAACCATCGCGAGCGGTAAACTCCAAATTTCTCATGATATAGCCGAACATCTTTACATATTGCAAACCAAGCAGATGCGCCAGTCATGCTCTGTGCCCATAGTATGGGCGCAACTCTTCTGGAAGGGAAGACTACAGGAAGCAATTCAACACCTGAAATTTGCCGAGATTATTAAACCAAATGCGATTGATGTCGAGCATGCATTTACCTATGGTGAAGATCCGCTCATTCACGCTCAAGTCCATCGCCAACTAACGTTGTGGTTATTGGGTTATCCTGATCGTGCAGCGCAGGTTAGCAACCAGGCAATTCAACGAGGTCAACAACTGAACATCTCTCAAGTCTTTTGATGGCTCTCTATTTCGATGCCGTTTTGCATCTTCACCGTTGCGACGTTGAGTACGTTCAAAAACAAGAAGAACAGATTCGTAAACTCGCCGTCGAAAATGAGCTATTGTTCTGGGTAGATTATAGCGAATCTTTTCGCGCTTGGACTTTAGCCAAACAGGGAGCAATTCATCAAGGAATTGAAGAATTCTATGAGCCGATGATGATTGGTTTGACCCATCTAGATGATGCCGGCAGCGGTCTAACCTGGACAGGTGGCTTGCTTTGCGAAATGTTATTCAAGGCAGGTAGAATCGAAGAGGCATCAAACCTAATCGGTATATTGATCGATCACGCTGAGAAGATTTCGAGGCTGGTGGGAACCCGAACTTCATCGGCTTCAGGAGGGTTTCGGTTACCAAAAGATGAGGTTGGCGCAGAAACTGGTTTCTTCGGGCCATCAAGATTGCTCGCCAGCAAGGCACAAAATCCTGGGAACTGCGCGCGGCGACGAGTTTGGCCGAACTTTATCAAAATCAGGGCAAGATCAAACACGCTCAGGACGTACTGGCTCCAGTTTATCAATGGTTCACTGAAGGCTTTGAGACGCACGATCTGCAAAAGGCAAAAGAATTGCTTGAAGAGCTAAATGTGCAATTAAATGCCTGTTCTTGAATTCTGTTAAGAAATTTGAGCCCGCTACAGTTTGCCATAATAGGATTTAAATTTTTTTGCGTAGTCGAATGCACCATTTAGCTGATGATGTCTCCTTTCACTAATTCCTCACATCTTGCAGGCTCATGCCATTCGTCTGTCATCAACTTGTACAACCTCAACAGCATCCATTAAGGCCATTCTAGAAAAATAATTATCCATAAAACTTTACTTTCTGGTAAAGGCTTGAGTGACAAAGGGCAAACCGAAAGGGGCGGAAAAAAGAATCCACCCTGAAAAAACGGGATAAAATGTAAAAATAGTGCTCGGCTAGTTTAAGCAGCGGCATTGAGGCGGCGATGAGCGAGAACGCCTTTAGGGAAATGGTGTGAAACCGAGGCCTTTTTCCGAAAGTCAGGGTCGAGTTGGTCAGGAGTTGGAAAAAGAGCACTCGAGAGAACACGGCGCAGCCTGCCGGGAGTGGATTGAGGCTCTCGATCCCAGTAGCCAGTCGGTATGGGAGGAAGAGAAGCGGCTAAATGGGAAAGAAGATTGCCAGCAAGCAGCCCCAGTTCAGGTAAGCGGAAACAAGCCTCATCGGCATGAACAAATTGACGATGTAAGCCAATCATCTGCTTGGAAGCCAAGGGGGGGAGGTTCAACAGGCCAGCGTTCCAGGTAGACAAGATAAATGGTTTCAGGCTGCAAAGTCATAACGGTCGCCAAAACCAAAGGTGTGTTGTAGGCCGGATCCTGAATGACGTAAATCGAGTAGGTACGGTTGTATCCACCTTGGTTGTTCTGGGGACGAGATTGTGCCATGCTTGATAGCAAATCAGGCGACCACTATAGAGAAAGCGACCAGACGAGTCCGGAGTTGTAGCCTCGAGTCGCTTTCCTTATAGCTGCGAGAGCGGACGCACAATATCACCATATTCAGGTGGTCTGCCTTTTCTTTGCGTTTGGGAACTCATTGCGGCGCACTGTGCAGTTAATGGCTTCCGCAGGACAAATCGGTCTATGCCGCTTTCTAGCATTTCTCTGATTGTAAACCCGGCATCGACCACCGCCACTTCGTCTGACTCCAGTGATTTCTTCGTCTCTGTCAGCAGCTTTTTCCGAAACTCACTTTCCTTTGTTCCAACCGTGCATCTCATGATTGCCTTGAGCAGTGGCACTCGCTTCCCGCCTATCTCCCCCGAGCTTATCATCACTCCAAAGATGAGCGCGGGCAATGCCCGACGAGCCGTTGAGTTATAGAGTCGGTTCACTTTCCCTTGCAGCTTCGGTCGCCAGAACCCTGTGATATCTATGCTTTTCACTCGGTACCCTTCTAACTTTTTTGCCTCCCATTCCCCTTGCCACGACCCCAGCAGACTTGTGATATCCCATGATCCATATCGAAAGCTCCACCAGCTTCGCCGGAGCTCCTCATCTTCAAACCCGCTTTCTTTCAATGCGCTATGGATTGCTCCTCGACTTTTCAGAAACGACCCATTCAGCATTGCCCACATCAGACGCATTACATTTACGTTTGTTCCCATCGGCGTTACTTGCAATACATTCATCAGTACTGCTATAGTTATTTCTGGCGCGGTTAGCATTCCTTCCTCCTTTTTGGGTTCTCTACCTTTAGGATGAACTGCTAACCGCTTTTTGTCACATTTCTCACCTCATCTCTTTTCTTTTACCAGAAAGTAAAGTTAAAAGAGTTGTTCCGAAATAACGAGATGAATATCGATGACCGCATTCCGGGAATGGACCAGGAGTTGTTTCGGTCGAGAGAGTTTGCTTGGTCCATTCCCGGAATGCTCCGCCTGCTTATTTCGGAACAACTCTAAGAGCGTGTATTAAAAGTGTCAAAGCGTGTCATTCTGAGTGGAGGAACGGAGCGAAGAATCTTCTTTTTGCACTTGGAACGGTGGATTCTTCGTCCCAAAACCTCCTCAGAATGACTTTTAAAACACGCTCTAAAGACCAACTCGCCTGCCTGGAATGGCTTTGGCTTTTCCTGTCGAAGTGGACATTTTATTTTCTGGAAAAGCCAAAAAGGCCGTGAATAATTCAGAATATTCATGCCTGATTCGTGGGTCTGTTCTCTACTCTGCTTTTCTTTTCTGTTGAACGTTATCGATAGTTCTAAAAACCGCTTGAGAATCTCTTGAGACCTGCGGGCTATGCTCGCTTTGACTACGACAGCCTAAGATATGAATTTATGTTATCCATATCTTAGTGGAATCTACGTGGAGATTGAGCAAGAAGATTGTTTTTGTCTTTGAGCATACAGGAGGAAAATGAAGATGGCACGCTTACCCATACCAGAACAGGATAGCGGAGAGAGGGGGGACCTACTCAATGAGTTTTTACGCGTATCTCACAATGAGGATGGCACATTATCGGGTGTCATAGATGTTATCAATGTGCAACACTTTGTCACGGAGCCAGATGCCGATTATACAGCCCCAATCCAACGGGCCGTTGCAAAGGCTGGCAAGAGAACGCCTATTCTCTACTTCCCGCCAGGCGAATATAAGGTTTCCGGTACGATCTCCGTAACGCTCAATGCCCTTACCATCCTCGGCCACGGCGCCCGTATTATACAGACACGGGAGAAAACGTCTCTCTTTCGTTTTTTCAATTGTGAATCTGTAACAGTTGAGGGATTGCGCCTTATGGGTGTGGGGAGAGATTATGACAAAGAACGAGTCACTGCCGCTATTGGATTTGTGTTTGACTCTTGTAAAAATGTGTTCGTCAAGAATTGCCAGTTCAAATATTTTGGCATGAGCGGAATCTATTTAAATGGTTCAACGGATGTATCCATTGTAAATTGTAGCATCGAAGGGACAGGCAATATCCCTCCAGAGAAGACAGAGTCTGAAATTGAGTGGTGGGACAACTATCAATTTGGAATTTATACCCCGTCCAGTGCAAATCGAGGACCCTTGCAGATTACCAATTGTGAAATTTCACAAACAGCGATTGGCATTTATTCTGCTGGCGGTTGGGATGCAATCTCAATCACGGACAACTACATTCATGATATTCCAGGTCAACATGGCGTTTATCTGGATAATCCAAGAAATGTGACGTTCGGCAACAATATTCTGCGCAACTGTATAATTGTGGGCATAAAGTTCCAGATCACAGCAGCATCGCCACACGACAACGAGAACATCACCGTTACTGGCAACATTGTAGAAAACACGGGAGCGGATGATGATGCAAGAGACGGTAGACTGGACATTCTATTCATTCAGGCTGGCGCTAATGCCAAAAA
This sequence comes from Chloroflexi bacterium TSY, assembly GCA_019217005.1. The sequence goes on from JAHBNG010000035.1 coordinate 7,929, forward strand.
TCCTTTTCGAAACGTAACTGTGGTGGGCAATACCGTAAAGAGGAGTGATACAGGAATCGATTGTCGTCACTGTATCGGCATTACGATTGCGAATAATATCATACAGGATATAGATACGTTGTATGGCATTCGAACGGAAAGTTGTAGTTTGCTCCAAGTTTCCGGCAACACCTGTTATCGCATTGGCGCAACGGGACTGTCTATCTCGTGTGAGCCGAAAGAGGCAGAAACCGATGTCTCGATTATTTCGAACAATCTCATTGTGGCGCCAGGCACGAATCCGAACCATCGCTATCCAGTTGGCGGAATCTATATCACCAGCAATGATGACAAGGGGCAGACGGCCTATGTTCACAACAACGTCTTGCGAACGGCTGACAATGATCTTGATTATGCATTACGAAGCCATATATCCGTGACAATCGACGAGCGAGATAATCATTTCCCCGCTGATTTAAGCGTTCAGATCGATGGTACGCGCTTAGATGATGCTGTCAGTTAGGCTTGAATTTTAGGAAGTGTGTCCCAAAATGTGTAAATGCAGCGGTTCTCTGACTGAACAGTGTTCATTTACTCACTTTGTGGTACTCACTCGAATTTTAAGTGAATGGAGGACATAAACATGCTAAACCAAGCAATAAGTCGACGCTTTTTCCTGATGTCTGCTGGTCAGACACTAGCCCTGATGACCGCGTTGCGGTATCAAACCCCAACTCTCTTTGCCGTTTCCCAACCTACAACTGAGTGTGTGGCCTATGGAGATGGTTTGTATGGTGCAGGTGCATATGGCGGATGTTCACAACCGATAGTCGATGCATCCGCACAGAACTGTCACTGTTCGAGAAGAGTATTTTTGCCTTTCATCACACAAGAGAAAAATTAAGAGTCCAGAATAGCGTGGATGGAAACCAAATCAGCTGAACACAGATTTTTTATAGTATCAGTAGATCCAAATTTGGCGTTTTTGGCGATTTTCAGTCGAGATTGCAGGGATTTTGGAGTCATTTATTCAGATTTCGGTTACAGAAAACAACCTATTTCATATCTGAAAATCGCCCAAATCTAACGCAAAAACTAGATATCGACCGGCAAATTTGTATTTATGTCAACTGTTTAGCCAGAATTCTCTCTCAAAACCTGAAATTTGGATCTACTGAGTATAGGAAAGTATAAAATCAGCCAATAGGTGGAACCAGATTCTGGCTGAAAGCTGACGGCTGATTAGCTGAAAGCTTTTTTATGTCGATTTGAAAACTTGCTCTATTTGTTCAAATTTTCGGTTACCAAATAAATTAGATGTGCTGATGAGGAGAAGAACTATGATACAGTTACCTATACCTGGACAAAGCGATGGCAATTGGGGTGAACAACTCAACGACTTTCTCCTAGTGAGTCACAACGTTGACGGCACCATAAATAGCTATGCATTTGACAATCAAGGGAGAGAATACTATCTAGAATCGTTTGGCGGCGGACCAGACAAGACACGGGGCGAAAATGATAATGCACTGGCAGAGATTACAGGTCAACTGAGCATGACGGGCGGCATTATCCGCCTATCGCCAGGGCGTTGGCATATAAATCTTGACCTCAGCAACCTAAGTGATGTAGGTATCACGGTGGCGGGCAGTGGCTTACGATCAACCACACTCTGGAATGATGATGGGAATGTCGTAAATGTCTACGGGAGCAGTCGAATTATTCTGAGGGATTTCACAATCGAAGGTGTACGCGGTGCCAAGGTTGGCCTGCTAGCTGGAAGATCAGGGTCAATGACACAGGGATATCGGCTACTTTGCGAACAGATTCGTACGTCAGGCTTTTTTTCTGTAGCTGGACTATACGACATGGCGGAATACGGGCTTTTCATCGACTGCCAGTTTCGTAATAGCGCAGACAATGCACCTTGTGCTTTTGTTTCTGGGCGCGATGATAAGAACTATGTAACAGATAGTGCAGCGTTGTCAATGGTTATGACGCGCTTTGTCATGTCTACGTTCATGAAAGACAAATATCGTTTGCCAAAGGAGAACAATGACAGGTTAGAAAGCGGACCGGCCTTTGAATTGGGTAGCTCAGTATCAAACATTGTATTTGAACAATGTTACTTTCATGCAACCAACAACACCCCTGTGGATACTGAGGAAGACAACCATTTGAGTTCTGAGACCTTATTTTTGCGCAACGGGAAGGGAATTCTATTCGTTGACGCAATAAGAGCCTGATTCTATTCGATCAAATTCGTCAAAATGCCGAAAAAAGGATAGCCTCAAAGAAATTCATTAGAGATACCCGATCCAAGGAGGCATTCATGGCAATAGAATTCGGACTAACGAACGAGATCAGCAATACTCAGTATGCACCATTAGCTGCGTTGCTGGCACACTACCATCAAGAGAAAGTGCTAACTGCGTTGAAGAAGATCGAAATACCGGTCAAAACGTATGAATATACACCAGCAAGTAAGTTGGAACAGGTGCTGGTTAGCATATTATGTGGTTGCGCAACGCTGACTGAGTTCAATACAAAGGTCAGACCAGAAAGACTCCTTGCGAAAATTTATGGGATGGAGCAGCTTAGTGAGCAATCAAATATGTCTCGTACATTAGACGCCCTAACTCTAATGAATATCGGTCAATTAGAGAGTGTGGTCAGCGAAATCTGCAAGCCTCTAAGCCAAATACACAACCACGATTGGCGAGGGTTCTTGTGGTTAGACTTTGACCTATCCGGATTACCATGCGGCAAAAAAGGCACAGAAAAGTCAAAAAAGGCTATTTTAGCGGCAAAAAAACGCAACGGGACGCCAATTGGTCCGTGTAAGTTCGGTTAAATACCATGAAACGGTTTGGTCAGACCTCTATCCAGGGAGTCAGCATACAGCTCCATCGTTTCAGCCAGCCGTGCTTGCCACGGAAAGTTCATTAGAGTTAGACGAGAAAAAACGCGAGCGAGTCGTCTGGCGCACCGATGGCGGTGCAGGTAGTGAAGAAAATATTCGGTGGCTGCTCAACCGCAACTATCAATTTATGATGAAGGGCAACTCCAACCGTCGTGCCCATCTGTGGGCGCAACAGGTGACTCGATGGGATCCTTGCGGTGACGTCTTTCTGGCTGAAATTCCATCACCTATCAAGTTTAATCGCCCTGTACGCATTTTTCTCAAAAAAAAGAGTGAAAAACGAGCAAATTTGGGGGTGGTTCATTTTAGCTGGATAGATAGGTTTACACTTTTAGAAACAGAAAGAACGTTTATATTCTCTGATTTCGCCGGTTCTCAGAGAGAAAACGGTCTCATATAGATTTTTGTCTATATATCAAAAGTGTAAACCTAATTTTGAACCACCCCCAAATTTGTGTCAGTTACTACATTTCGACCATCAAATTGCCATCCAAGCGTCACTTCATTTCATATTATGACAATCGAGGTGCGGCTGAAATCGAACAATTCCGTAATGATAAAATGGGGTTACACTTAGCTTCTCGTCGCAAGACCCTATTTCTAGCTCAAAAATCTCTTATCCTTTTGGCTGATTTGGCGCATAATTTGATAGGCCATTTCCATCAGCAAGCTCTCGTGGATACTAGATTTGAACCTTTCCGGCAGAAACGAATTGTTCGAGATCTATTACAAATACCTGGTTTTCTCTCTTTTCAGAACGGCTCACTTTCACGGATTGACCTGCTAAGTTCACATCCTTATTCTCGTGACCTTCTGATTTGCTTGAAATCCTATCTAGAGGCCGATTAGAAACCCCCTCTAGTTGCATGAACGAATAGAATCACGCTCTCGTTGCGCAAAAATAAGGTGAGAAATATAAAAATTACTCCACTGTTTTTATCAGTAGCCAAGAGAAATACCCTTGTAACACAGTCAAATTTGTAGATTGTCATTTTGAGGCGAATAACCATGTCAATGGAAAAGGCGTTCACGGCATTGCATCCATTACATACCATGAGCCTGAGCCGACTCTCAGTACACAGAAGAGTCCACGCTCTGATCTGAACTCAATTCATCGCCTGACTATTGAGAATTGTTATTTTGGGTTAAAACGAGGTAGCACGAAATTTTGGGATATTTTTGCTCCAGATACAGCATTTCACGAATTGATCATTAAAAATAGTCGTACCCTTGGTGGGGGAATCAAGTTGGGAAGTGTCTATCACAGCAACATCCAATGGCCTGGAGGATACACAATATTGCAACAAGCAACCGGCCCGACGAACAGAATTGTGATTGGCATAGGCCACCACATTGTCGCTGGCGACACGATATTAATTGGAAACGATCGTCGTATTGATACGGATGTGCCGCCAGAGAATGCGAAAGTAGTTTCCGTCAGCGGCAACGAAGTCCAGCTTGAAGGAAACTTATCAGAATCACATCCAACAGGAACGGCTGTCTCGTTCAGTCCTATTGATATCAAGACCGCCTTTAAGTCGTGTATTTATGGTTCCACAAAGCCTCAGATTCGAGCTGATGATGATGTAAAGACATTGTTTCGGATCAAATATTCAGTAACGGGTTGTGAGCTTGGTTCAAGCGCACTATTCCGTAATTATCGTACTTATCTTGGTGATTCGCCTTCTTGGTCACCAGATAAACGTTCACCAGCCATCATTCACCGTCCCTTTTTACAAGTGCCAAACGAACCAGAGGATGGAATGTTTGTGTTTGCTCGTCCTGATCATTGGAAGCTTGATGAACTCTCTGATTTTGCTCACCCATCAGTACCGGCAGCTTACTCACATGGCTGGTATGCCCTACCTCTTGTGCGGACGAAAGCCATGATTTCTACCCAACTGACAGAGCCAATCGCACCAGGCAGTGCTATGATCGAAAGTGTTGAATTTGATGGGGCGTCGCTTGGTGACTTCGCCCTGGCATCGATCGCAGGCACGATTCATGAGCTATCGATTAGCGCCCATGTCAACCAACCCAACAAAGTTACGGTCGTATTGACAAATAACACTGCAACGGCAATACCCCCTGGCGATCAAACAATTCGTGTGATGCTGTTCAAGCATTGATTGAAGGAAGTAGGCGGATCCAATTTTGAGCTTATCCACAGATGGACAGGATTGACTGGAAATTCTCTCTTTACAATCTTATGAATCCTGGCCATCTGTGGATGATTAATGTTCTGGAATCGCCTAAATAAGAACCAGTTGACGCATTTTGCAATCTCTGATACGCTTAAAGAAATCCCCAGAGGACAATTGATGCTCCTTCCCTAGAAATGGCTGTCATTGGTCCCGGTCGGATGGGGCAGATTTATGCGCGTGCCATCAATGAATTGACGACCACGCGCTTGGTCGCTATCGGTGGCCGTAGTGAGGCATCCACCATGACTTTGGCCGAGTCTATGGGCGTGCCTGGCTACGCTGGCTCGCGCTACCGCGACATGCTGGAAGCCCACCCCAATATCGAAGCGGTTGTCGTTGCCACATCCGAGTGGGCGCACTTGGATCCAGTACTGGCCTGTCTGGATGCTGGCAAACATGTGGCGCTGGAAAAACCAATGGCCACTTCGCCAGATGACGCCCGGCAAATGGTGCAGAGTGCCGATGAAGCTGGTGTCAAGTTTATGATCTGCCACAGCATCCGCTTTGACCCGCGCTATGCACTGATGCAACAACGCATCGCTAAAGGGGAACTGGGCGAACTGCTCACGTTACATGGCCGCCGACATCCTGGACCACGAGCGGTTGACCGCGTCTTTGGCAAATTTCCGCTCTCCTACTGGCTCATTGTGCATGACATTGACATGATGTTGTGGACAACCGACAGCTCTGTGAAAAGCGTACGCGCCTATAGCCGCAGTGGCGGACAAAGTCGTCACGATTTTATTATTGCTACGTTAGCCTTTGCCAATGGTGCGGTCGGACTCATCGAATGTTCATGGGGTTCTCCACCACAGGCTGGTCGACCTCAGAATGAGACTTTCGTGGTGCGTGGAACGGCTGGCGTGGCCGAAATATTTGGCAATGAACATGGGTTGGTCTGTTATGCAGCCGATGGTTCTCTCGCCTACCCCGACACAGTGCATTCACCGATTGTGCAGGGGCAACAGGTAGGCTCGTTTCGCTCCGTAATTCGACATTTCGCCGGTGCCGTGCGCAATGAATGGCCGCTCTTGATGACGGGACATGATGGTCTGACCGTTATTCAAGTCGCGGCTGCCATTGACCAATCCTTGCAAGAAAATCGTGAGATATTCCTGTAGCTGTTGGGCATTCCAAATAATAAATGACTCAAAGAGAACAAGACAGAGTGTCCCAAAGTGTGTAAATGAAGACCTCTTGGTCAGAGAACCTACTTCATTTACACACTTTGTGGTACACACCCTGGAACAAGCGTAAGGAGAAACCGTATGGCAATTGCACTCGAACGCAATTCTCCCCCAGTTCGCGCTGGTGACTTCGGACCACAGTGGGATCTGGGTGATGAAGAGATCGCTGAACTTACTGACGTGATCCGCGCAGGCAAACTAGGTCGTCTCGGTGGCACCAAGGTCGATCAGTTTGAGCGGGACTATGCCGAGATGCATGGCGTCAAATATGCCCAAGCCGTCACGTCTGGCACTGCGGCTGTGCATACCGCGATTGGCGTCTTGGATCCCAATCCAGGAGACGAGGTTATTACGACCAGCATCTCCGATTTTGGTACGATCATTGGCATCCTCTACCAAAACGCCATTCCTGTTTTTGCCGACATCGATCCGGTGACGGGCAACCTGGATATTTACGACGTCGCGGCCAAGATCACCGACCGCACTCGGGCCATCGTGCTGGTCCATCTCTTTGGCAACCCGTGTGACTTAGAGCCATATGTAGAGCTAGCGCGCAAACACGACGTCTTCTTGATCGAGGACTGCGCACAAGCGCAGCTGGCCGACTACAAGGGACGCTTAGTCGGAACGTGGGGCGACCTGGGCTGCTTTAGCTTTGGCGGCAAGCACATGACCACTGGCGATGGCGGCATGGTCATCAGCAATCGAGATGATCTGGCCGAGCGGCTTAAATGGTTCACAGATAAGGGAAATCCGCGCCAACCCGTCTATGAACATAACTATTTGGCCCCCAACTACCGCATGACCGATCTGCAAGGCGCAGTGGGCATCGCCCAACTCAAGAAGGTAGGCGAGGCAGTACGCAGAAAGCAATGGGCGGCCAATCAACTCAACGAAGTCATAGAAAGTGAAGAAGGTCTCTCAATGCAGACAGTTTTGCCCGAAGCCACTCACAGCTATTGGGCCTATGGTTTTCATATGGACGCCGCGACCTTTGGCGTATCTGCCAAACAGTTTGCTGAAGCTCTACAAGCCGAGGGGGTTCCGGCGAATTCGCCGTATCTGGTCTATCCAATGTATAAGTATCCGGTCTTAGCCGAGCGGCGCACCTATGGAACCTCTGGCTTCCCCTGGACCAATGCGCAAGTCGGGCGCGAGCTCGATTATGGTTCGCTGTCGCTGGCTGGTTCGGAGAAATTCTTAGAGACCACCATCACTCTTCCCATGAATCCATCCTATACTGCGCAAGATGTCGAAGATTTTGGCGTTGCGATTAAAAAAGTTGGCGACTACTACCGAGCCAAACGGAATCAAAAATAAGATATTTCCCAATATGTATCTCCTTACGATTGGTCGCTATGACGAGAAAGCGAAGAGCAAAATCGGTGTCTTCTTTGACCTTACCAACTCAACCTCTAATGCGAGCACCCCCTACGCCACTGACATCAAGAGCTATGGGTTTGCGTGCCGAAATACGAATCAGGCTAACGCGTGAGTACTGGCAAATAGATCTGATTTGGCATGCGAGGGCTTGTTGAAAAATATCGTCCTTTGTTGTCGTGAACCGCAACATTGCCGCCCCCATCGACAGCTTGTACAAAATATTCCATCGTAGATGAGAATGGCACCGCGCCAGTCCAAAGGTCATCCCCATCCGGGTCGCTTAGATCTATTGTCTGCCACACCTTCTCCCCTGAAGTATACGCCACGACGACGCGCACGACATTTGAAAAATCCGTGGCTTCAACAGCCAGATTCAATTGGGTATTATCGGGACTCTTGCTAGCGGAAACCTGCCAAATGGCAGGTGGAATGGTCTCCGATGTATTTGAATAGTAGAGAGTGTATTGCAGCGCTGAAAAGCGCCGCTCAATGCCCTGCCGGGCGGATGTGGCGCGATATTGAGCCGGGATCACAACCAGACGTTGCTGCCGGCCCGCTGGTGTATTGACGGTGTTAATCAGATCCCAAGTCGTTGGACGCCAGTCGAAGATGGTATAGGCCGGTTCAGGCACAGTTTGCTCACTGCCAAGTCGCGAGGTTTGGGTAATGACGCGTGTGATCACCGGGTTAAAGTTGTGGAAGGTTTCGTAACGTCCCTCGATAAAGAGTGCGCCGCGGGCCAGGCTCTTTTCTGGAGGCAAATCGAGGCTGCTACGCGGTTGAATTGGCTGTGCCCAGATAACTTGTGGCGGCTCATCTGGCACCTGGAAATAACTTCCTTCTGCAGTAGTGATTCTTGTCAGATCGGTCAGGGTAATTGTCTGTGGACGGCAGGTTAACGTGGATGCCTGCGGACAGGGCTCAAGCTTGCCAATCTGGGCAGAACTGTGCGCCTTTGTAGTGGCGGCACGAATTGAGGCAGTCAGCTGAATTTGATACATGGGCAGCCCGTAGAGCGTCGCAACACTCAATACCTTTTCATCGTAGGGAGTCATGGAGCGCACGCCCAATTCGGTGAAATAGGCTGCTTTGGCGCGACCCAATGCCTGCCCCACACTACCGCCATGCATTAACTCCTGCGCAAAGAGCTGCATGAGCCGCTCTGAATAGCCAATAGCGTCAGCATCACCGTAACCATAGCCAGTATTGGCGATATACGTGACGCCCTCTCCCACCAAAACCTGAGCAAAGTCAGTCTGGTTGTCATCAACTTGACCATCTGGGACAGACAAACCAGAATGGCAACCAACCGAGAAGACTAACGAGTTGTGCAAGGCAGGTTTATTTCTGGCATCTTCTGCGCGCACTACGCTGCCGTCGGCATTGGCTGGAATCGCTTGATAGTGATCGAAATGGCCATTTACTGAACTAACGTTACGCGGCGTATTTAGCCACTTCTCGATAAGGGCAGACGCTGGCCAGGAATCGTTTTCATCATAAAGCGTCTCAACAGTTATTCTGCCTGTTTGCTGCAACTCATCGGTAATCGCTTTAGCCTGATCGCGCATGAAGTCATAACCAGTAACAAGGCCATTTGTCATAGTGAGCGTGGGACTTGCCAGGAAAACATCAATCGTTTGGGTGATCTCACCCGGTGTCTCCACCAGGCGACCAATAGCATAGTCGGGCAGGAAGAGATGACGCCCGCGCCAGGGAATCGGGGTGAAGCTGGCGTAGTAGTTATCGCTGAGAAAATATCGCTCCCGCATGCTGGCAGCCAATGCAGAATCACCCGCCACAGCATTGGCATAATCTTTTTCATTGGCGATGGTCACTTCATCGGGGATGCGACGGAAGGGAACAATCTCATCACTACCCACGATCAGGATGTTTTCCAGGTTAGGATAGGCGTTGCGGACGGTCTTCAACAGCTCCTTGATCGCAGCCGTCACTAGATTGGCGCGGGCCACCCGTTCAGTGTTGGATTGGCTATTGGCACTGTTATCCCAAAGATCGTAGACGTTGGCAATCTGTGAATATTTCTGAGTATCACTCAGATCAATGATATCGCCCGCGACAGTTGGGTGGTCAGCCAAGGTGGTTAGGTGTGACCGTACGTCTTCACCTTGGTTATCGGGAAAACGCGCTAGATTGGTCAGGATCAGTGTTTTGGTAAAGGGATACGTCTCCGTCGGCGGTTCGAATATAGGTGGTTGGAAAGTTGTTGGGGTCGTGGCATCATCGGTGGTAACGGCAACGGTCAGGGTATAGGGTGTCTGCGGGTCATTGGCACCATTGTGCCCGGCCACCAGTAGGTAATACCAGCCGCTCTGATCCCAGACATCCACGCTGACCTGTTCGCTGGTTGTGCCGCTCTCACAACTAGCCACCATTAAGCGTGCCGTGTTGGAGGCGCGTCCCAGATCAGCCAATTGCCCGATGTACATGGGCGAGCAGCCTTCGACAAAGGCAACCTGACCAGGGATGTCTTTGAGATTGCCAATGTCTTTGAGATTGCCCGTGTCCACTGGGTCACCGATATCTTTAAGATTGCCAATATCGTCGGGCGAAGCCGCATCTTGCTCCAGGCCACTAAAGAGGAAGAGATCATAATCTTTGGAGAGCGCGCCTATCCCAGCCGTGAGCGTGGCGTTGCGGGTGCCCACCGGGATGCGAAACCAATGAACATCCCGTTCCCCGGTAATGGTGAAGTCATGCGCACCGGCCACCAATACTGGTGCATTGCGCCAGAAGTTTTTGGGAGTCGGATCGGTCAAGAAATTAGCAAACGTCACGTTATCGCTGATGGCATCGCCCTGCCCGCTGGGGTTGGTTGTGGCAGCAGGGCCACTGGCGTGTCCCCACCAAGTCTGTACGGCATCGATGAAATTGCCCGTTTCATTCTTGATGGCCAATTCCTGGTTGCCAGACAGTGCGTTCTGACCCGTCAGTGTCACCGCACCGTTCTTGACCCAGATTCCGTTCTCTTGACTGGCAGTCACCGTACTGTCAGCGAGAGTGAGCGCACCGCCCGCCAGCATCATGCCATTGCGAGCAAACTCGACGCCAGCATGATCAAGCAAGCCGCTGCCACCAGCGCTAAAGAGCAAACCGTTCCAATCGCCGGGCAACGGTGCGGCCAGGCGTTGTGCACTCGTAAACCGCACCGTTTCTGTTTCGGTGCCCGTGGTCTGGAGCAGACCCTGGATGGTCGCGCCCAGGCCAAAATCAAATTGCACATTGACACCAGACTCCAGACGCCACGTATGCCCAGATGGAATCACTACCTCATTTTTGACCACAAGATAGGTATCCAGATCACCCTGGCGTGTCCATGTCTCGTTCTGAGCTGGCAGGATTCCGCCGGTCACCTGGATAAAGTTAAAGCGATTGCCGGTAAATTTGTTTGTCACGAGTTGGTTACCCAGTAAGAGCCGCGCCGCGAGACCGTCATTGTCCTGGATGAAATTGTTTTGGAAAAGATTGCCGTGTGCACCATTCTCCAGGACGATCCCATCGCCGCGGTTACCCAGTGTGCGCTGTCCAGAGGTGGGTGAGCCGATGGTGTTGCCTATGATCTGATTGCCGGTCGTGTTCGTGTCTTCTATCCAGATGCCAGCCCGACCATTGCCGCTGATGAGGTTGCGGGCGTTTGTGGTTTGTCCGCCGATGACGTTATTAGCAGCGCCGTGTTTGATGATGATACCGTTGCGATTGTTCCCTAATACCTTTTTACCAGTGCTATCAGCACCAATAAAATTCCCGTGGATCGTATTATTGAGCGTGCCGTCGCCATTTAGATGAATCCCAGCCCGGCCATTACCGCTGATGATATTGCGCTCATTCGCAGTTTCTCCACCGATTATACTGTTGCTGGGCCCTTTATTAAGGAAGATGCCGTCGCCATGATTGCTTATTGATGCTGTCCCGGAAATGTCTGTCCCGATACGATTGCCGAGGATTCGGTTTCCTGTGGTGTTGACATCCTGTAAATATAACCCAGTCCCCTCATTGCCGCTGATGAGGTTGCCGGTACCGGCAGTTCGCCCACCGATAATATTATTGCTCGCTCCTGCAAAGATTTCTATTCCAGATTCACGATTCCCAAGATTGTGAGTGCCGCTGACATCGGTGCCAATATAATTGCCGATGATTTGATTGCCAATGGTATCAGCACCCTGCAATCTCATACCATTGCCCAAATTACCACTGATCAAGTTGCGCGCATCCGCCCTATCTCCACCAATGACATTCGTTTGGGCCTCAAAAATACTTATACCGGTTCCAAAATTGCCTAGTGCTTGTGTACCGCTGCGATTGGTGCCAATAAAGTTGCCTAACACCTGATTCCCTGTAGTTTCGGCATTCTGAAGTTGTATTCCAACACTCGTATTACCACTGATCAGGTTGCCGCGAATTACGTTGTTGCCGCTACCATCACTAATAAGTATGCCAATTCCTCGATTTCCTAGTGCTGCTTCACCGTACACATCAGCGCCAATATGATTTCCAAGAATCTGATTATCGCTGGTGTTACTATTTTGGAGTAAAATACCATCACCATGATTACCGCTGATTAAATTACGCGCATTCTCAGTGTATCCCCCGATGACGTTTCTGCTAGAGCCACCCCGAATGAAAATACCGCCTTCGCCGTTTCCGAATGCAGCAGTCCCAGCAGGATTAGCACCAATGAAATTACCCTGTATCTGATTTCCTGTAGTACTGATACCAACCAGATCGATCCCGAGGCCGACGTTGCCGCTAATGAGATTGCCTTGTCCAGGAACATCACCACCGATCATATTGTCGTGAGCGCCATCCTCAATAGAAACCCCATTTCGCCGGTTGCCGCGCACTTCGGCTCCAGTGACATCGGTGCCGATATAGTTGCCTGTAATTTGATTATCAGAAGTTCCGGCACCTTCGAGCAGGATGCCTATGTTGCCATTACTACTGATCAAGTTTCCCTCACCCAAGATTGCCTCACCGAAGGTGCGATCACCACCTATCACCCCATTCGTAGCACCATTGATCAGTTCAACACCGTTGCGCGGAAAATTGAGAATTTGCAGACCGCGGACAATCACCCCTTGCGCACCATCGATTACGATACCGGAGCCGACAGATAAGCCGCTTCCATCCAAAATCACGCCGGCATTGCTGGCGTCAAGTATAAGGGTGTTGGTAATGATAGCAGGCAGCGCGCTTTGGAGAGAGATCGTCATCGGTGACATGGGGGGGAAGGTAGTTGGGGCAAAGGTAATAACATCCCCTATCTGTGCATCTAAAAGAGCCTGGCGTAACGTTCCCGCTCCGCTATCATTAGGTGTAGTAACAACGTTCATACGTACAGGGGATAAGAGATATTCTTTACTGAGGCCAACGTGGCTTTCTAATACCCACAGCAATAGTGCCGACAATACGATGCTGACCCAATTCAAGATGAGCAGGTTCTTATCTTGTCGGTACCATGGCCTGCGCAGTCCATGACTCATATTCTGTGTTATATTAGGACGAATTTCATACCTCCTTTGAGGTATCGAACTTTCTCGGAAAGTGTAGTCGGATGTCAGACCAGAGAGGTCGAGGCCGACCAATCGCGAGTTGTTAAGAATTTACCCCCAACCCCAAGCTGTTTCCGACGTAGTGATAAGTAGAAAGTGTGGGCTCATTGGAACGACCAAACGGAAACAGAAAGGGGGGTCGGATGTTAACCAGCATCTTCCGTCACAAGCAGTATGTGCGGTTTGTACGCCATCGAGCGGGTCGATATGGTGCGCTGCGCTGCGACCATCGCCATTATGCGGTATGGCGCAAGCTGTCAGCGACGAATCTCGATGGTGCGTACCCGTTTTTGGCACCGTTATACGTGCCAGACTGGGGACGACCCGTGCGCGACCCGGTGTCCATGTTGCGCTCGTGTCTGGCCATGATGCTCTGTGGTCAGACGAGCTTCGATGTGTGTGGGTGGGGCAGATGCGCGATGAGCCCTTCTACGCCCTCATCAGCGGCTTCGAGCCCAACGACGTGCCTGGCGTGGGCACGTTTTACGACTTTCAAGACCGTCTCCTGCAACGCGAGCGGCAAGCCCGCAGCCAGGCTCGTCGCCCCTATCAACGGCGAGATGAGCGGGATCAAGCCGCTGCCCACAAGGACAAGAACGATCTGCGCCCCCATGCGGGCATCGTCAATCGCCTGACCGCGCTCATTCTGGGGCTTTTGCGCCGCCAGCCGTCGCTGAACTACTGGCAGGTCAGACTGGTATGGCCGCCTTGCCTGGGAGCAGGTGCTGCAACGGCTCTTCTACGGCTGCTTCGTGGCCCACTCAGTCGAGTTGGGCTTGCTCGACCTGGACCATCTCCATGTGGCTGGCGACGGCGCCAAACTGCCCACTTGGGCCAATCCCTACGGCCAGAAGCTGTGTAAGTGCAATAATCGAGGTAAGAAACGCCACGAACGCTGTCGCTGCCATCGCGCCTACAGCGACCCCCACGCCCTCTGGGGCTGGGACAGCTACCGTCATTGCTGGGTCTATGGGCACACGGCCTATGAACTGACCGCCTATTCGCTCCAGCATCGCTGCCAACTACCCTTGGTCATCACTATGGCCGATGGCAATCGTCATGACAGTCCCCTCGGGCTCGCGACGCTCTATCGGGGGGCGAGAAATCTTCGGCTTGCCCATCCAGACTGCCACTTTGGATGCCGCCCACGATGTCATCGGCTATTATCGCCTTGCCACCCTGCGTTGGGACATGGCGCTGGTCATGCCCCTTAACCAACGCAACCAGGACCACAGCCGCTTTGCTGGCTCCATACGCCTAGACGGCAGTATCCCTATCTGTCCCCGCCGGGCGGCCCATGACACGCTGGGGCTTCTGTCCCGACCGCTTGCGCATCAAGTGGCGCTGTCCCTTGGCCGCCGCCACGAAGACGCCCGACGTGACCACCTGTCCGCACTTTGGCCAGGATTGCTCTGGTTCAGCCTATGGGCGCGTCGTCTATACCTATCCCAAGGACAACTATCGCTTGCACACCCGCATCCCCAGGGACAGCGACCTTTGGCAACTTCATGCTAACGCTCGCTCCTGCGCTGAACGCTCAGTCAAGCGCAAGAAGTACGACTTTCATCTCCTCCAGACCCGCACTGCTGGCCGCGACCGATGGTTCTTCCGCTTCGCTCTCGCGGCCATGTGTCAGCACGTCGACGCCTGGCTACACCATGCCGCCCGACGACTCGCTTAACACTTGACCCCCTGGGCCACTCACACTTCTCCGCGCTCGGCCAGGACTACGGATGCCGACCCTTGCCTACTTTTCCCTGCCACTCACACTTTTTTGCCGCTATCCGACATTTTTCTTCCTACTCCCTCCCTTACGCACTTTTTCGACCCTCCTCGCACCATCGACCTCGGGGATGATGTGCACTTTCCGAGAGAGCTCTATACCTTCGCCATTGCTCGGGCCATATTCGATTCATCATGCTGATCTCCATAAGTATGAAAGCGCAGATAAGTAGAGCTAAACAGAGATTGTGCTTATCAAGCTTAATAGCAATTGGTGAACCTATGTCGAATGTCACAGTGACTCTCAGGGATCGGCGAATTTGCAAATCTCCTGATTCGCGGTAATATCTTATGTGAATGATCCAATCAGTACAAACTCTATTGACAATGGGACCTTGCGCTAATTACCATCGTTGATGGACCGAAGATAACAGATAAATAGAGTTGATGTGCATTTGGCCCTAAAGGTTGTGGAGAAGTAGGAAATTGGGCAATGTCCAACCCAGTGGAAAATTCAGAAGTTGTGCCATCAGCATCTGTTATGGTGGCGAACAGATAGGGTGATGGGGGTGGGTTATCCAAGAGCAATGTGAAGACACCCCCTGCATTCGCGGCGACATTACCAAGGTAGATCATGCTGCCCGGCATTGCTTCGGCCGTGGCAAATATCTCCACGCAGCAACCACTGCATGCCTGGCCGGAAATGGCATCATTGGATGGGGAATAGCTCGTAAGCGTCGGTGAAATTAGAGATGTCGGGACGAGCCAGTCAATCGGGAGACCACCGTTGTGGCGGATCAGGTTACGCGTGATCGTATTTCCCAGAGACGTTTCGCTCTTAATCACTATGCCGGCTAGCCCGTTATCAACAATCGTATTGCTGACGCCAATCGTATTCGAAATAACACCATTGTTGATGGATATGCCATGTTCTCCATTGCCTAATCGATTACTGCCGCTGGCATCGACGCCTATGAAATTACCTGACACTTTATTGGTAGTGGTATTATTTCCTTCTAACCATATGCCAGTCCGATCATTCCCGCTGATGACGTTGCGTCCGTCTTCAGTGTTCTCGCCAATCACATTTGCACTAGCGCCATTGGAAATTGCAATGCCATCCAACAGATTAGGAAGCGACTTGCTGCCGGTTATTTCAATGCCAATGTAATTCCCCAATACCCGATTATCTCTGGTGTCATTATCTTTTAAAAGCACCCCAGCCAGTTCGTTGCCGCTAATAAGATTGCGCGCGCCAGCACTTCCCCCACCGATCTCATTATTGCCGGCGCCCAAAGCAATGCCAACCCCTACCCCACGATTACCCAAAGCCTGTAAACCGGTCTTATCAGTCCCAATATAGTTCCCCATCACGCAGTTCTCAGATGTATCTGGATCTTGTAACCAGATACCGGCTTGACTATTGCCGCTGATGAGGTTGCCGGCGCCCAGCGTCTCACCGCCAATCACATTGCGGCTTGCACCAGTAGTAATCGCCACGCCAGCTACCAAATTGCTCAATACACTCATACCGTCGGCATCCGTACCAATATAGTTACCCCAAATCATATTGTCAGTGGTGCCAGAATCCTCAATTTGTACGCCGACGCTATGATTGCCGCTGACCAGATTCCGGGCACTGCTGGTTAGACCACCGACTATGTTATTACTGGCACCCAAACCAATGCGCACACCAACTGCGTAATTGCCTAAAGCGGTCCTGCCCTGGACATCTGTGCCAATGTAATTCCCGAGGATACGGTTGCCAGTCGTGTTTCTTTCCTGTAGGTGTATACCATCGCCGCCATTACCGCTAACCACGTTGCGTGCCTCCATGCTTTCTCCGCCGATCACGTTGTCACTGGCGCCAAAACCAATCAGGATGCCATTGATTTGATTGCCTAAACTCTGCGTACCGGTGACATCCGTACCGATATAGTTGCCCTGTATCTGATTACCGGTGGCTCCCGTTAACTGGATTTGAATTCCATGCTCGCCATTGCCACTAATGAGGTTGCGGGTGCTTTCACTCTCCCCGCCGATCATATTGTTACTGGCTTCAGAGATAATGATGCCAATATCAGTATTACTTATGACGCCTGTGCCAGTAATGTTCGTCCCAATAAAGTTACCCAGCACCTGATTATCGGTAGTGTCTGTATCCTGAATTTGCACGCCAACCCCGCGATTGCCACTGATGAGGTTGCGGGCACCCGCTGTCTCCCCACCGATCACATTGTTGCTGGCTTCAAACCCAATGGATATGCCAAACTGCCCATTGCCCAGGGATCGGGCACCAGCGACATCCGTACCGATAAAGTTGCCCTCAATCCGATTATTAGAAGTATCCGGATTCTGTAGTTGTATACCATCTTGACCGTTAGCGCTAACAATATTGCGAGCACCTGGGTTTCCGCCACCGATCACATTCTTATTAGCACCGGAACTGAGAACAACGCCAATACCACCATTGCCCAAGGGCTGTATGCCGGTTACATCCACACCAATAAAGTTGCCCAACACCTGGTTGTTTGTCGTGGCCATCTCTTGCAAGAACACGCCATTATCGCTATTACCACTGATGAGATTGCGGGCACCCGCTGTCTCCCCGCCGATCACATTCTCGCTAGCTCCAAACGCAATGAATACGCCATCTCCGCCGTTGCCCAGTGCTTTTGTTCCCTTAACATCAGTGCCGATAAAATTGCCTAGCACATGATTGCCTATAGTGTCTGAGGCCAATCCAAAAAATAAAATATACGCGAGAAGGTGTTAAACTAGCTCTCCAAAAGGAGCAAAAATGACAATCTCGCCAGAAATGGTTGAAGTCTTGAAAGAGACGAAGGCCATGTTAAGTGGATACGAAAGAAGGCACTTCATGGCCCAAACGGTCAAAACGATATGCGAAGGGAGTCCGACGAAAGCAGAACGAGAGTTGGGCTGGAATCGGGCGACGATAGCCAAAGCCCTGGAAGAACTAGAAGGCGGCTTCTGTTATGTCGACCAAAGCCACCGACGTGGTCGCAAAAAAGCCGAAGACCATATCCCCACTTTACTGGCCGATATGGTTGAAATCGCCGATCAATTCAGCCAGACCGATCCCACCTTTCGAACCCCCCAATTGTACACTCGACTAACCGCCGCCGAAATGCGTACCCAGCTCATCGAGCAGAAAGGATACACAGATGAGGAATTGCCTGGTGAAGAGGCCATCCGCTTGAAGCTCAATGAGTTAGGCTATGGCTCAAACCGGGTCAAAAAAGTCAACCAGTGAAAAAGATCCCAGAGACCGATGCGATCTTTGATAGAATTCATCAGATCAATCAAGAAGCGGATGCAGACGAGACGGTTCTGCGCCTCTCTTGGGATGCCAAAGCGACGATTTTACTTGACCGTTTCTCGAGAGAAGGGATAAGTCGAGTGGTTGTCAAAGCGCTCGATCATGACTTTCAAGATAAGAAGACCGAGAAAGTCACTCCTTTTGGCATTTACCTCCCTTCAACCAAGGAACTCTTTCTTTACTTGACTCAGTCGAAAGTGACGAGTGACTGTATTGTCGACTGCCTGATTGATTTTTGGGAAAGCGTACGTGAACACTTTCCTCACGTCAAGACCCTCGTGATCAATCAGGACAATGGTCCCGAAAATCATACCCGTCGGACTCAGTTTATGTATCGTCTCACTCAGTTTGTTGAGCACTATCGTCTCTCTATTCAGCTCGCCTGCTACCCTCCTTATCACAGTAAATACAACCCCATCGAACGGGTTTGGGGCCATCTTGAAAAACACTGGAACGGTTCTCTTCTCGATTCTCTTGAGACCGTTCTCAATTTTGCCCGTTCTTTTCGCTTTAACCAACTACAACCCTTCGTTCACCTGAATTCCACTCTTTATGAGACCGGCGTCAAACTCACTCAGAAAGAGATGGACCGTTTGGAACAACGCTTCCAACGTTTACCTGGTTTAGAAAAATGGTTTGTCCTTATTCCCCCTCTCCATTCTCTCGTTCGCGTATAATAACTCGATAGTTGTATTTTGAGCAGGTGCCGGATTTGACAAAGTCAAAATTAAGCAGAGCAGGCCTGCTGTTTGGCGAAAAGGGTAGCGAAGACCTCTGCAATCTCCTGTCCGTCATTCAAGGCATGATGTGCAGTCAAGATGAGATCTTGAATTAGTGACTGAGCTTGCTGCCGAGTAGCCTCACCAAGGGATTTGCTGGGCGAGAATTGAGTTTTAGCCAATGATGGTCCCAAACAATCAAGGTGCAAGAGAGAATAAGCCACGAAGACCAGAGACCAATGTTTTTGAAAGGCGTGGGCAGTTCGCATGCAATATTCATCAAGGCCAAGCAGTTGTTTACCATCCTGATAAACCGTCTCGATAGGCCAACGAAGCAGGTAAATCGAGAGAATGCGTTTGGCATTACAATCAGTGCGATTGGTCACTAAAACGGCCTAATTGCCTTGCAATTCAGGATTATCAAAACTAATCACGATGCGTACCTTGCCGATAGAAGGGATACGCACAGTCATGGTAAAGGTATAGTAAGTACGACCATCAATGGTGACAGGTTTGTAGGCATTCTGGGGGGGATGTAGGGGACCAACTCTTTGACTTTAATATGTGGCCCCTCGAAAGTTATCGGCTGACCGTCTTCATCTCGCAAACGAAAGCTATTTGTCTCCAGATTGCGATTGCACTTCAAGATGCTGATCCAATCTTTATTCAGACGATCGAGTACAGCTAGAAGATCTGGAGCGAGATACCAACCATCGAAGAGAGCCCAACCAAAGATAAGGGTTCGTTCAACAGCTTTTTCAACCAGTTCACTGGCAATGGTTATCTTGGTCTTAAACGCTTCGTCTAGCCCTCGAAAGGCGGGGTCAGTTAATAGGTGGCTATCCACTCGTTTATGAAAAGCGGTTCGTTCTTTCTTTTTTCTTGGGAATCTCAGTCACTGGGAAATGGTTTTCCACAAATGCTTCCCAGTCGGTAAACTCTTCGTACCGTCGGTAGATACTTGCATCGACCGGAAAACGAACAGCGCCACTGACATAGTGACTTGTGACTAAGTTATGAGCCAGTGGATGCTGACCATTGCTATGATTGTAGTGTGTATCGATATACTCGAACAGACTTCCCACGTGTTCACATAGTGTATCGTCAATCGCTAATACCGATTCTGACTCTGAACGTTGGTATTGTGCTGTCTCTGACTTCATGTAACCTATACGCTCATCATTGAGTTTTTCGGCTCGCCAAGGAGCTTCACTCAAATACCGTGATATATTCGTCTTATCTGCACTATCTAGAATGCAGCGGGCAATATTTGCCATGCTTTTGTTGTCCAAGACCATCAGACCCGTCAGATAGTTTTCAAAGTGGCGAAACTGTTTACGATTGGCAAATACTGAACGAAAGGTTTCGCTATGCTCCCTGACCAGTGGCGCTACATTCACTATCGGCAATTGCATCTTGATGGCTCCTTTTTCGCACTTTTTTCTTGATGCAATCTATTGAGATGACTTTTGTCTCTTTTGTCAAATTTGGAAAATATTCATTTCACAACTATCGAGTAATTATTTATTTTTTTGGTTTAGCCTGAGCGTTGTATGAGCACCCCATCTCCGTCATTGCCACTGATAAGATTGCGAGCGCTTTCTGTTACCCCACCAACCATATTCTTGTTCGCCCCCCAAATAATGGCGAGTCCATGTTCACCATTGCCCAGTCTCCGTGTGCCGGTGACATCAGCACCGATATAATTGCCCAGCACTTGGTTACTGGTACTACCAGATCCCTGGATTAGTACACCCCGGGAACCATTACCGCTGATAAGGTTTCGCGCGCGCTCAGTCGGACCCCCGATTACATTGTTACTTGCATCAATAATCACCACCCCGTCATCGCGATTGCCCAGTTTCTGCCTACCAGTGACATCAGTACCGATAAAGTTGCCCAGCACCTGATTATCTGTAGAGCCTGCATTCTGTATTTCTACACCATGCTCTACATTGCCGCTGATCAGATTGCCCGATCCCGCTGTTTCACCCCCGATTATATTGTGGCTGGCGCCGAAACTGATGAGTACACCAACCTTAAGATTTCCCAGCGTAACGGTCCCTGTCGCATCAATACCGATGTAGTTCCCTAACACCCGATTGCCAATCGTGCCATTGTTCTGGAGATTTACACCGTGCTCTCCATTGCCACTAATCAGGTTGTTGGCACCTTCAGCTGCACCGCCAATTATATTGTTACTAGCGCCGAAGCCAATGAAAACACCTGTTTCTGTATTACCTATAGCAGACGTACCAACAGCATCGGTCCCAATGTAGTTCCCTAACACCCGATTGTCGGCGGTTCCAGCATCCTGGATATGAACACCGGCATCACCATTACCGCTGATTAAGTTACGAGCGTCCGGAGAATCGCCGCCAATTACATTATTGCTGGCCTTAAACACAATAACTACCCCGCCAGCCCCATTGCCGAGTGCCTGTGTACCTGTGATGTCCGTGCCAATATAGTTACCAAGTACCTGATTGCCTGTCGTGCCACTATCCTTCAACCATACGCCTCTTCTGCCATTGCCGCTAATCAGATTGCGGGCCTGTTCTGTCTCCCCGCCGATTGCATTTCTGCTGGCACCAAAACCAATAAACACACCATCCTCATCGTTGCTCAAGGCGACAGTGCCGTTGTGATTCGTACCGATGAAATTACCTTTTATCTCGTTATCAGTTGTATCACTATACTGAAGTCCTACTCCACTTATAGCATTGCCACTGATGAGGTTACGCGCACCTTCGATTTCTCCGCCTACAATGTTATTACCAGACCCCAGAATCGTCACGCCATCTCTTGTGTTAGCTACGGCATAATTGCCTGTGACATCGACGCCAATATAATTACCGAGTACCTGATTCCTTGTCGTGTTAGCATCCTGAATCCAGACGCCTGAACCAATATTGCCACTGATGAGGTTACGCGCACCCTGATTTGTTCCGCCTACAGTATTGTCACTCGCTCCGCCGAGAATGACCACGCCTCCCTCACCATTACCCAAAGGCTGGCTTCCTGTGATATCGGTGCCGATGAAATTGCCCAAGATCCGATTTCCTGTTGTTTCAGCCTCTTCTAGCAGGATTCCAAATCGGGTGTTGCCGCTCATGAGATTGCGAGCGCCTTCACTCTCGCCACCAATTACGTTATCACTGGCTCCGGAAACGACGACTACGCCAAATCTGCCATTGCCAACAGGTTGGGTTCCACTCATATTGACGCCAATATTATTGCCCATTATCTTGTTATTTCTAGTGTCTTTGTCTTGTAACCATACCCCTGTATCGCCATTGCCACTAAGCAAATTGCCCTGTCCTAGAGGAGCTGCACCTATCATACGGTCACCGCCAATGACTGCATGATTAGCACCACCAGTCAGAGTAATGCCGTCCCATGGGAAATGAAGAATCTGCAGTCCGTGTACCTTTACATTCATTGCACTGTAGATCACAAGACCGCTTCCTTCACTCAACTGGCTGCCATCCAAAATTACACCCGCTTGGCTACCGTCAATAGTCAACGTATCTGTAATGATCCAGGGCAGAGGAGATGCCAGCGTAATGCTCACCGGCGCGGCAGGCGGAAACACCTGGGGATCAAAATCAATCGTGATATCCGGTACCGCATCTAATAGACACTGACGCAGGCTGCCCAACCCGCTATCGGCTAAGGTATTCACGGTGCATGTACTCTCAAAAGGCGTTAGAGTAGTGTGGTTGCCGTTCATGGGCCGGTTGCTCTTTTGGATAACATACCGCTCGTAGTAAAGAGAAGTTGTGATTTGTCTATCGACAGATTCGCACCGAGATTCTGAAGTCAGACCATCGATTCCCTTATTGATGCCACAGAGCGCGCGCCCAGCGTTCTGTACCGCAACGAGCGCTTCCTCAGGGGCAACCATTGATGTCATTCGCCTGACGCGTTGGCCATCGGGTGATCGTGTCCCTACTCGTTGTACTGCTGCTTGAATATCGTTGCGCCTCGCTTGGCCTGAAATTCTGGGGTTGAAATATGTGTAAGAGGTCACAACTGGTGTTTGTGTCTTTTGAAAGCGGGCCGCGCCTAGCGTCATCGGCGGCGTCAACATGGCCAAGAGTACGAATAAAACATTGGTGGTCATGAGTTTACAGTGCATGGTCGTCTCCTGAGTGAATCGAGATTCAGAACACTTTCCCAGCTATTTGCACAGTGACAGGCAGAGCGTCTGCGCCTTTTTTAAATCAAGTGCAGCACCTAATTCCTCAAAAATCGCAACGACCTCATCACAATACGCCAGTGCTTGTTGTGACAGTTGCGCCCCATCCTGGCCGTTTTGCGCCTGGGTGGCACGCAGCTGTGCCAGCGCCACCAGCGTCAACCCAACCTCATAAGGGCTAGTCTGGGCTTGGAGGATGGTCAGGCTCTCCCGGAGATGAATGTCCGCCTCAGCGAACTGGCCCAGCCTGTGGAACGCTTGCCCCAGGACACGGTGTGCCTGTCCAGCTTCCAATCGGCGCCCCAAGGTAATAGTCCAATCCAGCGCTTGCTGGGCCAGTTGCAGCCCTGCCTGCGGTCTGTCCATCTGCAGGTGCAATTCAGCCCGGTAATAACACAACTCGGCTGAATAGATGGTGACGTTGATAGCGGCAAATGTATCTTGGCTTTGCTGTAACATCTTCTGAGCTGTGGAAAAATCGCTCTGTTTTAGATAACAGACACCCAGGTTCATGCACGCCAGACCCACCACCTCGGCAAAATCGCACGCTGTGCCAATTGCATGTGCCTGCTGATTGGCCGCAATGGCCGGCGCCACCTGACCCTGGCGCCGATAAATTTCGCCCAGATTCATGGCCGCGGCCGCCCGGCGACGTTCCTCTCCGGTCTTTTCGCTAAGGGTGGCACTCGCTTGAAAATAGTGGAGGGCCTCATCCCAACGGCTCAGATCCTGGTAAACACAGCCCAGGTTGCTGTAGGCTTTCTCCAGACCGATGAGATCGTTTGTTGTTTGATAGAGTTCGACGCTACGCTGATGGGCATGGAGCGCTTGCTGGCTTTCGCCCAGGCTACTCTGAATCAGCCCCTGAAGATTGTAGGCTTGGGCCAGATCACGTGTGCTTTCACTTTGCTCAATGATGGTACTACCCCGCTCGCAGGCCATGAGTGCCTCGGTCAAATTGCCCCACCGGTAGTGCAAGATGCTGCTGTAGAGATGTAGTTGGCCGGCCTCCAGACAGCTTTGACCATTAAGTAATTGTAGCCCACGCCCCACTGCTGCTTGGGCTGCATCCAGATCGCCTTTGTTGTGATAGGCCACAGCTACCTTACACTGCAAATTTGCCTGATGTGGAAGGGAAAAGGCTGAACTGTTTCGGCACAGCTGCAATGCATCTTGATAGGTGGTGATGGCATCATCACTTTGACCAATCGCAGTCAGGACATCAGCCTTAATCTCTAATATCTCAACATGCCATTGCGTCAGCTGTGCCTGATCAACATCTAGGGTCGGGCTAAGGTCAGCCAGCAATGCCCTCTCTCCGTCTTGTACTTTCTCTAAAGCACGTTCACACCAAGTGAGCGCACTTTCGTTCGCCCAGGCATGTGCCGCCTGTTGGGCAACCCGCTGGCCATAAAGCACGGCGTTTACCCAATCGTCACTGTGATAATAATGGTGCGCCAATAGCTCCGGCAAGTCAGAACGGTCTGCCGTGCCTGTGCGTTCCAGGGTGCGACCCACCCGGCGATGGTAACGTTGCCGTTGCACGGCGGGCAGGCCGGCATAGACCACTGACTGGATAAGAGCATGGTCAAAGTAATAGACATCGGCGCGCCAATGTTGGCCAATGAATTTGCGTTCTTCCAGTTGCAGCAACCCTTCGTCCAAGAGCGCGGCCTCACTGCTGTTGGCCGCCACTTCTTGCAAAAGAGGAGAAGCACAGCGGTCACCGATAACGGCCAGGAGGGGTAAAATCGTCAGGGCGGCCGACGGTAGCGTTTCTACACGGGTGCGAATCAGGCGATCAATCGAATCGGGGATGTCGAGAGTTTGCAGAGGACGCGCCAGACACCATTGACCCTGATCAAAGTGCAATAGGTCGGCTTCCTCCAACGACGTAACCAACTCACGCAGGAAGAAGGGGTTGCCCTGCGCAGCTGACAGCACAAGGTGGGCGATTTCCTGAGTTACGTCCTCGACGCCCAATAGGGTTGCCAGCAGTATTCTGGCTTCATCTTCAGAGAGTTCTGTCAGCCGCACCTGGGTGCTGAATTGATGCCAGGGTGGTTGCCACTCCGCTTCCGGGCGAAAGAGGGTAATCACCAGCACAGGCAGTTGTGCAATACGCCCTAAGACAAGATTCAGCACCTTCAGGCTAGCTTCATCCCCCCGATGCACATCTTCCAGCGCGATAATGAGTGGCTTCGGCACGGCGCTGGCAGCCAACAACCGACCCAACAGACGAGCCAGCTGCCTTTGTTGCACTTGCGGATCCGATTCTGGCTGACTGGCTGTGGCCGTAGGGAGCGTTAACACTTCCATTAAGATCACCTGAGCTTCCAATTGTTCTTCTTTAGGAACATCGGCACCCAGCAAGTCATGCAGGGTCTGACAAACTTTCGTACGCATCTCAGCTTCACCATCTGCCAGCGAAATATCAAGCGCAGTACGCAAGAGTTGACCAATCAGCCAATAGGGTCCGGCCTCATATGCGGAAGGAGAAGTAGCGACCAGCCAGGTGGCTTGTAGCCCAATGGTCTGATAAAAGGCATGGAGCAGACGCGATTTGCCAATACCGGCACCACCGATAATGTCTATCACCTGCCCCTGGCCTTGTTGACACGCTTGCCATGCTTGCTGCAATAGGGCCAATTCCTCCTGGCGGCTGACCATGGGTAAAGTATGTGCAGATGGTGGCCACTCTGCACCAGTAGTTGAGGCCGTTGCGCGCACCTGATAAGCGGTCAAGGCAGTCGTGTTGTGGTGATCACGTTGGACCTGCAGGTGAAAGCGGTGGCCTACCAGCCGGCGGGTTGCCTCACTTATCAAGAGTTCATTGTGACCGGCCTGGCGCGCCAGTGCCAAGGCTTCGGCGGCCACGGGACCGGTGACGAAATCCGTCGGTTGCGCGGTTGTGTCCAGATTACCGATCACAAGCTGACCGCTGTTCAGCCCCAACGCGAGGCCGAGCGCTGGCGGATGGGGGACACCTTCTTCCCGCGTCTCCTGGCTTGCCGTCAGTTCCAGCGCGGCGGAGACCGCTCGCAAGGCATCGTTTTCTTGGGCTAAGGGAACCCCAAAAAGCGCGAGTACGGTGTCATAACCGATGCTTTGCACCGTGCCGCCATAGCGGGCAATCTGCCGAGTGATGTGCGCCAGATATAGCTTAAGCTCCTGAGCCGCGGTCTCGGCATCGTGGCTGGCAAAAAGTTCATCCACCCCCAGTAACCGGAGTGCCAGCAGCGAAGCGGGTTGGCGCCGTATCTTGTGCGATTGGTGCAACACTGTATCAGGCGGACCGTAATGAACATAGGCGGCCCAGAGCGGATCGTGTGGTTGGGCCAGGGTGGTGCGGGCGCAGTGCAGCGCAGAGCCGATCCTGTCTCCATGCAGAGCCGACCGATAGAAGGTCAAGGCAAACGCTTGCGAGGCGGTGTCGTAAATGGGCCAAAATGTTCCGATAAAGCCCTGTGCACCACCCTGGACAAAAGCTGCCGCCACGCCTTGGGTTCCCAGCCCCAGATACGTCAGTCCCGCGGCGGCTTCAGCCTGTATCTGGCTGCGGGCCGATTCACAGCCGTTCAAAAAGACAAAAGGCCGACCGCTTACGTTGCGCTGAATCTCGGTTGCGGTGAGAATTTCTTCATCGGCCAGCACCAACCCGCTAGATTGTGGATCCTCCACATCGAAAAGGGCGTGACCCGAATAGTGGCTCAGATCATAGTCACCGCTGGCCAGATTTTGCAGAACTGCGTCCCTGGTCGCCCGGGAACGCATGAGTATGCGTGGCACAGCGGCGTCGGGCATGGCTTCGATGAGGCTGAATAGCTGTTCGATCTCCACATCGGCGTGGGGCAAATCGCCGGTGGGGTTGCCGATGAGCAGGCAAGACCAGGGCCGACTTGTATTGATGACCGGATTCACGTGCGGTGGCACATTGACCGTCATCTGCCGCGCAACCTGGTGTTTGACCGCCAGATACTCGTGTCCATCGTGGAGCAGTTCCCAGGGGATTTCTGGATTGTTGGCCACAAGTATGAGCGGTGACCCAGCGGGCAACGCGCGCAATGCCTGCTGGATCACGGGCGGTAGCAACTGGTTGTGCAGCAAACGTCCCAGGCGTAGCAATGGGTCGGACTCTGTCGCGTCTGGCTGTTGGGCGCTTGCCTGCCGATGCAGAATCAGTCGGTTGAGCAGACGGACCGCGTCGTCAAACTGGCGTTGGAACGACTGGTCGGCATCGGGGGCCAGGGTTTGGGTGGCGGTCAGGATGGTCGCGCGCTGAGAGCCAGGTGGTTGCAACTGGAAGGTGAATGAGCCTGGTGATTGAAGGATTGAGAGTGCGGCGAGAGAAATCAATATGTTCTTGACCTTTACAGAATTTTGACTAAACGCAATTGACCAAACTACATTTTGGTTGCTGACCACGTACCACCGGATGGAATGGGTAAACCTTGGCAGAGAAATAACGCCTGTGGCTGGTAAATTCCCGTTGCCTGCGAGGCAGATTGAAATTCTCCTGATATCTCTATGCCATTTAATCCTGGTGTGTTGAACGTAAACTTGTTATCAACGATCGGTAAGTCTACCGTTACTGTAATGATGCACGTATTAATTGGACTGACCGTAGGAAATTCGATTTCAAGATTATGCACCATACATTCAGAAGTCACTGTGAACGAAATTGGGTAAGGCCCTCCACTCTCTTCACCTGCCCAATCGCCTGACCGGGGCAAACATACGACTACCGTAGGTATCGGAGTTGGTGTGTTGGTTGGCGTATCCGTAATCGTGGGGGTTGATGTATTTGTCGGTGTATTTGTTGGCGTTGATGTGAATGTTGGCGTATTCGTGGGCGTATCTGTCACGGTTGGCGTATCTGTCAATGTCGGAGTTGGTATGCTAGTCGGCGTTTTTGGAGTGTGGGTAGATGTGGGTGTGTCTGTTGGCGTATCCGCAGGCATATCTGTCACGGTTGGTGTATCTGTCAATGTCGGGGTAGATGTAGGTGTGTCTGTCGGTGGCAATGCTGTATTACGGTCAGCTGTCCAAGTTCCCGAATTTGAACAAGAGCCTGCGAACGGAATTGCAACGGTAGATCTCCAAGTGCCTGTGACAGTACTCGTTGATGGGAAACTGCCTGTCAAATTGTGCCAGTTTCCGCTGAAAGTGGTCGTTACATCGAAGTGGTTATCCAAGATTGGAGCCTCGGAAATTACTACAGTTCCAGTTTGAGTAACCGAACCACCACCTGAGCCGGAGCATGTAACTTGGTATCCATATCTTATATTTGCCACCTGGCAATTGGGAGAATCAGTAACAGTGAATGAGATAGGTAGATTCTTACTTGTCACGCCAGCCCAGGTACCAGATTGAGGACAGACCGGTGTTGGCGTATCGGTGGGAGTCGGGGTATTTGTTGATGTCGGGGTGGATGTGCCTGTTGGAGTTGGCGTTTCTGTTAGGGTCGGTGTGTTGGTGAAAGTAGGCGCGATCGTAGCGCAACCACCTGGCTGAGGTGATGAGTCTGTAGGACAAGACGTTGGGATATTGGTCGATGTGCTTGTTGAGGTATTTATGGGCGTCGGTGTCGGCGAAACAGTTGGTGTAAATGTTGGCATATGCGTTGGGGTATGGGACGCCGTCACTTGGGGAGTGATTGTTTCTGCCTGATCAGATGTATCGTTGGAGATCAACGGCAGATAAACTGTATTCGGGTCACCTTGGGCAAGTACGAGCGATGCAGCTGAAACCAAACAGAAGTTCAAGAATAACATGAGTAGGAATTTGTGGATTTTCATCGCTTTCCCTTTTTGGACTAGTGCATTGTCAATGCTAAAAATTCGGTTTTTCCTGTGTGACAATCCGAAAATCAAGGCGTGATAAAGCACTAGGTCATCACAGTCGGCTTTGGCTGCAACACTGACCATCGCCGAACCCACAAAAGAATGAAGTCATGACAAATATGCCGTCTGTTTCTCCGGCGGAGTCGAAAGAACATGGATAGACGTAGATGTTGGCTTCGATTATCGACTAGTCCCAACTGGAAACCTCAATCCACTCTAGGTTTTCATCAACTGTTAACTTCGTCCCTGGCTGATAGGTTGTTCCTTCAATGGTGACAGGCACTTCGAGAGTATATTTCACTCCATAACACTTTACTTTCTGGTAAAAGAAAAGAGATGAGGTGAGAAATGTGACAAAAAGCGGTTAGCAGTTCATCCTAAAGGTAGAGAACCCAAAAAGGAGGAAGGAATGCTAACCGCGCCAGAAATAACTATAGCAGTACTGATGAATGTATTGCAAGTAACGCCGATGGGAACAAACGTAAATGTAATGCGTCTGATGTGGGCAATGCTGAATGGGCCGTTTCTGAAAAGTCGAGGAGCAATCCATAGCGCATTGAAAGAAAGCGGGTTTGAAGATGAGGAGCTCCGGCGAAGCTGGTGGAGCTGATATGGATCATGGGATATCACAAGTCTGCTGGGGTCGTGGCAAGAAGAAGTGGAGTGGAAAGGGGAATGGGAGGCAAAAAAGTTAGAAGGGTACCGAGTGAAAAGCATAGATATCACAGGGTTCTGGCGACCGAAGCTGCAAGGGAAAGTGAACCGACTCTATAACTCAACGGCTCGTCGGGCATTGCCCGCGCTCATCTTTGGAGTGATGATAAGCTCGGGGGAGATAGGCGGGAAGCGAGTGCCACTGCTCAAGGCAATCATGAGATGCACGGTTGGAACAAAGGAAAGTGAGTTTCGGAAAAAGCTGCTGACAGAGACGAAGAAATCACTGGAGTCAGACGAAGTGGCGGTGGTCGATGCCGGGTTTACAATCAGAGAAATGCTAGAAAGCGGCATAGACCGATTTGTCCTGCGGG
This sequence comes from Chloroflexi bacterium TSY, assembly GCA_019217005.1. The sequence continues at coordinate 38,025 of JAHBNG010000035.1, forward strand.
AAGCCATTAACTGCACAGTGCGCCGCAATGAGTTACCCAAACGCAAAGAAAAAGGCAGACCACCTGAATATGGTGATATTGTGCGACCGCTCTCTCGCAGCTATATCGGAAAAAGGCCTCGGTTTCACACCATTTACCTAAAGGCGTTCTCGCTCATCGCCGCCTCAATGCCGCTGCTTAAACTAGCCGAGCACTATTTTTACATTTTATCCCGTTTTTTCAGGGTGGATTCTTTTTTCCGCCCCTTTCGGTTTGCCCTTTGTCACTCAAGCCTTTACCAGAAAGTAAAGTAACACTGAAATTGGTCTTTACCTCCGAAGGTTTCCACCGCACCGCGCATTGACCATTGCCCGTCATCAGATACATCTACTATAGAAAGTTCCGTTTTGCACAGCCGAACGTCCTTTGGATAGGTCTGCAAGATCTCAGAATATGTTGCAATGGAGTATGTCCTTGTGGGTGTGGGCGTAGCTTGAAATGCCGCTTCGGAAGTGGAACTTGATGTAGCGGTTATACAATTTTCTTGTACAGAAATGGGTGGCAAACCTTGAATCTTAAGTTGTAAGCGTTCGCTCCCCTCTGGAATATCGAAAACGAAAAGAGCTCCCACCTCTTGACCAGGCGATTCAGTAAGATGATACTCATGTCCCGTTATAATGCCCGAAGCAATATTGATAGGTGCTTTGAATTCAGCCTGGTTAAAGATGAACTTAACAGTAAAAGATGTTCCCAAGCTGAGGTGATCAGGGTTCCAGGCAGAGAATCGACCATAATAATGTCGGAATTGAACAGGCTCGTAACGACGCCCCCCAGAAACTTCCAGCTTTGTATCCTTCAAAATTATCTCATCCATGGGGCTACTCAATACCAAGCCAACTGCTAATAATTCACCGTTCGTTGCACTCAGCATTTTTTCATCACGTTTTCCAGTTAAGAAATCGGGAACCTCAACTGCTATTGGGGGTGTTGAGCAGACGTAGCTTGGCACGATATGCATCCCGTCTTCAGATAGCAGAGTCGGCGGAGTTACGGCTTTGGTGTTGGTATATATGCTCGGAAAAGCGGTGATGGGAAAGTCAAGCAGTGCCAGACGGCCAGCTGTTCCGATAGGCAAATCGAAAACAAACGCAAAGTTTACTGACCGCTGAGCATTGAGTCGATAAGTGGCTTGACCATCTACGACGAATTGCAGGGAACCATCTTGGACCTTGATGAAGACACCGGCAAGTTGACCTAGTACTGGTATATTGGCTTCATCCACAAGGCGTACACGACCAGCTTGATCACCAAATTTAATCGTCAGTGATCTCTGGGTGTTCAAGAGATTTTTTACAGTTACAGTCCAAATCTGAAATGCTCCGCGTAGTGGCAGTGCACCTTCTGCGAATTGTCTTGTGTGAAGTGTTGCTGAGTCAGGGTTAATACCAGCTCCCGGCAAATTGAGTACCGCTGATGGCACTTCTGTTAGCTCCTGGACAGACCCAATGGTAAGTTGCCAGTCATCCTTAATAAGTGGAGCCGAATCTGATGTCAGGGTGGGCGTGGCTGTAGCGGCTACTTCAAGATCGGCTGTGGATTGAATTTTCGCCGACTCATCGTCCACAATCTGGAAAGTGCTGATAACTTGATCAAATTGTGGGGTGGTTCAAAATTAGGTTTACACTTTTGATATATAGACAAAAATCTATATGAGACCGTTTTCTCTCTGAGAACCGGCGAAATCAGAGAATATAAACGTTCTTTCTGTTTCTAAAAGTGTAAACCTATCTATCCAGCTAAAATGAACCACCCCCAAATTGTGCTTCTTTAGCATCCACATTGCTTTCTTGAGTCGCTAATGTAAGAATGTAAACCTTATCATTTGTGATTAAACCAGCAACCTCAATAAAACTTCTGGTTTCCAGACCAACCTGATTCAACCTAACCATTGCGGAACCGCGCACGCCAGGAATGTTGTTGATAGTCGTTACCTGCAATTCTTGGATCGCCACGTCACCCAGAACGGTCGAATAGGCTTCGATATTCGTCTCCACGAAATCTAACAATGAGTCAGGCGTGACGCCTTGAGCGTTTGGAATCACAAATACGCTGAGAGCTGTGGGGAGACCTCCAAACATGACGCCAACCAAATCGGTTGCATAAATCATGCCAAGGTTCTCTCCTGCGGGGCTATCCAGGAATTCATTGAGCGGTGCCAGTTGGTCACCCAAACCGAATGTATTGACCATGTTCTGGAACTGAGGGCTGCGCAAATCAAACGGAACCCATCCTGGCGGCACTGCTAGTGAATACCCCAGTTTCTCATCTTTTACTGGCGTGAAGTCCGCCAAGACGTTACGTTCTGGAACTGGTGTTGGGGTTGCCCTGACAGCGGCTGGTTTGGTTGCTGTTGCGGTTAGGGTCGGTGGGACAGCAGTTGGGGTCGGCGTAGGGGTGAGGACAATATCGACCAGAAAAGCGGCAATCCACTCGCCTCCCACAAGTTGATACCAAGTACCATCTGCATTTTGCTCCACAATCTCCACTTCTTGACCGCTTTGCGCCCCACCGACAATGGCATAATTCGTTCCCGGTCCTGCACGAAGGTTGGCATTTCGGTTGACGATTCCGAGCGAATAGTCTGTCTTCGGTAGAACAGTCGGTGTTGCGACTTGTTGACTTACAGGTGAATCCGCTAACTCATCATGTGCCTCAATCGGTGAACCGAACATCATCAATGTTGCAACGAACAGTGCAACGACCACAGCGATTGAAATGAAGGCTTTCATCGTTTGGCTCCTTTGGAATGAATATCAGACCCAGGTGAATTAGCCCTAACGCATTCGTAACACGGTCCGAAACGAGTAGAATCTCAACTACATCCGAGTGTATACCACAAAGTGTGCATATGAAACCGTTTCTCTGACCGAGGGGTGCAGGTTACACACTTTGGGACACGCTCCCAACATCCCCAAAAGCGATCGAAAACTCTCGCGTCTGCCCATCGTGCTTGATCTCGATGGTGTACCTACCGCGCGCTAAGTCTTGAAAAGCAATCAGCCCATCTGCATCTGTGGCGTTGATTTCCAATAGTTCTCGTTCGGCATTACGCAACATTACACGGGCTTGCGGGATTGGGTGCGCCAACATATATGTATGTATTTGCAAGATCAGCGCGCCCTTGCCGTCGGAGAGAGGTTCCATACCCACTTGAATCACCAAATCGGCGTCCGGATCAGGCAATTCCAGGACTTGCACGACATTCTCTTCATCCGTGGCTGAGGCAGACGTGCTTTTGCTTCGCCGTACGCCTATAGCTAGTGGTTGAGGTGCCAATGCAGACGGTAGATCACCATATTTGACCACCTTTTCTTCAACCCAAATCCGGATCTCGTGGGCAAATCGCGAAAAATTCTCTTGCTGTTTCACCCAGAAATTTGGTTGCCCGACTTGCTGCTGATACAACGCACCAAAATCCATATAGCTTGGATAGTCAATCTCCGGTGCCATTGCGTGCTGTTTTGCGGCAAGAAGCTCATCAATTCTTGCTTTGAGCATCGAATCCTGCCCAGTCAACGTCGTGCGTAGCATGTGGAGTTGTTCGATGGACGTCTGGTTATTTGCGATTTGCGTTATGAGCTCGTTTAGTTCATGGGGATCCAACGTTCTCTTTCCTAAGAGATGGTCAATCAGTTGTTCAATCCCATCCGATGTTGGGCGAGCCATGTTACCTCCGTAGGGCTATTTGTCTTGTGGCAGCAATCTGTAAACCGCTGCTCAATTAGGTTAGTGGCAGGAGATTCAAAAAGTCTTACACTTATGGAGCACGAATATCAAGATTCTCCAAAATTGGTCTAAATTGCTCCCAGATTTCGGGGCTTTCCATGATCTTCTTCTGAATGCGCGGCAACGCGCGGCGCCGTCTCAGGGTGACTGTCCCGGCTTTCATGTTCAGTTTCTCTGCTATTCTTTTGTCAGTCCACCTATCTAATTTTTGCGTTTCTGGATTCAGATAGCTCTTTTCTACATAGTACCATGTCAAAATCTGAAAATCTTTATCGTTTGCAATTGCGCGTATCTCTTCTTCGACAAGTCTCTTGATTTCGGTAGCCGTTTCTTTGTCGAGGGCTAATTCTTCAGGGGCGAGTGTATCAGCCGGCTGGCTGGCAAGTATATCGTCTATTTCTTTAGAAGGAGAGAATGAGGATTTAGGAGAGGGGAATCGGGTATCTCGACTTTTTTTCTCTCTGACGAGATTCATAAAAACGCTGTAAAAATAGGTATTGAGCGCTGACTGGAATTTGAATCCCCGCAGGGCACTTTGCATACGAAGATAGGCACTCTGGACAAAATCTTCAATTTCTGACTCGGAGATCCCTTTTAAACGTGCCCAACGAATAAAACTCATCCGCCATTCTTCCCACAGACGCGGACCATCCTGATAGTAGTATCTAGCGATCGTACGAATACGTTCATCATCTTCGGCCCAATTGGATGTCTGTTGCACAAAAGGCAGAATGGCCTCAACAAGTAGGTTTATTCCCTTTTTGGGGAGCGGCCACCCTTCTTGGTTCGCTAATTCCTGAGCAATTGATAAACAGCGGTCTTGGAGTATTGGGTTGGACATGGCATTCACCTGGGCTTTCTATAGAGCGGAGTTACCATGAGTATACCATAGACTGAAGATATTTTCACTGAAAAAAGATTCTCTTTACCGATCACATATGTAAGAATTTTGAAATCGTCACCAACTAATATGAATGAATCACCCCGGTACGCCATATCCCTAGACGACCTGCCAGCAAAGTGAGAACCGCAAAGAGCGTTACATATACCGAAGAACAACGCGAACGAACTAGTAAAGCAGGCCATCAGAGTTTTTGATATTCCGCCAGGAGCGTACAAACATGAAAACATTCTTCGTTAGAATAGAACTATTTTTGATTGGCTGTTTGTGGCTGCTCAATGGGCAGCCCGTGCTTGCCCAGGATTCTTTCCTACCTAAAACGGATGACGGTGACCGAATGCAAGAAGTGTTCGTCTACCTCCAGAAGGCGGAACCGACATATTGACCATTACCGCACCCGATCAATGTCCCTGGTTGGCCCAGAGCAACGCTGACTGGATCACGCTTGACGCCATTCCATCAAGAACTGGCAGTGGCGTCGTGACCTACATTGTGGCAGCAAACCCGCTTGAAGAACCACGCAGTGGTTCGGTGACTGTGGAAGATCAGACGTTTACTGTGAACCAAGATGCAACATGTTTATATACCGTCTCGCCCACCAGCCTCGAGGGAATGGCTGGTGGGGGCACTGGCAGCGTAAATGTGTCCGCTAACAGTAGCTGTAGTTGGACGGCAGAGAGTGAGGTCGATTGGATTACAATCACCGCTGGCGATACAGGGACAGGAGATGGAACAGCGAACTACTTAGTAGCTGCTAACCCCTCTAACATGCCTCGCACAGGGACTCTAACCATTGCAGCTCAGAAGTTCACCGTGATTCAAGAGGCGTTGGTAAAGAAGAATATTTACCTGCCGCTACTATCAAAATCGTAGTGAATTGATTCAAGGAGGCAACAAATGTTTACAAATCAAATGCCAATTATACAATCTAGGGTCAAGCTCCTATCATTACTACTTCTCCTTTTGCTGCTGATTTTCGGTGGATCCTCGAATGCACTCGCATCGTCGTCATCTCCTCCAGACCCAGCAACATTTGATGTCGTCGAACTTCCTCCAGAAGCTCTAACTCTAGCGGATGATTTTGTCACGGGTGTAAGAACTGCCGGCAATCCCAAACTCGACGCCGTCCTGACGGATCTGACCACACAAGGAGCAGTCACAGCAGCAGACGCGGCCGACCTGACCCAGCCACAATTGCTGCGCTTTTCTGGCAGCCGAGTGCAGGTTCATATCGATATCCAAGCCGCAGGCGTGGACCCTGTTGTACAAGCTGTGCACGCCGCTGGTGGCGAGGTGACTGGCATTGGCAGGAGCAACACGCTCATCCAGGGTTGGCTTCCCGTTGAGGCTCTATCTACAGTAGCCGCCCATCCGGATGTCCATCTTATCCGTCGACCGGCTAGAGCGATTCGATTTCAGGGGCATAGCGTCACCGAAGGGGCTGCGGTGATGGAAGTCTCACCCTGGCATGAGGCTGGTTGGCGAGGGCAAGGAATAAAGGTCGGCATCATCGACGGCGATTTCCAAGGGTATAGGAACTTAAGTGGCGTCGAGCTACCGGCTACTGTGACCACTAGAAACTTCGTCGATGATGAAACTGACGCCCAAGTTGACGGAAAAGATGTGCATGGTACCGCGATTGCCGAGATCGTCCACGACATTGCACCTGATGCTGAGCTCTATCTAGCAAAGATAGAGACGCTGATCGATCAAGAAGAAGCTGTGGCGTGGTTGAAAGATGAACAAAACGTGGATATCATATCAACATCGATTGGCTGGTTTGGTCGTTTCCCAGGCGACGGCACGGGTGATCTGGCAGATCTGGTGCGCGATGTACGGGCTGCTGGTATCCTTTGGGTGACCTCTGCTGGCAACCACGGCCTATCGCATTGGGGTGGACCATATTCCGACCCAGATGGCGACGATATCCACAATTTTGCCGGGAAACAGGAAATTAACCATTTTGGACCAGGGGATGGGCGTGCCTATGGTATCCCGCGCGGCATTTTGATTGCAGTTTGTGCCCGCTGGTCTGATTGGGTCAAGGTCGATCAGGATTATGATCTACATCTAGTACGTTGGAATAATACAATGAGTCGGTGGGAACTTTTCGCCAGTGGCAGAAACCCGCAAACCGGCGCACCTGGTCAGACACCGACCGAATGCGCTGCGCGTGTAACCGCCGGTTCCACAACAGTATATGGTTTCTTCATCGAACGTATCAAGGGAACGAAACCAGTCAATTTCGATATCTTTGAACTTGGAAGTTTGCTTCCATTTGACACAGCAGTCCATGCGCGCAGCCTGCTCAGCCTCGCCGATGCCCCAGATGCGGTCACTGTCGCGGCGGTTGATGTCAACCCACCTCATCATCAGGAACCCTATAGTTCTGAAGGCCCGACGAATGGTCCAGGGGGCACTGAGATAGGAGGTTTTATCAAGCCTAATCTTGCAGCCTATACGAATGTCTCCACAGCCAGCGGAAACGGTCAACTGTTCGGCGGAACGTCAGCCGCAACGCCTCATGTTGCAGGTGCAGCGGCCCTGGTTCAGAGTAGGTTTCCTGATTTTGCCCCCGATCAGGTGCAAACATTTCTGGAAGAACGCGCCATCGATATGGGACCCCCAGGTGTAGATACCATCTTTGGTTACGGACGACTCCATCTGGGCGGCTGTACGGTCTCCATTTCCCCGACCAGCCACTCGTTTGAGTCTGATGGCGGTGCAAGCAGTATCAATGTGGTCGACGACACCTGTAACTGGACTGTGTAGCGATGTCGATTGGGTCACCATCACCGCAGGAGACAACGGTCTCGGGAATGGCACAATCGATTATGCGGTCGTAGCCAATACCGACAATATTTCGCGCACAGGCTGGCTCGTTGTTGCTGGTCAGTCATTTACGGTGACCCAAGCGGCAAAGCCATTCAACAGACTCGCCGTTTGGCCTGGCAGCATCTCGATCACCCTGCCAATCAACTCACAGATCACTCAGACATTGACCGTTAGCAACATTGGTGAGGGCACGCTAAACTGGGGAATCAGCGAAACATCCAGTACGTGTGACGTACCCAATGATCTGACTTGGCTGAGATTCACCCCGACAAGTGGCTCTATCTCGAATGGGCCACCGGCAGGATTGACTGATGGGTTTACAGTCACTGCGGATACACACATTGTCCAGGGTAGACCTGCATCTAACTTTGGGCAGGCGCTCCAGATGCCAGTCGGATATGCAGGGGCTGCGTGCACATTTAATTTTGTTGATGCCGCGGCTCGCAGCTTAATGCAGTTCGATCTGTCCGCAATTCCAGCAGATACACCAATCGGAGAGGCCATTCTCAATGTTCATGTGGATGCGGCTTGTTTTGTAAACAACGGCAGGTTGACTATTGCTGCATACCGTATTGATGACAGTTGGGCGGAATCAACAGCTACCTGGAATTCCCAGCCTGGTTTTGCCGAGGCATATGGCTCTTTCGTTGTGCTTACTGCTCCAACCTGGTACCAGCTCGAAATTACTGAACTGGTGCGCGGCTGGGTCAATGGTACATGGCCCAATTTGGGGCTGATGTTGCGTGCGGATAGTGAAAGCCCAGGCAGCAGCTATGTCTTAACAAGAGTCGCCGCTCGGGAAAGAGCCGCTGGAGATCTGGCTTCCTACATTGACCTCATCTATGGCCGCGAACAAAATTCCGACAATACCACGGTGACATTTGATTCAACTGGTATGACGCCCGGCACATATTCGGGTAAGCTTTGTGTTCAAAGCACTGACTCTGATATGTCCCTTGTAGAGCTTCCGATCACGGCGGGCGAAGAGGTTGACTATGTCCTCACAATCACAAACACAGGACCAGATAGCGCAGAGAATGTGACAGTGACGGACGACCTGCCAGCTAGCGTGACTCTTGTCTCAGCAACGCCAACGCAGGGAATGTGTGACAAGGCGGACAGGGAGGTAACATGTTCCCTGGGTACTCTCGCCAACGGCAGCAGCACCGCGATTACCATAACGGTGATGACGACCATAACCGCAACAACAGTTGACGACACTGAGTTGACAAATAGAGCCAACGTTCATTCCAATACTGCAGATTCTAACAGCGAGAACAACATTGACACTGAAACGACGACGGTGAAGCCTAGACTGGCGGATTTGAGCCTGAACGTGACTGATAAGGTCGATCCGGTCACGCAAGGCGACACCATCGAATACACAGTGACGGTAACAAACAGTGGCCCGTATAGTAGCGAAAATGTGATCCTGACTAACACCTTACCATCAAGAGTGACTTTTGTCTCAGCAATACCAGTGCAAGGAACATGCAGCGAGTCCAATGGGATAGTAACGTGTAATTTGGATACCCTGGCCAACGGAATTAGCACCACGATTATCATAACCGTAACGACTGCCATCACAGGACCGACCGATGTCGACGCTGAGCTGACAAATATTGCCAGCATCCGTTCCAGTACTGCAGATTCCAACAGTGAGAACAACATTGGCACTGAGATGACGACGGTGAAGCCCAGACTGGCGGATTTGAGCCTGACCGTGACCGATAAGGTCGATCCAGTGACGCAAGGCGACACCATCGAATACACGGTGACGGTAACAAACAGTGGCCCGTATAGTAGTGAAAATGTGGTTTTAACGAATACTTTGCCATCAAGCGTGACCTTTATCTCGGCTTTACCGCTCTCTGCTAACTGCACGCAAGTAGATGAGGTCGTCACCTGTAATCTGGACGCTATGAATGATGATAGCAGTGAGAATATCACGATCGTTGTCTCGACAACCGACCAGACGCCTGGCACAATCATCAACACTGTCACCATCGCATCAAACACCGCTGATCCGGATCATATCAACAATCTGGTGACTGAGGACACCCATGTCAATCCGGCCCCTGTTACTCCTGCTGCTGATCTATTGGTGAAGTCAAATAATGCCACGTATCTAAGAAGGACAGGCAGTATGAACTATACAGTGGCAGTCACGAATATTGGTCCTGACACAGCCACAAATGTAAGCCTGACTATTATCCTACCGACAGGGCTTATTCCTATCTCTACCTCACAGACATTTGGTCATTGCGCGGACACAGACAAGATCGTCACCTGTAACCTGGGTAATATAACCCAGGGGAACAGTGTAAGCACCGTCATAAGTGTCTCGACTACTGGCATCGTTTCCGGTACTGTCACGAGTACGATTGACGTGTCGTCGGACACTGTCGACCCGAACAGGGACAATAACATAGGACACCCAAGCACATCGATTCAGCCGCATATGATCCTGCTGCCGTTAATTATGGGTAGACAGTAATGCAGAATTTGGGTGTGTTTTACTTTGGGGGCGAGGTTGGAGACATGCATCGAGAATGGATCGTTGCAACAGAACAGCACCCCAGAATTTTGTCGCCTTGACCATATTCTTATTCCGTGCTAGGCTAAAGAATAGCCCATCACAGAAAGTTCGGGAGAGTGTCCCAAAGTGTGTAAATGCAACCGATTCTCTGACGAGCGGTGTCCATTTACACACTTTGTGGTACATACTCGAAAGTTTCAGGAGAAATATATGACAACATATAGAGGAGGCCTGGTCGGCTGTGGCCGCATCGGCACACTGTGGGAAACTGACCCGCCCACGCCGCTGACTCATGCCGGGGCGATGGCTGTTCATCCACAAATTGATCTAGTTGCAGCCTCTAGCCGCGGTGAGGAACACCTTCACTGGTTCGGTAAACGTTGGGATGTAGATGCACTCTATTTGGACTATCGCGAGATGTTGGCGCGCGAAAAGCTAGATATCGTCTGCATCGCGACCCATCCCGGCCTGCATCTTCCCATTGTGGAAGCCGCAGTTGACGCGGGAGCCAAAGGCATCTTTTGTGAGAAGCCACTGGCACTCTCCCTCACAGATGCCGACGCGATTGTAGCAGCCTGTCGTCGCACGGGGTGCGTCCTCTCTGTTAACCATTCGCGGCGCTGGGATCTGGACCATCTTCGGGCAAAAGAGATGATCGAGGAGGGCATGATTGGTGAAGTCGTTTCACTCTTGGGCATCTGTCAAGGAATCAAACCCTTTCCGGCTTGGGTGGCAGATGAGGAGGGACCGCTCATTCACGATGCAGTCCACACTTTTGATCTTTTTCGCATGTTCGCTGGAGATGTGGCATCGGTCGTCGGTACCGCTCATCGTCGCGTACAACCGTTTCGGGTCGAAGATATTAGCGATGCTATTTTCCATTTTAAAAACGGCGTCAACGGTCTGGTAATGGCCAGCGAAATTACCCGCTACAATCGGTTCGAGTTAGAGATCCAAGGGAGAGAGGGACTGATTGTTTTGGGCAATAGTGGCAATCGCTGGTACAGTAGCGTCGACCAAACAGATCATCTAAACGAACCTGATCCACGTATTGAGTGGTATTCGTTGACGCCCGAACCGTTTCCCGAGCTACCAGAAGGTAGCTCTATCCAATCTGCAATGGCAGAGTTGGTCACCTGTCTCGAAAGTGATTCCACGCCAAGTTCAACAGGTGAAGATGGCGTGGCCTCGTTGGAAATGGTTATGGCAATTTATGAGTCGCAGCTTCAGGGTAATGTTCGGGTTGCACTTCCTCTGCCGCAACGTGATTCTGCTCTTTATCGACTGCGAGATGCAGACCATTTCTAATTTCGTAGTTCCCCAAAAAATCACACGTAATGGTGACGCCACTTGAACTTCGGGCAATAGGTTCGTTTTTCTCGGGGGACAATTGTCCAAAGTTTAAATGATGTGGTTGTAAGAAACATCATCACCCCTTGCAACTTTTTTATTCATTCGCCGTACAGATAATAAGTTCCTCTTTTTGGTCATCGTTTCGTTGAATTTATAGGACTAACCAAAATGTTGAATCCTCGCTGGCAAAAAGTTCTTCGTGATCTACAACACAATAAGACTCGGACTATTTTGGTTGTTCTGTCCATTGCGGTGGGCGTCATGAGTATCAGAATGCTCTCTGGTTCACAGGGGATTTTGGCGCGCGATATGCAACTTGCATACCAGGAGACCAATCCCGACCACGCTGTGGTGTTCACCGAAATGTTCGATAACTCCTTGGTTGACGCCATCCGTCGGATGCCGAGTATAGCAGACGCAGAGGGCCGACGTGAAGTGGGGGTGCGCCTACGTACGGGGCCGGATGAGTGGCAGGCTCTCGAGTTAATTGTTATTAGTGATTTCGAGAACGTCGGGATCAACAAGATTTGGCCGTTGTCCGGTACATGGCCACCACCAAAGCGCGAAATGCTCTTGGAACGGGCCTCGCTTGCCCACTTAGATGCCTCGATTGGGGGGTGGTTCATTTTAGGCGGACAATTAGGTTTACATTTTTGCAAAGAGAAAAGATGTTTATATTTTCTAATTTGAGCCATGCTCAGGCAGAAAATGACCTCATATAGATTTTTGTCTATGTATCAAAAGTGTAAACCTAATTCTGAACCACCCCTCGATTGGTGATACTTTCACGATCGAATTGCGCGATGGCCAAGAGCGCCAATTGCGAATTGCCGGTAGTATCCATGACGTCAATCAAGTCACGCCTATCTTTGCTGGCGAGGTGACCGGCTATATTACATCCGACACATTGGAATCGTTGGGTTGGTCTCGTGGGTTTGATGAACTGTATTTTACAGTGGCCAATAATCCTCATGATCGAGCCCATATTCTGACTGTCGCCGAAGAGGTAAAACGTAAGATTGAGAAGAGTGGACGTGAGGTCTATGGTGAATTTGTACCGACTCCTGGTGAGCATTGGGCACACGAAAATGTAGAATCGATGCTCTTTCTTTTGGGAGCCTTGGGAATTCTCGCTCTCTGTATGAGTGCATTCCTGGTTATCAATACCATGTCTGCCTTATTGACACAGCACATTCCGCAGATTGGCATTATGAAAGCCATTGGGGCGCGCACCGGGCAGCTGACGGGGATCTATCTGGGAACAGTTTTTGCCTATAGTCTTCTTTCGTTGGTTGTGGCCGTTCCGCTTGGTGCGCAGGCCTTGACAAACTATATTGGTAGCCTACTCAACTTTGATATTATTGCATTTGAGATTGCACCAAACGTGCTTGCACTGGAAGTGGCGATTGGCCTTGGCGTACCCTTGCTGGCCGCATTGCAACCAGTTTTTTCGGGCACTCGACTCACAGTACGCGAAGCACTTAACTCCTATGGCCTGGGAAAGGGGCTCTATGGTCAGAACCGATTTGACCGGATCTTGAATCGAATCCGTCGCTTTCCGCGCCCCTTCTTACTCTCACTGCGCAATACTTTTCGTCGCAAGGGACGCCTGATTTTGGTCGTTGTCACCCTGACGCTGGCAAGTGCTATCTTTGTCTCTGTGTTGAGTGTCCAAGCATCTCTCCTCCTGACGCTCGACGATGCAATGCGTTATTGGAATTATGACATACGCGTCAACTTTGGCCGTTCATATCGCGTTGAAGCATTGGTGAACGAAGCGCAACGTGTTCCCGGTGTGGATGTTGTGGAGGCATGGGCATTTGAAGATGTTGTGCGGATGCGGACAGAAACCGAACAGAGTGATGATATTTTGATGATTGCCCCACCCGCAGGCACCGATTTTATTGATCCGATTATTTTGGAAGGACGCTGGTTGTTGCCAGATGATGATTATGCACTTGTCATCAATACTGAGCTGTTACAAGAGGAACCAGATCTGCGGGTTGGTGATGAGATGACGCTCAAAATCGGGTCGAAAAAGAGCAAATGGCGCATTGTGGGATTGATCAAGCAACCGCTCTCCGGTCCGTTTGTTTATGTAAATGATGCTACCTTTGTCCGCGCCGTGGACGATATACGACGCGTCAGCAGCATTCGTATCAAAGCAGACGAACAGGCACTCGGTTCTTCTGACGATCTTGTGCAGGCGTTGAAAACTCAGTTTGAGGAAAGTGGCTTTCAGGTTGGCTCTACACGAACGACTGCCCAACAACGAACCGAGGACGAAAACGCCATGAATATCATTGTCAGTTTTCTTTTGATTATGGCTGTCTTGCTTGCTGTCGTTGGTGGGCTGGGGTTAATGGGAACAATGAGCATTAATGTGCTGGAACGCACGCGTGAGGTTGGGGTCATGCGGGCGATTGGGGCATCCAATGATTCGATTCTGCGTATCGTGATTGTGGAGGGGGTTTTGATCGGGTTGCTAAGCTGGTTGATCGGTGCATTTGTTTCTCTCCCCCTGGGCAAATTATTGAGCGATCAGGTCGGCACCCTCTTTCTTGGCGCACCAGCAAGTTATACATTTTCAAGCAGTGGTGCGTTTCTATGGTTAGGCATTATGGTGTTTCTGTCGGCATTTGCCAGTTTCCTCCCAGCTTGGAATGCAGCCCGTTTGACGGTACGCGAGACGCTGGCCTATCAGTAGTTTGCGAGAGATCAGAGATTGGGTAATTAGAGATTACACGAGTCAAATCTCGCAATCTCCAATTACCCAAGTTATTTACGGCCCATTCTTTAGTAGGCCCCCCGTGCCCGCAGTACTGCCGGAATCGAACGCAAGATAATGTTTAGATCCACAAGAACGCTCCAATTTTCCACATAGTAGAGATCGAGCAAAACCATCTCATCGAAAGTCAAATCGCTTCTTCCACTCACTTGTGCCAAACCGCTTATTCCCGGACTGACCGACAGCCTCTTTTTGTGCCATTCGTGATACTGGGCAACTTCTCCGGGACGGTTGGGACGAGGTCCCACTAAACTCATCTCGCCCCGCCAAACGTTGTAAAATTGAGGCAATTCATCTAGGCTATAGTGACGGATAAATCGGCCAACACGCGTTAAACGTGGATCGTGACGCATCTTAAAAAGAGGACCACTTGCTTCATTCAGGTTAGATATTTGGTCACGCATTTGATCGGCCCCCACGATCATCGAGCGGAATTTGTAACAACGAAAACGCTTCCCATCTTTTCCCACCCGCGTTTGCGAGTAAAAAATAGGGCCTGGCGACTCGAAGCGAATCGCTCCAGCGATCATGAGTCCGACCGGCAAGGCAAAAAGGCTGGCTACGGCAATAAACACCAGATCGGATGCCCGCTTAAAGACGCGATTCCAGCCCTGAATTGAGATGTCCCGAACACTAATGAGAGGGATCCCATTGAGCTGTTCAACCTCCATCTGATTCCTTGTTATCTGAAACAGATCGGGCACAACCTGCGAGAGCACGTTGGCATGTTGGCATGTTCTCAGAAGCCGCTGTGTGGTTCGATGGCTTTGCCAAGGTAAGCAGATGATGACGCGTTGGACATCATAATCGTCCAACGTCTGTTGAAGATTGCCGATCGGTCCAAGAGCCTTGAAATGCCCAATATCTGTCGTACCTTTTGTGGGATTATCATCCAGAAATCCGATCAGCTGGTAACCCAATTCTGGACGGGCAACGATATTGCGCATCACCATCAGCCCTACATCGCCAGCGCCAATGAGTAAGATACGTTCAACGCCAACGCCGTGACGTCGCAAGTAATTGAGCAGGAGTGAAAGAATCACGCGGCTTGTTGCCAGCAAAAGCGTGATCAAAACAGCGATATAGAGAAAGATCAGACGACTATCAAGATTTGGGCGAAAAAAGAGTGAGATCGTGATCGTAATCACGATACTAGCCGTCGTCGCTGTTGCGATTGCGTATGTCTCTTCAAAGAGGCTCAATCCACGACGATATGGATAGACTTTTGATAAGCCAAAGGCAATCAAAAGAATAACTGTTAGCGTTAATGCCACAGGTAGATAACTAATAAATGCAATCTCAGACACCGGATCGACGGTGCGAAACCATTGCAACTGGTATCTGATGATGTATGCCAGAATGCAGGCAGATAAAACCAAAACAACATCGGACAAGATAAGAACGTATTTCCAACGCTTGACGTCGACCCGAGCGATGAGCTCGGCAAACCGACTGGATTCCACCACCAACGAGCGATGAGAAGAACGGAGCTGGGTCTGTGGATTAATCGATTGAAATTGAGCTGGATTTACTGATGCCATAGGGAAGGATAGGGTTCGCTGTTGAGTTGAGTGTATGCGATTTTAACGCAATTTGTGAATTTTGCAAATTTCTAGAAATCTGCGCTCTCTTTTTGTCCCGATTCGTTTCTTGATTAGTGGACAATTGAATCATAAACGGCAACTGTTTCTGCTGCCGTACGCTTCCAGGAAAAATGGCGTGCACGGGTTAAGCCACGCTCTTTCATCGTTTTGCGTAGAGTTGGCTGTCCTACAATGAGCGAAAGCAATGATGATAGCTGTGACACGCTATCTGTCGTATCTACCGGAAATGTCAGCGCCGCATCGCCTACGACTTCACATAAGCTTGGAATCTGGCTACAAATTACAGGAGTTCCACAAGCCATTGCTTCCAACACAGGTAGCCCAAACCCTTCAAGACGGCTTGGATAGATAAATGCTTCGGCACCACAATACCAATTTGGTAGATCGGCAGAGGAAACATAGCCAGGGAATAAAATTGCATCCTGAAGCTCAAGCTCGGCCACTTGGGAAAATATCTGATCATAGTACCACCCTTTGGCTCCCGCGAGAATGAGCTTCACCCCACGATCAGCTGGGTTGGCCAATTTTCGCCACTGTGCAAAAGCTTGAATCAATGTGGTCAAATTTTTACGCGGCTCCAAGGTCCCAACATAGAGAAGATAGTGGTCGGGCAACTGTTTTTGTTGTCGAAAGTGCTCGATGGTTTGATGTTCAACTGGTTGAAAACGCTCATCTACACCGTTATAAACAACGCTGATCTTGTTACTTGGTGTTCCAAAAGCATATACAATATCTTGGGCAGTCTGCTGACTCACGGCGATCACACGATGCGCTTTGTGAATGCTCGCGCGACAGAAGTGAGTGA
Source organism: Chloroflexi bacterium TSY (assembly GCA_019217005.1). The sequence continues at coordinate 54,615 of JAHBNG010000035.1, forward strand.
GATAGGCTCTTTTAAGTGGGGGCAAAACCTGAGGCATCCACAAAAAACTTAGATCATGTACGGTGACAACGCTGGGAATATGACTGGCAAGCGGTAAGACATTCACCAACCCATGAATTAACTCAACCTCAAGTTGCCGAAGCTTCAGGGGAAGAATCGTTTGCTCCCACCCAATCCGTGCGATGGGTATTCCCAAGGGAAAGTCGGTTGCGAAATTCTTGACGCAGCCCAGATCAATCCCATGCTCAGCAAAACTGCGCACGTGGGTAAACGCAGCAAACTGATGATCAGTTTCCCGATTCTTGACCATCTGGCCAAGATACTCCAAAAGATGCTGGCTATAGACGCTGACCCCGGCACTTCGATATGTTTGATTCACACTCAGGAGCTGAGCATTGATTGCAATATGCATCGCTTAAGAGTTACCCCTTCTGGGATGGTTCACAAATAGGCTAACAAATATTAGGAGAAGGGAGCATTCTTTCATGCGGCTTGGACTCGAAGGTGACTGGCATGAAAAAATGCTGCGTCATGCATGGCGACCCTGCGTGAACAAGCATCAACCTATTTTTCCGATGGGAAGGAACCATCCCCTTTTTTCTGGTAAAAGGCCAACAGCATACCCGATGCAAAAATAATTTGGCAAATTAGTGAGATCTTGACGTGAAGGGTAATTATTTATACTCAGTAACTTTACGGCACTGCTCAGTATATAGGCTGATCCATTTTTCAAGCGATCCACAGATGGACAAGAGGAGCTGATTTTTTCGGTTCTTTCGGAACTCAGGGGGTTGACAACCGTTGGTCACTTCTCTGGAGTGACTGAGCCGCATCGGTGGAACCATGTCACTCCGGAGAAGTGACCAACGAGCGGGTTCTTTTCTGTCAATCCCTTGAGTTCCCGTTGAGCCATTTTTTGGTTCTCCCGCACTTCTTATGAAAATTGACAATAAGTAGGGCATCACTAGTCGAGGTAGCTTTGGCCCAGATCATATAAATTGCGGGAGAACCCATTTTTTCTTTCTAATCCTGTCCATCTGTGGATAACTATTTTTTTGGAATCATCATAATCTATATCTGCCTGAGTGGGACAGGAATAAAGGTGAGGATAAAGATGATGATGACGAAGTATCCAACAACCCTGCGTGTCTGATCAAGTTTGGTTACATCATCTAAGGCCGGGGGGTGAAATGGACCAATTACATAGAAAATCAATCCAATCCAGAGAAACCAACCCATGAAACCTACAGATTCTAAACCAGATATGACCTCTTGAATATAGGGGATTCCGGCGATTCCCAAAACGGCCATCATGCCAAGCGTTGCCAGATTGATATAACGGGAACGTTCGCCGAAGAGAGAAAAGACGGTATGTCCACCATCAAGTTGACCAACTGGTAATAGGTTCAACGCAGTGACCAGCAAGCCCGTCCAGGCGGCAAAGGTCACCTGATTCATGAGCACATCTTGTCCGGTTTCAGGATTGGGCAACGGCATTCCAAAAATAGAGAGTTTGGCATAATAGTAAAGCAGACTATTTCCTTCCAACCACCCAGGAGATGTGATCTCAATGAGTGGGCTCGTACTCAATCCTAAAAAAAGAAGAGGCACAGCTAGAGCCAAGCCCGCAAGTGGACCAGCAACACCAATATCGAATAGTTTGCGTCGATCTGAAATCGGTTCCTTGAGTCGGATAAATGCGCCGAGCGTTCCAAACAGACCAATCGGAGGTGGGAGGGGAATAAAGTAGGGCAAAGTCACTGCGACATTGTGGTAGCGGGCGGCAAAATAGTGACCAAACTCATGTGCTGTCAAAATGCTCAGAAGCGTCAAAGCAAAAGGCCAGCCTTGAATCAAATTTTGGGGCAGAAATAGCTCTTCCAAACTGTCTACTTGGATCGTGCCATTGCCAACACCATTCACTGCACCAGCAAAAAGAGTGCTAATAAACGTCACAGCGAATAAAATGATATGGATGGTCGCACGCTGTTCTGTCTTTGGCACAACACCCCGAATCACGCGCAGAATGACATGATCTGGAGTTGCACCATCACGATCTGGACGCAACAGTGGTGTATAGCCACGCCGGTTGAGTTCTGTAAGCCAACGGGGAAATGCCTTGGTACTCGGCTGTTGTAGACGACCCCGCAGCGCCACCATGCCTTCTTTTTGTGGCTCACGCGGAAATTCGACATAATCAACCGCTAATTCTGGGGCAACAACGGCCCGTACTTCATCTGCAATGGTCTGAGGATTACTGGGAACTGCTTCACTCGTCTGCAAAAATGGAAAAGTATTTGTTTCCTTCGTCATAAGTTTAATTGTACCGCTTTGCGCTTGAACTGTAAAAGATTCTATTTCGTGTCTGTTAGGGGCGATCCGGCACTGTTTCATCATAAAGCCATGCATGAAGAACCCCTCGGACTTCTTCTCCACCCAACTCCACTACCAGATCAATAAAATCCTGTGTGCTGGCTATCCCATGTTCGTGTTGCTTGTAAAAGGTCCGCAAAATCTCGAAGAAGGTGTCGTCGCCAACTGTTAGGCGCAACGCATGCAGTGTCCATGCACCACGTACATAAACTGTCTGCGAAAAAAGGTCCGCCACCTCGACAGATGCAGGTGGGGCCATCTTCTGTCGCACGATATGTGAATACATGCCATCCATCGTCTGATTGAAGGTAGTTGTGCCCCGTTTATGCTCGGTCCAAAGTTGTTGAAAGTAGGTCGCGAAGCCCTCGTTGAGCCAGACGTCGCGCCAGTTTTCAGGACTCACACTGTTGCCGAACCATTGGTGCATGAGTTCGTGGAAGATAACGCCCTCTGCAGATCCACTGGCACTAAATGTTGAAAGGGTTTGTGTCTCCAGCGCCCAACCAACATTCTTCGTTAAGAGAATCACACCGTAGGTATCATAGGGATAGGGACCAATCATTTCATTCATGAAGGCGATCATCTCTGCTGTTGGACCAAATTGTTCTTTGATGCTCTCGCTTGTTCCCTTCGGAAAATAATTCCGAATGAGCAAACCGTCTGGCCCGGTCTCTTCTACCAACTCATAATCGCCAATGTGAATCGTTGCCAGATAACTGGCCATCGGATCGTCGAGCATCCAAATATAGGTAATGGCGTTCTCGTTCTCGAGCTGCTCAGTCAAAACGCCATTCGCCGCAACCACAAAGGGCTGTGGAACAGTAATCCGAAAGGTATATGTCGCCTTATCCTGAGGATGGTTGTTGACTGGATACCAGTTCATCGAACCAGACGGTTCGCTGACCGCAAAGATGCCCCCTGGTTGTTTCTGCCAACCGACCCGGAAAAAGGGCACACCTGGATCGTCTAGTGGTTCTGGTGTACCGTGATAGCTGACGATTGTCTTGAAGAGTTGGCCTTCAACAATTGGCTCGCTTGGAGTAATGACCAACTCGATTCCGTGACGCGATATATCTGCTTCCACCCCATTAACCTGTACAGAAGTCACCTCAAGGCCCGATAGATCCAAATTGAATTGATCCAGGTTTTGGGTCGCTTCTGCATCAACAGTTGTCTGTCCAGAAATGAAATTTTGTTCGATATCAACGGTCAACTCAATGGTATAATGCACTACATCATAGCCCCCGTTCCCCAGTTCGGGGTAAAACTCATCGCCAAGTCCAGAGTGGCCTGGCGCGGCAAGAGAGAACGTCATAGTACCGCCATCATAGACCACGACGAGCTCATCTTTCTCCTCCGCATCAATGACAAAACGCTCTGCAAGGTTGAGCCCCTCTGAGAACCAATCAAAGAGTGATTCGGGCCGACACCTCATACGTGTGAACCCAATCTGAAATGTGATTTCGCCCGAGATAGTTTCTACATCATTCATTGAGGTAGTAGATTCGTAGGCACCCATTCCTTGATTGCAATCGGCCAACACCGCCAAAGTATCATCATTCATCAACTCAATCGTATAACGAGTTGGATCGTCCGGCATGACTCGTTGACCATCTTGCGTTTCAATGGAGCGCAAATACCATGTTTTGCCTTGAATTACCTTCGAATCTTCTGTAGGTGATTCACTTGCCACAGATTCGGTCTTCATGGACAATGGAGCGATTTGCTGTGTCTGACAAGCAAGCAATAAAAGCGATACCACAGATCCCCAGAAAAGTTTTGTACCACGTCTCTCAGAGCAGAGACGGGACAAAGCTTTTCTGGGTGAGTATATGACACCACTACTGAATCGAGGAATCCAATAGGTCAAACGAGATCGCTTCAAATTCATGTCCTTTTTCCGATTGTTCGTTATAATATCAAAATAAGCCAAGTCTTATCATACATGTAACTATGGTAAACTACAATTGTGTGTATACAGATGAATTGAAAATGAAAAGTTATTCATGTTTGAGGCCAATCCGATTATTAAAGGATCCACAGATTGACTGGATTTCTCTCTTCTAATCCTGTAAATCCTGTTCATCTGTGGATAATTGATTATTTGGAATTGTTTGAAGCAAAGTGTGATAGTAGCAAAGTGAGAGATACAACATGAATCCATTTTTAGAGAAGCTATCCCGATCTCCTCTTTTAACTGACGGTGCCACTGGGACAGTGCTCCATGCCCGTGGCGTCAGCAGCGCTCAATCTTTAGAAAGTCTGGTCTTGACTCAACCGCAGTGGATTCGCGAAGTTCACCAAGCATATGCCTCTGCTGGCGCTGATGTGATCAAAACCCATACGTTTGGTGCAAATCGGCTTCGTTTGGCCAAATACGAACTGGCCGACCAAGTCCATGACATCAATTTCCAGGCCACAAAACTTGTACGCGACGTACGCGAAATTGCTGGTCGAGCGCTTTTCATTGCAGGAGACATTGGACCACTTGGTAAACGAATTGCCCCCCACGGCGAACTTGATGAGGAGCAGGCAGAAGCGGTCTTTCGCGAACAGATTACGGTTCTGTGGGAAGCAGGGGCCGATTTGCTTCTATTCGAAACCTTTAATAGTCTGTTAGAACTGCGGTTGGCTGTTCGTGCAGCAAAATCTGTCTGTGATTTGCCAGTGGTGGCATCGATGACCTATAGCGAAAGTGATCTCACGCCAGCTGCAATCGAAATGGCCGCTTTGGCAGCAGAACAATTAGAACAAGAAGGAGCAGACGTAATCGGAGTGAACTGTCTCGTTGATACGGGGCGAATGCAGGAGATCCTTGATGCAATCCACTACACCATTGCCGATGCACCTCTGTCTGCAATGCCAAATGCAGGTTTCCCAAGCCGCATCCAAGGACGCTTGACATATGCATCCAGTCCAGAATTAATGGCGCAAACAGTCGCTCCGTTTGTCGAGAGTGGCGTCCAGTTGCTGGGAGGCTGCTGTGGCACAACGCCTTCCCATATTTGGGCCATGCGCTGTGCACTAGACGCATATTTTGCTGAGCAGACTGTCGATCATTTGACTGTCGATGTGCGAACGATTCTTAGCAACCAAACAGATGGTGACAAGCAATCAGCCCTGCATTTGGGGGTGACGGCGACCTACGGAGAGACAGAACGTTCGCCTTCCCGTTTTCTACAGAAGCTGCAAAATGGCAAGTTTGTGATTAGCGTCGAAGTTGATCCGCCCAAAGGATTCAACCCTCAAAAGCAGATTGATGGCGCACATCACGCAAAGGCAATGGGCGCAGACGCCATCAATGTGGCCGATAGTCCAATGGCGCGCGTGCGGATGGGCGCTCTGTCACTCTGCACGTTGATTCAACAGCGGGTCGACATCGAGACGATTTTGCACTACACAACCCGAGACCGGTCGTTGATGGCTTTACAATCGGACCTCATTGGGGCCCATGCAATCGGTCTCCGTAACATCTTGGCCTTAACGGGTGATCCACCTAGTTTAGGCGATAGCCAAGGGAGTAGTGCTGTCTATGATGTAGATAGTATCGGGTTGGTGCGTATTATTCAGAAAATGAATGAAGGGGTTGATCAGAATGATCAGGAGTTTGGTCAAAAAGGTAATTTTACGATTGCCGTCGCTTGTGATCCAACACGGCCCGATCTCGTCGAAGAGGTCGATCGGTTTCATCAAAAAGTAAGTGGTGGTGCTCATTTCACCATGACACAGCCCATTTATGACCCACAACTATGGCTTGACTTTCTGACACTCTATAATCAACGACACGGCGAATTTCCTGTGCCTGTTCTGATCGGCGTTCTTCCGGTGCAGAGCCATCGTCACGCGACATTTCTACACGAGAAAGTACCTGGGATTACGCTGAGCGACGATGCCCTGGACCGAATGCGTCGTGCTGGCAGTGAAGGGCGGCGCGAGGGTGTGCGGATGGCGCAAGAACTGCTTTTAGCGCTCAAAGAACTGCCTCATGTACAGGGTGTATATCTGATGCCCAGTTTTGGACGATATGAGCTGGCCTGTCAGGTATTAGAAGTCTTAAGGGAAAAAGAACGTGCAGAAGTATGATTTTGGTTCATGTTTTTGGTAGAATTTGGCTGATAGCTGATAGCTGACAGCTAATGGTCGATAGCTAACGGCCGATATTACTCATCACGAATCATGTTAAGGGGTTATGATGCAAGCTCCACCCGAACGCTTGGGGTCATTTTATCTCGGTACTGAATATGATCTGGAGGATGGTAACTATAGTGAGTTTCCTGTCAACTACGATGCTCGCGATCTGACCACCCATGCTGTTTGTGTTGGCATGACGGGGAGTGGCAAGACCGGACTTTGTGTTGGCCTTCTTGAAGAAGCCGCGATGGATCAGGTTCCAGCGATCTTGATCGATCCCAAAGGGGACATCACGAATTTGTTGCTGCAATTTCCCGAACTCCAACCATCTGATTTTCAGGATTGGATCAATCCCGACGATGCCCGTCGCAAGGGACAGACGATCGAAGAATATGCTCAGGCGACGGCGGAGTTGTGGCGCAATGGGTTAAATGATTGGGGCATTGGGCCAGAGCGCATCCGAACCTTACAAGCGACGACAGATTACACGATCTTTACACCGGGTTCGGATGCCGGTATTCGCGTGAATATTCTCGGCAGTCTGGCTGCACCAGGTATTGATTTCGATTCCGACGCCGAAGCCATTCGAGAATGCATTAGCGGCACAGTTTCCGCGCTCCTGGGTTTGATTGAACGCAAAGCTGATCCGGTGCGTAGCCGAGAGGCAGTCCTGCTTTCGAATATCTTTGAGCATTTCTGGAGACAGAACAAGAATCTGGATCTAACGCAGCTGATCCTTGCCGTTCAGACACCACCCGTTCGTCAGATCGGTGTCTTTGATGTTGACACATTCTATCCCGCCAAAGATCGCTTTGATCTTGCGATGGCTTTCAATAGCTTGATGGCTGCACCGACCTTCCAAAGTTGGTTGCAAGGCGAACCACTCGATATCGATACGCTCTTTTATACGCCAGAGGGGAAGCCGCGTCATAGCATCTTCTATATTGCCCATCTAAGTGACAACGAGCGCATGTTCTTTGTGACGTTGCTGCTCGAAAATGTGCGCTCTTGGATGCGGCGTCAATCGGGCACGACTAGTTTGCGCGCCTTGCTCTATTTTGATGAGGTCTTCGGCTTTTTCCCTCCAACAGCGGAACCACCCTCGAAACGCCCCTTATTAAATTAACCCTTCTCAAACAAGCCCGTGCATTTGGTTTGGGAACAATTTTGGTCACGCAAAACCCGGTCGACATCGATTATAAGGGATTGACCAATGCTGGAACCTGGTTTATCGGCAAGCTTCAAGCTGAACGTGACAAGATGCGCGTGCTAGAGGGATTGAAAGGTGCAATTGCGGAAGCAGGTGGAAATTTGGATGTAGACTACGATCGGCTCATTTCTCAACTAGGGAGCCGCGTTTTCTTGCTTCACAATGTACATGAGGATGGTCCCGTAGTCTTCCATACACGTTGGGTCATGAGTTATTTGCGCGGTCCGTTGACTCGGCCTCAAGTGCGACAGCTCATGGCGGATCGTAAACACATGATGCCCCAGGCAAGTACGCCAAATAGTAGTCGTCCAGCAATGGCTCCGACAGTTGCCGCTACGAGCCCAGCTGTTGCACCGACTACAGAAGTATCTGGGGCGCCAGATGGTTTTTCGCCAACTCCTCCATCGTTGAGTCAAGCGATTGAACTGGTCTATTTACCCATTGAACTGAGCGAACGCGTCGCTGTCCGCCAATTAGTAGAGGATGAGGGGAATACAGTAGAGCCAGAATCCATTGTCCTCACCTACGAACCAGCAATTGTGGGAGCTGCCAGCGTGCGCTATTATAGCCGCAAGCACAATGTGGACCAGCAAGCAGAGCAACTGCTTCTCACTCGAGCGCCAAATGGACCACTTGGTGTTGATTGGGAAGATGCGGAAACATTATCGATCGATCTGCGTGATCTACTGTACGACTATGAGTATGTGGATGAAGATCAAGGCCCTTATTTTGCGCCCGTTCCAGAAAAGGCAAATAGTGTACGTCTTTACTTTCTGGTAAAGGCTTGAGTGACAAAGGGCAAACCGAAAGGGGCGGAAAAAAGAATCCACCCTGAAAAAACGGGATAAAATGTAAAAATAGTGCTCGGCTAGTTTAAGCAGCGGCTTTGAGGCGGCGATGAGCGAGAACGCCTTTAGGTAAATGGTGTGAAACCGAGGCCTTTTTCCGAAAGTCAGGGTCGAGTTGGTCGGGAGTTGGAAAAAGAGCACTCGAGAGAACGCGGCACAGCCTGCCGGGAGTGGCTTGAGGCTCTCGATCCCAGTAGCCAGTCGGTATGGGAGGAAGAGAAGCGGCTAAATGGGAAAGAAGATTGCCAGCCAGCAGCCCCAGTTCAGGTAAGCGGAAACAAGCCTCATCGGCATGAACAAATTGACGATGTAAGCCAATCATCTGCTTGGAAGCCAAGGGGGGATGTTCAACAGGCCAGCGCTCCAGAGAGAAAAGATAAATGGTTTCAGCTTGTAAAGCCATGACGGTCGCCAGAACCAAAGGTGTGTGATAAGCAGGATCCTGAAAGACGTAAATCGAATAGGTGCGGTTGGCTGTATCCACCTTGGTTGTCCTGGGGACGAGATTGTGCCATGCTTGATAGCGAATCAGGCGACCACTATAGACAAATTGACCAAACGAGTCTGGAGTTGTGGCCTCGAGTCGCTTTCCCCTATAGCATCGAGAGAGCGGACGCACAATATCACCATATTCGGGTGGTCTGCCTTTTTCCTTACCTCATTGCGGCGCGCTGTGTAGTTAATCGCTTCCCGAAGGACAAATCGGTCGACGTCGCTTTCTAGCATTTCTCTGATTGTAAACCCGGCATCGACCACCGCCACTTCGTCTGACTCCAGTGATTTCTTGGTCTCTTTCAGCAGCTTTTTCCGAAACTCACTTTCCTTTGTGCCTACCTCGCATCTCATGATTGCCTTGAGCAGTGGCACTCGTTTCCCGCCTATCTCCCCCGAGCTTATCATCACTCCAAAGATGAGCGCGGGCAATGCCCGACGAGCCGTTGAGTTATAGAGTCGGTTCACTTTCCCTTGCAGCTTCGGTCGCCAGAACCCTGTGATATCTATGCTTTTCACTCGGTATCCTTCTAACTTTTTTGCCTCCCATTCCCCTTTCCACTCCACTTCTTCTTGCCACGATGAGAGCAGGCTTGCAATATCCCATGATCCATATCGAAAGCTCCACCAGCTTCGCCGGAGCTCCTCATCTTCAAACCCGCTTTCACTCAATCCACTATGGATTGCTCCTCGACTTTTCAGAAACGACCCATTCATCATCGCCCACATCAGACGCATTACATTTACGTTTGTTCCCACCGGCGTTACTTGCAATACATTCATCAGTACTGCTATAGTTATTTCTGGCGCGGTTAGCATTCCTTCCTCCTTTTTGGTTTCGCTACCTTTAGGATGAAACGCTAACCGCTTTTTGTCACATTTCTCACCTCATCTCTTTTCTTTTACCAGAAAGTAAAGTCCGTGAATTCCAAAGCATCCAGAAAGATCTTTCCAACTGGCTCTACTATAATCGTAGTCTTGAGATCACCGTTCACGAGGAATTGGGACTTTTCCAGGAACCAGACGAGAGTGAACGCTCTTTTAAGATTCGGCTTCAACAAGCGGCGCGCGAGCGCAGAGATAACGAAGTCGATGAGCTCACCCGCAAGGCAGAGACTCAACTGAAACGATTGCAAGACAAACTACGCAAAGAAGAGCGGGAATTGGCCGAAGACGAAGCGGAATTTCGCAGTCGTCGTCAGGAAGAGTGGATCGGGATTGGCGAAAGCATATTGGGCTATGTGTTGGGACGCCGCAGCAGTCGCGTCTTTAGCCTTGCATCCACCAAGCGACGTATGACAGCCCGCGCACGCGATGATATTGAGGAGTCGCAAGAGATGATTGCGGACTTGAAGGAGGATATTGAAGAACTTGAGGAAGAATTGCAGGAGGCAACAGATCAGATCACGATGAAATGGGCCAATCTTTTGGATGATACTTCTGTTGAACAGATCAAACCACGCCGTACAGATGTGACGATTGCGTTGGTCACTTTGGCTTGGCTACCTTCTTGGTCCATTGTGTATCAGAGCGGTCGGCGGAGGCGGACAGCAATCATAGCGGCGTATCGGTTGCCTCGGTGACAAGGTGGTAAGAAACCGATTGACGAGCTACTATACTACGGTTGAGATACAAACCGTAGTTTTCTAAAATTCTACCGGAGCGACCAAAGGGATAGCGTGTTCCAAAGTGTGTAAATGAAGACAATTTAGTTCGAGAGCCCGCTCTATTTGCACACTTTGTGGTACACACCCACCAAAAGGTCGATTTTCATGCAAAGCCAAGTATAATGGACCAACATCAACTATCCCCCCAACCAATTGATCCAACTGCATACACGATCCCCAGGCGTTTTGTCTTGCGTTTAATCCATGGTGACTTGACTCGTCGTCGAGCTGACTGCTTTGTGGTCAATCACTATTCCGGTCTCCAAACAACAGGGGCGGCCAAAGCTGTCGATCAATATATGAATGGTGTATTGAGTAAGCTGGCTGCGCGACAGGTATTAAACACTCCTCCTGGCACCATCTATTTTGTTCCTTCCCACTACGCAACGATGAGCGCCGACGTTGTGGCAGTGCTCTCTATGGGGGAATATGAACGATTTGTCGTTCAAGAAAATTTGGACCAATCGACTCATTTATCTGAAGCACCTCAATTTGCCCAAGAGCAACTTCGCTTGTTTGGGCATCGTCTTGCCGTTTCTTGTTGCGAGGTCAATTTGCGCAATGTTGCTTCGCCCGTACATGGAACAGGTAGAAGTACGAAGATTGCTCCTGCTATGGCAGCTCAATATTTTTTGGCAGGATACTACCAGGGACTAACCGAGCAAGCGCAACCGGGTGAAACATATTTTTTAACTTTGGTTGATTTGGATGCGTCAAAGCTAAGCGGTTTCCAAGAAGGAATCGAGGCTGCGATAGAAGCAGGCTTGGTTGGTGCATTACGCTCGGTGGGAACGATCCAGACAGACGCTGTCGGTGTTGACAAACCGTGGCTTTGGGTTGCGGATCTTGATGATCAGCCAGAGTCGCCTACCCTTGAAGTGCCGGCGCATCTACGTCTTGGCGCATTGCGTTACGCCGGCGATCGTCTCAAGCTGACGACCATCGGGACCGGCTCTGCCGATCAAGTTGTCTTTGATGCCTACCCCGATCGCACGGTTGCCGATCTGCGTATTCAAATGGAAAAGACTCATAACGAATTGTTACGGGATCTCTTTCATCTTGAACGTCTGCTACCGAGCAGAGGAAGCGATGGAGATGGGTCAAGTCAGGATGAGAACCAGAAGACAAGCCAAAATGAAACGCAAGATGGACCCCAAGAGGCTTGTTTGGAACCTCAGAACCATCGAGAGCAGGACTCAGATCATGAAGAAACGATGTTCTCAAAACGAGCAGATATTCGACACAAATTGGCAAAACTGAATCAGGAATCCGAAGAGCAATTTCTCGAACATGGGCGCTATTTATTGGACCAAATCTTCGATCCGGCGCTCACCCATGACATTCGTCAACGTCTAGCTGGTCAACGTGCCAAGACCTTGCTTTTGCGTTTAGATGAAAGTACGGCAAACATTCCGTGGGAGTTATTTGCAGACCAGGAAGGACTCTACGCGCTAAATCGCAGCATTGGCCGACAATTGGAATTAGTCGGTCAAGTGCGTCAGCCCCCACCCAAAGAAGCCGATGCAGACTATCGTCTACGCGTGTTGATTGTAGCCAATCCCACCGGTGATTTGCCAGCCGTAGAAATGGAGGCACGACGCATTTTAGATGCCTTGTATGGAATGAAAAATGTTGAGATCCAGCTGACCGCCTTATTTGGCGAGGAAGCCGAACAACGTTACGTTATCTCCCTTTTGAGCGAGCGTTTTGATGTCTTTCACTATGCTGGTCACGCGATCTTTCGGCCAGAACGTCCGAGCGAAAGTGGACTCCTCCTAACAGGCGGTGACGTCTTTACGGCAGATATGATGTGGAGTTTGCCTACCCCTCCTGGATTGGTCTTTTTTAATGCATGTGAATCAGCAGCAATTGCTGAAGCAAAGCCATCAGAGGGGCTGTTGCCAGACGGCGATTACGTGAGTGAACTCCCACTGGGCTCTGTGAGTGCTTTATTACGGGCCGGAACAAGCAATTTTGTCGGAACGACTTGGCCCGTGGAAGATAGCGTTGCGGCAGAGATGGCCATTGCTTGTTATGCAGAGTTGGCAGCTGGACACTCAGTGGGGGAATCACTCCGTCGGGCTCGTTTAGCAACCATAGAGGAGTTGGGCTATGGTCATCTCAGCTGGTCAAGTTATGTATTATATGGATCGCCGTGGAATCGATTATTGAGTACGTAAATGAGATGTTAGTCCGCCAGAAAGGTTCTGTTCCACGTCTCTCAGAGCAGAGATGGGACAAAACCTTTCTGGTAGGTTATAACAAAAAGCAAAGGGGCCTAGCAGATTGCCAGGCCCCTTTGCCCCACATCACACTAAAGGAGAAAAACCCAATAAACCAGGAAGGAGAAACCTTTAGCTAGTCGTCCCAAGTGATACTACCTTGTTCAAATACTACTCACATACGGCAGTCAAACTACTTTACGACAGTACTACCTACTACATGCAACGATACCACTTACAACTCACAACGTACTACTTACTACAAAACTACTTACAACTTACAACGTACTACTTACTTCATAAGACACGCCGTAATGGGAACATCTTACTTGAGACGGCCTGGCCTCATTGTACCATCGAGTTGAGCAATTGGATGTTACAAAAAACTTGCAAAGGTAACAGAAGTAATTTTGGCTCAACAGGATCTCATGTGGTAGACCCGCTTTGGTTTCGATACGGCTTCGTCACTCAACCGGCGCTGATCTTCCTTGCCTTTGTCAACTACATGGATTCCCAAAGAGCCGCAATTTTTATTAGTTGTTTGAGCTTTTAATTGTGCCATAGGCCCAATGCCTACTTTCTACGGCGCAAATTCTCTATGTTTACCGTCTTTCCCTTCCGCACTTGTACTAAGTCAAGATCGTTGGCGACGACCGTATTTGGAAATGTATCGCGAGCTTCTGCCAGTATCTCCTGAGGATGATAGCGCCGACTAACATGATGCAAAATGAGTTGTTTGACGTTGGCATTCCGCGCCAATCGTGCAGCGGCTTGAGCAGTAATATGGCCATGTTGCTTGGCCAATTCTTGATCTTCTTCTAAATAGGTCGCCTCAATAATCAGGAGGTCAGCGGCATCAACGAGCTTATGTAGCGGACCAGTATGGCTGACATCACTGATAAAACAGACTTTGGCCCCTGGCTCAGGTTCACCAAGAACTTCATCAGGGTGAATCACTCGACCATCATCTAGTGTAACACTCTCGCCCTGAACTAAATCTCGACGGATTGGGCCTGGTGGAATGGCCAACGCTTCGGCCTTATCGGCCAAAAAAGGACGTCGCGTGCGTTCTTCAAATGTAAAACCAAAGCAATCGCGTCCACGATGACGGACAGGAAATGCTGTTAAGGTGAACTTTTTATCTTCAAATAGCAAGCCTGGCTCCATGACATTGAGCGTAATACCAACATTTGGAATCTGATTGGGGCCAAAAACAACTTCCATCAAGGCATGGACGCGCCGTAAAGTTGAGACACCACCATAAATGTTGAGTTCCTCCATTGCCTCCCATCGCCCTAATGTGCTTGCAAGTCCCCCTAGCCCCAAAATATGGTCTAAATGACCATGAGTTAAAACGATTTTGTCCAGACGGCGAAAGCCCAGTCCGCTCCGCAAAAGCTGGCGTTGGGTCCCTTCGCCACAGTCTATCATAAAGCGGTGCTCGTTGACCATGACAACGGCGGATGAGAGTCCACGTTGAGCAGATGGAGCAGAGGCCGATGTTCCAAGGAAGACGATTTCAAACATAGGTAGGTTTATAGTTGCGCATAATGTTCGACAGTTGGAAACGGATCTTAAAAGTGATGCAGCAGTGCCTTCCACTCTTGATACTCGGGAGAACCGCGAAAGCCTTTTGTGTGAGCTTCCAGGGTTTCCCAACGAACGAGCAAGATATAGCGATTTGGCTGTTCGAGACAACGCTGTAACTCATGGCTGATATAGCCCTGCATTGATGAGATGATTGACTCCGCTTGACGAAATGCAGATTCGAATGCATCTGTCTCGGCGGGGATTACATCAAGAATTGCAACCTCAAGGATCATTAGAGCCTTCCCCAATAAAAGATAATCTCCGCTCCACCGGTCGATTCAAAATATTCGACAACGATGGTGTGATCGCCACTATCCAGATGAAGATCGCCATAGTAGTGCGTGGGTGGTTGGACGCGCCAAGCATCGATGACCACTTTGCCATCCACATAGACGCGTACGCCATCATCGGCTGTTGTGAAGAAGCGATAATATCCAGCATCGAAATGTGCTCGGTGGACCCATTTTACGCTAAAGTGATCACTCGGAATGCTTTCGCTATCTGGGCTATGCCAACCCCAACTGAAGTCGATTTTCCCATCATGCCGTTTAAATACTGGTTCGCCCGATAGGCTGGGATTGTCATAATATCGTCCTTCCCATACACCATATGGAGCATCTGGTTCTGGTTGCGCTGTTGGTTTTGGATTGGGACTCGGATGATGCGGTTTTGGGTAATGCGGTTTCGGATGATGCGGTTTTGGGTAATGCGGTTTCGGGTGATGGGGCTTGGGATGATGGGGCTTGGGATGTTTACAGTATTGGCTTGGGATGACAAGGTGCTGCCCAACATAAATATGGTTTGGGTTCGGCAAATGGTTTGCATAGACAATTGCGTGAACGGTTGTGCCATACCAACTTGCGATTTTCGAAACTGTGTCACCACGTTTGACATAATGATATTTGCAACCAGTAGATGGATCATGCGGCTTGGGATGGTGCGTTTTTGGGTGTTGCGGCTTGGGATAGTGCGGCTTGGGATGATGGGGTTTTGGGTGCATTTGGGACGGAATACAGAGCTTCTGACCCACATAAATGTGATTCAAGTTGTGGATTCCGTTGGTCCGTGCCAGCACCCAGACATTCACACCATAATAAACAGCAATGGAAGAGAGCGTTTGACGATGCTGTACACGATGATAGTGGACACAATGCCCTCCTTTGTGCCTTTGAGGCGGTTTGTGATGAGCATATTCGTTTTGCCCATATCCGCCAGATGGAATCAAAAGCTTTTGTCCAACATAAATGTGGTTTGGATTGTGGATTCCATTGGCCTTTTTGAGGGCATTGATGGACACACCATGATATACAGCAATTTTAGAGAGCGAATCGCCATATTTTACACGATAGTATGTCCCACGATTCTCCAGAGGGGAGGCATCAGTTGATGCAGCCGAAACGGTTGGCGCTGCAGCAGGTGAGACAAATGTACCTAACATGAGTATTGCGATTGTCAGATGAAGAATCACGCGTATCACAAAGCGAGTATAGACTCGTGTACTGACTCGGCAAATAAGGTGAGTTACGGGATGAATCAAGTGTAACATAATCGTTCCTTAATCGCATGAAGATAAAGTTGTAGACAGTGTGTTCCAAAGTGCGTAAACGGAGTAGGTGCTCTGACTAAGCAATCTTTAGTTTACCTACTTTGTGGTACACGCCTGTTTATGAGGATAATATTTTATGAACGTTTTCCGCCTTCTTCGTTATTATAAACTCTTTTCTCAATAAATTCAACCCAACTCTTTCAACACATGACATTCAGCTTAAAATCAGGTACACTACAGAAGACCCCGTACATATAGGGCAACAGCTTCACTTCAATTACGATCTATGAAAGTATCTTTTGCTGCTATTTACTCCAGTATAAGCCTCACCATCGCATCTCTCTATACTATTTTTGTTTCGCGGGCTGGACTCAAGATACAGGGGGTATTATTGCCAAGACGGGGCTGGATAAACGAGAATCCATTGGCTTGGGAAATTGGATGGTGGCTCTGGATGCTTGTTGTTGTTGGGTGGATGCTTTTTCTTGTCACTCTTATATGGCGTTACTCTCCAGCTCATCGTGTGCCAACTATGTTACAAAGCGGCCTCATTATCATTGCGTCCGTCCTCGTCGTAATAGGCATTCTTGTTTGGATGGCGGTCCTACCTGTTGCGGTTGATCTAGAGAATGCTGTGAACATTGTGCCACTGATCGATGCCTTTGCTCTTGGTGCAATTGGTGCTGGGTGTCTTATGGGCGGCATCGTAACAAGTTGGATCTGCATCGACCTGCTTCGTCTTAGGAAGTTAACCTGGTCTTGGGTGGTTCCTGGTTTGATCGCTGGTCTCTGCATGATTCCATCACCATTTTTATTGCCACAGCCTTATTTATTGGCCGTGAGCGCTTTTTTTCAGTAGCAGCAAAAGTCGGGTACAAATTTTTCATGCAAACAGAGGGCTGCTCTAGGATTTCACCCCTTATGGTCATTTTTTGTACCCGACTTTTGCCGTAGCTGTTTTTTTGGCTCATTTGGGGGGTGTTTTGGGCCTCTCGCGGGAGCGAACCAAGGCCGTTCCCAGAGTTATTGTAATATTATGAGCTTTGTTCTGTATGAAAACCGTCATTTGGTCTCTCTGATTGAGCTTGCGAAAACTACGGATAGTGACATTTGTCACCCTGTTATAGACTAAAGAGAGTACTGAACCAGTCTAAAAGGAGATGACAAGTGATAAAAAACGGACAAGAGCAAAGGGCAGCCGCGAAAACAAGACGAGCGCAATTGCTCTATACACTGCAAAGCGAATTTGACCTAGCACCACGGGTTGCCCAAGCAGTCCTGGAAGAGGCGGAAGAGTGCTTAAGCAGTGAGCCCAAACAAGAAGCCGGGAAACGGCAAGTGTTGTTGGCCAGCCGAGAAGCGTCTCATGGTCAAAGTTTGAGCGAAACAGCGACGAAACAAATCAGTTGGACGCTGGATGCAGGAGAAAGCGATACGGAAATCCTACTAAGCCAGGGTCGCCAGGGTCTACGGCGAGTGCGAATCCAAAGGCTATTGGATGAAGCCGTGGCACAAGGAGGGTTAGCGACTCAAGAAGACCTGGCCCAAGCGCTGGAAGTAAGCGTACGCACAATCAAGCGAGACTGTGAAGCCCTTCAAGCGGCTGGAGTTTGGCTTCCTCTGCGAGGAAATGTCTTAAGCATCGGTCGTGGTCAAACCCACAAGGGCCAGATCGTTAGCCGTTGGCTTCGGGGTGAGACCTATGACCAACTGGTGCGCTCGACGCATCATAATGTAAAAAAGTATCAGGCGGTATGTTCAAACCTTTGTTCGCATCGTTGCCCTTGAGCGAGAGGGTCTGAGTCAAACCCAGATCGCCCATCTTACCCAGTCTGGTCTGCCTCTCGTCCAGGAATATTTAACCATTTATCATGAGTGTGATGACCTAGTCTGCCAAGAACGCTTAGATGAACAACTTGAGCGTCTTCAGGGCGTTGCTGCTAGAGAAACAACCCAAAAAAAGAGGCCGATATGACTCGAAATCCTTACGTCGGTACCCAAAAAACGCACCTTTCAAGCTGCCTTTATCCATGAGATGGAGACCAACTATGGCTTTCTCAAATCTCGTCGGATGCTCAACCTACTTGCTCAAGATATCCAACAGCTAGTCGATGAGTTCTACCCAGTTCAAGAACACTTGCGTCCTGGCTGGATTCTTTTCACAGGCACCAAGGCGGATAATCACAAAGCTCGACCTGGCCAACAAGCCTGTGAATTTACTTCCGTTACCATTCCCTGGCCTCTTCTAACCCCAGAGGATTTTGACTGGATGACTACTCAGCCCGACACCAAAGAGAAACGACGCCAGCTACTCATTCAACGCACCGTCCGTTTGATTGAGCATGGTCAGCAACATCCTCAGGGGCCTGTGCTCTTGACTCTTGCCGATCTCGCTTCTTTACTTGGTATGACTCCGGCTTCCGTCTCCAACTTACTCAAAGAGGCACGACAGAAGACTGGCAAATCTCTGCCTACTAAAGGCTATTTTTTTGACCAAGGCATGAGACCTACCCATAAAGCACAAATCATTGCTCTCTATGAACAAGGTCTTGATGAGGTCGAGATTGCTCGCATTTCTAGCCATGCTCAAAGTAGCGTTGGACACTATTTACGCGATTATGAGCGCGTCAAAGAGCTCATCAAATCCAACATTACCATTGACCGCATTCCTCGGCTTCTTGATATGCAACCCCCCGTTGTTCATGCTTATGTCGAGTTATTGCGCCACTATCGACCTGCTTTATTTGATTCTTCCACTTTGGACGATTGATTACTGTGACAAATGTCACTATTTCCGTTTTCATCACAACCGCAGTATAGAAAGATATAATGTAAGGAAAATCTGTGTCGACACTCGGAAACTTACTCGCCGTCGCGCGTAGCGAGCAAGCTGCAGACCACCTCCTCACTGATTGTCGCATTATCAATGTCTTTAGTGGGCAGGTGGAAGAGGCTGATATAGCAATTTACAGCGGTAGGATTGCTGGTATCGGCTCCGGATATCGTGCCAACCAGACGACGAGTCTGGCTGGTGCCTATGTTGCTCCCGGTCTGATCGATGCGCATGTTCACATTGAGAGCAGTCTATGTCTGCCCGCGCGATTTGCAGCGGCCATATTGCCACATGGTGTTACCTGCGTTGTGACAGATCCGCATGAGATTGCCAATGTAGCTGGTGTTGACGGAATCCGATATATGGTTGATAGTAGTCGCGACTTGCCGCTGCGTGTGGTAACTCTTGCACCTTCTGCCGTACCGGCCACTCACATGGAAACCAATGGCGCAAGTTTAGATGAGGAAGATCTACTCGATCTACTTGATCAGGGTCTGGTTCATGGATTGGCCGAAGTCATGAACTTTCCCGGCGTCGTGCAAGGGAGTCCAGAGATATTAGCCAAACTCACTGCATTTGAGAATTACCCGCAGGATGGACACGCGCCCAAACTGACTGGCCATGCACTGAATGCTTATGCTGCATCTGGAATTGGGAGCGAGCATGAGTGTACGACGGTGGAAGAAGCTGTCGAGAAATTGGCACGTGGGTTCTATATTCTGATTCGCGAGGCAACAAACGCACGCAATCTACACGCTTTGTTGCCCATGATCACACCCGCAAATAATCGACGCATCTGTTTTTGTACAGATGATCGGATGCCGAGCGACTTGCTTGATCAAGGTTCTATCGATTATATGGTGCGTGAGGCGATTCACTACGGTATTGATCCCATCGCGGCAATTCGGATGGCAACTCTCAATCCAGCTGAATGGTTTGGATTGAGAGATCGGGGTGCGATTGCGCCTGGTCGTCGTGCCGATCTGATTGTCTTTGAGAAATTTGACGATTTTCAGGTCGATCAGGTCATGGTGTCAGGACAATGGATTGCATCAGGAGGACAAATCGTAGCGGATGTTACTTGGCCAACGATACCTGTTCCACCGACGCTGGTTGGTAGCGTCTCCATTGATACAGCAACTCTGAACTTTGGTATTCCCACTCAAGAGGGCAAATATGTACGTGTGATTGGAGTCATCGAGAATCAGCTTATCACTGAAGAACTGGTGCTCGTACCGCGGATTGAGGACGGATTTGTTGTTGCCGACCCAGCCCGTGATCTCTTAAAGATAGCAGTCGTTGATCGTCATAGCGGCAAGGCTTCGACGGGTCTTGGTTTTATCCAAGGTATCGGTCTACAACGGGGTGCGATTGGTGGCACAGTCGCGCACGATCATCACAACTTGATCGTCATTGGAGCTGATGATCAGTCGATGCTCGCTGCCGCTCAAGCAGTAACTGAGATGGGCGGTGGTTTGGTTGTTGTCGAGCGGGATGAACACGACGCAACTGCTCTTCGCAAACCACAAATCGCTGCCACATTGCCTCTTCCTGTGGCTGGTTTGATGAGTGACCAGCCAATTGAGGCTGTACGCAAGGCGTACGATGATTTGGTTGCACAGGCCAAAGCGCAAGGGGTGACGTTACACGATCCGTTCATGGCGATGAGTTTTATGGCATTAGAAGTGATCCCCAAGCTGAAACTTACCGATCAGGGATTGGTGGATGTTGCTGCGTTTGGATTTGTTGATCTATTTATTTAGTAGGACTTTAGTAAAGGCATAAAATTATGTTCGAAACTTTGACAGCTGCGCCTCCAGATGCCATTTTGGGTTTGACTGAGGCTTTCAAGAACGACCTGAATCCCAATAAAATCAATCTAGGGGTGGGTGTCTATAAGGATGCTGAGGGCACTACACCTATTTTGCCTTCGGTCAAACAGGCAGAAGACCGGATGCTGGCAATTGAACAGACCAAAAGCTATCTGCCAATCGATGGAACGCCAGAATATACAGCGGCAGTTCAACAAGTATTATTCGGAGTGGATCATGAAATCGTGGTCAATGAACGCGCAGTCACGGCTCAAACACCGGGCGGCACAGGTGCCCTGCGGGTGGCTGCGGATTTTATTGCCCAATCCATGCCCGCGGCAACAGTTTGGTTGAGCGAGCCAACTTGGCCCAACCACCCGGATATTTTTGGTGCTGCAGGGCTTTCTATTGCAACCTATCCTTATTTTGATTCTACAACAAATGGTCTTGCCTTTGCCCAGATGTTGGAAACCATTCGTACCATTCCTGCTGGTGATGTATTACTACTACATGGATGTTGTCATAACCCAACCGGTGTCGATCTGTCGCCGACTGAATGGCAGCTTGTGGGCGATCTAATCGCTGAACGTCAGATCCTGCCGCTGGTCGACTTTGCCTATCAAGGCTTTGCAGACGGATTGCGCGAGGACGCTGCCGGGCTGCTGACCCTTTGTCAGCCTGGCGCGGAACTTCTCATTTCTAGTTCTTTCTCCAAAAATTTTGGGCTATATAACGAGCGTGCAGGTGCATTAACCTTAGTGACAGGGAATAAGAATGCGGCTCAGATCGCTCTAAGCCACATCAAACGCTCTATTCGGGCGAACTATTCTACCCCACCGAGTCATGGTGCGAATATTGTCACGACTGTGTTGACCGATGCAGCCCTACGAGAGGTTTGGGAAGCAGAAGTAACCGAGATGCGCGATCGCATTAATACGATGCGCCATCTCTTTGTCGAAACACTCAACGAAAAGGGCGTCGACCGTAACTTTTCGTTTATTGCCCAGCAGCGTGGAATGTTTTCATTTTCGGGGCTGACACCAGAGCAGGTAAAAACTCTGCGCAACCGTCACGCTATATACATTGTTGGTTCAGGTCGCATCAATGTTGCAGGGATGACCGGAGACAATATGGATTATTTATGCACGGCCATTGCAGATGTGTTATGATCGCTAAGGTCTATCCCTCACAATTAGCCTTCCATAACTCAAGATTTGATGGTCTATCACAAATTATGTAAAAACCATTTGGTCTCTTTAATCGTCACATCATTTAATCTTCGGGCAATTGTTCCTCGACAGAAAATGATTCTATTGTCCGAAGTTTAAGTGGTGTCTCTATACGAGAAAGCAAATTCACACAGTTTGGGATTCCACCCACAATTATCCAAAGCACTATGAAAGAATTGTCCAAGTTGATTCAAGACGTTCCTGCGTCCGTCACAACGTTGATGATGATCAAAGGAAAAGAAATGGCCCGAGCTGGGCTCGATGTCGTCAATCTAGCCGGTGGCGAACCAGATTTCGATACACCCTCTCATATCATGGAGGCTGGAATTGCGGCAATGAAAAAGGGGGACACCCACTACCCACCAGCGTTTGGTACACCGGACTTGCTGGAGGCTATTGCAGCCAAACTAGAGCGCGAGAATGCTGTGCACGTTCAGCCCGATCAAATTCTCGCGACGCCAGGTGCCAAATGGGCAATCTACATTGCTCTTGCTGTCACCACCAATCCTGGTGATGAAGTTTTGGTTCTGGATCCATCTTGGGTTAGTTACGGTCCAATGGTCCAGCTACAACGGGCCGTTCCTGTGCGCGTCGCTCTTCCCAGCGACCAAGATTTCGCCATCAGAGAGGAGATTCTGCGCGCCAATATCACAGAACGGACCAAAGTTATCATGGTCTGTAGTCCGAACAATCCAACCGGACGAGTCTTAAGCACAGAAGAAATTGCTGCAATTGTCAATGTTGCGACAGAGTTCGATCTCTACGTACTTAGTGACGAAATCTATGAACACATTGTCTACGATGACATTGTCCATCGTAGTTTGGCGGCGCGACCAGGCATGGCAGATCGAACCATCATAGTGAATGGTTTCAGTAAAGCATATGCAATGACAGGTTGGCGCTTGGGTTGGTTGGCTGCACCTCCGCCAATTGCAAAACTGGCGCGCACCTATCAGACACAAAGCGTAACGTCTGCAGCTAGTTTTACAATGGCAGCTGGCGTGGCAGCGTTGAATGGGCCACAAGAGTGTGTTCGCGAAATGACATCAGCTTATGCAGCGCGCCGTCGCTTTGTACTTGATGCACTGGACGAAATTCCGGGTGTTGAGTGCCCACCTATTGAAGGCGCCTTCTACGCTTTTCCCAAATTCACCCAGACAGACAAAGATAGTCTCGCGATCTCAAATATCTTGCTCGAAGAATTTCTCGTTGTTGCTACACCGGGAATTGCATTTGGCGAAGCAAGTGAGGGACACATCCGTCTTAGCATCGCCACAAGCATGAACGAACTGGAACGAACGGTGGAGCGATTAGCGAGGGCAATTCCTGTCTTATAACCACATGAAGATTACCTTAAATTGATCATCACCTTGATGACGTATGGGCTGGTTTGCAGACTTTTCAGAGATATACGACCTTAATTTTGACTTAATTTACCGATTCTGATAGTCTCAGTAGATCCAAATTTGGCGTTTTTGGCTATTTTCAGTCGAGATTGCAGGGATTTTGGAGTCATTTATTCAGATTTCGGTTACAGAAAACAACCTATTTCATATCTGAAAATCGCCCAAATCTAACGCAAAAACTAGATATCGACCGGCAAATTTGTATTTATGTCAACTGTTTAGCCAGAATTCTCTCTCAAAACCTGAAATTTGGATCTACTGAGTCTATAAATACCTGAATTTTTTGTATAATTATCAAGCAGAGTTCAGGATAGTTGGCTGGAAATCTTTGTAGAGCAATGTCGGTCATGTATTTGGCAAGTTGGCTATACACGAATTTTTGTCGATTATCATCTTTCCCACATCTATTTTAATACAATAATCACAGATTATTTTATTAAAGTAAAGGCAAATTTATAACCGATCGTTTGCGGCAATGATTCGGATTATGATATAATTTTGTTGCACCAAACACCAATGCATGTGGATATTGTACCCCCTATCATATAGTGGACTTTTATCAGCTTGCAAAAAGGAGAAAAGGTATTATGACGGGAAGTTTATTTAAAAAAGTTCTCTTCGGGGCTATTATTGTTTTATTTTTAGGGTTTGCTGTCGTTCCCACGCTGTTTGTGTCGGATATTGTCTATGCACAGGATTCAGATCTGACCCGTACCCCTGAGCCGACTACACCACCTCCAACAGCAACGACTGTTGTAAATCAAGAACCGATTGAGCCAAAAGAGATTCCAGAACCAATTACAGTTGTACTCTTTGGCGCGGGGTTGGCAGCACTCTCAGCATCGGTCGCCGTGAACCGCAAGAAGAAAGAGTGACGAAAAGGGAATCATAGAGTGATTTTGGCTTGAAACCATTTTGCGTTTATGGTTTTTAGGATTTAGACAATCTAAAGGGGGGAGGAGCAAACCGGGGCATTTGGGCTCTAGTTTGTTCCTCCTTTTCTATTTCTTCTATCGTAATGCTCAATACATCTAACGTTGGCTTTACTACTTACAAAGGTGACCCTCCATACTATACTCCGCACCAGCATAATTGCATACTTTGACCATCGTTCCGTTTCGGGGGAGCAATCGATCACTTCCCATGAAACTGTTAAGTGTTTGCAATACATTCGACCTCTATCTTGTGATATATTTTGTGCAAACTCACGTCGTGGATTCATCTGTTACAAATGTGCACGATAAAAATATTTGCTTGGAGAAGGAGCAATTTGTTTTATTGTAGACATGACAATTGTGATTGGTACTTTACGAAAAGGTGATGTTCCGCAAATCGTGTAAAAGTTTCTTGGTCTATCAACAAACAATGAATTTGCACTCGATTCGGGATACCGCCAACGAGAATACTATGAGGTTATCGTTGTATGAACGTACGACAAGTTATTCATTCCTTTTTGATTATTTTGCTTTCATTGTCAATGATGACGGCTGATATCTCCGTTCAGGCATACGCTCCACCAGAGCAACTTTCCGCCACGACTCCCGGACCTTCTTTAAAGATTTCTGAGTCAGATAGAGGGCTCACGTTAGAATGGACACTATTTGATTCTCAGGAAGAGCAGATTCAAGCCGCGGCGATTGATGCCGTATTGGCAGAGATGCCGCGCGTTCGATTTGGTGGTTATGATCTCCCCATGCAGTTGCAAACAGTGATACTTTCTGACGATCATGACGCGGAAATTGAGCTCAACTACGTAGAAAGTAGGTCTTGGGCCGGCATCGCTCAACGTGCAGCACCATTGGTTCCAAAAGCGATCGGTTGGGATGAAAACTCGATTCCCGTGCACCCTGAAAAGATTCAATTGCCAACAGAATCAGCGTTTATTCTGCGCGAAGGCATCGTTCGTGGTCATCATGTGGCTGTCGTGGCAATTAGCCCAATTCACGAGAAAAACGGACAGGTCGAAGTCGCGAGCAGGATGCAACTCAATCTGCTCAATGCAGCATCAGTTGTCGCGAATACCGCTGATCTATTGGCTCGTACACAGACCCCGAACAATGACATACACGTTGAAGATGATCCCGCACCAGGTCCAACCAACCTAGCAGCCACCACCATTGCTGTTAAAATTCACGTCACCGCAGCTGGAATCCAGAGCATAAAGGGAGCCAATCTGATTCCCGCAGGCATCCCCAGCGGGAGAAACTTACAAGATCTTTATCTAACCCACAAAGGCAACCCAATCGCCATAGAAATTCGTGATATTGATGGATTCTTGAGCGACGATTCGGAAATTCGCTTCTTTGCACCTGCACCTGAATATTCAATGATTCCAGGGGATTTCTGGAATGCCGAAGAGATTTATTGGCTTACGCTAAATCCTGGTCGAGGAATAGAGATGGTTCAACAGACCAGGACGCCAGATGGTGCCCCTCTCCGTACAGTCGGTATCGAACAAGGCATCTGGGAAAATAATGGCATCTATAGGTCACAGATGCCAGGTGTGGATGGCGATCACTGGTTCGGAGCGCGAATACCTTTTCAGGATCCGGAGAATGTTGCTGGCATTGAGTACAATTATAGCCTGAATCTTAACCACCGCCTGCCTTTAGCCATTGATGGAACTTTATCCACCCTCCTTGTCAGCGGAAGTACCAAAACAAAAACGACAAACACACTCCAGATCAGTTTGGGTGATATGCCTAAGAAGTTTACTTGGAAAAATTTGGCTAGTTTTGAAAGCTTCAGTTCCACAGTCGAACTACCCGCAAGGTCGACACAACTCCAACTCACCTTAGAACAGACAGATGATCTGATCGAGCTTTATTTAGACAAAGTAGACTGGAAAATCCCTGTCCATCTGGACTTTGGCGGTCAGGGAGCAACTTTTTCCGGGTTTTCAGGTGCATGGCGATATCAGCTTAGAAATACCCCGGAGAATCGTACTCTATATGACGTGACTGTGCCAAGCAAACCTCAGATTGTCACACTTCCGCCCGGCAGCACTGTGGAATTTCAAGATGAGGGAGTTAAAGATTACCTAGTTGCTGGCCCAGGAACGCTTCACGTTCCAAGCCTTGAATCTCATGCACCCGTTAATTTTCCCACCAATACAGGAGCAGAGGCAATTTATATTGCTCCGGCGTTGTTTCATGATGAATTGATACCGCTCGTTGCTCATCGCCAAAGCCAAGGCTATAGCGTTAAGGTTATCGATGTTGAAGATATCTATGATGCCTGGAGTTTTGGTCTCGTTTCTCCTGTTGCAATTCGCGATTTCCTGCGATTTGCGCGTAAGAATTGGTCTCCCAAGCCCATTGCATTCACAACTGTTGGAGATTCAACGGTGGACCCCAAGAATTACATGGGCAGACAAGACGGCATTTTTAATGTGAATATTATACCCGCCTACTTGGCCTATGTTGATCCATGGGAGGGCCAGACTGTTTGTCAAAACTGCCTTGCACAGCTCGACAAAAAAGATCCACTTGACGATGAGAAGTTTTTGATCGATATTTGGCCGGGGGTGCTTTCTGTTCAAAATGAAGAGCAACTGGGTAACATTGTCGACAAGATTTTGCGTTACGAAACAGCCGCGGATCGTAAGCTCGGCGCAAGTTGGCGTCAGACCAGCCTATTTGTTTCGGATGATTTCGTGCGAAAGAACGGAGAACAGGATAGCGCCGGTGATTTCCTCACATTTTCGGATAAAACGATTGAGGAGAATCAGTCACCCAAAGTGATCACAGAGCGAGTCTACTATGATCCATTGACGAGTTCACCCGGTCCCGGTCGTTATGCTGATGCGGTGGACGCACGAAATGCTGTATTCCGGGCGTTGAATCGTGGTCCGGCGCACTTTGCATATAATGGTCATGCCAATCACTTCCAATTAGCAGTCACTGAGGAAACCATCGAGCGTGGGTATCTGCTAGGCTTTAATGATATTCTTGATCTGAGAAATCGAGATCAATTAACAATTGCCTTGCAAATGACATGTCGTACGTCGCAATACTCCTTTGTATCAAAAACGGGTACAACGATAGATGAACGGCTTCTTCGACATCCATTAGGTGGCGCTGTCGCCGTTTGGGGTGGGGCAGGTCTCACTGTGGCACATGGACACGAACCAATGATCCGAGGATATCAAGAGGCTCTTTGGAGCGAGCCGCGTTACACGGCCAGAATCGGTGAATTAGTCCAGGCTGGATATTTGGCACTTTTTGACACAAAAGGATGTTGCCAAAGCGCACGATATAGCTTTCTCTTGCAGGGAGATCCGCTAATGCCTGTTTTGGCTCACGCTGACGATCTCCTCTATTTACCACTCACAGCCAAGTCAAATCCCGTTGCTCAGTGATGAGGAACTCGTACCACATCAACAGATCGTTTCGTCCAATGGGCGAGACGATCCGTTGATGTGGTACGATGAAGAAATTGCGATCGGTAAATTACGCAATTTGTGCTATATCACCATTCTTATTGTCAATGTGATTCACCCATTCTTCTAATCTTTGTTGGTGGCGCGGTTCCAGTTTTGTTAATGGACGATTGCGTTTCATGAGTCCATATGCTTCGTCGAACGTCATCCCCTGTTTATTCATTAAATAGGCTGCAAGTAGCGTAGCAGAGCGCCCACGTCCCTTTGCACAATGGACAAGCACCGTGCGTCCTGCTTCTATTTCTCTTTCCATCCAAGCCACACCTTCTGTTAATATCTTCTCTGAAGGAACGGCCAGATCGTAGATTTTTAACTGGATATGCTTGATCCCATGTGTGGCATAAAAGGCTACATCATCGGCGCGTTCGGCGCGGACATTGACGACTGCGTCAATCTTGTTTTGGAGTAGAAAATCGTAATCTCGTTTATAGGTTGGTGCGCCACCGAGCCACAATTGGGGTGCAATCTGATCAAACCAACGATTTTGGTGAACCGTTTCATGATAAAATCGAATGGCGGGATAGAGTTTATCAAATGCCCAGTGAAATAGACTTATCTTCATGAATATAGTAGTCTCTGATTATGAAAATTAGGCTCATCTAAGAAAATTGTGCAGCTCCATGTTTGCGCAGAGGCTAAATTATACGTTTGCACAATTTCGTCTGATGAGCAGAAAATTATTGCAATCATACGAAATGGGGTTGTGGAGGTCGTGAATGTGTTCCAGTTTCCCAACTGAAAAGAGAAACATATTCACAATCTCTAAAAAACCCAAAGGTAAAACATTGAGGATATACTGAGCACCGTCATAAAGCAACATTTTCACCGTTGCAAAAACGTTCTTGGTCGAAGATTTGATAAAGACACCTCTTAAACTTCGGGCAATAGAATCGTTTTCTGTCGAGGGACAGTTGTCCAATGTTTAAATGGACGGTGTGTCCCAAAGTGTGTAAGTGGAAATCGCCCAGTCAGAGAGCCTGCTCAATTGACACACTTTGTGGTACGCACCCTTTAAATGATGTGGCGATGAGGATATGCAGATGACCCAAACTGTTACAATTATTGGAGGGGGCCTAGCCGGTACTGAAGCCGCATGGCAAATTGCCAACCGCGGCATTCAAGTCCGCCTGTATGAAATGCGACCCAATCGTTCGACCGAAGCACACATAACCGACAGACTGGCCGAACTGGTTTGCAGCAACTCGATGGGCAGTACCTTACCAGACCGGGCTTTGGGAATTCTCAAAAATGAGATGTTACGCATGGGAAGTATGGTGGTCGCGACAGCTTTTGACCATGCGTTGCCGACCGGTAGCGCTCTTGCGGTTAGTCGGGACGATTTTGCTGAATCCATAACGGCCAAAATCAGCCAACATCCAAATATCAAGCTGATTCGTGATGAGATTCGCACAATTCCAGAAGGTCCGACAATCATCGCAACCGGCCCTTTAACAAGCCCTGTGCTGACAGAACAAATTCAGACACTCACCGGACAGAAGTATCTCTATTTCTATGATGCAATGGCCCCCATTGTGATGGCCGAGAGCATTGATTTATCAACAGCTTTCCGCCAAAGCCGGTGGGATCGTGAAAGTACCTTGGGCGACAGAACAGCGATCGATGAGGCTGGTGACTATATCAACTGTCCACTGAACAAAGAAGAATATGAAGCATTTGTTCATGCCTTGCTTGATGCACCGAAGATCGAGTTAAAGGCAGCAGATAAAGAGTTGGAGCGCTATTTCGAAGGCTGTATGCCCATTGAGGTGCTCGCTAGCCGCGGACTCAACGCACTCGCTTTCGGTCCCATGCGTCCTGTTGGGCTAACAGACCCGCGGACAGGAAAACGGCCTTACACTGCTGTTCAGTTGCGTCAGGACAATGTTGCGGGCACACTCTACAATATGGTCGGATTCCAAACCAATTTGCGCTGGGGGGCACAGGCTGACGTCTTACGCATGATTCCAGGGCTACAAAATGCTGAATTTGTACGCTTAGGTCAGATGCATCGCAATACGTTTATCAATAGCCCCACGCTGTTACAACCAACATTCCAATTCCGATCACGAGCGGATCTCTTTTTTGCGGGTCAAATCACGGGAACAGAAGGATATGTTGGCAGTACGATGGGAGGATTGATAGCTGGCAACAACATGGTACGGCTGTTGCGGGGCGACCCATTATTGACTCCACCACGTACCTCAATGATTGGTGCTCTGATTTACTATATCACACACTGTGAACCCGACAATTTTCAACCCATGAAAGCAAACATGGGCTTGCTGCCGGAAATGACACAAAAGATTCGTAATAAGCAGAAACGATACGCTGCATATGCTGACCGCGCCCAGAATGCATTTAAGCAGTACTTGCAAGAAATGTCATTTCAGCCGTTGCAAGCAGCAGAATAGCGGAATAACTAAACCGATATCCGTCTAGGGAAGTAGCTCCGGCCCCGATGTGTGAGCGTTGGAATTGTTACACAAGAATTGTTGGGTTCAACCCTTTAATCGTTTCGTCTAGTGGAAAGTAGGGACGTTTCAGTCTTGTGAATTGGACATTGCGCATTGTCACAGGGGTGGGTCCAGGCGTATCGAGAATATAGATGGCTTTGGCAAGGTCGCCATAGGCCAATCGATAGTTCATTGGATTCTTGGCGACAATGAATTTGGCTTTTGTCGGATCGAGCTTCATTGCCCGAAACTGCTCATCGCGCCAATCATATGTAGCATATGTCATAATGAGCACGCGGATTGTCCCAATCGCCAAAACGGCTGTAGGGCCCATATTCCCCTCAGTCCCATCAAAAATGCCGCCGTCATAGTGAAAACGCCCATCCCCCAGAGCAACCACTTGCCCTGTCACATCGATTGGGTTCCCCCAACGTGGATCTTGCTGATGCCCCAATCGCAACGTGACAGCATCACCGACCCCTGCTTCATGGCATACTTGGGCTGCAGTTGGGTCTACAACCGGCACCAACGAGAGCAATTCTGGTTTTTCTCCTCTAGATGCTTCAACATTCTCTTCCGCCTCAAGCAAGGCCCTCAATGTCGCTACGCTATCTCCGGCCGCGCCACCTCCACAACAGTCGGCTGCTTCAACCAGGATCACTGGATCTCCAGAAACGTTCTGTCCTGCCGCAATCGCTTCTTCTGGCGTCCAGCTTTCAGGCTCTAACTCGAAGCGGGCATCCCAATACGCCATTGCTAGTTCCCGAGCCAACTCCACTGCCAATGCCTGGTCGTTGTCCGTCACAACCACGGCGCCGCTACCCATATTCGGCTGGTCGAGGTTTGGGTGCACCAAAATCATACTCAGTAGATCCAAATTTCAGGTTTTGAGAGAGAATTCTGGCTAAACAGTTGACATAAATACAAATTTGCCGGTCGATATCTAGTTTTTGCGTTAGATTTGGGCGATTTTCAGATATGAAATAGGTTGTTTTCTGTAACCGAAATCTGAATAAATGACTCCAAAATCCCTGCAATCTCGACTGAAAATAGCCAAAAACGCCAAATTTGGATCTACTGAGACTGGTGGAAAGCACCTCCGGTCGTTTTTCCAGTGCCTTGGCTTGGCGCATCAAGCGGGCAAACGGATCATCTCCGTGGGTCGAGCCACGAATTGCACTCGTAATCACAGGTACTTTCGCTGCTGCCATCGTCGCATGGCAGCGCTTTCTCAATAGATTAATCAAGAGCTGAGCGCCGCGCTGACCAGTAGTATATGCATCTGCGTGAGGATATGTTTCCCAAGCAACCAGTGCATCTGCATATTGCACCATATCGGGCGTTACATGGGCATGAAGATCAAGTGTGACCACAATGGGGATTGAGGCTGAGGAAGAAGCTGGTGATAGCGACAGCGACTTCTCTGCCTTAACCTTCGCCGCAGTCTCTTCTTCTAACACATTTCGAACAGATCGAATCAGATCACCTTCTAAATCACCCACAGACTCAGTTACGGCGGCTCCGTGTAGTGGAAGCAAGACTGCATCCACAGGCAAGGCATCTCGTAGAGAATCGATCAATTGTTCTTTGAGCTGTTGGTAACATAGATCGGTGAGTGGTCCACCAGGACAGGTGCTAGCCCAAAGAAGCGAAACCGGTTGACAATTATGGCGATGCAACACCTGAAGCATCCCGCCAACCACTCCCGTCTTAATTTGGAGAATCTCCTCGCCACGCAAATATTCATATCGTTCGAACCAATCGAGGTCGATGGGAAGACCGCCCAGTTCATTGCATTCAGTAAAGATAGAGCCAATGGCGATTCGATACGACATTATACATGTACTTCCAACGCTTTGAGAAGTGCCTCAAATTCCTCACGACAATCTCCGCATCGATCTAAATGATCCTTGACCAAGGGTAACGCCTCTGCAGCATTTTTGCCTACCAAATGCATATCGATAAACTCATCTAACTGTTCAAAACAGTCATCGCAGTCAATCTCATCCGAACGCGTACAAGCGAGTTCGCTGAGCAGTTCTTCTAGCATTTCGGGCCTTAAGATCATATCTGGACGTACATCCCGCATTGCTGTCACGGACTGCTGGTTTGACGTAGAGGTGCCTGGTCTTAAATATTGCTTTATTTTTTCTAACCATCCATTTGGCATATTTCGTTCCTCTATACTGCGGTTGTGATGAAAACATGTTTTTTCTACAGCTCTACCAGATAAAGCAAAGCCATGTTTCATACAGAGCTCAATTTAATTTAAGCGGCGCCTTCAAAAACAGCAAGCAATTCCTGTGGGTTTAGATCGGCGTCAATCAAAGCCTTCTTGAGACGTTGACGAGCATCGTGCAGCAGCTTGTAGAGTGAGTTGCGGTTTGTCCCCATTCGTCTCGCCACTTCTTCCAATGGCATGCCATGAATACGTACTGCAACGAGTGCTTGTCGCTGCTTTTCGGTTAATTTTGTGGCAATCGTCTCCTGCAATACCGACATGAGGGAATTCTGAAGCGCTTGCTGTTCTGGGCTCGCATTCGAATCCGCCATCATCTGAGGGACGAAATCTGAATCTGGAGCAGAGTCGCCAGCGGTCCGTTCAATCAATCCCTCTAGCGACGTATCGCGCCATCTCTTGCGCCGTAACTCACTGAGCGCAACCCGAACTGTAATCTTGTGTGCCCAGGTTGTAAATCGGCTCTCACCGCGAAATGAATCGAGATTGTCGAGAATCTTCACGAGTCCATCCTGTACAAAATCCTCGAAGTCTGTTTCCCCAACATCATTGCGGCTGCCCAAAGCGTGCCGCAGTCCACGTAATAGAATTCCTCTCAAATCCTCTAAAGCTTCGTCTCGTTCTGAACCAGATAAAGTTTCTACCCACTCTCTGTTGGAGCGTTCGTGCATAATGAATTTTCCTCATTGAGATTCGAAAAATCAATTATGCCTATATTATACTCCGCCACGGCAGATAAACGAATTTATCCACCGTGGTATTTATCGCAAAGCCTGAAAAGTAATCGTATTCAGATAACTCAGATTTCCAGAATTTATCCGAGTGAGTCTGTGAAATCTGGGTACGATATTTCTAAAGGCTTTCCCGGGTTTATCTACCCCGGAGCACTAATTACGAAAAATAATGGTATCTGGCTTAAAGGCTGCCCAAGAAAACCAAAAGTGATCAGCATGTACGATTGGTGCTAACTGTTTTCCAGTTAGTGGACCGTCAATTGCTTGTCCCAAAATGTTCCATGTACTGCCAGTCTGTTCATCTTGAATCAGCTCGCCATCAGCGTTGAAGGTCAACTGTTGGCCATCGAGATTCCGGTCAAAGACACCCGTAGCACCTACATCTTCAGCATTTGCGATTACAGTCGTTCCCAGCGCGCTACTAGTTCCATCTTTATGGAAAATAGCGAGTGCCTGTCCATCTTGTTCATCATTGATAACCTGTACTTCCGAGAGAATGCTCAGCGGATAGGCGAGATCCACATCCTCTAAGGAGACGGTTACAACTCGTTCCATGGGCAACAACCGTTCATCCAGTTCGCCATCAAAGAGAAAAGGACTTGAATCGATATTGTCATAGCCGCTATATGGATTTGTGCCATAGGAGCGGCTAAATCCCGTATCGCGGGACAAAATTAATCCATCTGGATGCGCCTGACGAAAATCGTCAAAGCTCACAATACTAGACGCCACAAAGGTCAACTGCTCTCCGGCCAAATCGCCGACCAATCCCTCTCCCGTAAACTGTTGCCAAAGCGTTTCAGTGGACCGATCGTACATAACCAGATCGGAATTGCGTAACAGCCCTGATGTTCCAAATTCGAAGGTCCGGACCTCATTTCCATCGTCAAAGCGGCGGTCAAAGGTAAGCGCAGAGTTACAGAGCGGGCAGAAGGTGACGGCCACAGGCACATCGCCTACCGTGTCGTTGACGATTTCGTGCCACGTCAAGATCTGCAACGGATAGGCACGGGCATCACCATCGATCTCTAAGGCAATGAACCCGTCATTGCCTGCTAGCCACGTCGCGGCCTCTTCTGCATTGACAAAGCCAGGGTTGTCAAGTGAGGGAATCCCATCGCGCGGCGGGCCTCCGGAGAGTAGTTCATCAAATTCAATTGTACGTCGATTCCAGTTTGTGTTCCAACCTGCCGTTGCATTCCGTAGTGCGACCGAACGGTTGTCCTCTGTCAAAATTGTTCCCTCCTCTGTGGGCTCCGAAGTTGTTCTATCTGCCGACGTTTGCTCAGTCACTCCATTGTGGCCAGTTTCTGATGAACCTATCTCAGCTTTAGAAACCCCGCTGCTTCCAAATGGTGACAGAATGTAGAGAATGATTATGACCGCAACAACTAGGCTGGCGACTAACCAAACCCAAAGCTGTTGATTCGTTGATCGTTCGTACCTGTTCAACATGATATACTCCTTCCCTGATAACGATACTCAGTCGATCCAAAATGTTTCTGTATCCGCAGAGTCGCCATG
Organism: Chloroflexi bacterium TSY; assembly: GCA_019217005.1. The sequence goes on from JAHBNG010000035.1 coordinate 89,364, forward strand.
CATGGCGCAGTCTTCTCTAACGCCGATCTTCGTCGGGTAGTCGCGGCATTAGAGAATGTTGGCTCCACGTTAATTAAGTGGTCTTGAGTTTAAGAGGCTGTCAAGCCAGCCAACTGATCTTCAATGAATTGTTTCGTAACAGGACCCTGCCACATCGTCTGAACGACACCGTTCGCATCGATAAAGGCTGATGCAGGTTGTCCACGTACTTGATAAAGCTTCGCAACCTCTCCTTCTTCATCAAGGACAATGGGGAACGTCAAGCCAAATTCGTCAATAAAGGCTGGAACGTCGTCTAAGCTATTTTCTCTTCTGGTCAAATTAATACCAAGAACGACGACACCATCTTCACTATGAGTATCATATGTCTCCTGCAAATCTGGCATTTCAACTCGGCATGGCCCGCACCACGAGGCCCAAAAGTTAAGGATCACCGGCTGTCCACGAAAATCACTCAAATTCACTACATCCCCATCCAGTGTGGTCAGCGTGAATTCAGGAGCCGGATGCCCTGTTCGCGGTGCTGGTTCCAGATCCGAGTTAGCAGTATCCTGCGTGCTCGCTGCGGATTCAGCGCCGGGCTGTGCTACATTGTCGTCTACGGCGCTGAGATTATCGGTTGTCCCACTACAAGATATGACAACGAGGCTGACGATCATCAAGGCAACAAGCCCTACACCAATCTTTAGCCATTTTTTAAGTCCACTCTCTTGTAATCCCATCTTATAACCCTCTTTTTTCATAGTATCAGTAGATTCAAATTCCTGCCGAGTAGGTGTTCTCTAACGCCGGTCACAGTCGAGTAACGCCGCATTAGAGAATGCTACCTCCGCGAATAAAAGACACATTTTGGATCTACTGATACTCAGTAGATCCAAATTTGGCGTTTTTGGCTATTTTCAGTCGAGATTGCAGGGATTTTGGAGTCATTTATTCAGATTTCGGTTACAGAAAACAACCTATTTCATATCTGAAAATCGCCCAAATCTAACGCAAAAACTAGATATCGACCGGCAAATTTGTATTTATGTCAACTGTTTAGCCAGAATTCTCTCTCAAAACCTGAAATTTGGATCTACTGAGTATAGGTAAGTATAAAATCAGCCAATAGATGGAACCAGATTCTGGCTGAAAGCTGACGGCTGATTAGCTGAAAGCTTTTTTATGCTCTGTTTACCCTTCGCTTATCCTTTATCCTCAATCAGTTGAGGAGGTAGCATTTTCTATGCGCATAGCCGCATCATTTACACTCTGGACAACTGTCCCCCGACAGCAAACGTTCCAATCTGCCAAAGTCTGAGTTGCATCTCTATTAGGTTCTGTTGACATTTAGAATATACCCTCACAGCATTGGTTGCAATGAACGGTGTCTTCTCTGAGAAGAGCTGTCAATTGCCAGCGGTTCCTAGTCTATTGGATGAGATGTTTCTGGATTATCTTACGTGCTCTTGATAGCTATCATCTGCGCAAGATCTTTCCGCCGAAACGCGTTCGATCGTTGGCTCAGCTACTTATGTTGAACCCAACTCATTTAATTCGGTGTGTCCCAAAGTGTGTAAATGGCGCAGACTTTCAGAGTGCGCAGTTTTCATTTACACACTTTGGGACACACTATCTTTAATTCTGATTCTTTAGGAAATGGATAGTGGTTGTCCGGTAAGTGGCAGACGGTCATCGAATACAAGATTCTCAGGCTACGACCAGAGTCTCTAGAAATCGTGTCACTTAACCCGCTGCCACGACCAGGAAATGAATGTCATCATTAGACAATGACAATTATCCCGACTTCCCAGACTGTGCTAGACTATCATTGCGCTCGATGTAGCTTTTATTGACAATTTGTCCAGGCCTGTAGAGAATCGGGCTAATGAAAACAGGGGCGAGGAGCAGAAATTCGGCGGAACATTTACTTAATTGATCGCGTTCATATTGGGGTGGTTCAGAATTAGGTTTACACTTTTGATACATAGATAAAAATCTATATGAGGTCATTTTCTGCCTGAGCATGGCTCAAAGTAGAAAATATAAACATCTTTTCTCTTTGCAAAAATGTAAACCTAATTGTCCGCCTAAAATGAACCACCCCTTCATATTCATGGAATAATAATTGTCAATAAAACCAGTTGATATTTCAGCTCTGACAATGTCTAGCTCATTGGAGTAAACAATATGCTTAATTCCCTTTGGAATTCACCAATGGTTAACTGGCCAAATGCATTAACAATCCTGCGGATTGGGATGGCCTTTGCCACCTTTTGGCTTGTTTTGGAGCCATCTCTTATTAGTGCTTTAGTTGCTGGTCTCATTTTCACGATAGCGGCCATTACAGATCTGTTGGATGGACAATTAGCACGGAGAACCGGCGCTATCACAACGTTTGGTAAGATTCTAGATCCGATTGCGGACAAAATTTTGGTACTTGGCACCTTTGCCGTTCTATCTTACCTCGATGTCTTCTCATTTTGGATAGTGTTGCCGATTCTAATTCGAGAAGTTGCGATCACGGCATTTCGTCTCTATTTTTTGACAAAAGGAACAGCTGTTGCTGCGGAAAAGAGTGGCAAGCAAAAAACAACAGTTCAAATTGTGGCCATTGGGGTAATCTATGCCAATCTCCTCTTTGTCAACCACTTTTTCGGGACAGTTTCCCCCGCAACGGCACAAGCGATTAGCCTGATACTCTCCATTGCCATGTATCTATTGCTAGCCGCTGCCGTTTGGCTGACCATCTACTCAGGCTATCTTTTCTTTCGAAACAATTGGCGTTTGATCGTGGGGTAAATTATTTTGAGTTCATGAACAATCCGTTCAATCCGTTCCAAAATCCATGTCCCCACTTGGCGATCCATGGATATGCAGACTTGCCTGCCAATTGTGCGGTTGATCCGCACGACCATGCGGATTTATTAGCACCAGCGAATCGCCGACACCATCTGCGCTCAGAGGCCACCCATTGGCATCGTTATATGTGACCGAATCGATCAGCTGGCCTGTTGCCATTCGAAGGGCGAGCGTTTCACCTTGATCAGACAAACGTCCCTGATAAATACCATGAATTTCTGCGGTAGGATAACGATCGCGGAACGTTTTGAAATCGCGAATGATCGTCATTTGTGTTCCTGGTTTGAGCAGCGTGTAGCGAGGAAACCGAAACTTGATTCCTTCAAAATAGGCTCCGGACAGATCGGCGGTCAACGCTCCAAGATTCTGAATCTCGACAAACTCATAGAGCTCACCCCCGAGAGGATTGTACATGATCTCTGTAAACCGTACATCGGCGCTCTGATTTGGTTTGTAAAATGTGGCTAAACGTAGTGCACTCCAACGCCCCGTCGATTCCTCAAAGACCCGTGCTTTGACCACTGTTGCATCAGTCAAGATGATTGGTCCGTTATAGAGCATCGTTCTTCCCACAAGTTCACCAGCGGCCATATTGTCTGCAACAGAAGCGCGTGGATCGCTCCCGTCAAGCGTATAATAAATCGTCCCTATAGCAGACTTCATGGTCAGCTCAAGTTCGCCACGAAACTGGAGATACGGACCTTGAGAGCCACTTTGAATGTCAATAAAATCATCTGGAGTGAATTCCACTGGCTTGCCTGAGACAAACCACTCTGGTGGATCCAACTGTGGGTAATATCCTGCAGCACGCATTTGATCGAGCAGACGTTGGCCGTTGCCGTTCATTTGGTCCATTACACGCTCACGGGCTTGGCTCCAGTCATCTTGGGTAACGGGTTCTTCATAACGTACATCACCCCACCGTGCCGACTCGGCAACAATGGCATTCTCCAGCTCCTGGTTGATCATTCTCCAGCGTGCCTGTGCTTGCCTATGGGTTAATGTACCACCATTCACCAGATGTAGATAGGCGCGATCAGCGAAAACCATGCGAAAGTCAGCATTCTCGATCAAAGCGTTAAAGACCAGTTGTGTCACGTTTGGAAAAGGTTCATCCCCAAAGGTCTTGGAATCGAGATGCACCACCGCACCTTGGTTCCAGGTGTCTTCGGCATCCCACACAAAGAAATAGTTACGTCCAGCCGGAAAACGCACGTTGACATACCAGTTGTTCATGGGCCAATCACGGTTGCCAGCATACCAATTCAACAAGACATAGTCGCTAAACTGAACAGGGTCAATAAACTCCAGCATCGTCGCATATCTCGCTGGATCGTCCAAACCTCCCTCTGTCGCCAACCTGATTAACACATCAAATCGATCGATACGCCCTTCCACCGTACCACCATGATTTGCTGAATACCAATCCTCTCGCGTTCCATCAAAATAGGTAGTCATAAAAGAAGTATCTGGCCGTTCAACGAGATTATAAAGACCCCAATAAAGACCATTGAGATAGAGATGGACAAAGATGCCATGAGAACCAATTCCCGACATGGCAATCTGTGATGCACGCATCCACTCATCTCGCGTATAGGTGGCCTCTCGGTGATCCACCTCTGCATCGGGCGCAGGCGGATGACCAGCAAATCCGCGGTCGACCCCTGCGCGAAGGACTACCGTATCGAATTCTTGTGCGGGTGAATCGGGAAAAATCTGATAACGTAGCTTGCCAGCGCCATATTGGCGCTTGAAAAAGAGGCGAAATGAATGTTTAGGCATAAACTCCCAGCGCCCTGCACCGCCTTGAATCCGCAATCCAGCATCTATCCGAAAGCCAACGTGCCTACTCTCCACGGGGAAAAATTCAACAGACACAGGACGTTCGGACTCAGGACCGCGCATTCTTGGTGCAGCATAAATATCCAGGTGTTCAGGCTCCACGACAAGAGATAAAGATGGAATTTCACGCATCCCTGCCTCTAACTTCGGACCATAGATCGAATGATGAACGATTTCTGGATCCATCTCATAATCAGCGAGACGTGGCGCTCCAGCCTGATATCCCCCAAAGTTGATCTCATGCTGGCCCCACGTTTCAGGCCAACCAGAGGGGCGGGAGGGCTGCGTTAGGACGTCGCGCACAAAGATATAGCTATGAGTCTCGATCGGTGCCGTCAGGAATCCTTCCTTATAGAATGCGGCACGCAAGATGGTTGTGGTTTCGACAGCAATCGGTTCTTCATAGAGATGTCCTGTCGTTGCAGTGGGCATGCTGCCGTCGACAGTATAGCGGATTTGCGCACTCGGTGTCTCAGTTTCTAGTTCTAGGATAAATGGTTGTTGGTAAAATCCACGCTCTCTACTAAATACCACTGGGGACGTCATGCCTTGCCAAGCAACCTGACTCTCATTTTGCGTGCCACGTGTTGGCGTTTGTAGATAACCATAGGCTGCTGCGCCATTCGTTTCTCCATTTGGCTTGTCATCTTGGCTATTCTGGTGACGGGTGCGTCCAAACGACGTCCCCCCAAATTGAGTTGGATAGGTAATCGGGAATGAATCCAAATAGAGACGGGTGCTTGGTGGGTAGAGCGCTAGAAAGCCACCATCTGCATAAAGCCTGATCCGCGTCTCGAGCATTGGTATTCCTGATTCTGTAGAGGCATCTTCGTCTGGCATCAAGGCGCTATTCTCAGGGAACAGAACCACGTAGCTTCCTGCATCGATCGTCACATCAGGAAACCGCCATTTGTCTGGGCGATCAGGCTGATCAGTCAGCGTCCAGTTGGCCAAAGATACAGCTCGTTTGCTACGGTTATAAAGTTCGATCCAGCCCCCTGTTTGTTGGTCGCCATCAGACGCGTCGAGACTAGACTCCTCGACAATACCAACGGCCAGAAATTCGTTGATCACGACCGGCGAACGTTCGACGGCTGCTGGACGCGTTGGATCAAGTAGAATCTGCGGAAATCCCCATAGCAGGCACAGACAAATAAATGCCCAAAAGAGCCAATGCGGCCAACGTTTTTTCCAGATCATATGTGAGTTCACTCCAAAGCATAAATACCCTACAGAGCCGCCTCACGAATCAGCTCCGTCATAAATTCAATTTCACCCGCTTCGAGTGATGAAGAAGAGGGCAAATAGAGACCATCACGACATAACCGTTCAGCCACGGGATAACGTTGACCTTTGAATCGTTCCCAATAGACCGGTTGGCAGTGCATTGGAATAAAGAACGTACGTGTCTCAACGCCATTGTCAGCCAGTACTTTGCGCAGTTGATCGCGGGTTATGCCATACGTCTCTTGATCGACCAGTATGCCATACATCCAATAGACATTTTTGGCCCAGGATGCTTCTCGTGGAGTGGAAATGCCGGGAATGTCACGCAGTTGGTCATTATACGCCTGTGCATTGTGCCGTCGCGCAGCAATAAATGTGTCTAACTGCTCAGTCTGGGCCAACCCAACGGCTGCCTGCAGATTTGTCATGCGGTAGTTAAAGCCGACGAATTTGTGCCAAAAGTGACGTTCAGTGCTAAATGCATGATCGCGCAGATTCCAGGCCAGACGAGCAATATCCCGATTACTCGTCGTGACCATCCCGCCTTCACCAGTCGTAATGATCTTATTTCCATAGAAACTGAAGCCTGCAGCATGTCCTAATCCGCCACAACGTCGTCCTTTGTATTCTGCTCCGTGCGCTTCCGCAGCGTCTTCAAAAACATAAAGGCCATATCTATCGGCCAATTCCATTAATGGATCCATATCAGTCGGATGACCATAGATATGGACAGGGACAATCGCCTTGGTCCTTGGCGTGACTTTGTCAGCTACTTGTTGGATGTCCATTTGCCAATAGTTTGGCTCCATATCGACCAACACTGGTTTTGCCCCGCAATAGGTGACGGCGTTGGCCGTGGCAATCATCGTGAAGGTGGGGATAATCACTTCATCATCAGGTTCCAACCCAAGTGTAGCCATGGCCAGATGCATAGCAATGGTTCCATTGGCACAAGCAACCCCATACTGTGTCCCACATGCTTCGGCAAAGCGGGCCTCAAATTCGCGGATAAATCCACCTGCAGAGGAGATCCAAGTGGTTTCAACAGCTCGACGCACGTATGAGAGTTCGTTGCCACTCAGAGTTGGTTCGCAAACAGGAATAATGGCACGTCGAGTTGGGTGATCAGACGCTTCCTCAAAGGAAGGGATGGCACGATAGCGTACTTTCACTTCTGGATCTGCTGCCGGAATGATCTCGGCAAGATCCCCCATTTCTTCTAAGGTCAGTTCAGCAGGTTTGAGCATGTTTCTAGAATCCTTTGGTTATTGAAGCGCCCATCTGGTTTGTCTACTATCTAATCTCGAATCCCTGATCCCTCACTCCAATTATAACAGGGTGAGCAACATGTACGGATATGTAACATTATCTTGTTTGATATTGACAATAATGCTATGATGAAAGAGAAGATTTATGGAGATGATTCGGCGAGACGCGCAAGTCTGATGGAGATAGAATCTATGGGGCAACGACAATCTGTGAGTAGTGGCACGATTTGGGAAGAGATGGCGGGGTATAGTCGGGCTGTACGGTTTGGCGATCACATCCATGTCTCTGGTACAACAGCAACTGGGCCAGATGGTCTAGTCGAGGAAAATGATCCGTCCGCACAGGCACACTTCATTATCGATAAGATCGAGAACGCCATCCAGCAACTAGGTGGTCGTCTGGAAGATGTCATACGTGTACGACTCTTTGTGAGTGATATTGAACATTGGGAACCGGTGGCGCGAGCACATGGGGAACGCTTTGGTCATATTCGACCGGCAAATACTTTGGTTGAGGCTCGGCTTGTGGGACCAGAATATTTGGTCGAGATCGAAGCCGAAGCGATTGTGGGAGCTGGTGAAAACTTGTAGGCTCATCTATGGAAAAGGCCTTTCTTCCAGAAAGTGTGCAAATATGCGATCAAACTGTCGAAATTATCGGGAGTGTGTCCCAAAATGTGTAAACGCAGAGGTTCTCTGTCAGAGCAGTGTTCATTTACACACTTTGTGGTACACTCAATTATCAGGGATTGCACACTTTCATCTGATGGGCGAAGCTTGTATACTGAGCAGCGCCATAAAATAACACTTTTTAGTCGAGGGAAAATGTTATAATGTGCTGCTGCGGAGTATAATAGTGAGAAATCAATAATCGGTATTCAGTATGGCCAACGAACATAAAACTCAATGTCGTGGGCGAGCTTTTGTTGTGTTGGCTCTTGATCTCGGCATATTCCTCAACCGAGATGATCGCGAAAAGCTGCACAATTGGCGCGGCCATAAGATGTTTGACCATTTCTTGGAAAAGTTCGATCCGAGTGATCCGAGGTTTGTTCGTGATGACGATTATAAACGGATTGAGCATCGAGGATATGAGCTGGGAGTCTTCCATCGAATTTTGGCCGAAGATAATTTCGCGCCAACATATCGGCTCATCAAAAAAGAAGTCAAATTTCCTGCTCAGCTCGTCAACAATGTCCAATTCAAGGAAAAATTTCTACGCGTCTGGAAAAAGTGGGACATCTGGTTTCGCCTCTCCAGCAACGGCATTATCACGATTATCCTGAAAATTCAATATCCCAAGCTGCATCGGCTGATCGACGTCTCGCGCGACGTGATGGGATTGCAGGGCCATTTCGATATGGCAAGTGCCAAAGCCAAGATTGTGGAATTGGAATCGATCGATACGCCTGCCAGCCGCAGTCATATTGCATCGGTTCAATAGTTTATGCAGTGGGTACAAAATCACTCACTCGTTGACTTTGAAGATGAAAATCCACCGGTGCTTTGGCAAATGGCAGTTGAGGTCGTCTGGCAATTTGTTGATTCTTGCAAAGGTCGTCTCCATGACCCCCACAACGGTTCGCCCATTGATCTCCGTCTGCGCCCAAGACCCGACTTTTACGAATCAGGAGGGCTGCGCGATCAGTATACTGTCTTCTATTTTGAAGAGTTAAGCGAATTAGATAGAAAGGCTCATCGTCGTAATTGGCTACGACCGAGTGATGTACGTGGAGCTGCTCACGTCCAGACGATTTCGAGCCTCTTAGAAGGCGTTCTGCTCAAAGGCAAATCGACCTACTACTATCCTGCACACAGTCCAGATTATTTAAGCGAGATTGCTTGTTGGGATAAATCGTCATGGGAAGATGAACTCTGCATATTGGGCGATCGCTGTGCCGTCATCTACCCCTATACGCGTAAAAGCAGTCACCAGATTGTCTTTTCATCCACGCAGGTTTCGTACACTGATTATTGGGACAGCATCTTGCGAGGAATCGAGTTTGGCTTGGAGATTCGCTTGCTCGCACAGTTGGCCAAGCAATTGACCGAATCTTACTTATCGGATGCGCTTGTGCTTCTGCGTGGCGATGAGGGTCTGGATAAGAGAAATCTGCGTAAATTTGACACGCGGACCACCAATGCAGCTCGACTCATTGCCCATCTACGAACAATCACGGCACCAAACTTGATCGCACAGGCCAATTATGCCGTTGCCAAATTTGAACTATTTATGAATCAGACTGGGGTTCCGCTCTTTCTAGCGCATGCGGAATCAAATTTGGCCGATCTCACATCGCTCTTAGAACGTAACCACAATCTCTATTTGCAGATCGAATCGCAACGGCTCAATGAGATGGCACTTATCATTTCTGCCATCTTCGCCAGCCTGACCATGCTGCTTGGCATTTTGGGGTTACCCTCCTTTATTGCGGATTGGATAGAAACAAGAGCCGATATGGGGGGAGGCGGTCTGTACATCTATCTTTTTTATGCCGGCATGGTGGTGGCTGGTCTGCTCACCCTCCTCGGTGGTTTCTCGTTTTTTTTCACCATCTTGCGCCTATTGCGATTACGCCGCCGCAACAAACCGCAGATGTGGCAATAACACATGTTAGAACCATGGGACAAATTAATATTTTGGACTTTGAAATTAGGGTTTTTAGTCAGCTTGCGGTATACTTGTTTAGTTGCAATAAAATAGAATGAGTAATTGAAGGAGCCCATCATGGCCAAATGCAAACTTAGCGGCAGAGGCCCGCTTTATGGCAATAACGACACCTTTTCGCACAAAAAGACGCGACGCAATTGGCAGCCCAATGTTCAGAAACGTTCGATTTATGTCCCAGAATTAGGGCGCACCATTAAAGTTAAAGCGTCGGCTCGCGCCATGAAGACAGTCAACAAAATTGGCCTCCTCGCATATTTGAAGAAAAACAATCTCAAGCTTAAAGATATAACTTAGGCCATTCCAGAGAAATAACTCCCTAATTTGCCAAGTCGACTTCTCTGGAATGGCTTGAGCTTTTCCAGATCAAATTAGGGGTTTCAATTGTTGGAAAAGCCTTAAGTTAAAGCTTGGCCAAATAAGTTTGTGTCGAATATCACGTTTGGAGACATGTCTGACAGAAAAAATTAAAATTTGGGTACCTTACTTAATACATTTTCTCTCATTTGAATCACTCCAGATTTGAATCTAATCAGAATACCTTAACGGAATTTAAGGTGAGCGTCAGCTGACAATTGGCTGACGCTTTTTTTGGGCGTGCATTTCTCCAGCTTTAACCCCCTTTTTACTTCAAGAACAGTCTGATTCGGACCATTTTTGTACGTTTGTCTTCTTCATTTATACGGTTACTATCCTCGTCCTTACGACCAAATTAAGGGGGCAACCGTTGAGCATCCGTCAGGAAGACGACCAGTGATGTTGTACACAAAGTGTATGATCAGGTTGGCTCGGGAACACCCATGACCCAAGCTTGTTGGATACATATATACCACAAGCGTTCATCGATGAAAGCGTCGATTGTGAAAACTCGATGCTTTTGCCCGGTGCTTACTAGACAAAATCGTGCGACACGATATTTTGCCTCTGGTGAATCAATCGGTTTGCATAATTTTTTAGATGAGCCTGTGCCCGACATATATTGCTGGTATTCATTATCACAAAGGAGAAGACAAAATGCCTTGGGTCTCCATGGTATTTGTCATACCATTGTCAATCATTTTTGTCATATCCTTGCTTCTTGCATATACCGCGTGGTCAAACCGCCCTTCAGCAGGCGCTGAGGCATTTGCGTTGTTTATGCTCGCAGTTGCGGGCTGGACTGGTTTATACACCTTGGAGCTGGGTACAGCCTTCATCGAAATGAAGCTATTATGGCACAAAATAAAATATCTCTTCATTGTCATCGTTTCGCCAGCGACCCTGATTTTTGCCCTGCAATATACCGCTCGAGAAAGATGGCTGACTCGTCAAAATATAGTGCTCCTATTGGTCATACCAGCTATGTCACTGGCTTTATTTTGGACCAACAGTCGGCACCTGCTCTTCTTCGTAGATATTGAGGTCGTTCAAAGCAGCCCATTTTCAGTAATAAATGCTACGTATGGCCCAGCTTTCTGGCTCCATGCCGCGTATTCTTATCTGCTTTTTATCATCGGTATTGGAATTCTTCTCTATGAGTATAAGGCAAATCCCCAAGCGCAGTCGCGCCAACAAATTATCGTCGTAGTGATTGCGGGACTTGCACCGTGGGTGGGCAATGTGATTACGATTCTAGAGTTGATTCCGCTTGGTCATCTAGATTTGACCCCTTTTATGTTCACTGTTACGGGAATTGCCTTGGCATGGGGGCTTTTGCGTTACCAACTTCTTGATATACTGCCAGTTGCGCAAACGGCCATCATCAGGAGTATGCAAGACGGCTATCTTGTCTTGAATACTGATAATTGCGTCGTTGACGTCAATCCCGCAGCCCAACGTATGCTTGGATCCTTACGGGGCGACCTACAGGGAACAAATTTGATTGGTTTATGTGCTGTTCAGATTTTTGAGAATTGGCCCAATCTAACAGCCTGTTTATACAGTCACAGCAAAGAGTATAATACCCTTATTCAAAGTTCTAACAATCGAGCCAAACGATTCTTTGATGTCTCAATTTCACCTCTGCACGATGAAGCTTTTCACTTTGCTGGTCGATTGGTGATGATGCATGATAGCAGTGAACGCGAACAAGCTAATCAAGCACTGCGGCAGCGACGTCAACAGTTGCGGAATATGATGGAACAGATGCAACAAGTGGAAAAATTACGCTCTGAATATATTGCCCACATTAGCAACGAATTGCGTGCGCCTCTTACCAACATTCAATTCTATATTGGATTACTTGAACGATGTGCGAATAGTGAACAAAACCGCTATTTCGAAGTTCTCAATAAAGAAACACAAACCTTAAAAAAGTTGCTCGAAAATGCGTCTGACATGTCTCAAATGGAAACGCTACAGAAGAGCAAGCGCATTCATCCTAAAGCCCAAAATATGGACGACGCCATACAGATGTGCAACACAGCAGACATTACGCCACATTGTACAGAACAACCTCAAGCAAACTCACCAGAACAAGAAGAGACAGTCTATTCACATTCCGCTTAATAACTATAGCCTTTCAGAAAAAGATGTTCTTGTCGTTGATAGCATTTCAGCTGGTCAGCCAGAGAGCTGACCAGCTGAAATGCTGACAAGCTACTGTTTCGTGTGGAAAAGCATTATCTGAACATCTATATCTTATGATTCGAAAAACTTGCGTAGATTGTGAACAGCTCGGTACTGGAGCGCCTTCACCGCATGTTCAGTCTTATCCAACATATCCGCTACCTCGCGTAGGCTATATTCCTCTAGAAAACGCAGCGTGACAACCTGTACTTGGTCTTCAGTCAAATGACGCAAGGCAAGACGCAAGCGATCTGTATCCAATTGTCGTTCAGCAGAGGAAACCGGATCACCTCCATCGTCAGTGAGAGACGGGGTATCATCAAGCGAAACTGATTGGCGGCGGCCGCGCTGTCGGTAGTGGTCCGCAATGAGATTGTGGGCAATGCGATAAAGCCAGCCTGAAAATGTACTGTGCCACCCCTTGCCGTTGGTGATCGCCTCCAACATCTTCAGAAAAACCTGAGCCGTCAGTTCTTCCGCCAAGAGCTGTTCACCTGTACGACGGTAGATATAACTGTAGATTTTGGGTTCATAACGCCGATACAATTCAGAAAGCGCCGTCTGATCAAACTGCAGTGCCTCACCGAGCAGTTCGCTTTCATCTCGCATCGACAGCAACGTCTCTTTGCCAGGGGTGGTTGGTGGAGTTGATGTTGTGGACATAGACTTTGGAGGGAACAAAGTGTGTAGCCAGTTTCCGGGTACAGTGGCCTGAAGTGCGATGGTACTCATCAATATACATCCTTGTATTGCGAGTGCGTACCACAAAGTGTGTAGGTGGAGTAGATTCTCACACTAAAGCGGTCTCCATTTACACACTGAGGGACACACTGTCTATATTGCCGTTAGCTCATCTATGCAACGTGTGCAAAACAACTACATACTGTCAGGAAAATTACTGTGTTGCACACTTTCGTCTGATGAGCGATTTTTTTGGTGGGTTATGGTGATTATCTTAGAGCATTGTGCGTATGTGTAGCGTTGACTGGCGCGTTGACTGGCCATTGAAGTGAGAAATTAGGTGAGGCGAAGACTACACCCCCAAACCATCTAATGCAGGTGCATTGTCTTTAAATGTACAGGGCAAGGCGTCAAATGATAGAGGCTTAGCTTATTTTGTTTGAGTTGATTACTGTTCATTTCCTTTCAAATAAAGTGTCACTGGTTCCTTGACGCTGATCCAATATCCTTGTCCAAACTCCAGTTCGGTCAGTGGCGCGGCAGGTAGAAGCCAGGGTGGTACGACGTCACAATCACAATGCACACGCCAGCGCTCGCTTGGCTCCTTCTCACCAGCAACTCCTCGGTTGTGACCATAGACCACCGTATAGAGTCCTTTGATCGAAGCCAAAGCTTGGGCGACTGGTCGTGACTCCTTTACGGGGTAAGCAATCAGATTCCACCCCTTTTCTAGTGGAATTGCAACACTTGTCATCAGCGTATAAAGCCCTGGTCCTTGAGCCACAGCTGAAGCGATGTTGTAGTCCGCGTTCTTGACGGTTGCTAGGCGCTGCCATGTCGCATCTGGTTCACTTTCTCTCAGATAATAGACTGCGATTCCATCCTCTTCTCCCGCCGGCACTTCCCGCTCCAAATAGTTAAAGGTAATAGACAGATTTCTTATCGCCCGCTCTGGATTTGATAACAACAGACGATAAGCCGGACCCACCTGCGTGAGTTGGCAATGCTCGTTGTAGCCTGTAGCGTATAAAACTCCTTATATTCAAAATTGACATCACGACCAAAGAGCATGACGCGTCCATCGAGAGATGTCCCTGGTGCATGACGGGCGATTCCAATCCGCCGCGAAAGACCAATATGTCGAGCAATGCCCAGATGTCGAGCAATGCCCAGCGGGTTTCCGCCCAAACTATAGCTAGTAATCGTTTCCCGGCGCGGATTGTCCGATGAATCTGGCTCATCAACCCAAACCTGTACATGACCCGCCACGTCCATATCGTCAAATGTAAATTCGCCGCGATATTCGCGCACATTATTCGCATTGCTCGAATGAAGCGTGAGGGTCATCTCCTGTGTGGCTGGCGCGTGGGCAGGGAAAAAGCGTGCCTTCAGCGTCTCATTCCCTGTTAGCCCCGTACTCTCTTGTGGAATTCGGATTAGAACTCGGGTAGTGTTGAGCGGTTCGATGATCACGTCAGGAGACCAACCTGGCTTCGAAACCAACTTGAGCTGATTGTCGCCTTGTCGAATCTTTTCACACCCAAGTTGAGGAGCAAGCGTCGTCCCATCCTGAATGAACGTTGCATCATAGAGGCACAGGCGATCCCCGTCACGCGCTCCCCGTGCGTGAATTTGATCAAAACGCGGGCTGCCGAGTTCGACCATGCGGTCTTTCTGAACGAGATACCCCCTTGCCAACTCACCAGGATTGACAAGGCCAGCGTCCTGGGACAGATAAAAGATAGGGACTGACAATAGTTGGTTTTGCCCAACCAAGTCGGCACGTGGCGGGACAAATTCGACTTGGGTGACGGCAAGAACCAGTCGGCTGGGGCCCGGATTGGGTTGGCTGCCGTTTAACATGGGATAGAAGGTCGATATCGTCTCCCAGTCAGAGCGTCCGCTTGTTTGGGCCGCTATTGTCTCTTGACAATTCAATGCCCAATGAGACGAAACTACCTGCGAGGATGCATACAAAAACTCTGTGTAGTCCTCGATATAGGGATCGGTCATGGCGCTGCCTGTGCACCTTGTCACGGGTTGCAGTCGGTCATGTTCATCAAACCCCAAATAGTGATCATCTAGGTAAAACAGATAGTGGCCCAACTCGTGGGCCAATGCACGTGCCCAATCCTCGCCCAATGTGCCACTCGCTGGCTGACCATAGCGATTCCAGATGGCGCCCATCCGTACTTGACCCGGCATGTAGGTCAGGGTTGAAATGGAGGTTGTGTCGGTGACGAGGGTGGTCACAATTCCCCCCTGATGGGCGTTGGGACGCAACCGGTTTGTGGCGTAGATCTGCAGATCCCCATCCAGCCAACGTTCTTGATCTTGATAAACTGTGACATTTCCGAGTGCTGCCTGTCCGTTGGTCCAATCGTAAAGCAGTTGAGAGGTACGCTTGATATCAAACTCTAGCTGGTCTAAAAACTGACTGTCTTGATGTGCATCCCACTCAAGCGAAACATCTAAGTCAAAAAGCAACAGCGGATTGGAGGAGGTCACGGTCAACGTCTGGACACCCAGCTCGAGAATTTCGTGGGCTGGCAGCCCCGTATCCAAGTTGAGAGCGCTGGTATGATAAAGAGAATATTTCTGTTTGCCACTCCAAGTTGGACCAATTAATCTGGCTGGCTGTCCACGAAGGCTGCGATCCTCTGTCTCCGCACCTTCCCCTTCATCAAACGCCCACCAGCCTACTAACCCTGGACCCTCTTCTTCCGGTAAATGATGGTGATAATGTTCGCTGATTTCAGTCTGCGATAAGCCCCGCTTCCAAAGCCGGATTTCGTCCAGACCGCCGGCAAAAAAGTTACTTTGGCCGTTCGGTGAGGCACCCGCCGTCCAGAGACCATCGCTGGATAACGAGAGCACCGATGTCGTTGAAGGAACCGAAGCCGTCATAGCTAACTTGGCGTTGACATAGAGCTGCATTTGCCCATTTGTATAGACGCCGGTTAGATAGGTCCAAGGATTCATAACGTCCGAGGGTATCGGTGCAGAGATAACGGGCGCAGTGACGACGGGTGCGGATATGATCGCGCTTGGCATTAGACCAAACTCAAAGAGATCATCCTGTATCCCTAAGAAAAGCTCTGTCTCTGTAGCCGAACCATAAGCGGCAAGGAACCGAAAGCCGTCTCTCTCATCCACCTTGGCCCAAGCTTCAATTGAGAGAGAGTCGGAGATATCCAAAGAACCCCGTACGCCAAGGTCCACCCAATCATCAAGACCATCCAATGCAATTCCGCCATCTGTGGCAAATTCTGATCGAATCGGAGCCAGCGCCACCAGTCGATCATTCTCGTCTATCGCCCCCCGACCTTGTAGATACCCTTCTGTATCTGTGCGAAACGCATCTGTTCCTGCACGCATTGCGTCCGCGGTTGTCTGATCTTGCGCCAGGCAGTAGACTAGGGCATTGGGCACTGGATCGCTGCCGTTGGTGACGCGCACTTGATTGCCACGTACACGAAAGGGCATGCTCTGGGTGCTGACAACGGCCTGCTGAAACGGACCAGAGACACCCCCCTTGCTCGGCTTCACGCTGGGAATCCCTTCCAGCTGGAGGATGACATTTTGGCTTTGACCGTAGAAACCGCTGCCCACTACATCCCAGACAAAGAGATGGCGATTCTGGTCGGTGATCGTTGGATACGGCTCGGTCGTCAAATCCGCTGTGGGCACGCCTTCGGCAGGCTTGGCCTCTTGCCAGTGACCACCACCATCGACCGAGTATTGGGCCCGTATGCGACGCATTGGTTGGCCAAATGGATGAAAGAGCGCGTAGGTTACGGAAACTTGGCCACTTGCATTGAGGATGGCGGTTGAATAGGAAGCAATACCAGCGTTGGGAATGTTGTGAATTCGCTGGATGCGGATGGCGGCATTTTTTTCCCGATCTGTGGGGCGAGTGGGTCGCTGGTTGAGATAGATCTGGTTTGGGGCACTTGTACGGGTATCCTCGAATCGACCCTCTGTCGCAACAGCAAGATCGAGCGTACCATTTCCATCCACATCCCCCCACGCTAGAGCATTTGCAAACGTCTCTTGCTCGATCAACCAGCGCGCAGTTGGATCAAGCTGTCCGCCATTGTTGCGATAAAGCTTGAGTTGCCTTCCACTCGTCACAGCCAGATCCAGATCGCCATCATCATCCACATCTCCAAAAGCAATTTGAGACGCCCCATTATCATTAGAGAACCAAGTCGCCGTGGGTTCTAGGTTACCTTCTTCATTGAGATAGAGACGATTGGGGAGACCAGCACCTCCTATCGCCAGATCGAGGTCACCATCACCCTCTACATCTCCCCAAGCCACGCTGGAGATCCATCTACGTTCCAGAGATGACCAGCCGGGATCTGTCTCGAGACTTCCGTTCTGGTTCAGGTAGAGATGAACCCCTTCGGAACCGCCCGTCGCCAGATCGAGATCGCCATCACCCTCTACATCTCCCCAAGCCACGCTGTTAATCCGGTTCGTAGTGGCAACTCGCCATGCGGGCGCGGTGAATAGCCCATCACCTTTGTTGAGCAGCAGTGAAGTATCTCCGCCCATCCCCACCGGTTGGC
Source organism: Chloroflexi bacterium TSY (assembly GCA_019217005.1). The sequence continues at coordinate 107,012 of JAHBNG010000035.1, forward strand.
GGCCAATGGCTAAATCCAACGCACCGTCTCCATTCACATCTCCCCATGCGATTGTTCTTGTCCTGGTGAACTGTTCCGATCGCCACGAAGCAGTGGTTTCAAGACACCCTGCTTGGTTCAGATAGATTCTGAGAGATTCACGACTCGCAGCCGCGAGATCAAGATCACCATCGGCGTCCACATCCCCCCACGCTATCTGTGATGTACACTCGCTTTCTTGCGATATCCAGCTGGCGTTTTCCTTTAGATTTCCATTTTCGTTGGTATAGACCCGATTGACGCTGTCAAAAAACCCAGGGCAATTTCCGGTTGCGAGATCGAGATCGCTGTCGCCATCCACATCCCCCCAAGCTACGCTATTGCTTATGTCGTTTGTCCATTCCCCTTCGTTCAGCGACGTCCAACTGGGTCTTGTAGACAAACCTATGCTCCGATTTAGATAAACACCGGCATCGTGAATCAGATCCAAGTTGCCATCGCTATCTATGTCTAGCCAGCGCACGGTACTCGTTGCTTGGTTGGCCGTCCAACTGGGAATTTGATCGAGCTTACCATCATTCATCCGATAGACGCTCGAATCTAGAGCCAGATCCAGATCCCCATCGGCATCCACATCTCCCCAGTCTATAGCTGCAAAATTCTTGCTGTTTTCGACGCGCCAGATTGGTGTCGGATTGAGTTCTCCATTTTCATTGAGATAGATCTGAGCGGATGGTACCACGCCGCTAAACTCAATTTGCACGGAAGTCACCGTTGTCAGATCAAGATCGCCATCCCCATCTATATCGCTCCAGATGACTTTGGGGGTGCCATAGGCACCAATCAGAAGATCCTCGCTCCAGCCATCCATTGCCACAAAATCGCCATTGCTGTTCAGATAGACGTTTGCCGGGCCAAAGTCATGCCCAAACGCCAGAGCCAAGTCGCCATCGCCGTTCAAGTCACCCCAGGAAATAGCTGACGGTTGAAAGTCGGTTGGCTCAATACTCCTGACTGTCTCCTCGCTCAATTTACCCTGTTCATTCGGGAAAATGCTCACTTGCCAGCGCGGCATACCTGAATTCTTACCCCCATCCTCGAAGCCTGCTTCAACCGTCTGATGCCATGCAGCCAAATCGTAATCCGCATCGCCATCAAAATCACCCCAGGTCACCGCGCCGAATTCGCTATTTTCCATAAAGGTCCAAGCTGGCTCCCTCATTAACGTGCCATTTTCGTTGAGATAGAGTTGAAGAGAGCGACTGCCAGAGATCAGATCGGGATCTCCGTCGCCATCGATATCGACCCAATGAGGGATGCCAGTCAGTTCGTTGGGTTTTGATGTCCAATCTGGTTGGTGACCAAAGACACCACGATCGTTTAGATAGAGCTGTAGGACAGTGCCAAGTGCTACCACCGCATCGAAATCTCCATCACCGTCCACGTCACTCCAAGCCATGTCAGATCGAGCATCAAGATGGGGAAGAAACCAAATGGGAGTGGTATCAAGCAGAACAGCTGACTGTGTATGTGTGATATGGGTCGCGAATGGCAGAGTAGGGTCAGTTGCAATTTCTGTCTTGGCCATTACGTAGAGATTTGTTAGTCCGAAGAGAACAAAGATGAGTGCGATGCCACCGAGGAAGAGGGAGAGAAGTAAAATACGAATTTGGGTATAAATCGAGGGTTTTTTGTGTCTCATAATTGTTCGAATTCTAATGCTGCTGCATCTGAATGAGCACCCATCATTGTCAAGGCAGCATGTGCTTCTTGTAGTAGATGTTCAGCCTGATCGGAATCACCTTGCGTGAACAAAGTATGGCCGAGCAACTGTTGGTTACGAGCAGTTTCATATCGGTCTCGGCGGGCAAGCAATCGGACGCTCTCTTCAAATGCGGCAATCGCCTCATCAGCCTGTCCTTGCGCAAGCAACACCTGTGCGAGCACACCCCGCGCAATGCCCTCTTCGCGCACGACGCCCATTTCCTGGGCCATCTTCAAGGCACGGGTTGCGTACTCATGAGCAGTCTCTACTTGATTCTGTGCCAACTCCACTTGTGCCTGTAGGCGATGAATTTCGACAAATTGATAGTGGGTCTGCGCTTCGGCAACCAATTGCTCTGCTTCGGTCAAGAGCGCGTCTGCTGCGTCTAGATCACCTTGGCGCAGACGCAGGTCGGCCAAACTATATTTGCCGTTGATGCGAAATTCTTCCAAGGTGCCATGCTGGGTCAGCGTAAAGAGATGTTCAAAATACTGTTCAGCCGCCTCATTGTCACCCTGCCACGTGGAGAGAATGGCCAAATTGAGTGTACAAAGAGCTTCTCGGCTGCGAAAGCCAAGCGTTGCGGCCTGTTCTAGGCTTTCATGAAAGTGTGCCTCCGCTTCTGCCCAGCGACCCTCTAGCAATCGACACAATCCTACATTGTTGCGCAGATCCGTCATCTTGAACGGCGCACTCAATTGCTGACTGAGTGCCAGACCACGTTCCCAATGCTGAGCGGCCAAATCTATCTGGCCCTGATGGAAGTAGATACCACCGAGATTTTCTTCCCCGGCAATATGCTCCATCCCAATGTTTATGGGAAGTTGCTCCAATCCAGTCGCGATGTGTTGCTGCGCGATGCTGAAATCGCCCATAACAGCATGGATGCCGCCGATTTTAAGATGGAGTTCCGCAATGATTTTCTGTCTTGCTTCGTCAGGCCGTTGCGAACCTGTTTGAGCGGATTGACCAATTGCCTCCAACCCACGTTTCGCCCATTCCAACGCCTTTTGTAAGTCTTCATGCTCATACGTTCCTGCCAACCCAAGATGAGCCTGGGCAGAGAATAGATTCGCATCTATGTCATCTTGGGGGCCAGCAGATCGATCAGACTGCTCCTCAGAAAACGGGTTGATGAAAGAGGACGAAATTGGTTCCAAGAGAAGCCGCACCAAATCAAAACTTTCGCGCGCGGTTTCTCTGTCCTCAAGTAGCAGACAGATCTGTCCGCGCACCAGATTGACAGCGGCCCATAAGCTTGGTTCCAGTTGCGTGTCACGAAAGCGGGCCAGCAAACGTCGTAACGGTCGCAAACGCCCTTGCCGAATCAACTGCTGTGTATTGCTGGTCACCAACTTTGCGGACTGTGTGGCATCTCCCGCAGAGATATAATGTTGGGCAGCCTGGAGTAGATCTTGCTCATCCAGCTCATAATATTCGGCCGCACGATAATGCATTTCTTGTCGGCGGCGACGGCTCAAGCCACTGTAGAAGAACGCTTGAAGGATCGGGTGTTGTTGGTACACCCGGCCCATATCGCCTGTCTGAACTCGTACCAGATGGCGATCGGTCAAGCTGAGCAGCGCGTTGCGTCCATTGATCCCATCTGCGATTGCTTCGATGGCGTGGCGTGTGCAGGGATGCCCTTGATAAATGGAGGCTGCCTCCATGACTGCTCTTTCCTCTTCTGAGGATTGTGCATTGACCTGATTCAGCAAGTAGCGCTCCAGATCATCAGCTTCTGCCAGATGATCAAGCACCTGAAACGGATCGCTCGATTGCTTGAGCGCCTGGATCGCCAAAGTCAAAAACTGAGCATTTCCCTCTGTATCAGCATGAAGTTGATACATAAACCCGTCTGCCAACGGGAGACTTTCTTGGACAAGTAAGCGTTGCGTATCTTCTAAGCTCAACCCCTCCAGGGCGCGAAAGCCAGCCCAATTGGTAAAGGTTGGCAGGCGACGTGTTGTGACAATAAACGAGACATTGTCAGTTTTGTGGCGACCGATCAATTGGTTAACGAGGGCTGACGTCAAGGTATCTGCCTCGATATGATGGAGATCATCAAGGCATAGCAGAAGGGATTGTCCCGTGAGCAGTTGGCAAAGATAATCGAACAACATTTGCACGGGCGGCAATTGTGCACCAGGCTGCTGCGCATTTTGCAACATGTTCCACAGCTCACCCTGATTTCGTTCGGCCAAAAAGCCCGCCAGCCGCCAGATCAGGGCCTCAATTCCTTCATCTGCCTGGAAGGAATGCCAGAAAATGGACTGGCGAGGCGCCGTCTGCTGAGCCAATGCGAGGGCCAAGGAGCTCTTCCCGACACCCGGCATCCCGCTCATAACGACCAAATGCTTGGTGTGTAGTTGATGGGCAAAATAATCCAACTCCGTCTGTCGACCAACAAAAGGCGTTGCATGGGTCGGCAGCGTATGTGAAGGGGGAGGAGAGATCACGTGACTGGATGAAGAGATGACAAGATGACTAGATGAAGCGGGGGAATCCGTCATCTTGTCATCTTGTCATCTTGTCGTCTTGTCAAATTTGCGCGTGCGGATGGCTTCGTAGAGTTCGGTTGTCTCGTCTTCGGGTGGTACACCGAGTTCATCATCTAGAATTCGTTGACAAGCTTGATATTGGCGGAGCGCAGCGGCTTGTTGGCCATTTTGGACGTAGAGCGTCATCAATTCTCGATGAGCTGATTCATCAAGCGAATCCAAGGAGAGCCAACGACGCGCATAGTCGATGGCTTGGTCAAATTCCTCTCGGGCGCGATGACCTCGGACGAGACGCAAAAGGGCTGCCGTTAAGGTCTGATGTAATTCCTCAGATTCAAAGTATTGCCAGTCGTCGAAGTTGGGACAATCGGATAAAGTAAAGCCCGCCATAAAGCCGTCGACATAGCAAGTAATGGCATTGGTTAAGAAAGAGAGACAGATTTCACACAAATCTTGCTCAACACCGGCAGATTTATGTTGCTCACGACAGTTTTGCGACTTCTCAAGCTGCTGCCGATATTCGTCAACATCAATCCAGATGGGAGCATTGGCTTGCAACGCAATCTGTTCGCGGTCTGCGTCGAACATTTCATTCCCCATCAGTTTCCGCAGACGCAACAACTCGCGCCGCAGATGGGTGCGCGCCTCGCTTTGCCCATACTCGGGCCAGAGCAAGGTGGCCAGAGTATCCCGACTATGCGGTTGTTTGGTAACAGCGAGATAGGCAAGCAGGGCAATCGCTTTGCGGTGACGTAGTTCGAGTGTTTCGTTGTCGCGCTTCAGCCGTGGCGGACCGAACAGATAAAGTTGATAGGTGGGCATGGTGACTGGTTCGAAACCGGACGGGTATGATGCAATGTGACAATCTTTGGTGCGTATAGTTTAACGGAATGGCGTCGATAATTCGTCGAGAACCCAACGATTATCCGTGTTTAGCCCTACAAATTGTCCACATAAATATGATTGTTTTTTGTCGTATAGGAAAGTATAAGAATCAGTCACAAAATATGACCCGATTCTGGCTGTTCACGAAGTGGTCGCTTCGACCTAGCTGACGGCTGATTAGCTGAAAGCTTTTTTATGGTATTTCTTGATAGCATTTCTATGATGTCTAAGTGATTCCAAGAAAGAAATTAGAAATAGGACGCGGATTTTCACGGATGAACACGGATAAAAATCTGAAAAATCCTAGAAATCCATGTCCAAATACTTTCTTGGTTTTACTTAGAAAGGTGACGACGCCATGGAATCTTATATGAATGACAAAAATCTGTACAATCTATAAATGTCGGTTCTATCGGATCTCAGGTGGTTGACAAAGAATGAGTATGTTTACCATGAAGAGAGTGAAGAGATTGAAGGATTGTCGTTCCCTTCTTCAATTCCTTCAATCCCTTTATGATTTTAGATTTCTTGTCAACCACCTGAGATCCTGTTGAATCGAATTGTTTCGATGCCGTAATTGAGACAAACCGATCATTTTTGGTCGAGAAAGGCAAAGAAACCCATGTTTCAAGACAACCACTCTCGTTCTTCCCGAACGGGGCATTCAACTGAATTGCGCCCCGAAGTGCACTCGATCAGTGCAGAGCAGAAGAAGGAATGTTATAATGATGAGTACCTTCATTCTCTGAATAGCTATTCGGTTCTATCAACGATGCGGATTGCAGCTGGATGGAGCAACCAGAGTCGAAACCCATCCGGCTGGCATCAAATTGCACGAAGCTCGTTATACCCGAAACATCTAATTCCTAAAAAATCTGGGAGTGTGTCCCAAAGTGTGTAAATGCAGCGGTTCTCTGACTGAGCAGTGTTCATTTACACACTTTGTGGTACGCTCAAAAATCTTGAGGAGAAACTAAAATGGAGTATCGCTTATTGGGAAGAACCGGCATTCGCGTCTCACAACTCTGCTTTGGCACAATGTCCTTTGGTGGTGATGCAGATGAGACCACCTCCGCAGCCATGTTCAAACGTTGCCGCGACGCTGGCATCAACTTTTTTGATTGTGCCAACGTCTATGCAAGAGGTCGTTCAGAAGAAATTCTGGGCAAACTGATAGCAGGCAGCCGTGATGAACTGGTAATCACGTCGAAGGTGTATGGTAAAGTTGGCAAGGACATCAACGATCGTGGATTGTCGCGTCGACACATCACCAAAGCAGTGGAAGATTCGCTACGGCGTCTCAACACGGATCGGCTTGACCTCTATTTTGTCCATCAGATTGATCAAGATACGCCAATCGATGAAACAGTGCGAGCGCTGGACGATCTGGTGCGGCAAGGCAAGATTCTGTATCCCGCCGTCAGCAACTGGGCAGCCTGGCACATCATGAAGGCCTTGAGCATCTCGGAGTACAAAAACCTGGCCCGCTTTGAATGCATTCAACCCATGTATAATCTGACCAAACGGCAGGTAGAAGTTGAAATCCTGCCTTTGGCACAAGCAGAACAGCTATCGGTGATTCCCTACAGCCCACTCGGTGGCGGGTTGCTGACGGGGAAATATGCAACCCAAAAACGCCCCGAACAAGGTCGGCTGATCGAAAATACTATGTATGGGAAACGATATGGTGAAGAGATGTACTATGAAGTGGCCGAGCGGTTTACGGCTCACGCCCAAGAACAGGGTGTTCATCCCGCCTCGCTGGCTGTGGCCTGGGTTATGGCAAACCCTGCCGTCACCGCTCCCATTATCGGTGCGCGTAACCTCGAACAACTTGAAGGTTCACTGGCCGCTCTTGACATAAAGATGACGCCCCAATGGTATGCTGAGATTTCTGCACTCTCCTATACACCACCACCACCCACTGATCGAAGCGAGGAACAAAAGTTGCCGACACTCAGCTCAACATGAAATCTGGAATCTTCAAGGATTCGTCAATCGTAGGTCACTTCTCTGAAGTGACGAGCACCCAAAACCTTGAATCTTTACTTGAAACAGCTTGTGCTTTTGAAGCTTGTCCCGCCAGAGACGGGACCTACGGTAATCCATCATTATGTCGATGACAATGTTATCTTGTTATCTCATCATCTAACCGTCCTGCCAATCCAACAAAATTCCCAAGGTCTCTTTATCCCATGTTTTGAGCTGCTCATAAGCATCCACTGCTTGCCGCCAGGGATAGCGGTGCGTGATCAACGGAGAAACGATCAATCGTTTGCTTGCCAATAGTTTGATCGCGGTACGTTGATCGTCTGGCATGGTCCACCAGCCAGGGTATGAGTCAACTTGAGGTCGTGTACTCTCATGGGCACCCAGTATGGTCAGCCCCCGTTTGTGGACGGCGCTATAGAAGTTGACCATCTCTGTCTCGCCACGCGTACTGCCCAACAAAACAACCCGCCCATGTCGCCGGGCAAGGTCAAATGCCATTGGTGCGGCATCCGGATGACCGGTCGCTTCAAGGACGACAGCAGGCCCCTCCTGCTCGCACAAGTCAGCAAGTGGGCCAGCCAAATCCTCTTTGGCATTGAGAATCGCATCTGCCCCCACCTTCTGAGCGAAAGCCAAGCGAGCTTCGTCTAGATCGATTGAGATCGAGGGCACAGCGCCATTGATGCGGGCCAACTGCATTGCTAGCAGTCCCACGATCCCTGCACCAATCACCGCCACTGGCTCGCCCAATTCGATGCGCGCCTTGCGCACGGCTTGCATCGCAATGGAAGAGAGTTGGAAAAAGGTAGCATCTTCATCGGCCAAACCAGCAGGTATCTGTCTGCAATGCTTTATGTCCACTGCAACAAATCTGGCATGATTCCCACGATTCGCTACCCGATCACCTACTTTCCATCCCTCAACATTGGCACCGACTTCAACCACTTCACCAATGTTGCTATAGCCCGAACCCATGGGGTAGCTCTTGGTTGTATTGGGCAGACCAAGCAAAAAGGCGCGCTCCGTACCAGGACTGATGAGACTCATACGTGTGCGGATTAGAAGTTGGGCTTCGGCAATTTGAGGAATATTGGATGGTTGGAGTTCGACAACGCCTTGACGGGTAAAGACGACGCGTTGATTGTCATGCATTTCAGTTTCTCCTCAATCATAGACGCACACTTTTAGATGTGTACGAAATGAACGGTTGCTATCTAGGTTCTGTTGACATTTAGCGTGCGCTCTCAGAGCGTTGGTTGCATTACGCAATCATTTCTCTGAGGAGAGCTATCAAATGTCAACGACTCCTAGAACAACGCTCCAAGATACACTATTATTTAATATTAATCTTACCGCCTCTCGCGGAGATAGACAATCAGATCAATATCTCCAGGGGAATGGCCAAAATCAGTTAGAATCGCTGCGGCTTCGGCACGATGTTGCATACCATGCATAACCACATGAACCAGGATCTGCCACAAGATCTGACTATATTCTTCCCCGTTTGTATGCGTATATCTCACAGGTTCTGCCAGTTTGCTATTGGTCAATCTTCCCAGATATTCCCGCATCTTGGCTTCTTCCTGATTGAAGCGCGAGATGACATCATCAAACGTCGGAAAATCATCCTGAGATAAAAGCGTCGCAGGATAAATGCCCTCGTTGACACGGAGCCGCCAGATCCACTCAGCCGACACAATATGCACGAGTGTACCGCGTAGGCTGCCATTGGGAAAAAATGCAGGTGCTATGAATTGTTCATTCGTGAGACTGAGCGCAGCCAAAAGAATCTTTGCAGACGCCCAGTAGTTGTATTCAAAAAGTAGATTGATTTGCATCAGTTTCATGTGATACCTTTGAAACCATACCAGAGCCCGTCGTGTCACGTCAATGAAATGAAATAGATTGTCTATCAACACTCTTTATGGTACGATCATTTTCATGGTTCAATCAGACAATGCTCAAGTGCTATATGGTTGGATTCTTTCGCCATATCACACAGGAAGCCACAAGGCCTGGGTCACGGGAATCGTAGACCATAGCCGTCACCAATTCGAGTTAAGCCAAATGGCAGGCCGCTTCTGGAAGTGGCGAATGCAGGGCGGCGCAATCGAGTTAGCTCTACAAGCTCGAGAACTTCTGAAAGCAGCATCCACTGAACCACAAATGATCATCGCGACCGACATGGTCAACTTGCCAGCCTGGTTAGGGTTGCTGCGTCAACAATTGTCTGTGCGGGTACCGATTCTGCTCTACATGCACGAAAATCAGCTTACTTACCCCTGGCGACCTGGCGAAAAGCCGGATCTAACCTATGCAATGATCAATTGGCAGAGTCAACTTTGTGCCACTCGAATCGCCTTCAATAGCAACTATCACCGCCAAAGTTGGTTTGCCGAACTCCCCAAGTTGCTTAAACTTTACTTTCTGGTAAAGGCTTGAGTGACAAAGGGCAAACCGAAAGGGGCGGAAAAAAGAATCCACCCTGAAAAAACGGGATAAAATGTAAAAATAGTGCTCGGCTAGTTTAAGCAGCGGCATTGAGGCGGCGATGAGCGAGAACGCCTTTAGGGAAATGGTGTGAAACCGAGGCCTTTTTCCGAAAGTCAGGGTCGAGTTGGTCAGGAGTTGGAAAAAGAGCACTCGAGAGAACACGGCGCAGCCTGCCGGGAGTGGATTGAGGCTCTCGATCCCAGTAGCCAGTCGGTATGGGAGGAAGAGAAGCGGCTAAATGGGAAAGAAGATTGCCAGCCAGCAGCCCCAGTTCAGGTAAGCGGAAACAAGCCTCATCGGCATGAACAAATTGACGATGTAAGCCAATCATCTGCTTGGAAGCCAAGGGGGGAGGTTCAACAGGCCAGCGTTCCAGGTAGACAAGATAAATGGTTTCAGGCTGCAAAGTCATAACGGTCGCCAAAACCAAAGGTGTGTTGTAGGCCGGATCCTGAATGACGTAAATCGAGTAGGTTGGCTGTATCCACCTTGGTTGTTCTGGGGACGAGATTGTGCCATGCTTGATAGCAAATCAGGCGACCACTATAGAAAGCGACCAGACGAGTCCGGAGTTGTAGCCTCGAGTCGCTTTCCCTTATAGCTGCGAGAGCGGTCGCACAATATCACCATATTCAGGTGGTCTGCCTTTTCTTTGCGTTTGGGAACTCATTGCGGCGCACTGTGCAGTTAATGGCTTCCCGCAGGACAAATCGGTCTATGCCGCTTTCTAGCATTTCTCTGATTGTAAACCCGGCATCGACCACCGCCACTTCGTCTGACTCCAGTGATTTCTTCGTCTCTGTCAGCAGCTTTTTCCGAAACTCACTTTCCTTTGTTCCAACCGTGCATCTCATGATTGCCTTGAGCAGTGGCACTCGCTTCCCGCCTATCTCCCCCGAGCTTATCATCACTCCAAAGATGAGCGCGGGCAATGACGAGCCGTTGAGTTATAGAGTCGGTTCACTTTCCTTAGCTTCGGTCGCCAGAACCCTGTGATATCTATGCTTTTCACTCGGTACCCTTCTAACTTTTTTGCCTCCCATTCCCTTTCCACTTCTTCTTGCCACGACCCCAGACTTGTGATATCCCATGATCCATATCGAAAGCTCCACCAGCTTCGCCGGCTCCTCATCTTCAAACCCGCTTTCTTTCAATGCGCTATGGATTGCTCCTCGACTTTTCAGAAACGACCCATTCAGCATTGCCCACATCAGACGCATTACATTTACGTTTGTTCCCATCGGCGTTACTTGCAATACATTCATCAGTACTGCTATAGTTATTTCTGGCGCGGTTAGCATTCCTTCCTCCTTTTTGGGTTCTCTACCTTTTGGATGAACTGCTAACCGCTTTTTGTCACATTTCTCACCTCATCTCTTTTCTTTTACCAGAAAGTAAAGTTAAACACTTTCCCGATTATAATCATCTGAGCCTCATTCAAGAAGTAGAGGACAAGAGTGTCGTCTTGCCCGTTGGGGCATTCAGAAGATATCCCTCCCTTGATTCTGTGGAATCAGCGATGGGAATATGATAAGCGACCTGATCTCTTTTTCGAGCTACTTTATCGCGTACAGGAAGCAGGAATTGACTTCCGATTAGCAGTAGCGGGAGAGAACTTCCGCAATGTTCCTAGTGAGTTCGAAGAGGCGCGAATCCGTCTAGATAATCAGATTGTACACTGGGGATACATCAAATCATACTGCGACTATGCATCTCTTCTGCAACAGGCAGATCTGGTGATTAGCACGGCCATTCATGAGTTTTTTGGCGTCAGCATTTTAGAAGCAACGATAGCTGGCGCATTTCCACTCTTACCAAATCGTCTGAGCTATCCAGAACTCATTCCAAAATCCCTTCATGCAGCATGCCTTTACGACGATCCTGATGAATTGTTTTACAAGACTTGCCAACGTTTACAAGCGCCCCGCAAAGCACCACCATCACTCCAACAACATATTCGAGAGTGCTTTGATTGGAAAGTCGTTGTCCAACAACTGGATGAATTGCTGATAGAAATAATCAGCTAATAAATGATAATTCAGTCATTCATTGGATTCCGAATCCTAACTATCTTTACTCGATCGTCTCTGCAATACGCGCACATCCACAGCTTTTGAACGTTGTTCATCCGTTTCAATGGCAAACTCAACCAGATCTCCAGGCATGAGACGTTTGGAACCAACGAGTGCAGATCCATGTGCAAAAACCTCAGAATCATTTAGGCGTACGATAAAACCATACCGCTTCCGAGTATTGTACCATTTGACAAGTCCTCGTACTCGCCCATTCATTGGAAGTAAATGACGGCATCCCGCACAATGGGTTGGTTGCTTTACTCGCGACAATGTTGTGTATCCATCCGCAGGTGTCGGTTGTATCCGTTCTACCTGTTTCTGTTCCTCGATAGTCCATAGAAATGAAATGCCGCACCGTTCACAAAAGAACGTTTCATCCTTATTTGACATTCATCAGTCCTATTGTTATGATATACATCAAAGAATAGCAAAATGGCGACGTGGCCAAGTGGTAAGGCAGGGGTCTGCAAAACCCTTATCGCCGGTTCGAATCCGGCCGTCGCCTCTTTTACGATTATAACTCATCTCTTTATAGGATGGGTAATCTGAGTGTCGAAACCCACTGTTCAATACAAACGAATGGTGGGTTTTTTCATGCAACTACAAAGTATCACCCCTCCTAGTAAGCGCATCAAAATTGTTAAGGCATATGAGCTATTCACGTTCAATATCCCCAATGCGCGAAGACCCAAAATAATTTACTCAAAGTCTTACCGAATCCTGATTGAGATGCAATTGCCCTGGTTGCATAACTTGTGCCAAATCATATTTTTTACTATAATGCCATCCTACTTCACGCGAGCATGTCCCAAAAGGAATTGCTAGAATCCATGTGTAATTGCCGTTAGGCGGTATAGGTAACGGGCAGGGTCAGTTATGAGTAACTACATCCTCAGAAGACTGCTGCAAGGCGTTCCAACATTTTTCGGTGTGACAATCATCGCCTTCTTGTTGATGCTTTCCGCCCCGGGAGACCCCATCGAACTAATTGCCTTCAACCCGACCAGGGCGGACCCGATGGCGACTGAAAGTTTGCGCCGTAAGCTGGGTTTGGATCAACCGCCGTACGTGCAATATGTCTACTGGTTGGTCGGAAATGACTGGACACAGGTCGATTCGGATGGCGATGGGACAGTCGATAGTTATGGAGAACGACGGGGTTTGTTGCGGGGCGATCTTGGGCAATCCCTGAAACATCGTCGGCCAGTCGGTGAACTGCTCATCGAGAAAATTCCGGCCACGCTACTGCTCACCTTCAGCGCCCTGATTGTCGGCTACGGAGTGGGTATGTTCCTCGGCGTCCTCGCCGCTGTTTATCACAAGACTTGGGTAGATCAACTGGTGCGAATCTTCACGGTAATCGGGAACGCAATGCCTCAGTTCTGGCTCGGGTTAATCCTGATCATCATACTCAGTGTGAATCTCGATGTTTTGCCGATGAGTGGAATGCGCGATATTACCCGACGCGACGGAGGGTTCGATATCACAGAAACGGCCAGGCACATGATTATGCCGGTTTTTGTGTTGTCATTGGGGACAATCGCCTTCATCTCCCGCTTCACCCGCACCGAGTTGCTAGAAGTGTTTGAGCAGGATTTTGTGCGCACCGCCCGCTCGAAGGGACTTGCCAACCGTCGAGTGTGGTGGATCCATGCTCTCCCCAATGCGCTGATTCCCGTCGCGACTTTTATTGGTCAAGCACTGGGCACCTTGCTGGCTGGGGCGGTTATCATTGAGAAGGTTTTTAATTGGCCGGGGATGGGGAGGTTAATCGTGGACGGCGTTTTCAACCGTGATTATCCTTTGGTCATGGGGTCGGTCGTAATCGCCTCCGTCATGTTTATTTTGGGATTGTTGATATCGGACATCCTCTACTCTCTACTCGATCCTCGCGTTCGCCTTAAATAGGACCATCCTACCAATGACGACTGCCGCAACTCTAATAAAGCTGGGAGAAGAAGCCCCCCAGAAGCCCCGGACGTTATGGCAGAACGCTGTGCTGCACATCCTGAGTGACAAATTGACCCTGATGGCGATGTTGGTTCTGGGGATCATGACCCTGCTCTGCATTTTGGGACCGCCCGTGGTTGAGAATGTGTTAGAACTCGATGTCAATCGGACCAACATTCCCAACAAGTTTCTGTCGCCAGGGGCAGAGGGGCACCTTTTGGGAACCGATCACCTGGGACGCGACCAATTGATTCGGTTGCTGTATGGTGGGCGCGTTTCACTGGCCATTGCTTATAGCGCCAGTTTCATGACCATTTTGATCGGTGTGGCCCTGGGGCTTATTGCCGGGTACTATGGCGGTAGAGTCGATGATCTGATCACCTGGGCAGTAACGACACTGAGTTCTGTGCCGACGCTCTTCTTGCTGTTGATCGCGGCCGCGTTTTGGACCCCTTCGGCGGAATTGCTGATTATCATTCTGGCGCTATTGGGTTGGATTGGCACCTGCCGTCTGGTCCGGGGCGAGGTGCTCTCGCTGAAAGAACACGAATACATTTTGGCGGCGCGGGCAGTGGGTGTTTCCAATTTTCGTTTGTTGATTCACCACATCTTGCCCAATGTCCTCCCGATCGTCATTGTGACCATGACCATCATCGCTGGCAACCTGATTCTGATTGAATCGGGGCTTAGTTTTTTGGGGGTAGGCGTGCAAGCACCAACACCAACCTGGGGGAACATGCTGACCGACTCCCGTTCCTATTTCAACATTGGAACCCATCTGGTGATCTGGCCGGGGATATTGATCATGGTGACTGTACTTTGTTTCTATCTGGTGGGCGATGGCTTGCGCGACGCGCTGGATCCACGCAGTTCCTGGCGCCTGGCAGAGTAATCAAAATTTGTGAGTGGTGTGTGGTAGTGTTTTGTCAGATAAGTTATGATACAGGTTGGTCATCAGAATCGGTATCCAAAACAGGATAGAAACGCTGGAACTTCTGGCGAGCGAGAGCGGGGGTAAATTGCCATTGAATGGTAGCGGATTGTTCATTGCGCTCGTTGACAAGAGCAAGGACAACAGTCTCAAGAAGCTCTTTGGAATCAATGCGGCGATCAAGAACTTGGCGAGTGATAACCGAGAGTTCAATTTCAACCATATTAAGCCAACTCCCGTTGACGGGGGTATAAACCATCTGAAAGTGCTGAGCCAGAGCGAAAGCTTCCTCAGGCGAAAAGATGGTGTAGAAGGAACTGGGTGAATGAATGTTGAGATTATCCTGAACAATCTGTAATGAATCGGCATCAGGATTGTGTTTCGTTTTGAGATCATGCATGAAGCGAGCATACTCTTGGCCTCTGCGCCGTTCGGTAATCTGAACAACCCGCTGTCCAGTGTGTGGCTGGTAAGCAATCAAGATGTAACAGATGCCCTTGCGTTCATAGTGATGATCATAGCGCCATTTCTTGCCTGGTTTCATCTCAATCGGCACGATTGTATCGCCCAAGAGCTGACAAGGTTTTTCATCGTAACACCAGAGAGGATTCTTGGGGTCATAGGGCTGTGCATAGAGGTCCAAGATTTGTTCCATGTGCCACAAGTATGTAGGTGTTAACTTTCCGATACACCACTGCACCTTCAAATGGGGTTTCAGTTCGTTTTTTTTCAGAATTTCACTCACGGTTTCATGCGAAATGTCTTCCACAAACTTTAACTCAACCGCTGTGGTTGCTAGCATAAAGTCCATCGGCTTCGCCCATCTGGTCCTTTCGTACACGCTAGTGCCGTGATTTTGGCTCTGGCTTCGTTACTAATCTCGACTGGTCGTCCGCTTCTTGGCCTCTCTTCTAGGGCTTTGGTTAGCCCTTCCGTCACATATCTTTTGCGGATTCGCACCACCGTTGCTCGCGTCACTCCCACTCGTTCCATGATTTCTCTGTCTGTTTTTCCTCCATCTGACAAGAGCAGAATATGTGCCCTTCTTATCTTTCTTACGTTCTCTTTTCCTTTTGCCGTTATTCGCCTTAATTCATTTCTGTCTTTATCACTTAGTTTAACTTTATATACTTGCTTCATTTCTCTCTGCCTCCTCGTTTTTTTAGTCACTTTCTGGCAGAGTTTACCGTATTATAACTTATCTGACAAAACAGTATTGCATTGTCATCGAAATTGTGACATATTAGAATTGAGCGTTAGTCCCGTAGGGACGCCTGAGTTTAGATCCAAAAAATGATGATTCCTCTAAATTCAACTGTCCCTACGGGACAAAACCGCGCTGCCATGAAGTTTGCTTAAAGTAGCAGAATTTCGATGACAGTGTACTACCTGGACTTTGCGTAGGAAGCTTTAGATGGCCAACAGGCTATCTGCCCGTAGATAGGGAGATAGATGGTAAGCGGGTTTTGAGATTTACATACGGGTAGCAGCCTATTTTGCCGCGCACTTGTGGTGAGAGAGATGTAATACTACTTGCGTTCCAAGCATAGTTAAGTACTCAAGGAGACTTGGTGAGTAGACTCAGTAGATCCAAATTTCAGGTTTTGAGAGAGAATTCTGGCTAAACAGTTGACATAAATACAAATTTGCCGGTCGATATCTAGTTTTTGCGTTAGATTTGGGCGATTTCAGATATGAAATAGGTTGTTTTCTGTAACCGAAATGGGGTGGTTCATTTTAGGCGGACAATTAGGTTTACATTTTTGCAAAGAGAAAAGATGTTTATATTTTCTAATTTGAGCCATGCTCAGGCAGAAAATGACCTCATATAGATTTTTGTCTATGTATCAAAAGTGTAAACCTAATTCTGAACCACCCCACCGAAATCTGAATAAATGACTCCAAAATCCCTGCAATCTCGACTGAAAATAGCCAAAAACGCCAAATTTGGATCTACTGAGACTAGAAAAATGGAAAGATGATCAGCGAAGACTGACGCTTCTTACTGGTGAGAACCAAGAGTTGGCTGGTGCTATTCATTCTCTGCAACCAGAGGATGAAGGTCGCCCCCAAATGAGTAATTTTGATCTGATTAATATTGCGAAAGAACTCATCTATTCCAATGAAAGTGGTAATCGTTCAATACATATTATATGTTTCTGCTTCAATGTTGAGCGTGGTGAACTAGAGGTTTGTCATTTACTTAATCAGGTTCTAGAGGAAGACTACGAAGAAGATATTCTAAGCACATTAGCTATTGCGGCTATTGCAGAAGTGCCAGTGTATCCTAACAACCCAGAGTGTGAAAAAGAATTAGCTGAATTGCATCGCAAGATGATAGAGGGTGGTTTTAAAATACAAGGTAAGCGATACCAGCTAACTTCAAGACAATCCGAAGAATTTGAGAATGCTAAAAAGCTAGTATCAAGCATTAGCTCTGAGAAATACTATTCGCCATCTGATATTTCGATCATTCGTCAAACTATTAAGGAAGAGTTAGCAAGCCTAGAGAGCGCTGATCGCTTATTACTTAGTTTGCAACTAGCCATCGATGAATTTGCTGTCTTATTAGAATCCGAAAAGAGAAACGAAAATTCAATTCAAGCTCACTTAACCAAAAATCCCATTTTGTTTGGCTTTGAATATAAACGTGTTATTCCCAAACATCGTTTAGGGGGAGAATATGAAACTGACTATGCTCTAGAAAAACACGATGGGTCATGTGATGTTGTTGAACTTGAGTCATCAAATCTTGACTTGTATACAAAAGCAGGTAATCCAACAAGTCATTTGGTTCACGCAGAACAACAGATTTTAGATTGGTTCGATTGGATTGATAAAAACAACTCGTATGCTAGAACCTCATTGAATGGTCTTTACTCTCCTTCTGGAATAATAATAATAGGTAGACGGGAAAATCTATCTGACTCTGATAAAGAACGTCTACGTAGAAGAAATATATCCTTCAATGGAAGGATAAAAATATTAACATACGAAGACCTACCCGAAAGGGGACAGGATATGCTGTCGAGGCTTAGAGGAAATCGTACTTAACAAGGCATTGCAGCGGACAAGCAGCTGAATGCGGCGTTATGACAAATAGGCTTCTTGGCTTCTCCCCTAACCCAAAACGGCCTCACCACTCTTCTGGTGAGGCCGCAAAAACTACTTCACGAATATCGCATCTATCTCTTATTCCTCGATGACCCATTCATGCGGATGGTCCAAGTAGCCATAGTAGACCCATGTTGCCCCTGGTTCGAAATTACCAATACGACTGTTGCTCACGTGGAACATGTTGGGCACAAAGAGCCAGACGTAGGCCACATCTTCGTGGGTGATTTGCTGAATTTCGTGGTAAAGCGACTCCCGGTCTTCAGGGGCACACCCTGGCACGGCGCGCGCTTGATCAATCAGCGCATCCACTTCGGGGTTGACGTACGATGCGACGTTACCACCGGAGCCGACGGTATCCCTACGGCTCAGCAGCAGGCCAGTAAAGGTATTCGGTTCGGCGGCTGCACCATCGCTATTGGTCATCGGTGTGGCGTCATACTTTTGACCAAAGTAAACCTCCTCCAGGTAATTGCCCCATTCATAATGTTCGATAGAGACGTCAAAACCAATCTGATTGAGCTGGTCCTGGATAATCAGGGTCTCGGTCTCAAACATCTGTAGAATAGAGCTGTAAGAAATCGTGAAAGCCAAAGGCACACCATCTTTCTCGCGCACACCATCACCGTCACTATCAACCCAACCAGCCTCGTCAAGCAAGGCCATGGCCGCATCTGGATCGTACGTATAGCGCGGAATGTCATCGTTATAGGCCCAGCTTGAAATGGGCTGACTGTACCCACCAGCGGCGTGCCCCCATCTGGCCCCATCGCGTCGATCATGTCCTGGACGTTGACACCCAAGGCAACCGCCTTGCGCACGCGCACGTCGCCGAAAAGCGGGTGTGGCGCCTGTTCAATCGGATTGCCATCTTCATCATAAGCCGATTGGGGATCGTCGGGATCCTTCCAGTTCAGCGACAGGAAACCGACTGACGTCTGCGGATATGAACTCCAGTTCAGATGATCCCGGTTGGTAATCTGCTGGAACAGATCACCCTGCATAGTCATGTAGTCAACTTCGCCAGCCTGGATCGCTTGGACGCCAATGGTGGCATCCTCCATCACCCGGTTGACTAGATTTGGAATCCCCGGTGCGCCACCCCAGTAGTCCGGGTTGGCACGGTAGGCCTCAAATTCGGTTGGCGCCCATTCTTCGAGAATGTATGGACCGCCGCTGACATCGGGGTTCATGTTGAAATCACTGGTCTCAAAATCACTGAAATCTGCCGCGTATTTGTGCGCCGGCAAAAGCCGTATGGCTCCAAAACTAGAAAGGAAGGCGCAGTTGATCTCGCTCAGAACAATTTCGTAATTCTTCTCGTCAATGATATTGACGGCCTCAATCTGTTCAACAGCTGTTTCATAAACGGTTTCGATATCCGACTGAATCGCCTCGATCATGAATTTTACATCCGCCGAACTGATCGATACCCCGTCGCTCCAAACGGCGTCCTCGCGGATCTGGAAGGTGTAGGTCAGCGTATCCTCAGAGACCTCCCAGGATTGCAAACCGGGGACCGGGGCACCGGTGGTTTCATCTGTATTGATCAGGGCCGGCCATAGTAGGTTCCGTGCCTGAAGTGAGGCACCATCGCTGGAGAGTGCCGGTTCCATGAAGTCAAGTTCCCCATATTCCGAATGACCATGGTCCCTGTTCCCTCCGCGGATGAAGATGTCTCCATGGTCTCGGTATCCGTCTCGGGGCCAGTCTAACCTCCCTGCACAGGCAGTCAGGGCCAGCATGCTAAGAAGGGTAGAATAACAAATAGGCGTAGGCGTTTCATTTCTTTCTCCTCCTGAAAAGTTCTGCTTAGTCTTTCCCACGATAGAGTCAAGTTTTCGTAAACCAATTACATGAACGACGGTTGTCAGAGTCTTCGT